>NZ_CP028843.1:4705000-5305000 GCF_003058325.1 Methylobacterium currus
GCCCAGGCCTACAAGCCGCGGATGCAGGCCTTCGAGTACATGCTCGACCAGCTCGGCTGCGGCCCCGAGGACATCCTGCACTGCTCGTCGAGCTTCCGCTACGACCTGATGACCGCACACGACCTGCGCATCACCCACAAGGTGTGGGTCAACCGCGGCCACGAGCCGGCCAACCCCTATTACGGCTATCACGAGATCAAGGACATACGCGGCCTGCCGGGCCTGCTCGGCCTGTGACGACGGTCGTCGCGCCGTGATCGAGCCGCGGCCGGCGGGGGGCGTCCCGGACCACCTCCGGCACGGTCCCGATGGAGGCTGCGCCCTTCGGCGGCCGTCAAGCGGTCGGGCCTCCACCACGAGGGCTCGGCCTGCAGCATCGACGAGTATCGGGAGCTGAAGGCGCTCCACAGGGGTGGCCTATGACTGTCCCGTTTTTCCAGTCCACGGCAGGAGACCCGACGCGATGACGAACCCCGCCGAGATCACCCAGACCGACGCCGCACCGAGGATCCGGCCGATGACCGAGGCCGATCTCGCGGCTCTGCACGGTCTCTCGGTCGAGGTGCGCTGGCCGCATCGGGCGGAGGACTGGCGCCTGATGCTGGCGGTCGGCCAGGGCCTCGTCGCCTGCGACGAGGCGGGCCGGGTGACAGGCTCGGCGATGTGGTGGCCCTTCGGCGACGGGCTCGCCACCATCGGCATGGTGATCGTCTCGCCCCGGCAGCAGGCCAGGGGCACGGGCCGGCGGCTGATGCGCGAACTCTTCTCCGCCGCCGGTCCTCGCACCATCCGGCTCACCGCCACGGAGGCGGGCCGGAGGCTCTACGAATCCGAGGGCTTTCGCGTCACCGGCACCAACACGCAGTACCAGGGCATTGCGGATGCCGCTGCCACGGTCGACGACAAGCGGGTGCGCCCCGTCGTGGAGGTCGACTGGCCCGCCATCGCCGCCCTGGACCGCGAGGCGTCGGGCGGCGACCGCAGCCGGATGCTCGACGCCCTGCGCCGGGCCGGGCGGATCGTCGTCCTGGAAGAGCACGGCCGGATCGCCGGCTACTCCGTCTGCCGGCCCTTCGGCCGCGGCCACATCCTCGGCCCGGTCGTCGCCGCCGATGCAGGCTCCGCCGTCGCGCTCGCCAGCCCGCATGTGCGCGCCCAGGCCGGCGCGTTCCTGCGCCTCGATACGCCGGAACGCGACGGGCCGCTCGTCGCCTTCGCGCAGGCATGCGGGCTCGCCCAGGTCGACCTCTCGGTGACGATGACCCGCGGCCAGCCGCCCGCGACGGGACCGGCCCGGATCTTCACCCTCGCCAATCAGGCGCTCGGGTAGATCGAGGAACGGGGCGCGGCGCCTCGTCCTCGGCACGGTCGTTCTCGGCACGCTCGCCGCAGCCGGGTGGCGAGCGCCGGCATCACTGCGGGACGCGGCGCCGTGGAGGGAGGGGTCGCGCGGGAGGCGATGCCTGTCCCAGACCCTCTGATTCGCATAAGGTATCTTATGGAACCTGCGCGGTGCCTGAGGCTGCATCGGTCTCAGGATCGGCGCCACAGCCGGGTGAGCGGCCCGCCGGGCCCGTCCGGGTCGCTGTCGGGAAAGCCGAGACGTGCCATCCGGGCGAGCGCGGCGGCGTCCGGGGCTGCGCGGCACAGGTCGAAGCTCTGGCCTGGCGGATAGGCGCCGACGACCAGGAAGTCCGGGCTCGCCGACAGCCGGCAATGGCCGGTGCCGACCGGCAGCACCAGCACGTCGCCTCAACCGTGATCTCCCGGCCGCCCTCGCCGCCGAGGATCAGACGGGCGCGGCCCCCGGCGACGCCCAGCACCGCGTGGGCGGTCGAGTGGTAGTGGTGATACGCGAACACGCCGTCGCGCCATTGTGCCGGCCAGCCGTTGCGCGAGAAGAGGGTTTCGAGGGCGGCGGCCCGATCGGCGGCTCCCGCGGCGACGCCGCGATCGTGCAGCACCGGCAGGACCGGGTTGTTCGGCACGACGCCGTTGCCGGAAAGGACGATGCTGTCGGGCTCCATCGGCGGCTCCCCTCGTCACCGCGCCCGGCGCGCCGATCCCGGCCCGGTGACCCGGCGCAGGATCTGCCCGAGCTGCTCGGCCGAGTACGGCTTGTGCAGAAGCTCGAAGCCGTGGGCGTCGTCCTGGGCGAGCACGTGGCTATAGCCCGAGGCGAGCACCACCGGCAGGCGCGGCAGGCGACGGCGCAGCTCGTGGGCGAGCGCGAGGCCACCCATGCCGGGCATCACCACGTCGGAGAAGACCACGTCGAACCCGGCCCCGTCGGCGCCGAGCCGGTCGAGCGCCTCCTCGGCATGGGTCGCCCAGGTGGTGCGGTAGCCGAGATCCTGCAGGATCTGGGTGCAGAAGCGGCCGACCTCGATGTTGTCCTCGACCACGAGCACGCTCTCGCCGGCGCCCATCGGCGAGGCCGAGGCGCCGGTGGCGCTCCCGGCGCCGGGATCGGCGATGGCCGGGGCTTCCGGCAGATAGAGGGTGAAGGTGGCGCCGCCGTCCGGCCGGCTCGTCACGTCGACGTCGCCGCCCGATTGCTTGGCGAAGCCGAAGACCTGGCTCAAGCCCAAGCCCGTGCCCTTGCCGACCTCCTTGGTGGTGAAGAACGGCTCGAAGATGCGGCCGATCAGGTCCGGCGACACGCCCGGCCCGGTATCGGTCAGCGAGACCGCCGCGAAGGCGTTCTGCGAGCCGGCATGGCCCCGGATCGGCGGCATCGGGACGCTGCCGGTCAGGCTCAGGGTGAGCGTGCCCTCGGCCTCCATGGCGTCGCGGGCATTGACCGCCATGTTGATGAGTGCCGTCTCGAACTGGCTGAGGTCGGCGCGCACGAAGCACGGCTCGTCCGGCACCGCCACCACCACCCGCACCCGGGCGCCCGTGACCGTGTCGAGCATGTCGGCCACGCCCCGCACCTTCTCGCCGACATCGAACACCGCCGGCGACAGGGCCTGGCGGCGGGCGAAGGCGAGGAGCTGGCCGGTGAGCTTGGCGGCGCGGTCGACCGTGTCGGAGACCGCGTCGAGGTAGCGCGCCTTGCGCGCCTCCGGCAGCTCGGGCCGGCGCAGGAAATCCACCGACGAGCGGATGATGGTGAGCAGGTTGTTGAAGTCGTGCGCCACGCCCCCGGTCAGCTGGCCCACCGCCTCCATCTTCTGCGACTGGCGCAACGCCTCCTCGGCCTGGGCCAGGGCGGCGGATTGCGCCTTGAGCGCCGTGACGTCGCGCACCGTGGCGTAGATGCGCCCGTCCCGCGGCACGGCGTTCCAGGACAGCCAGCGATGCGAGCCGTCCCGGTGCCGGTAGCGGTTCTCGAAGGTCGGCAGCGGCTTGCCCCGCGCCAGGTCCGCGGCCGCCGCGACCGTCGCCGGCCCGTCATCCGGATGCACGAAGTCGAGGAACGGGCGGGCCAGGAGCTCGCCCTCGCTCCAGCCGAGGAGCGCGGTCCAGGCCGGGTTGAGGCTGACGAAGTACCCGTCGAGGGTGGCGACGCAGAACAGGTCGGTCGAGGCCTGCCAGATCTGGTCGCGCTCGGCGGTACGCTGGGCGACCTGCTCCTCCAGCGAGGCGTTGAGCACCCGCAGCGCCTCCTCCATGCGCTTGCGGTCCGAGATGTCGCTGAAGAACACCGCGACCCTGGCCAGCGCCGGGTCGCCGACCCGCAAGGCCCGCACGTCGAACCAGCGCCCGAATACGTCGGCCTGGTTCTCGAAATGGATCGGCTCGCCGGTCAGCGCGACGCGGCCATAGGTATCGAACCAGTGCCGCTCGAGATCGGGGGCGAACTCGCTCACCCACAACCCCGCGACGTCGGCCCCGGTCTGGCGGGCGAAGGCCGGGTTGGCCTCGGCGATCCGGTAATCGACGGCGCGGCCCGCGCCGTCGAACTTCATCTCGAGGATGCAGAACCCGACATCGATGCTCTCGAGCAGGGTACGGTAGCGGTCCTCGCTGTCGCGCAGGGCCGCTTGCGAGCGGACCTGCTCGGTGACGTCGTAGCCGCCGACGAAGATGCCGGTGACCGACCCCGTCCCGTCCCGCAGCGGCTGGTACAGGAGGTCGATGGCGCGCTCGGCCTCGTCGCCGGCGAGGAGGATCGGCATGGCACGGGCGGCGAAGGGCCGGCCGGTGCGGTAGACCGTGTCGAGAAGCTCGTAGAAGCCCTGGTCGACCAGCTCGGGAAAGGCCTCGCGCACGGTGTGGCCGACGAAGTCGCGCTCGCCGGCGATCGTCACGTAGGCGTCGTTGACGTATTCGAAGACGTGGGCGGGTCCGCGCAGCACCGCGACGAAGCCGGGCATCTGCTGAAAGATCTGCTCCTGCCGCTGATGCGCCTCCTGCAGGGCCAAGGTTTCCTGCGACGAGGCGCCCTGCAAGGCGACGGCCCCGGAAGCCGGCGGGGCCGCCGGGCCGGTCCTGTGGTGCAGCACCACGCCGACCGTGCCGGCGGCATCGCGCACCGGGATGTGAGTGACGCTCCAGGCGCCGCCTTCCGCCACCGTGTCGGGCCGGCCGGTCGCGACCGCGCGGGCGATCGAGGCCTGCAACGGGGCGTCCTCGCCCGGGCACAGCTCTCGGAGATGCCGGCCGACGAGGTCGTCCGGGCCGCACTCCTCGTCGTCGCGACGGGTCCGGCGATAGGCCTGATTCGCCGCTACGACGTGGCCCTCCGGATCAAGGACCAGATAGGGATGGGGCGCTGACTCGAAGAGGCTCCGGTAATCCAGGGCCGGCGGCAGGGCGCTCATGCGAGGGAGCAAGGGGCATGGGACGGGGCAAGGCCGCGGGCGGCGGGCGGGGCTGAGCCGGCTCGGCCTCGTGAGGCGCCGGATACGGAAGGGTGGCGCGGCGGAGGCGTGCGGGCAACCATGGTCCTCACATCCTATCACGCGCGAGGCGACCTGTCGCCGATCGTCGGGGGCGGATCATGGGCGGGCGCGCCGCCGCAGACCCGTGGAAGAGTGCTCAAGGGTGAGGCGGGTTCCCCGACGTCTTCCCCGAACGACCGGGCGAGCGACCGGGACGATACGGATTCCGCCGCATGCGACGCCTTGATCTCGGCGGCTTTCCGTGTTCGGCATCCCCCATCCCCGTTTCGCCCTCGTCGGCCCCCTGATTGTCAGCCCCCTCCCCGCACCGGTCCGCATGCTCCTGAAAGGCTCGTCTCCCGCGAAGGTCCTCGTGGCGAGCACGAGCCCGGACGCGGTGAACCACAACGCGTCGATCCGCGACGCGCTCCGCGACGGCTTCGCGGACGTGCTCGGCGCGAGCGCCGTGCGGGCGAGCCCGCTCGACCTCGCCGGGGAGGCCATCGCGGGCTTTCGCCCGAGCCTCGTCGTGGCTTTGGGCAGCGTCGCGGTCGATGCCGCCTCCCTGCGGGGGCTGGCGCGGAGCGCCCGGCGGGCGGGGGCCCGCCTCGCCTTCTGGCTCCACGACGACCCCTACGAGTTCGATTACGCGCCCAAGGCTGAGGCGCTAGCCGATCACATCTTCACCAACGACCGCTGGGCCGTGCCCCATTACCGGCACCCGTCGGTCTCGCACCTGCCGCTGGCCGCTTGCCGCCGGACCCATGACCGGCCGGTGCGGCCGATGGCCGGGCGGATCCTCGACCTGTTCTTCTGCGGCGCCGCCTTCCCCAACCGGGTCGCGCTGCTGGAGCGGGCGCAAGGCAGCCTGTCGGGGCTCCGGGTCGAGGTGCGCGGCGCGGGCTGGCCGGCCGCCCTGCCCTTCGCCGAGAACATCCGCATGAGTCCCGCCGCGATGGCCGACCGGGCGAGCGAGGCGCGCTTCACCCTCGCGGTCGGCCGCGACCTCGACATCGCCAACCGGCGCTGCCAGTTGCCGGCCTCGACGCCGGGGCCGCGGGTCTTCGAGGCCGCGCTCGCCGGCGTGCCGCAGCTCTGCTTCGCCGCCGGCCTCGAAATCCTGGACTATTTCGAGGAGGGTCGGGAAATCCTGCTGTTCGACGACGTCCACGAGATCGCCGACGCCATCGCCCGCTCCCACCGCGAGCCCGCCGTTTTCGAGGCGATGGCCGAGCGTGCCCGCGCCCGGGCGCTCGACGCCCACACCTACCGTCATAGGGCCGAGACCATCCTGGCGGTGATGGCCGCGTGACCGGAAGTTCCATGGGAACCGCTTTGCCCCACTGCGCGCCTCTCTCGGTGCTCCTGCTCGACACCGAGCCACGGACCAGCAACGCCTACATCGCCCTCGCGGTCGCCGATGCCCTGCGGCGCCACCCCGCCGTCGGGCGGGTGGTCCGGGCGACCCATGCCGACGCGGTGGCGCTGGCGCAGGGGGAATTGGCAAGGGGCGGGCGGTTCGACCTCGTCCTCGCCCTCGGGGGCGCGAGCCGCCACCACGCACTCCTGCGCCGCCTCTGCGCGCTGGCCGGCACCAGCGCGCTCTGGACCACCGAGGATCCCTACCTGAGCGCGGCGAATGCCCGGCTCTCGGGGTGCTTCGACCTCGTCTTCACCAACGACCGCGGCTCGCTTCCGCGCTACGGAGCCGGCGCCCGGCACCTGCCGCTCGCGGCCACGACCCTGTTCCAGGACCTTAGCCTCCGGCCGGACGACGCGGCCTACCGCTACGACCTCCTGTTCGTCGGGACGGCCTGGCCGAACCGTGTCGCGACGCTCAACCGGATCCTGTCGGCCTTTCCCCGCGGCCTGAAGGTGAAGATCGCGCTGCCGGCCAATGCCTACCTGCCGCAAGCGGTGCTGGTGCGCGACGATCTGGTCGTCGACTGGCGCTGCGGCAACGAGGATTTCGCCCGGCTCGCCAATGCCAGCCGGGTGGTGCTGACCCTGCCCAGGATCTTCACCGCGGGCGCCGACGAGACGCCGTCGGGCACGACGCCGCCGCCGCGGCTGTTCGAGGTTGCGCTGGCCGGCGGCGCGCAGCTCGTGGTCGGCGCGCACCCTGAGACCTTCGACTACTACGAGGCCGGGCGCGAGATCCGCGCCTGCGCGGAAGACGACGCCGTCCCGACGATCGCCGCCCTGCTGGCCGATCCCGCGGGGCGCATCGCCATGGCCGAGCGGGCCCGGGCGCGCACCCGCGGCGAGCACCTCTACGACCACCGGGTCGACGTGATCGTGCGGGCGGTCAGGGAGCGCGGGACCGTTCCGCGCCTGCCGGCCGTCGAGTCGTCCGGCAGCATCGCGGAGGACGCCCCACCGGTCGCCGCCAAGCCCCGCCTGCTCTTCGTCGCGCATAACCGGGCCGGACGGCGCCCGGGCGGGGGGGTGGAGTTCTATCAGGAGCAGCTCGCCGGGGCGATCGACGGGTTCGAGACCCTGTTCCTCTATCCCTCCTTCGAGGAGGATGCCTGGGTGATGCGCCTCGACGAGGGCGAGGCCTCGGAGGCGCTGCCGATCCCGCCGGCGGAACGGCTGCTCGCGAGTTCCGAGATCGAGGCCCTGGTCGAGCGCATCCTGGTCGAGCGCCGCATCGACCTCGTCCATGTCCACCACCTGCTCGGCCTGCCCTTGAGCCTGCCGGCGATCGCCCGGGCCCACGGCGTGCCGGTGGTGGCCCAGCTGCACGACTTCTTCCTGATCTGCCACCGCTACACCCTGATGAACCAGCACGGCGTGTTCTGCGACGTGGTGAACCGGGGCGAGGGACAGTGCGACGGCTGCCTCGCCACCGCCGAGGGGCTGCCCGCGGGCGCGAAGGCCCGGCGCGACGGGTTCGTGGCGCGGATGCTCGGCAGCATCGACGCCCTCGTGACCAGCACGCCGGCCACCGCCGACTACGTCCGGGCCTTCTACCCCGAGGTGACCGCCCGGGTCGCGGTCATCGAGATGGTGGATGCGGAACCGGCCCGCCTGCCGTCGCCGCCGGGGCCCGTCGCTCCCGCGACAAGCGCACCCGGCCCGCGCGTCCCGATGCGGGTCGCGGTGCTCGGCAACGTCGTCGACCACAAGGGCGCCCGGACGCTGCTCGAACTCGTGCGCATCACGCAGGGCGAGGGCTACGTCTTCGAGGTGCTCGGCTACGTCGCGAGCTACCTCGTCGCCGCCTTCGAGGCCCAGGCGGGGGAGCGGCTGACGCTGCGCGGCGGCTACACCCGCGAGGAGGTGCCGGCCCTGCTCGCCGGCTGCGACGTGTCGCTCCACCTCTCGCTGTGGCCCGAGACCTACATGATCTCGCTGACCGAGGCGTGGCGGGCCGGCCTGATTCCGATCGTCACCGATCTCGGTGCGCCGGGCGAGCGGGTCACCGACGGCGTCGACGGCCTGAAGGTTCCGCCCGGCGAGTCCGGCGCCGTCCGCCAGGCCCTGCGGCGCCTGAGGCACGATCCCGCCCTCGTCGCCGCCTTGCGCGCCGCGATCGCGAGGAAGACCTTACCCGGCATGGTCGGGCACGCCACCAGCATGGCGGCGCTCTACCGCGAGCTGATCGCGGCGCGGCCCGCCCCGCACGCCGCGCCGGACGAGGCGCCCGCGCCCTTCACCCTTTCGGCCCTCGACCTCGGCTTTCGCCTCAACCATCCGGACTGGACCGACCCGGCGATCGTCTGGGACGGGGCGGAGGAGACCAGCGCCGTCACCGACGCCCTGCCGCTGGCGGTCGCCGGCCTGCCCGAGCGGGTGCTGGCGCCGAGCGACCCCGGCCTGTCCTGGGAGATCGCCGACCTCGTCGTCGACGGGCAGCGGCTGCCCGGCCGGATCGGCGCCTGCGCGGCCTGCGACAGCCTCTCGCTGCGCGGCTGGATCTGGCGCCCGGAGGCCGGCCGGCCCACCCAGACCTGGCTGCGGCTGCGCTCAGGCGTCGCCACGCGCTACGTCACCGCCCTCCCCGAGCGCCGCCCCGAGCTCGCCGGCCGGTTCGGCACCGGCCGGGCCGAGCAGGCCGGCTTCGCGGTGCAGATCCGCATTGCGGACCTGCCCGCGGGCCTGCATACGGTCGACCTCCTCCAGGTCTTTCCCGACCACGTCGCGGTGGCCCACGAGGTCGCGCGCTTCACCGCCCCGGACGTTTCCGCGCCGGGCCCCGTCACGCCGTGGCGGACCGGCCTGACGGTGCCGGAGCGCGCGTTGCGCCGGAGCGCGGAGCCCGCGCGCCTCGCGAGCCATGGGCTGCCGATCATCGAGGGCGTGCCGGTGGCGCGCCAGGGCGGCCGCACCCGTCTCGCCGTGCAGGTGCCGGAGGGCGCGCGGCGCGGGCCGTCCTTCCTCGTCCTCACGGGCGACGAGGGCACGGCCTGGGCCCGGGCGCAGTGGCGCGACGAGGACGGGACGGCGTGGATCGGCATCGAGGCGCAAGTCCGCGATATCCCGCCCGGCCCTTACCGGGTCAGCGCCCTGATCGGCGACGAGAGCGGGGCGGATCTCTACGAGACCGGTACCACGCTCTTCGTCGCGCCCACCGCCCGCGCCTGCCTGGTCACGGCCGAGCCGCCGCCGGCCCTGCGCCTGGCCTGGATCCCGCCGGTGCGTAGCCGCCTGAACCTCGATGCCGTCACGGTCGGGGAGGCCTCGACCCTCCTCGGCACTCCCGTCACGGTCGCCGGCTGGTGCTTCGCCCCGGGGCGCGGCCGGCCGCTCGCCTGGATCGCCCGATGGGGCGCACGGGGACGGCGCCGGTTCATGATCGCCGAGAGCGTCACCCGGCAGGACGTGGCGGTGCACCTGCGGGACTCCGACGCACTGAATGCCGGCTTCGAGATCCAGCTGCCCCTCGATGCCCTCCGGGACGGGAGCCTGCGGGTGTTCCAGGTCTACGAGCGCGGCGCAGTCGCCCTCTCCGGCTTTCCGCGCCACGTCCTCGGGATGATCCCGGCGGAGGCGCTCGCCGGGTGACGGGCGGGGAGCACGCTCCCCGCCTCACGCCTCACCACTTGTAGCTCAGGCTCGCGGTGATGCGGCGCTGCTCGCCGTAGAAGCAGGCGGTGACCGACTGGCACGACGAGACGAAGCGCTTGTCGGCGAGGTTCGCGGCATTGATGGCGAAGCGCCAGTTGTCGCGGCTGTAATGGATCACGGCGTCGAACAGCGCCCGCTCCGGCACCGTCAGGGTGTTGTTCACGTCGGCGAAGGAGCGGCCGACATACCGCACCCCGGCGCCGAAGCCGAAGCCGGCCCAGTCGCCGGTCGGGATGGTGTAGTCGGCGAAGACCGAGGCGAGGGTCTCAGGGGTATTGGTCGGCGTCCGGCCGATCGTGCCGATATCGCCCTTGGTGATCTCGAGGTTGTAGCTCGTGAACGACGCGACGACGTTGAAGTCCTTGGTGATGTTGGCCACCAACTGGGCCTCGAAGCCGCGCGAGCGGGTCTCGCCGAGCTGGAGCTGGTTGAGGGTGTTGGTCGGGTCGGCCGTCAGGGTATTGGCCAGCGCCAGGTCGAAGGCGGCGAGGGTCAGGAAGGCGTTGGCGCCCGGGATCTCGTACTTGACGCCGGCCTCGTACTGGTCGCCGGTGGTCGGCCGGAACGGTTGGCTGAAGGCGTTGGTGCCGACCTGCGGGTTGAAGAAGGTCGCGTAGCTGATGTAAGGCGCCAGGCCGAAGTCGAAGTTGTAGATCAGCCCGTAACGCTGCGTATAGGCATTGGCCGACTGGCGCGTCACCGTATCGGCGAGCCGGTTGTTCACCTCGTTCGAGGTGAAGTCGCCGCGGCCGGACACGACCAGGGTCAGCTCCGGCGTGAGCTTGATCTGGTCCTGGAAATAGACGCCGAGCTGCTGGAACACGTCGTAATTGACGAGGTACGGCGCGACCGGGACGCTCGGGCTGCCGTAATTCGGCGTGATGATGTTGAAGTTCGCGACCGTCGGGCCGACGAAGCCGCCGGTGGCGTTGTTGTCGTTGAGCTGGAAGTTCTTGTAATCGAGGCCCATCAGGAAAGTGTGCTTGAACAGGCCGTCGTCGAACCGGGCCACCGCCTGGTTGTCGACGTTGAACAGCCGCGCCCGGGACGAGGCGCGGAAGCGGTAGCGCGCGATCTGGGTCTGGTTCGCGTCGGCATAGCCGAACCCGTTGAGCCCGAACAATCCGCCCAGGAATGCGTCGTCGAGCGACTCGCTGAAGGCGTAGCGCAGATTTTGCCGAAAGGTCCAGGTGTCGTCGAAGACGTGCTCGAACTCGTAGCCAACACTGGCTTGGCTGCGCCGGTACGTATTGTTGAACGGATCGGAGACGTTGTAGTTCTGCGGGATGCGCAGGCCGAGTACCGTCGGCCGCACCGTGCCGTAATACGGCAGGAACGCGTTGAGGCGGCCGGTATCGTCGTACTGGAAGCTCGACAGAAGGGTGAAGGTGGTGGCGCCGTCCGGCTTGTAGGTGAAGGTCGGGGCGATGTAGCCGCGATTCTCGTCGAGCCCGTCGACCTGGGTGCCGCCCTGCCGGCCGATGCCGGTCAGGCGGTAGAACCAATGGCCCTCCTTGTCGGCCGGGCCGCCGAAATCGAAGGCGAGGTATTTCTGGCCGAACGAGCCGCCGCCGACCTCGACGTAGTTGAGCGGCTCGAAGGGCGGCTTCTTGCTGATCAGGTTGACGAGGCCGCCGGGCCCGCCCTGGCCGAACAGCACCGCGGCCGGCCCGCGCAGCACGTCGATGCGCTCGAGGCCGAACGTGTCGACCTTGTAGGCGGCAAAGCCGTAGTTGAAGAGCTGCAGCCCGTCCCGGTACAGGCCGGTGTCGTTCGCCGTGAAGCCGCGGATCAGGAAGAAGTCGACCCGCGGATCCGGCCCGAAGACGTTGCCGAAGACGCCGGCCGAGTAGCTGATCGCCTCAGCCACCTGCTGCGGCTTGAGGGCGTCGAGCTGCTCGCGCCCGATCACGGTGATCGATTGCGGCGTCTCGATCAGCGGGGTGTCGGTCTTGGTCGAGGTCAGCGTGCGCTTGGCGACGTAGCCGTCGATCGGGCCGCGCGGATCCTCCTTCGGGCGGGCCGCCGCCACCGTCGCGCCGGCGGGCGCGCCGCTGGACGCCCCATTGCCTGCGACGTCGATCGTCTCGAGCTGGATCGCGCCGCCGGCCGCCGCCCCCTGCCGGGGCGGCGTCGCCTCCTGCCCGGCCGCGCTCTGCGCCGCAACGGCGAGGCCGATCAGGGAGACGCCGCCGGCGAGAGCGGCGACGCGGCGGCGGGAGACGCGGGGATGGGGAGGCATGGCGGGACCTTCGGGCAACGGCTCACCGGCCCTGGGAGAGCAAGCCGCCCGGGGTGACGCCGTTCTTTAGAATGATACTAAGTTGTTGTTTCGCTTCATGTTTTCCTATCATGCCCGGTCGGCCTGCGAAGGCGGAATCCTGCATTGTGCGGTGGATGTTAGTGCTCGTGGCATATCCGCAACGACGCGGCGGATGGGTGTCGGGACCGTGCCGGCGAGGATCATGGTCCCGCGGCCGGGCTGTCCCGGGGGCAGCGGGACGCTCCTGTCCCGGCCCGTCGATCCCGGAGCGGTCTCACCGCCCCGCGAACGTGTCCCGGATCGCCTTCGCGTTGCGGCGGACCATCGGGCGCAGCCAGGCGCCCGAGGCGAGATAGGCGCCGGGCCGCACCGGCGCGAGGGCGGCGGCGAGGTCCTGCGCCAGGCCGGGCACGGCGAGGATCGGCGCATCGGACGAACCGGCATGCCGGTACACCACCGTCGTGTCCTCGCGCCGGAAATCCGGATGCGGCGCCAGCCCGGCGCGGCGGGCGGCGCGGTCGAGGGTCTGGCGCACGAAGCCGTGGACATGCGCGAAGTGGAAGCGCTCGTGCGGCGGCTTGCCCGTCGCCGCCATGTTGGGCACCGCGGCGTAGAGCACGCCCCCGGGTGCGAGCCGGCCGGCGAGCCGCGCCAGGGTATCGACGGGATCGCGCAGGTGCTCCAGCACGTGGTGGACCGTGACGACGTCGAAGACCTCCTCGCACGCCAGGTCGTCGAGGCGGTCGAGCACCCGGGCGCCGTGCTCGGCGCGGGCGAAAGCCGCGTAGGCGCGTCCGGGCTCGACGCCCGTGACGGTGCAGCCCCGCTCCCGCGCCGCGGCCAGGAACTCGCCCGAGCCGGAACCGAAATCGAGCACCCGGGCGCCGGGCCGCAGGGCCGGCTCGAGGAGACCGGCCCGGAACCCCGCCTCGCGCCGCGAACGGTGGAGGTGGTGGCGCGGCGGGCGCCGGCCGAGGGCGAACTGGTAGGCGGCGCGATAGGCCGAGGCGTAATAGGCGTCGAGCTCGGCGGCGGTCGGCATCGGGTCGGTGCGGATCAGCCCGCATTCCGTGCAGGCGACGGAGCGCAGCCGCTTCAGCCGCCGGTCGGTCTCGGCCACGGTCAGGGTCTCGGTGCCGCCGCAGAGATTGCACGCCATCCCCTCGCCCCGGTACGGGTAGGCGGCGAACGGGACGGCGTGCCGGACGAGGTGGAGCGGCGAGGACATCGGCAACCTTTTCTCGCGGATCACGGCCGGAGAATCGCCCGAGCCCAGGATTGGAAACGTGCAAGCGTCCGGTTTTCATCCCGCCGGCGCGGAGTACCCTGAATGTTCGAGCTGAGCCAACTGCGCTGCTTCGTAGCGGTGGCCGAGGAGCTGCATTTCGGCCGCGCCGCCGAGCGGCTGCACCTGACCCAGCCGCCGGTGAGCCGGCAGATCCAGGTGCTGGAGCGCGTCCTCGACGTGGCGCTCCTCAACCGCACCAGCCGCGCCGTGCGCCTGACCCCCGCCGGCCGCCGCTTCCTGGTCGAGGCGCGCCGGATCCTGCGCCTGTCGGACGAGGCGGCGGCGACGGCCCGCCGGGTGGCGGCGGGCCAGGCCGGCAGCGTCACCCTCGGCTTCACGGCGGCGGCCGCCTACCGCACGCTGCCCGACCTCGTGCGGGCGGCGCGCCTCCGCCTGCCGGAGGCCGACATCCACCTGAAGGAGATGGTCAGCGCCGCCCAGGCCGAGGCCTTGGGCGCGCAAGGCATCGATCTCGGCCTGATGCGCCCGCCCCTGCCGCCGGCGGCCGACGGCTCGTTGCGCATCGCCCGCGAGACCCTGGTGGCGGCGCTTCCCGACGATCACCCCCTGGCGGCGGGCCGTGGCGTGACGGCGCAGGCCGTCGCGGCCGAGCCGCTGATCGCCTACGCCCCCGACGAGGCGCGCTACTTTCATGACCTCGTCGGCGACTACTTCGCCGAATCCGATCTCGCCCCCCGGGCGGTCCAGCACCTGGCGCAGATCCACACCATCCTGTCGCTGGTGCGCTCCGGCCTCGGCCTCGCCTTGGTGCCGGAATCGGCGGCCTCGCTCCGGGTCGCCGGCGTGACGCTCCGCCCCCTGATCCCGGCGCCCCGCCGGCCGGTGGAGCTGTTCCTGGTCTGGCGCCGCGGCAACGACAACCCGCTGATCCCGGTCCTGGCCGAACTCGCGGCATCGATGCCGGAATTGGATTGAACCATGCCGACATGGTGCTGGAAGGGCATGATGCAGGGGTCTAGACCTCGGGACCAGCGGGGACAGCCCCCGAGCCTTTTGATGAGGAAACACCCCCGATGGCCACCGCGCTCTCGCCCGTCGACGTCGCCCAGCGCCTCGGCGCCGGCCTGCTCTCCTTCCCGGTGACTCCCTTCACCGCCGATTTCGCCATCGACGAGGCGCAGTACCGCAGCAACCTCGACTGGCTGTGCGGCTACGACGTCGCCGGCCTGTTCGCGGCGGGCGGCACCGGCGAGTTCTTCTCCCTCACCCCGGCCGAGGTCGCCCGCGTGGTCGGCGTCGCGGTGGCCGAGACCAACGGCCGCGTGCCGGTGCTGGCCGGCGCCGGCTACGGCACCGCCATCGCCTGCGAGATGGCGCAAGCCGCCGAGAAGGCCGGTGCCGACGGCCTGCTCCTGCTGCCGCCCTACCTCGTCGGCTCCGAGCAGGACGGCCTCTCGGCCCATATCGAGGCTGTGTGCCGCGCGACCGGTCTCGGCGTGATCGTCTACAACCGCGACAACGCGGTGATCGGCCCCGACGCCCTGGCGCGGCTCTGCGACCGCTTACCGAACCTCGTCGGCTACAAGGACGGCATCGGCGACATCGAGCTGATGACCCGGATCTATTCGCGGCTCGGCGACCGGCTGACCTATATCGGCGGCCTGCCCACCGCCGAGACCTTCGCCCTGCCCTATCTCGAGATGGGCGTGACCACCTATTCCTCGGCGGTTTTCAACTTCGTGCCGGGCTTCGCTCTCGACTTCTACGCCGCCGTGCGCCGGCGCGACCGGGACGCCGTGGCGCAGGGCCTGCGCGACTTCATCCTGCCCCTCATCGAGATCCGCAACCGCCGCAAGGGCTACGCCGTCTCGATCATCAAGGCCGGCATGCGGGCGGTCGGGCGCGATTCCGGCCCGGTGCGCCACCCGCTCACCGACCTCACCACCGCCGAGCAGGCGGAGCTCCAGGCCCTCGTCGCCCGGATCAGCCCGGTCCGGATCAGCCCGGCCCAGGCTCTGGCCGCGGAGTAAGCTCAAAGACGTGCAGGCGGTGTCGTCCGTGAGGGCGGCACCGTCGTTTCCGTTCGAGAACCGGCGCTCGACGACGCCGGCCATACCGGGAGGGAGCCGATGCTGGACGAGCCGCGGACGACCGAGGGCCATGGGGCGACCGAGAGACTTGGCCCCGAGACGGGCCCCGCGAAGCGGGGTGACCCACCCCGTAGCATCCGCCTCCACGAGACCGACAACGTCGCGATCGTGGTCAACGCCTTCGGGCTGCCGGCCGGCACCGCCTTTCCCGACGGCCTCGTGCTCCAGGAATTCGTGCCCCAGGGCCACAAGGTGGCGCTCGCGGACATCCCAGAGGGGGCCGAGATCCGCCGCTACGGCGAGGTGATCGGCACCGCGCTGCAGAACGTCCCGCGGGGGGCCTGGGTCGAGGAATCGCGGGTCCGCACCCCGACGGCGCCGGACCTCGACGCGCTGCCGCTCGCCACCCGCGTGCCGGCGCCGCTGCCGCCGCTCGACGGCTACACCTTCGAGGGTTTTCGCAATCCGGACGGCTCGGTCGGCACCCGCAACATCCTGGCGATCTCGACCAGCGTGCAATGCGTCGCCGGCACCCTCGAGGTGGCGATCCGGCGGATCAAGACAGAGCTGCTGCCGCGCTACCCCAACGTCGACGACGTGATCGGGCTGACCCACGCCTATGGCTGTGGCGTCGCCATCAACGCGCCGCAGGCGGTGATCCCGATCCGCACCCTCCAGAGCCTGGCCCAGAACCCGAATTTCGGCGGCGAGGTGATGGTGGTCGGCCTCGGCTGCGAGAAGCTGGTCTCCGAGCGGCTGCTGCCGGACGGGCAACAGGACGGCGTGGTGCGGCTCCAGGACGAGCGCCACGAAGGCTTCGGGATGATGCTCGACAGCATCATGGCGATGGCGGAAGCCCGTCTCGCCGTGCTGAACAAGCGCGAGCGGGAGACCTGCCCGGCCTCGGACCTCGTGGTCGGCCTGCAATGCGGCGGCAGCGACGCCTTCTCGGGCGTCACCGCCAACCCGGCGCTGGGCTTCGCCGCCGACCTTTTGGTGCGGGCCGGCGCCACGGTGATGTTCTCGGAAGTGACGGAGGTGCGCGACGCGATCCACCTCCTCACCCCCCGGGCCGAGACCGAGGAGGTGGCGCGGGCCCTCGTGCGCGAGATGGCGTGGTACGACGACTACCTTGCTCAAGGCGGGGCCGACCGCAGCGCCAACCCGTCTCCCGGCAACAAGAAGGGCGGGCTCAACAACATCGTCGAGAAGGCGCTCGGCTCGGTGGCGAAGTCCGGCACCAGCGCAATCCGCGGCGTGCTCGCGCCGGGCGAGCGGGTGCGCCAGAAGGGCCTGATCTTCGCCGCGACCCCGGCGAGCGACTTCGTCTGCGGCACCCTCCAGCTCGCCTCCGGCATCACCCTCCAGGTCTTCTCGACCGGCCGCGGCACGCCCTATGGCCTCGCCGAGGCGCCGGTGATCAAGGTCGCGACCCGGACCGAGCTGGCGCAGCGCTGGTCCGACCTGATCGACCTCGACGCGGGTAGGATTGCCACCGGGGAGGCGACGATCGAGGAGACCGGCTGGGAGCTGTTTCGCCTGATCCTCGACGTGGCGAGCGGCACCAAGAAGCCGTGGTCGGACCATTGGGGGCTGTACAACGACCTGACGCTGTTCAACCCGGCGCCGATCACCTGACGATCCGGGACGCGCCCGGGCCACAGCTCCGGGCGCATCGTCATCGAAATCGTTCCAAAATCAAAAACTTACGGCGAGCGCTTGAAGCGCCGCCACAGGGGAGGACAGCATGAGTGTCGACCGCAGGGCCTTTCTGGCGGCGGGCGCCGCCACGGTCGTGGCGAGCGCGGCGCGGGCCTGGGAGCCGGCGCAAAGGCTGCCCGATCCGGCCGTGGAGGTTCTCGACCCGCGCTTCGCCAAGTACCGCATCGGCTTGGCCAGCATCGAGCGCCTGGCCACCGGCTTCCGCTGGGCGGAAGGACCGGTCTGGTTCGGCGACATGCGGATGCTGCTGTTCAGCGACGTCTCGAACGACCGCATCCTGAAATGGGACGAGGAGACCGGCGCGGTCACGGTCTTCCGCCGCCCCGCCGATTACGCCAACGGCAATGCCCGCGACCGCCAGGGCCGGCTCCTCACCTGCGAGCACCGCACCCGGCGGGTGACCCGCACCGAGCATGACGGCCGCATCACGGTCCTGGCCGACCGGTTCGAGGGCAAGCCGCTCAACTCGCCGAACGACGTCGTCTGCTGCTCCGACGGCTCGGTCTGGTTCACCGATCCGGCCTTCGGCCCGAACCCGCTCGAAGCCATGGCCGCGCCCGAGCTGCCCGGCACGATCTACCGGATCGATCCGGCCAGCGGAGCCGTCCAGGCGGTCGCCCGCGGCCTGAAAGGTCCGAACGGGCTGTGCTTCTCTCCCGACGAGCGCATCCTCTACGTGATCGAGGCGCGGGCCGAGCCGAACCGCCTGATCCGCGCCTACGACGTGACGCCCGACGGCACGGGCCTCTCCGGCGAGGGCCGGGTGTTCTTCGATTGCGGCAAGGGCACCGCCGACGGCTTCCGGGCCGACCGCGACGGGAATCTCTGGTGCGGCTGGGGCATGGGCGAGGCCGAGGACGGCGTCGTGGTGCTGTCGCCCGAGGCGAAGATGATCGGCCGCATCCGCCTGCCGGAGCGCTGCGCCAATCTCTGCTTCGGCGGCCACGACCGCAACCGCCTGCTGATGGCCTCGACCCGCTCGCTCTACGCGCTCTACGTCAACACGCAGGGGGCGGATCTGGGCTGACCGTCTGTTGGACCGGCTCCAGCCGGATCCATAACCCTCCGCGTCATTCCGAGGCGGCGAAAGCGGAGCCGGGGATGACGATGGAGGGCATTCCTCTCCGTCGCGGCGGCTTACCCGCCCGCGCTCACCATCGCCTCACCGCTCGTGCCCCGCCGTCGCGGTGGTCTCGCGCACCGGCGAGAGCAGGTAGTCGATCACCCGGCGGCGGCCGGTGCGGATCTCCACCGTCGCGGTCATGCCGGGGGTGAGCGCCACCTCCTTGCCGTCGGCCATGATGGTGGTCCTGGCGAGAGCCACCGTCACCGGGAAGATCAGGTTCTGGGTCTTCGGCATCCCGGTCACCGGGTTCACGCCCTGGCTGCGCGCCACCGACAGGGCGTCGCTGCCGCCGCCTGCCTCGCGGTCGTCGACCGCGTCGCGCGACACCCGCACCACCTTGCCGTCGATCGAGCCGTAGCGGGTGAACGGGAAGGCGTCGATCTTCACCACCGCCTCCTGATCGGGCAGGACGAAGCCGATATCCTTGTTCTGGACCTGGGCCTCGACCTCGATCGGCCCGTCGGTCGGCACCACCACCATCAGCGGCTGGCCGGCGGTGACCACCTGGCCCAGCGTCGTCACGGCGAGCTGCTGCACCGTGCCGGAGATCGGCGCCTTGAGCTGGGTGCGCTCGCGCTTGAGCGTGGCCTTCACCACGTCCTGCACCAGGGCGTCGCGCTTCTGGGCCGCTTCCGTCAGCGCCTGATACTGGCGCGCCACGGTCTCGCTGGTGAGCTGGGTGATGCGCCGCTGCAGCGAGGTCGCGGCGGCCTTGGCCTCCGTCAGCTGTCCGCGGTCATACGCGAGATCGGCCGCGACCTGCTCGACCTGCTGCACGGCGTCGATCACCGCCGCCCGGGTGCCGGCAGCCTTGGCCACCAGGGTCTCGCGCATGTCGGCGCGCTCCTTGAGCACCGCCTGGAGCCGCAGGCGGGCGGCGATGCTGGCGCTGAAGCGCTCCTGCGTCGCGACCTTCTCGGCGAGCTGCGCCTCGAACGCCTCGCGGGTGGTGACGTACTGGCCGATCTCGGCCAGCATCGCGCCCTCCTCGCGGGCGCGGATCGCCGGCGGCACCGCGCCCGGGAAGTCGACCCTGGCGGCGGACTGGTTCTTCTCCACCGCCTCGATCGTGGCGCGGCGGCGTGCGATCTGGGCCTCTAGCGCGGCGAGGTCGCCCTGGCGCGAGGACAGGTCGGCCTCGGCCTCGGTCGGCTCCAGGGTCAGGAGCACGTCGCCGGCCTGGACCCGGCTGCCGTTCTCGACCGCGATGGTCTGGACCTTGCCGGTGTCGAAGGGCTGCACGACCTTCGAGCGCCCGGAGGGCTGGATGCGCGCGGTCGCGACGGCGTGGATGTCGATCTGGGCGAAGATGCTCCAGACGAGCGCCGCCCCGAACATCAGGCACATCACCCAGGTGAACACCACCGCGTAGGGCGAGGGCGGGGTGTCGAGGATCTCGAGATGGGCCGGCAGGAATTCCTGGTCGGAGCGGTCGTCGGCGAGGCGCCGCACCCGCTCGGAGAGACCGCGCGGGCTGAAGCGGGCCGGCGGCGGGGGCGTGCGCCGCGGCACCGGCAGGGAGGTGGGTTGCGGGTTCGCGCTCACGCGGCCTCTCCCTGGGCTGAACCGTGGTCGGATTGCAGGCGCCAGAGGCGGCCGTAGAGCGAGGCCGGCCGCTCGACCAGCTCGCGGTGGGTGCCGTCCTCGACGATGCGCCCCTCCTGAAGCGCGATGATGCGGTCGCAGATCCGCACCGCCGCCAGCCGGTGCGCGATGATGATGACGGTGCGGCCGCGCACGATGTGCTTCATGTTCTCCTGAATGATCCGCTCGCTCTCGTAGTCGAGGGCCGAGGTCGCCTCGTCCAGGATCAGGATGCGCGGGTTGGTGGCGAGCGCCCGCGCGATGGCGAGCCGCTGGCGCTGCCCGCCCGAGAGGTTGGCGCCGCGCTCCTCGATCGGGGTGTCGTAGCCGAGCGGCAGCCGGCTGATGAACTCGTCGGCGCCGGCCAGCCGCGCCACCTGCATGACCTGCGCCCGCGACAGGCCCGGATTGGCGAGCGCGATGTTCTCGAACACCGTCTTGTTGAACAGGAGGTTTTCCTGGAGCACGACGCCGATCTGGCGCCGCAGCCAGGCCGGGTCGACCTGGGCGATGTCGACGCCGTCGACCAGCACCTGGCCCTTCTCGGGCACGTAGAGGCGCTGCAGGAGCTTGGTGAAGGTCGATTTGCCCGAGCCCGAGGGGCCGACGATGCCGATGACCTGACCGGCGGGGATGTCGAGGCTGACATCCTTCAGCACCTCCGGCGTTCCGGGCTGGTAGCGGAACGACACGCCCCGCACCGTGACCTGGCCCTTGGCCGGCGGCAGATGGGCCTGGGCCAGCGCGCGGGTTTCCGGCGGGCAGTTGAGCACGTCGCCGAGGCGCTCGAGCGACACCTTGACCTGCTGGAAGTCCTGCCAGAGCTGCGACAGACGCAGGATCGGCGCCGTGACCTGGCCCATGATCATGTTGAACGCGATCAGGCTGCCGACGGTCAATTCGCCGTTCATCACCGCGTAGGCGCCGAAGAACAGAACCAGCGCGGTCGTGACCTTGGAGATGTACTGGATCGCGTTCTGGCCGATGCTGGCGACGAGGCCGGCGACGAACGAGGTCTTGACGTAGGCGGCGAGCCGCTCCTCCCACTGGCTCTTGAGGGTCGGCTCGACGGCGAGCGCCTTGACGGTGTGGATGCCGACCACCGACTCGATCAGGAACTGGCTCGACAGGGCCGAGCGGTTGAAGCGCTCCAGGGTCTTGTCGCGCAGGATCGGCCGCAGCAGCACCGCCACCAGGATGTAGCAGGGGATCGACAGGGTGACGATCAGCGCCAGCAGCGGCGAGTAGAAGTACAGGATGGCGAGGAAGAGCAGCGTGAACGGGATGTCGATCGCCGAGGTGAGCGCCTGTCCGGTCAAGAAGTTGCGCACCGTCTCCAGCTCGCGCACGCGGGCGACGGTCTGGCCGGCGGGCCGGGTCTCGAAATAGCCGAGCGGCAGGCGCATCAGGTGGTCGAACAGGCGCGCGCCGAGCTCGACGTCGATGCGACTCGCGGTGTGGGTGAGGATGTAGCCGCGCAAGTATTGCAGCACGACGTGGAACAGGCCGAGCACCACGAGGCCGACCGCGACCAGCGTCAGGGTCGAGTAGCCGCGATGGACCAGCACCTTGTCGATGGTGATCTGGAAGAAGATCGGGGTGATGAGGGCGCAGAGCTGGATGAAGAGCGAGGCGACCAGCACCGTGGTGAGCGGCTTGCGGTAGCGCCAGATCGACGGCACGAACCAGGTCAGGCCGAAATTGTGGAGCGCCGTCTGGAGATTGGCCCGGCGCGCGATGAGCACGATGGTGCCGGTCCAGCGGGCCAGGAAGGCCTCGGCCTCGACGTGCTCGGCGGTGCGGGCGACCGGATCGATGATCCGGAGCTTGCCGTCCTCGAAGCGGCGGCCGAGGACGACGAAGCGCCCGTCCTCGACCTCCAGGATCGCCGGGAGCGGGATGGTGTCGAGCCGGGCCGGCTTCTGGTTCTGCAGCAGGCGGCCCTTGAGGCCGAGCCGGCGGGCGCCGCGCACGATGTCGACGCCGCTCATCACGGTCTGGCCGAGGCCCAGATCGTGGCGGACCTGCGCCGGCTCGCAGGGGATCTGGTGGAACGAAGCGACGAGGGCGAGCGCGCCGAGGCCCGAATCCGGCCGTGCCGCCGGCAGATCCGCGGCTCCGGGACCAGCGTGGCCGGGGCCGGCCTGTGCGGCCGCGTCTTGCACCATGTCTCGTTCCCCCACTCCGCGACGCGGCCATGCCGACGCCGGCTTCACGCCGCGTTCCGTCCCCAAGCCGCAACGTATACGAGAATCGGACCGTTCGTGACCAGCTTGGGGCAGCCCGAGGCAGGAAAGGCTCCGCCAAAAGCCCCGCATCGCGCGGGCTGCGATTGTTTCACGCCGGCCGTTTCGGGAAACCTCTTGGCCGGGGCCGGTGATGGTTTCATGACAGCCCGGCGGACGACTCATCCAGGCTCCGTCCGGCTCGTGGCGACGGCGCGTCGCCGCGGCGGAAACCAGATCGCCCGGCAACAGGTCTTGGACGGGACGTTTCCCCGCGCCGGCCTCGCACCCACTCGACCGGCGACCGCAGAGGTTGCGCGCGGATGCGCACTCGCGTTCCATGGCGCTTTCCGCCGGCTGCCGGCCCGCTTCGTGCATGAAGCGCGGCGGATCGATCGCGAGGACAGCGCGTGCCGACACCTTCCCATCGCCACGACCCGGGCGCGCCGATGCCGATGCCGTCAGCATGAGCGTCGTCATCTTGGGCGGCGCCGGCTTCGTCGGGCTGAACCTCGCCGATGCCCTGCTCGGGCGCAGGATCGCCGTGCGGCTCCTGGACCGGGCCCCGCCCCCGCCCCACCTGCTGCGGATGCTCGCGGCCCGGCCCGGCCCCCTCTCCCTCGACCTCGGCGACGTCACCGACCCGGGCTCCCTCGCAGCGAGCATCCGGCCCGGCACCGACGCGGTGGTGATCGCCGCCGCGGTGACGGCGGATGCCGCCCGCGAGGCGGCGGATCCCGGCCCGATCCTCGCCGTCAACCTCGCCGCCCTGGTGCCGATCCTCGAGGCCTGCCGCCGGGCCGGGGTGCGCCGGGTGGTGAACCTGTCCTCGGCGGCGGCCTACGGGGCGGCGCACGGTGAGATCCTGTCCGAGGACCTGCCGGCGCGGCCGGAGAGCCTCTACGCCGTCACCAAGTTCGCCTCGGAAGCCGTGCTGGCGCGGCTCTGCGGCCATTGGGGCCTCGACGGGGTGAGCGTGCGCCTGAGCGCGGTGTTCGGCCCGTTCGAGCGCGACACGTCCTTGCGCGACACGTTGAGCCCGCAGGCGCAGATCTGGGCCGCCGCCGAGGCCGGCACCCCCGCGCTGCTGCCGCGGCCGGGCCGGCGCGACTGGCTCTACGCTCCCGACGCCGCCGAGGCCGTGGCGCGGCTGATCGCGGCGGAGCGCCTGCGCTTTTCCCTCTACAACGTGTCGAGCCCCGCGACCTGGCCGGTCCTGGCCTGGGGCGAGCGGCTGGCCGGGAATCGGGACTTGGTGAATCGCGGCCTGGTCCGGCCCGGCTTCGTCTGCCGCCTCGCCGCGCCGGGCGAGACCCCGACGATCTCGCTGCACGGCGACCGCGACCGGCCGCCGCTCGCCACCGGCCGGCTGCGCGACGATCTCGGCTGGGAGGCGGCGCACGGCCTGGAAGCGTCGGCCGACGCGTTCCTGGCCTGGCAGACACGCATGAAGGAGGATCGCCCGTGAGGCTCGACGGCAAGGTCGCGGTGGTGACGGGGGGCGGCTCCGGCATCGGCGCCGCGACGGCGCGGCTCTTGTCCGAGGCCGGCGCCCGGGTGGCGGTGATCGACCGGGACGGCCCGGCGGCGGAGGCGGTGGCGGCCGGGATCGGCGGCCTCGCCCGCATCGCGGATGTCGGCGATCCCGCCGCGGTCGCGGCCGATGCGGGCGCGGTCATCGCGGCCTTCGGCGGCATCGACGTGCTGGTGACGGCGGCGGGCTTCTCCGTCGGCGGCACCGTCGAAACCACCTCGCCCGCGGATTGGGACGCGGTGTTCCGCGCCCATGTCGGCGGAACCTGGCTCTGGGCCGGGCAAGCGGTGCCCTCGATGCGGGACCGGGGCGGCGGCGCGATCGTCACGGTCGCCTCGCAGCTGGCCTTGGCCGGCGGGCGCGGCAACAGCGCCTACATCGCCGCCAAGGGGGCGGTGCTCAGCCTCACCCGCACCATGGCGCTCGATTTCGCCGCCGACCGCATCCGGGTCAACGCCGTGGTGCCCGGCGCGATCGAGACGCCGCTCCTCGCCCGCAGCTTCCGCCGCGCCGCCGACCCGGACGCCGCCCGCGCCGCCTCCGAGGCAAGGCACGCCCTCAAGCGCCTCGGGCAGCCCGAGGAGGTCGCCCGGGCCATCCTCTACCTCGCCAGCGACGCCTCCTCCTTCACCACCGGCGCGGCCCTACCGGTGGAGGGCGGCTGGCTCTCGGCCTGACGGATCCGCCATGTCCCTCGACGCTCTCCTCGTCCGCGTCCGCGACGAGATCGCCCGCACGGCCCATCCCCGCGCGTCCTGGCTCGCCCCCCGCACCGGCCCGGACGGAAAACCCGCCCACGACGTGATCGTGGTCGGGGCCGGACAATCCGGCCTCGCCATCGCCTTCGGGCTGATGCGGGCACAGGTGACCAACATCCTGGTGCTCGACCGGGCGCCGGAGGGCCTGGAGGGACCCTGGCTCACCTATGCGCGCATGCGCACGCTGCGCAGCCCGAAGGACTTCACCGGCCCGGATCTCGGCCTGCCGGCGCTCACCTACCAGTCCTGGCACGAGGCCCGCTACGGGCAGGCCGCTTGGAACACCCTCGACCTGATCGCCCGGGAGGACTGGGCCGCCTATCTCGCCTTCGTGCGCGCTGCGACCGGCGTGCCGGTCGAGAACGGCGTCGCCGTCACCGGCATCGCGCCGGCGGATGGATTGTTGGCCGTCACCGACGCGGGCGGCACGCTGCGCTACGCCCGCAAGGTGGTGCTCGCCACCGGCCAGGAGGGCGCCGGGGCTTGGGCCCTGCCGGAGGTGCTGGCCGGCCTGCCGACCGGGCGGGTTGCCCGCACCGACGACGCGATCGATTTCGCAAGTCTCGCGGACAAGCGCGTCGCGGTGATCGGCGCCGGCGCCTCGGCCTTCGACAATGCGGCGACCGCCTTGGAAGCCGGCGCCGCCGAGGTCACCCTGCTCTGCCGGCGGGCGGAGGCGCAGGTGGTGCAGCCCTATCGCTGGCTCACCTTCGCGGGCTTCCTGCGCCATCTCGGCGACCTCGACGATGCCTGGCGCTGGCGCTTCATGAGCGCCGTGATGGGCCTGCGCGAGGGTTTCCCGCAGGCGACCTGGGACCGCTGCGCCCGGCATCCGAACTTTCGCTTCCTCCCCGGCGCGCCCGTCACCGGCGCGCGGATGCGGGACGGCGTCATCCGGCTCGACACGCCGAGGGGCGAGACCGCCGCCGATTGCGTCATCGCCGCCACCGGAATCACGGTCGACTACGCCGCGCGGCCCGAATTGTTAGCGTTTGCCCACAACATCGCCACCTGGGGCGACCGCTACGCCCCGCCGCCGGAGGAGCGCGACGATCGCCTCGCCGCCTATCCGTATCTCGGCGACGACTACGCCTTCGCCGAGCGCGAGCCCGGCCTGACGCCCTGGATCAGGGACATCCACCTGTTCGGCATCGCCTCCACGGTCAGCCACGGGCCGTCGGGCTCGTCGATCAACGCCATGACGACCGCCGTGCCCCGCCTCGTCTCCGGCCTCACCCGCGGGCTGTTCACCGCCGACCTCGACCGGCACTGGGCCGAGTTCCGGGCCTACGACGTGCCGCAGGCGGTGCTGCGCTGACCCCCGCACGTTCGCTCTTGCCCCCAAGCCCATCCCTGGGCTGGAATGGCCCCTGCTGGAACGGCCCTTGCAAGACGGCCGGCCGATCAGGGATGCAGGAAGGGACGGGCGTGACGAAGACCGACATGCGGATGGGCGGCCACTCCGGCAGCCTCCTGGGCGCCCTCATCGTCGCCCTCGTGGTGGGGGCGGCGCCGGCTAGGGCCCAGAGCCGGGCCGAGACCCTGCGCTACGTCACGGGGGCCGCGGTCAACACCCTCGACCCGACCATGCCGGGCACCACCCGCGAGGCCTTCGCGATCAGCCTCTCGACCTATGACCGCCTCGTCACCTTCGGCCGCAAGAAGCTCGGCGACAATTGGGTCTTCGACCTCGAGTCGGTCCGCGGCGAGCTCGCCGAGCGCTACGAGGTCAGCCCCGACGGCCTCACCCTCACGTTTTACCTGCGCAAGGATGCCAAGTTCCAGGACGGCACCGTGGTCACGGCCGAGGACGTGAAGTGGTCGCTCGACCGCGCCGTCTCGGCGAAGTCCCTCGCCGGGCCGCAGCTCCTGACCGGCTCGCTGACCAGCCCCGACCAGTTCACCGTGGTCGATCCCCACACCTTCAAGGTCACGCTGCCGAAGCCCGACCGGCTGGCGCTGCCGAACCTCGCCACCGTCTACGCCATCGTCATCAACTCCAAGGCCGCCAAGGCGCACGCGACGCCGGAGGATCCCTGGGCGCAAGCCTGGCTGAAGGACCACGCCGTCGGCAGCGGCGCCTACAGCGTCGACGTGTTCAAGCCCGGCGAGCAGGTGGTGCTGAAGCGCAACGCCGACTGGACCGGCGCCGCGCCGGACAAGCCCGCCGGCTTCAAGCGCATCATCGCCCAGACCATCCCCGATCCGGCGACCCGCGCGAATCTCGTCGAGAAGGGCGACGCCGACATCGTCATCGACCTCCAGGCCAACGACGCGCTCGCACTGAAGGAGCGCGGCAAGCTGAAGGTGATCGCCACGCCGCAATTCAACGCGCTGACGCTGATCTCCTTCAACACGAAGCTGCCGCCCTTCGACAAGGTCGAGGTGCGCCAGGCGCTCGCCTACGCCCTGCCCTACGACGCGATGTTCAAGGCCGCCCTGTTCGGCCGCGGCAAGCCGCTCTTCGGGGCGACCTGGGGCGAGGGCGATCCCCAACCCGTCTTCCCCGTCGCCCAGCCGGTGACCCTCGATCTGCCGAAGGCCAAGGCCTTGCTCGCCAAGGCCGGCCTGCCGGACGGGTTCTCGACCACCTTCAGCTTCAATGTCGGCCAGGCCGCCACCGCCGAGCCGATGGCCGCGCTGATCCGCGAGTCGCTGGAGAAGATCGGCGTCAAGGTCGAGATCCAGAAGCTGCCCGATGCGCAGATGTCGACCCAGGTCAGCGAGAAGAAGCTGCCGTTCTTCACCGAAGGCATCGTCGCCTGGCTGCCCTCGCCGGACTATTTCTACCGCAACTTCTACACCGGCAACCAGCGCTGGAACTACAGCTCGATCGACGATCCCGAAATCAACGAGCTCGCCGCCAAGGCCCGGTTCGAGCGCGACCCGGGCAAATACGACGACGACGCCCGGGCCCTGAACCGGCGCCACCTCGCCCTGATGCCGCAGATCCCGATCTGGCAGCCGAACCAGGATGCCGTGATGGCGCAGTCGGTCGAGGGCTACACCTACCAGTTCCACCGCCAGGTCGATTACCGCGACCTGTCGCGCAAAATCGCAGAGAAGTAGGTCGCGGATGGCCTCCGCCAGCGGCATCGCCCGGCGCACCGGGCGCCGCTTCCTGTCCTCGCTGCCGGCCCTGCTCGGCGTCCTGGTCTTCACCTTCCTGCTGATGCGGGTGCTGCCCGGCGACCCGGCGGTGTTCTTCGCCTCCGGGCCGAATGCCGGCAAGGCGGAGATCGAGGAGATCCGCCGCCAAATGGGTCTCGACAAGCCGGTGCCCGAGCAGCTGGTGCGCTATCTCGGCGACGTGGCGCATGGCCAGCTCGGCCGCTCGATGACGACCGGCCAGCCGGTGCTGACGGATCTGCGCCAGCGCCTGCCGGCCTCGCTCGAACTGACCCTGACGGCGCTCGCCATCGCGCTCCTGCTGGCGATTCCCCTCGGCATCGCGGCGGCGCTCCGGCCGGGCTCGGTGGTGGACCACGCCGTGCGCTTCCTCTGCGCCCTCGGGGTCTGCGTGCCGACCTTCGTGTCGGGACTGCTCCTGATCTACGTCTTCTACTATCTCCTCGGCGTCGCGCCCGATCCCACCGGCCGCATCGACGTCTTCGCGGCGAGCCCGCCGGACATCACCGGCTTCCTGCTGATCGACTTCCTGCTCGTCGGCGATGTCGAGGGCTGGCGCGCCGCGGCCGGGCAATTGGTGCTGCCGGCGCTGACCATGGCGTTGTTCGTGCTCGCACCGCTCGCCCGCATCACCCGGGCGGCGATGCTGAGCGTGCTCGGCAGCGACTTCATCCGCACCGCCCGGTCCCTCGGCCTGCCGCGCCGGCGGGTCATCGTGACCTATGCGCTCCGCAACGCGATCCTGCCGGTGCTCACCATCGCGGGCATCGTGTTCTCCACCATGCTCGGCGCCAACGTTCTGGTCGAAAAGGTATTTTCCTGGCCTGGCGTGGCCTCCTACGCGCTCGATGCGCTGCTGGCCTCCGACTATGCGCCGGTCCAGGGCTTCGTGCTCCTGATGGCGAGCCTGTTCGTCGTCGTGAACCTCACGGTCGACGTGCTCTACGGCCTCGCCGACCCGCGCGTCTCCATCGAGTGACCGGATGCGAGGGATCCCATGAACGCCGTCGCTCCTCCTTTTGCCCAGCCGCCCAGCACCTTGCGGCATGCGGCTCACGTCCTGCGCGAGAATCCGCTGACGGCTGTCGCCGCCGCCGGCGCGACGCTGCTGTGCCTCGTGGGCGTCCTCAGCCCCTGGCTCACCCCCTACGACGCGATCGCCTCCGACGTGTCGGTGGCGCTCCAGCCGCCGAGCGCCGCGCATTGGGCCGGCACCGACCAGCTCGGCCGCGACGTGCTCAGCCGCATCATCGCGGCGACGCGGCTCGACCTCGCCATCGCGCTCTCGGCGGTGAGCCTGTCCTTCGCCCTCGGCGCGGTGATCGGGGGGGTGAGCGGCTATGCCGGCGGGCGGCTCGACCGGGTGGTCGGGCGCCTCGTCGACGTGCTGATGGCCTTCCCGCTCTTCGTGCTGGCGATGGCCCTGGTGGCGGCCCTCGGCAACCGGGTCGAGAACATCGTCGTCGCGACGGCCATCATCAACCTGCCGTTCTACATCCGCTTCGCCCGGGCCGAGGTGAACGTGCGGCGCGACGCCGGCTACGTCGAGGCGGCGCGGGCCGGGGGCGAGGGTCACCTCGCGGTGGTCCTGCGCTTCCTGCTCCCCAACGTCCTGCCCGCCATGGCGGTGCAGATCTCGCTCAACCTCGGCTGGGCGATCCTCAACGCCGCGGGCCTGTCCTTCATCGGCCTCGGTGTGCGCCCGCCGACGCCGGAATGGGGGATCCTCGTCGCGGAAGGCGCGCGCTTCATCACCACCGGCAAGTGGTGGCTCGTCGCCTTCCCGGGCCTCGCCCTGATGCTGGCGGTGCTCTGCTTCAACCTGCTCGGCGACGGCCTGCGGGACATCCTCGATCCCCGGATGCGGACCTGATGCAGCCTTCCCCCCTCCTCTCCATCGAGGACCTGGCGGTCGCCTTCGCGACCCGCCGCGGCCCGGTCGAGGCCCTGCGCGGCGTCACCCTCGCGGTCGAGCCCGGCGAGAGCCTGGGACTCGTCGGCGAATCCGGCTCCGGCAAGTCCGTCACCGCCTTCGCGGCGGCGCGCCTCCTCGACCGGGCCGGGCGCATCACCGGCGGGCGGATCCGCTTCCGCGGCCAGGAGGTCACCCGGCTCTCGGCGGCGGACCTGCGGGCGGCGCACGGGTCGGCCATCGGCATGATCTTCCAGAATCCCCGCGCCGCCCTCAACCCGATCCGCACCATCGGCCGCCAGCTCGCCGACGTGCTGGTGGCGGGTGGCGCGTCGCGGGCCCAGGCGCGGGAGCGGGCGCTGGAGAGCCTGGAGGCGGTGCGCATCCGCGACGCGGGCAGGCGCCTCGACGCCTATCCGCACGAACTCTCCGGCGGCATGTGCCAGCGGGTGATGATCGCGCTGGCGCTCGCCTGCCGCCCGGCCCTGCTGATCGCCGACGAGCCGACCACCGGCCTCGACGTGACCACCCAGAAGACCGTGATGGACCTCGTCGCCCGGCTCACCGCCGAGCGCGGCATGGCGATGATCCTGATCACCCACGATCTCGGCCTCGCGGCCCAGTATTGCGGCCGCATCGCCGTGATGGAGCAGGGCCGCCTCGTCGAGGAGGGCGAGCCCGGGACGCTGTTCTCCGCGCCCCGCCACCCCTACACGCGGCGCCTCGTCGCCGCCTCGCCGACCCCGACCTCGACGCTCGCCGACCTCGTGCCGGAGGGCACCCGTCCGCCGGCGGTGCCGCGTCCAGGCCCCGCCCCCGGCGCGCCGCCGCTCCTCGAGGTGCAGAGGCTGGGCAAGGCGTTCGGCGGCGCCATGGCGGTGGAGGACGTGTCGTTCTCGCTTCGCGAGGGCGAGAGCCTTGGCCTCGTCGGCGAATCGGGGTCGGGCAAGAGCACCACGTCGCGGATGATCTGCCGCCTCATCGATGCGAGCGAGGGGCAGATCCTGTTCGACGGCGAATCGATCGGCACGATCCCGGCCCGCGACTTCCACCGCTCGCCCCACCGGCGCGCGATCCAGATCGTGTTCCAGGACCCGACCGACAGCCTCAACCCGCGCTTCTCGGCCTTCGACTGCATCGCTCATCCGGTGAGGCGCCTGACGGCCTTGCGCGGCGAGGCCCTGCGCCTGCGGGTGATCGAGAGCGCCGAGCGGGCGGGCCTGCCCGCCGCCCTCCTCGATCGCTTCCCGCACCAGCTGTCCGGCGGCCAGAAGGCCCGCATCGGCATCGCCCGGGCGATCGCCGTGCGCCCAAGGCTCCTGGTGCTCGACGAGCCGACGGCGGCTCTCGACGTCTCGGTCCAGGCCGGGGTCCTGCGCCTCCTCGACGACCTGCGGCGGGAGGACGGCCTCGCCTTCCTGTTCGTGAGCCACGACCTCAACGTGGTGCGGATGATGTGCGAGCGCACCCTCGTGCTCCAGGGCGGCCGGGTGGTCGAGGAGGGCGTCAGCCGCGACCTCTTCCGGGCGCCGCGCACCGCCTACACGCGGGACTTGCTGGCGGCGATCCCGCATTTCCGGCCGGGTGCGCCGCGGGGGCTCGCGGCGGAGCCGGCGGCGTGAGGCCGGCGCCCCGGCGGTGCATCCGTCACACCTGCGCCCTCATCCTGAGACGGCAGGTGAGGTAGATCCCGCGACCAGATCTCTTCCATCACAGACACTTACAGGATTTTCCTCATGCGCGTGATCCGCACCGCCGCCGCCCAGCTCGGTCCGATCCAGAAGGCCGAGGACCGCGATAGCGTCGTCGCCCGGATGATCGCCCTGATGGACGAGGCCAAACGCCAGGATGCCGACCTGATCGTCTATCCGGAGCTGGCGCTCACCACCTTCTTCCCGCGCTGGTACCACGAGGACCGGGCCGAGGCCGATCACTGGTTCGAGCGCGAGATGCCCGGCCCGGCCACCGCGCCGCTCTTCGCCCGGGCGCGCGAGCTCGGCATGGCGATGTCCTTCGGCTATGCCGAGCTGACGCCGGAGGGCCGGCACTTCAACACCTCGATCCTGGTTGACCGCGACGGCACCATCGTCGGCCGGTACCGCAAGGTGCACCTGCCCGGCCACGACGCGTTCGACCCCGAGCGCACCCACCAGCACCTCGAGAAGCGCTACTTCGAGCCGGGCGATCTCGGCTTCCCGGTCTGGCGGATGCTCGACGGCATCCTCGGCATGTGCATCTGCAACGACCGGCGCTGGCCCGAGACCTACCGGGTGATGGGGCTGCAGGGCGTCGAGATGGTGGTGCTCGGCTTCAACACCCCCTCGGTCAACAGCCAGCGCAACGCCGAGGGCATCGAGGAGCGGCTGTTTCATCATCGCCTCTCGGTCCAGGCCGGCGCCTACCAGAACGCCACCTGGGTGGTGGCCGTGGCCAAGGCCGGGGACGAGGACGGGCACCACCTCACCGGCGGCACCCTGATCGTCGACCCGAACGGGAAGATCGTGGCGGAACTCGCCGGCGAGGCCGACGGGGTGATCGTGTACCCGTGCGACCTCGACGAGACCCGGTTCGGCAAGGAGACGATCTTCGACTTCGCCCGCCACCGCCGCATCGAGCATTACGGCCGCATCACCGCCCAGACCGGCGTGGTGCTGCCCGATTGACGTCAGGCGACCGCCACGATCCCGATCGCCATCGCGACCGCGGCCTGGACCGGGTCGACGACCGGGATGCCGAGCTCCTGCTCGAGGCCGCGCCGGTGCGCGGCCATGCCGGCGCAGCCCATGACGATGACCCCGGCCCCGTCCCGGTCGCGCAGGTCGCGGCCGACGGCGATCATCCGGGCCAGCGTGTCCGGGCCGCTCGCCGTCTCGGCCACACTCATCTCGAGGGCCCGCTCGCCGGCCAGCCGGTCGCTCACGCCCATCTGGCGCAGAGCCCGCAGGTGGCGCGGGATCGAGCCGCTCGCCACCGCGATGACGCCGAACCGGTCGGCCCGGGCGAGCGCGGTGAGGATCCCGCATTCGGCGATGCCGAGCACCGGCCGGTCGGTCGCCTCGCGGCAGACATGGAGGCCCGGATCGGAGTAGCAGGCGATGACGTAGGCATCGGCAGAGTCCCGCCGCACGAGGTCGCGCAGCGGCAGCGCCACCCGCTCGACATCGGCCTGCGACTGGATGCCGAACGGCCCCTCCGCCAGGGTACGGCACTCGATGGCGATGCCGGGCCGCGCGAGCGGTGTCAGCGCCGCGTCGAGGCCGCGCGTGACGACGTCGTTCGAGTTCGGGTTGATGACGAGGATGCGTCGGCCGGCCGTCATGGCGGTCTCCTGATGTGTCAGGCCTTCAGACTAGCAAGTTTCGGACGAGGAGCGTTTGTATGAGTGAGCCCGCCTTCGACACCGTGATCCGCGGCGGCACCGTCGCGACCGCGAGCGACGTCTTCTCCGCCGATCTCGGCCTCCGCGACGGACGAATCGCGGCGATCGGCGTCGGTCTCGCCCCCGGCCGGCGCGAGATCGACGCCACGGGGAAGCTTGTGTTGCCGGGCGGGGTCGACAGCCACGCCCATATCGAGCAGCTCTCGGCCTCCGGCCTGATGAATGCCGATACCTGGGAGAGCGCCACCCGCTCGGCGGCGCTCGGCGGCACGACCAGCGTCATCGCCTTCGCGGCCCAGCATGTCGGCATGGACCTGTCGAAGGTGGCCGAGGATTACGCGGCCCTGGCCCGGGCCGGCGCGGTGATCGACTACGCCTTCCACCTCATCATCGCCGACGCGACCGAGAAGGCGCTGGGGCAGGACATCCCGGCGCTGGTGCGCGCCGGGCATACCTCGCTCAAGGCGTTCATGACCTATGACCGCCTGCGGCTCGCCGACGAGGCGCTGCTCGACCTGATGGCGGCGGCCAAGGAGGCGAACGCGCTCGTCTGCGTCCACGCCGAGAACCACGGGCTGATCGCCTTCGCGAGCCGGCAATTGCTCAAGGAGGGCAAGACGGCGCCGAAATACCATGCCGCGAGCCATCCGCGCCTGTCGGAATCGGAAGCATTCGAGCGGGTGGTGCGGTTCTCGCAGTTCCTCAACCAGCCGGTGATGATCTTCCACGTCTCGACGGAGGAAGGCGCCGCGATCCTGCGCCGGGCCCGCGGCGAAGGCGCCAAGGTCTATGCCGAGACCTGCCCGCAATACCTCTTCCTCACCGAATCCGACCTCGACCGGCCGGGGCTGGAGGGAGCGAAATGGATGTGCTCCCCGCCCCTGCGCGAGGCCCGCGACCAGGAGGCGCTGTGGCGCGCCCTCGATCTCGGCGACCTCCAGACCGTCTCCTCGGACCACGCGCCCTACCGCTACGACGAGACCGGCAAGCTCAAGGCGGGCCCGGGCGCGACCTTCAAGGAGATCGCCAACGGCATGCCGGGCCTGCAGATGCGTCTGCCGCTCCTCTTCGACGCGATGGTGTCGGGGGGCCGCCTCGGCCTGCGCAAGTTCGTCGAGATCACCGCGACGGCGCCGGCCCGGATCTACGGCCTCGCCGACAAGGGCTCGGTGGCGGTCGGGATGGATGCCGACCTCTGCCTCTGGGATCCGAACAGGCGCGTGACCCTCTCGGACGCGATGGTCGAGGACCGTACCGGCTTCACGCCGTATGCCGGCCGTCACGTGACCGGCTGGCCCGAGACGGTCCTGTGCCGCGGCCGGGTGATCGTCGAGGGTGGTGCGGTCACGGCGGAGGCCGGCAGCGGCGCGCCGATCCGGCGGGGCTAGAAGCCGGCGGAACCTCCGGCGGGCCTCCCGGTTGCGCCTGCGGGGCTGGTCCCCCGGCAAGGAGGCCCGCATGACCGACCTGCGCAACGCCGTCGTGGTGCTCACCGGCGCGTCGAGCGGCATCGGCCGCGCCGCTGCCCTGGCCTTCGGCCGGCGGGGCGCCCGGCTGGTGCTGGCGGCGCGCCGCCGCGACGCCCTGGAGGAGGTGGCGGAGGCCTGCCGGCGCGTCGGCGGGAAGGCCGTCGTCGTGCCGACGGACGTGACCGACCCGCAGGCGGTGCAGGCGCTGGCGGACGAGGCCGTGCGGATCTTCGGCGCCATCGACGTCTGGATCAACAATGCCGGCACCGGCGTGTTCGGTCCCTACCAGGACGCCCCCCTCGACCTCCACCGCCTGACGATCGCCGTGAACCTGCTCGGCGGCATGCACGGCGCCTACGCGGCCCTGCCGGTCTTCCTGGCGCAGGGCCACGGCACGCTCATCACCAACATCTCGCTCGGCGGCTGGGCGCCGGCGCCGTTCGCGGCGGCCTACACGGCGAGCAAGTTCGGCCTGCGCGGCTTCACGGCGTCCCTGCGCCAGGAACTGCGCCGGCACCGGCACATCCATGTCTGCTCGGTCTTCCCGGCGATGATCGACACGCCCGGGCTCGACCACGGCGCCAACGTGTCGGGCAAGCGGATCGATGCCGGTCCCCTCGTCTACGCGCCCGAGGACGTGGCCGAGACCTTCGTGCACGTGGCACGCCATCCCCACGACGAGGTCGCGGTCGGCTGGCCGGCCCGGGCGGCGCAAGCGGCCTACGCCCTCGCGCCGGGCCCGACCGAGCACCTGATGGGCATCGCGATCCACCGCGCCCTCGACCGGGCGAGCCCGGCGCCCGTGACCCACGGCGCGCTCCGCGCCCCCCTCGACGATCGCCGCTCCACGAGCGGCGGCTGGCGCGACCGGCACGGCGTGCCCTCCGCCCGACGCCTCAGCACCGGCCTCGGCCTCGGCCTCGCCCTCGGCGTGGGCGCGCTGCTGCTCGCCGCGACCGCGGCAGCGAAGTCACGGTGACGGGAGATCGGACGCCGAGGCTGCGGTTCCGCGGGGTTTCGGGGCGCGCGGGGCACGAATCGGATTAGTTTGGTCCTCGATCGAGGAGCCATCACACTGTCAACGGTTGAGACGACGACCGCCCCCGCCTCCGTTGTCCCGACGGCGCGCCGCAGCCCGTTCTGGAGCGTGATCCAGGCCACCGAGCGCCTGCGCGCCCAGGTCTGGCTCGGCGACCTCGTGGCGCTCGGCGCCACCGCGGCCGCGCTCGGCCTGCGGCTCGCCGTCGACGACGTGCTGCCGCCGGGCTTTCCCTACCTGACCTTCTTCCCGGCGGTCATCCTCACCACGTTCTTCTGCGGCCTGCGCGCCGGCATCACCTGCGCCACCTTGAGCGGGCTCTCCGCCTGGTACTTCTTCCTGCCGCCGACCACCGGCTTCGTCGTCTCGGCGCAATCCGCGCTGGCTTTGGCCTTCTACGTCTTCATCGTCGCCGTCGACATCGCGCTGATCCACATCATGCACACGGCGAGCGCGCGGCTGCGCCATGAGCGCGCCGTGACGGCCGGGCTCTACGAGCAGCAGCGCACGATGTTCCAGGAGCTGCAGCACCGGGTGGCGAACAACATGCAGTTCGTCGCCGCCCTGCTGACCCTGCAGAAGCGCCGGGTCGGCACCGATCCGCAGGCGGCCTTGGCCGCCCTCGACGAGGCGCGGGTGCGTCTCGAGACGATCTCCCGCATCCACCGCCGGCTCTACGATCCGGACCGGATCAGCCTGCCGGTCGGCCAGTACCTGCAGGAGCTGTGCGCCGACCTCCTCGACGCGACGGGCGCCCGCACCATCGTCTGCCTCGTCGAGGTCCCGCCGGTGCGATTCGACCTGACCCGGCTCACCACCCTGTCGCTCCTGGTGGTCGAGGTGGTGACCAACGCCCTCAAGCACGCCTTCCCGGAGGGCGCCGGCGGGACGATCACCATCCGCCTGGAGACGACCGCGCCGGACCGGATGGCGCTGACCGTCGCCGATGACGGACGCGGCATCCCGGCCGGGTTCGATCCCGAGACGAGCCGGAGTCTGGGCCTACGCATCGCCCAGGGGCTGGCGGCGCAGCTCGACGGCACGCTGACCTATTCGGGCGGGTCCGGCACGGTGGTGCGGCTCGACTTCGCCGCTGCCGCACCGGCCGCCTAAGCCAACCGAAGCAGCAGGCCGACCGCCGTCACGATCAGAACCCCGAAGGTCGCCAGGATGCCGCCGCCCCGGCAGGCAAATTGCCGGGGGGAGTTCGCCGGCGCAGTCATGCCGAACGGGTGCAGCACCCGGCCGACCAGCAGCACGATCAGGAGGCCGTGGACCAGGGCCCGGCTCGCCCCGTGGGCCTCGAGCAGACCGACGAGGAGCAGGATGAACGGCACGTACTCGGCGAAGTTGGCCTGCGACCGGGCGCGGTGCAGCAGCACGGCGTCGCCGCCGTCGCCGTGCAGCACGTTGGCGGAGAGGCGCCGGGCCATCACCCAGCCGGAGAGCCCGGCGAAGAGGAGCGCCAGCACGGCCCCGTAGGCGGCGGTCAGGGAGGGAAAGACCATGACGGGGTTCCTCAGGCGCGGGTGGGCTCTTGACGAGTGGGCGCTTGGCAAGTGGGCTCGTGGATCGGGCAGCCATTGTGCCGGGCCCGGAAGCCGGCCGAACGCGGATAGACGGCGCGGCGCGCCCGCATCACCGAGCCGAGGGGCCGGTGCGCCGCGATCCCGTGCCACGGGCTGAAGGCGAGGCCTTCGTCGAGGCGGCGCACTTTCTCGTCGCTCCAGCTCTCCTGGGGCGCAATCACGATCCGGGCGACTGGCACATAGGGGCTCGTCTCCTCCGGCCAGGGCTTCGAGGCGTCCTCGACCGGCATCGTCTCGCGGTCGGTGAGGAGCTGGGCGCGCAACTCCCACACGCCTTCATGAGCGGAGAAGAACGCCGACACCGCCTCGCGCAGGCCGTTCGGCTTGCCGTTGACGTTGAGCGGTGCGCCCGTCAGCGCGGTGAGGGCCGGCGAGACCGGGGCCACCGCGACCTTGGCGACGTAATCGCCCCAGCGGAGGGCCGCCTGGCTGTAGAAGGTCTCGCCGAGGATATGCGTCTCGGGATGGCCGCCGAGGCCGATCAGCGTCGGGCTCTTGGCTCCCACCGCCTCGATCGCGCTCTCGATGCCGCGGAGCGCGGCGGAGAAGACCTTCTTGAACACCTGCGGCGTGTCGGTGGTGGCGGCCAGAAGCTTGAGGCTCCTCAGGAACGTCTTGGCGTCGGGCGCCGTGAAGGCGGGGGCGTTCGCCATCACGAAATCCTGGGTGTCGCCCTCCGCCCCCGGCAGCCGCTCGCCGGGCACGCCGATCACCTTCACGGCGAGGCCGCGCGGGGTCGAGACGCTGTCGTCCAGAATGTCGCCCGGATTGGTCGAGAGCCGCAGCACCACGTCGTAGGTGCCGGGCGCCGCGCACAGGCCCTGCGCCAGCGGCGCGGGCAGATCCGGCAGCACCGTCAGCTGGCCGGTCAGGAGGCCGTGGCTCTTGGCGTGGACGCCGCGCACCGCGTGGCCGTAATCCTTCAGCGTCGTCGTCTGGATCTTCTCGAAGACCCGGATCATCTCCGCCTGCACCTCCTCTTCGTCGGGCTGCACGCTCTCCAGGGAAGGATCGAAGCGGATCGGTGCCTGCATCGCGGATGGACCTTGCTCGTCTCGGGACGCTCGAGGCGCGTCCCTGCGTCAGCGGCAACGGCGCCGCCCCGCCGGTGTTCCGTCACGCTTCGATTCGCGGCGCCACACCGCGCGGGCTCCAGGCCGAGGCCGAGGACGCGCGTCGGAGAACCAAATCGTCAGATGCATGGCTCTGACGCGGGACATCGCGAAAAAATTTCTTCGGCAGAGTCTCTGAAAGCAAGATCCTTCTCCCCGTCGCCGGGACTTTGGGAGGCCCGTTCATTGACGACCGACCATGGCCCGGCTTGAATGCAACCGGAGGGCCGAGGTCGCGCAACCGGTTTTCCGCCCTCACGTATCCCCGCCGAACCACCCTGCGGGCGCCGCTCGCCCCTCACCGAGGAGCCCTGTCCATGCCCGCCGCCGTCACGACCCGCACCCTGATCGACCGCAGCCGCTACCTGGCCTGGAACGCGCTCACGGTCTTCGTCTTCGTGATCCTGACGGCTTACGTGGCGCGGGCGGATGGGCTGGTCCTGGCCGCGGGGTAGCGGTCTCGACCGATCCGAAACGCGGGGCGTCAAACGGGGCCGGGAGTGTCGCGCCGGCTTCCCGATCCGTGCTCGTGGGTCCACGCTCAAACTGCGTCTGAATTCCTCGAAGGTCGAGCGCGGTGAGGACCGCGGTGGAAGGCGTCTCACCCGCTCCTCATCGGATGGGAAGCCGCCGCCGCAAGGCTCGACGAACCACATTCTCCCGCGAAGCCGGAGTTGCGTGCCCGGATCACCTGCGCCCTCGATGCGGATCCGGCGGGCGATCGTCCCTCGAAGCGGAGAGCGATCATCGGCGAACTCGACCGGGATGTCCGCATCGAGCATCACGTCCGGAATCAGCTTGGCCGCTGTCACGTGGGCGATGACAGTCACGCAAAGGCCTGTCCGGCAATCGGCTTCGACGCGCAGGATCAGCATGCCTGATGCGCGCCAGCGTCCCTGACGGTCGACGATCCTTATTGCGCCGAAGGCTGCTTCAGCATCCGCGGGCCGGATCGTGCGCAGCAGATCTTCAGGAACCGGGTCCGCGATATCCAGGCCGATGCCCTGAGCTGGCAGCGGGTTCGTGGCTGTCACCATCAATGCGGCGGTGAGAGCCAGTCCTCGCCAGGGTCCCAGCATCGTACCCCATGGGGGGATCGTTCTCCGGTGAGAGCCATCCATGTTCGGTGCCTTCATGGATGACGGGCCGCAGGCTTGAAGCGCGAATTCAGCGCCGAACTGGGGAGCGGTGTTGGCACAGGGGTCTGATCCGATTCCCGACCCGTCATTCCCTGTCGCACCCGCCACAGCGCCATCACCATCGGCCAGACCGAGAACCCCCCAGCCCGTGCCTTCCCGGCGAGGTCGCGCAGATAGGCGCCCGGTGCCGCGATGGCCGGCCCGCGCTGCAGGATGCCCGCGACCACGACCGCCGCCTGCTCCTCCCCCATCGCTGCGACCGCCGCATCCCAGGCCGGCGGCGCGATCCGGAGGCTCGCCCGTGCCACGGCGGCCGCTCCGAGGAAGTCGCGCCAGCCGCCGATCCCGTGCCGGGCGTAAAGTGCCATCTCGGGGCAGGCTTCGAGCACCAGCCGCAGCGGCAGAGCCCGGTTCGCCGGCACGATGGTGCTCGCCCGTTCCTCCACGGCCTCGGTCCGGTCTCCCCGTAAGCCCAGTTCAAGATTCTGAGAAGACTCAGGTTTTGAACTCTGATGGTGGCAGCCGGCCTGGGACTCACTGGCGCCCGTTTTCGGGAATTCGATCGATTCCGCCAGGCACTTATCCACCGCTTCACGCAAGGCCCGCAGCCCCTCGGCGGTCTCGGCCAGGACCGCATGGCCGGCCGAGCGCGGCGGCATTGCGCCGGCGCCCCGCAACTGCGCCTCGATCCCGTCCCACGCGCCGCTCAGGCCCGTTTCGCGGGCGAAGGCGACGATCTTTCCGATGTCCCGGCGCAGGAGCGAGATCTCTTCCCGCAGGAGAGCCCGCGCCTTGGCAGCCGCCCGCACCTCGGCGGCCAGGGCCTCGAACTCCGCCGCTCGCGCCACCAGGGGCGAGAGGTCGAAGCCGAAGGCCTGCTCGATCTGCCCGCCCTCGCCGCGCCGGGCGTAGCGCTTGCCGTTCGGGCTGTCGCGCCGGATCACCAGGCCGGTCTCGACGAGCTGGGACAGCGCCCGCCGCAGCGTCGTCGGCGACGGCCCGTGCGCCCGCACCGACAATTCCCGGTTCGACGGGAAGACCACGAGGCCTGGCCCGGGCGTCAGGGCAGTCTCGGGATGGAAGCTGAGCAGGGCCGAGAGCACGGCCAGCGCCCGGTCCCCGAGTCCGAGCCGCTGCTTGGCCTCGGTCAGGTGGCGGAAGGTGCGCCATTTGTGGCTGACGGCCTCCTCCGGGCAGGCTTTCGCCGCCGCCTGCGCCGCCATCATGGCGAGCGACAAAGGCCGCCGCCCGAAGGGCGTCGTCGGTAAGGTCTGGGACATGGCTGTGCCTGTCGTCAGGCAACAGAAAAGGGTTCGCCGAATCGGCGCCACGCTTGACAGAATGTGCCGGATTTGATTCTCTCAGGCTGCCAGGCACTAAGAGAAGGGCTTCCGGGGCGTCGCTTCGGGGGCCTTTTTCTTTTGCCGGATCGATCCTTTCTGGGTTCGGGTGAGTGGAACCGCCGTGAGGCGAGGTTAAGCGCTGCCGCGTGACGTGAGGTTCAAGCGAGGCTCACTTACGAGAGTCACGTGCGAGAGTCGTTTGGCGGCGTTCACCCGGGGCATGCCCCGGGATGAGGGAATGGCTCACGTGGCGCGCCCTGAAGGCGGGTGGCGCCAAGCCTGCGCGATCCCGGTCTTCACCGCATCGATCGCCTCGACCGTCCGGTCCTAGGCCTGTCGCGAGCGGCCCTCGCAATCGGCCTCGTTGAGCGCGTGGCCGGCGGCATCCGCCCGACGATTCGACTTTCGGCCGCCTTCGACATCTACGCTTTCGAGCCTCATTCGAGCTGACAGGCGTAGTTTGGCGGAATCGGCCGACGGAGAGTCAAGCGTTACGCCCGAGGCCCTCCGATTCAGGAGTCGACAACCTTTTCTCCACAGGAGTCAGGCGCTTCGCGTCGGTCACGGTGGTACCGAGTCCCCGAATCGTGCGTTGGCGCCGAATCAGTGCCCGCCGCGCAGGCGGTCGAGCAGCGCGGCATCGGCGTAGCCGTCCGGAACCAGCCCGGCAGCCGCTTGCCAGGCCCGGATCGCCGCCCGGCTGCGCGGACCGATCCGCCCGTCGACCTCGCCGACCGGTTGACCCTTCGCCGCGAGGGCAGCCTGGATCTCTCGCCGTTCCTCGGCGCCGAGCGGCCGGTCGCCCCGGGGCCAGGCCTGCACGAAGCCGGGCTCGCCCCGCAGCCGGTCGGAGAGATGCGCCACCGCCAGCGCGTAGGAGAAGGCGGTGTTGTAGCCGAGCAGCGCCTGGAAGTTCGGCCGCAGCAGGAAGGCCGGCCCCCGGGCCCCGGCCGGCAGCACCAGGCGGGCCGTGTCGGTGTCGGCCCCGATCGCCCGGCCGGCGGGCGTGACGCCGAAGCCGCGCCATTCCGCGAGCGTCCGCGCCGTCGTCTCGTCGGCGAGTCGGTAGTCGAAGCCCGCCGGCAGCGAGACCTCGCCGCCCCAGCCCTCGCCCGGGCGCCACCCCAAGGTCCGCAGATACTGCGCCGTCGAGGCGAGCGCGTCCGGGGCCGATGTCCAGATGTCGGCCCGCCCGTCGCCGTCGAAGTCGAGGGCGTGGCGCAGGGTGGTCGTCGGCATGAACTGGGTGTGGCCCATCGCGCCGGCCCAGGAGCCGGTCAGGCGCTCCGGCGTGGTGCGGCCGAGATCGAGGATGCGCAGGGCCGCGACCAGCTCCTCGGTCCAGGTCGCGACCCGCGGGCCTCCGGCGCAGGCCAGAGTGGCGAGCGAGCGCAGGACCGGGCGCACCTTGCGGGGATCGTCGAGGACGCTGCCATAGCCCGATTCGATGCCCCAGATCGCCGCCAGCACGTGCCGGTCGACCCCGGTGGCTGCCTCGATCGCCGGCAGGCTCGCCTCCGTGGCGAGCTTCGCCCGGCCGTCGGTCACCGCCTCCTCGCTCACCGCCGAATCGAGATAGGCCCAGACCGGCCTCTCGAACTCCGCCTGCTTGCCGGTCGCTGCCAGCACCTCCGGATCGGCGGCGAGGCCGGAGAGCTGCGCCTCCGCCAGGGACGGCGTCACCCCCTGCTCCCGCGCCCGGGCGACGAGGCCGGGCAGGCAGGCGGCCATGGCGGGGTCGCCCGGCGTCTGCGCCAGGGCGGCCGGCGCCGCGAGCCACCACAGGAGCACGATCGGCACCCGCATCGAAGAGCCTCCTGGTCAGCGGTCCGGCAGGACGAACACCGTGAGCTGCCCGCCCGCGGCGGTGTAGTGCGACAGTGCCGCATAGCCGCCGACGGCGCCCGAGCCCTCGGCCGGGTCGGTGAGTCCCGCCGCGAGCCCGATCCCGGCCCAGCCGCCGATGCCGGACAGCACCGCCACGTATTGCCGCCCCTTGTGCAGGTAGGTGGTGACGTTGCCGACGATCCCCGACGGCGTCTTGAAGCGGTAGAGTTCACGGCCGGTCTCGGCATCGACCGCCTTCAGGTATCCTTCGAGGGTGCCGTAGAACACCACGCCGCCGGCCGTCGCGAGCGCCCCCGACCAGACCGAGAACGGCTCGGGAATCGACCACTTGATCTGGCCGGAACGATTGTCCCAGGCGATGAAGGCGCCGGTGCGCTCCGTGCCCGGCGGCGGATGCAGCGTCAGCGTCGCGCCGACATAGGGCTGGCCCGGCGTGTAGGTGACGTGGAACGGCTCGTAATCCATGCACATGTGGTTGGTCGGCACGTAGAACAGGCCGGTGCGCGGCGAGTAGGCGGCGGGCTGCTGGTTCTTGGCCCCGAGCGCCCCGGGGCAGATGCCCGTCACGGTCTCGTCCTCTCCGGCCGTCCCCGGGGCGTAGCGCTCGTCCACCACCGGGCGGCCATAGGTCGGGGAGGCCCGGTCGAGGTCGATCCGCTTGGCCCAGTTCACGCTCGGATCGAATTTCTCCGCCACCAGCAACGTGCCGGTCTCCCGGTCGAGGGTGTAGCCGAAGCCGTTGCGGTCGAAATGGGTTAGGAGCCGGCGGCTGCGCCCGTCGATCTCCTGCTCGGTCAGGATCATCTCGTTGACGCCGTCAAAGTCCCACTGGTCGTGGGGCGTCATCTGGTAGACCCAGCGTGCCATGCCCGTCTCGGCGTCGCGGGCGATGATCGCCATCGCCCAGCGGTTGTCGCCCGGGCGCTGGGCCGGGTTCCAGGTCGACGGATTGCCGGTGCCGTAATAGATCAGGTTCAGCTCCGGATCGTAGGAGAACCAACCCCAGGCGCAGGCCCCGCCGGTCCTCCACTGCTCGCCATCCCAGCTCTTCAGCGAGGAATTTTGACCGATTGGGCGGCCGAGCTCCGTCGTCGCCTCGGGATCGACCAGCATCTCGTCATCCGGGCCGGTGGCGAAGGCGCGCCACAGGCGTCGCCCGGTCGCCTGATCGTAGGCGGTGACATGGCAGCGCGCCCCGTACTCGCCGCCCGACAGCCCGACGATCAGCTTGCTTCCCACCGGCATCACCGCCGCGGTGTTGGTCTCTCCCTTGCCCGGATCGCCGTTCCGCACCGACCACAGCACCCGGCCGGTCGCAAGCTCGAGCGCGACCACGTTCGTATCGGCGAGCTGCAGGAAGATCCGGCCATCCTGATAGGCGAGGCCGCGATGGACCGTGTCGCAGCACATCACCGCGACCACCCCGGCCTCCTGCCGCGGCGCGTAGCGCCACAGGATCTTGCCGTCCTGATCGAGGTCGAGGGCGGTGACGGTGTTGGGGAACGGCGTATGCACGACCATGATATGGCCGACGACGAGCGGCGCACCCTCATGCCCGCGCAGCACCCCGGTCGAATAGGTCCAGGCCACTGTCAGTCGGTCGACATTTCCGGCGGTGATCCGGTCGAGCCCCGAATAGCGCGTATTGGCGTAATCGAGTGTCGGCAGCGCCAGATCCCGACCGGCCACATCCTCTCCGGCGAGAGCCGGGCCGAGCCCGAGCAACAGGGCCGCCAGCGCCACGAATCTCATGCATGTCCCCTTCCCGGCTGCGCCGGATCTCCGCTCTCGTCCGTCATAGGCCGACGGGGCCCGTCGGGCCATGCGCCGAGGATGGCCCGAGCGGGCGGGCGTGACGAGATCAAGGCCTGAACCGGGGCTTGGCGATCCGGGTCGGACGGCGTGGCCCCACCACGTGCCGCGATACCACGTGCCGCGATGATAGGCAGACCGTCATCAGACCCGGAGGCAGGTCCGTTGATCTTCCGGGCCGCCCGAGGTTCTCGAGGCGCGCCAAACCGGCTGCCGTTTTATCTCGATGGTTCATGGAAACCGGCCTAACCATGCGCCGCCGTGGATATTCGAGTCATCAGGTCGCAACGAATCGGGCTATATCATTGTGCATAGTGCGCAGCCATCAAATGAACCAATTGCGTTCAGCCTTGAGCGTTGCTATACACAAACATAAGATGCTTTCATGGCACATAGAGGCAAGGCTGTGCTTGAGTCGCGCATTTCCCAAAATGCCCCTATTTCGCAGAAAAAGGCGCTGCCGATTCTTGTTCTAAGATATGCTATTCATCGGTTCTACGACACGCACAACCGCTGCTACATATCGCTTGACCAGCTTCGCGAGCGATCCTCTAGGGGAATCGCGTTGTCAGTCGTCGATGCCGAGTCCGCTAAAGACGTAACTGCCACTCTGCTCGCTTGAATTGTGAATAGAAGCTGGTAGTCGTTCCAATTTTATATATTTTGCGATTTGGTGAGACTATCGCGCCCTGTTTGTCTCGGCCTTGAGCGCGCGCCATCCGCACCACCACGAAAGGGAAGCTGGCGAGGCCGCTGGGCCGTGCTGGCGGTGGATCGTCAAACGCATCGCCCCTGTCGTCCAGGCGCCCGTGAACGAAGCCATGGGAGATACGCTGGGAGCGTTTCCTGGTGCGGCGTTCGGCTTGTAATACCGCCGCGCCTTCGAACGGACCCGTTCGAAGGCGCCGGCTAAGCCCGAACGGGCGTCGGCGCTGATGCGCCGGACGCCTTGGCATCGACGTGTCGATGCCAAGGCGCGAGGGTATAGGAAGTCGGCGAGAGCGTCCGTGATGGCGCATCGTAGGGCAAGGGCAGGTCACCGGAGGCTGCGGAGGGAGGACCCGGCGATGGGTTCCACGGGGCATGACGTGGCAGCGGAGGAGCCTTCGGCGGGTCCGGTGTCTCCCAGCCGGCATCGTGGTGCCCTCGGTCCCAGTCGCTTAGAACGAAGAGTGAGCACGTCACGGACCGGTTGGTACGGTCAAGGCTGGCAAGCTGACGCTGCTGCGCTGGAGGCTCACTGGTCCTCCTCGCCCGCTGTCGCCGCTACGGACGACGCCACAGGGAGAGCGGCACATGTCCGGCGCGTCGCAGAAGTTTATCTCTGCTTCAAGCTCTATCGGCCCCCCACAGGGAGGTGGCATCCATGCTGCTGTTTGTGTTCGTGACGATTGCCGGCGGTCTCGCGACAGGTGCGGCTATGGTCCCTCTCGGCTTGGTGGCCGCCCTTCTGAGTGCACCACTGGGTGGGAGCTTCTGCGCAGTGGTGGCGGCTCTGGTCGCTCCGCCGTCTGGCGCTCCAATTGGTCGATTCTGAAGCGGTTCCGTCAGCATGGGCAGAGGCTGGGCATGAACCCTGTCCTCTTCGAAAATGCATTCGAAATCCGTGCTCCGGACGAATGTCTGGCGGAACGGGTGGGATTCAGGCGTTCGGCCCGAGCCTCCTAAGTGACTGATGCACATGAAAATCGAGGCGGCGCGCCAGATCGCCGTTGGACGTTTTGTTGCACACAGCCGGCCCCGCCCCCGGCTGCCGTTCTGCAGCATCCGACTTCCGCTGACGCCCGGCAAGCCCAGCCTGGGGCTGTGAGGTTTCCTCATAGGTAGCGGAATCGATGTCCAGTTCCCGGGCGGAACGCGGTGTGTCACCATCCAATGACCAAGAGCGGCCCGGGCGAAATGCCCGTGATTTCGGATCCTCGACGGTCCGGACGGCCGCAGCAGGGAGAGACGCGATGGCATGCACTGGCGCATCTGCCGCTGTGGACGACACGCAGCGCCCGGCGCGAACCGGCTCCCCGACACCACGCCCCGATTCCCGTCCCCTCCTTCGAGGAATCCCGCCATGTCGCGTCCGACCCGTCGCACCCTCCTCGCCAGCGGGGCCGCCTGCCTCGCCGCTCCGTACGTCGCCCGCGCCGCCGAGCCGGATTTCCGGCTGAAATTCGGCAACATCGTCTCGGGGGACCACCCGCTCAACGTCGCCATGGGCCGCGTGCGCGACCGCGTCGCGCGCGAGACCGACGGCAAGGTGATCATCGAGCTGTTTCCGAAGAACCAGCTCGGTTCGGATGCCGACATGCTGAGCCAGCTGCGCTCGGGCGCCCTCGAGCTCTTCGCCCAGACCGGAGTGCTGATGTCGACGCTGGTGCCGGTCGCCTCGATCAGCGGCGTCGGCTTCGCCTTCCCGACCTACGACAAGGTCTGGGAGGCCCTCGACGGGCCGCTCGGCCGGCACGTCCGGGGCGCCTTCGAGAAGGCCAACCTCGTCTGCATGGAGAAATCCTACAACCACGGCTTCCGGCAGACCACCTCGTCCACGAAGCCGATCCGCACGCCGAACGACTTCAACGGCTTCAAGATCCGGGTACCGCCCTCCCCGCTCTGGACCTCGATGTTCAAGTCCTTCGGGGCGGCGCCGGTCTCCATTCCCTGGGCCGAGACCTACTCGGCGATGCAGACGAGGATCGCGGACGGGCTGGAGCAGCCGTTGATCGGGCTGCTCGTCGACAAGATGTACGAGGTGCAGAAGTACTGCTCGCTCACCAACCACATGTGGGACGGGTTCTGGGTGCTGGCCAACCGCAAGGCTTGGGAGCGCATCCCGCCGAACCTGCGCGATATCCTCGAGCGCAACATCAACGAGGAGGCCCTGGTGCAGCGGCGCGAGGTCGAGCACATGAACGCGACGCTCCAGTCGAAGCTGCAGACGCTGGGCCTGCAGTTCTTCGAGGTCGAGAACGCCGCCTTCCGGGAGCGCCTCGTCTCCTCTGGCTTCTACCAGGAATGGCGCAAGCGCTACGGCGACGAGGCCTGGGGGCTGCTCGAAGCGACGACGGGCAAGCTCGGGTGATGGCGGAGCCGGTCCGCGGGTCTGGCGCCCCCCGGCCCGGCGCGATGCAGGCCGTCGATGCCGGGCGGGCGACCGAGCGGACCGAAGGCCTGGAGCAGTCCTGAGGCGCCCACCGGCGAACCCGCCCTGCCCTGTCACCCGGAGACCCGAACATGACCCCGATCGCGAGCCGCTTCGCCGACGTCGACGGCGCGAGCCTGCACTACCTCGATGCCGGTGCAGGCGACGTCGTCGTCCTCGTGCACGGCATCCCGCAGACGTCTCACGAGTGGCGCCACATCATGCCGCGCCTCACCGAGCGCTACCGGGTGATCGCCCCGGACCTGCGCGGGCTCGGCGACTCCTCGCGGCCAGCCACAGGCTACGACAAGAAGACGCTCGCGCACGACCTCTGGCAACTCGTGCACGACCACCTCGGCATCGAGCGCTTCTTCGTGGTCGGGCACGACTGGGGCGGACCGGTGGCCTTCTCGCTCGCCGCCCAGCACCGGGAGGCCGTGCGCCGCCTCGCCATCCTCGACGTGGTCATCCCGGGCGACGGCGCTGATTTCTCGCAGGGCGGCCGACGCTGGCACCATGCCTTCTTCCGCACCCTCGACCTGCCGGAGGCGCTCTGCGCCGGCCGCGAGGACCTCGTGGTGCGCTGGCTGTTCGACAATTACGGGTACAGGCCGACCGCGATCCCGGAGGCCGACCAGCGCGAGTACCTGCGCACCTACACGACCTTCGGGGCTTTCCGGGCGATGCTCGCCTTCTATCGCGCCTTGCCCCAGGATGCGGAGGACAACCGGGCGATGCTCGACCGCGACGGCAAGCTCACGATGCCGGTGCTGGCGCTCGGCGGCGACAAGAGCTTCGGCCGCGGCCTGGAATGCATCGATTCTCTGCGCCGCGTCGCCGCGGACGTGCGCGGTGGCGTCGTGGAGGCGTGCGGGCACTGGATCCCCGAGGAGCGGCCGGATGTCCTGAGCGAGGAACTCCTTCGCTTTTTCGGCGAAGCGAGCGACTGAACTCTCCAGGTGGCGAATCGATCGTCTGGGCAGGGGCGGCCCGGATGTGGCTGCGCCCGCGGTAGTGTCGAAAAGCGGTGACGGTCGCTGACATCATCTGGCGGCTGCACTGACAGCAGGTGCCTCGCTCAACCGCGTCGTGAACCGCGGCGAGCGCATCTCGAACTTCGTCGACCAGGTGCGCTTCCCGACGAGACCCGCGCGCGCCGGCACCACGGCGCCGCGGCCGAACCGGCTGTTGCAGGTATCCATCGCCGCCATCAGCCTGCCGGACTTCTCCCGGTCGAGCGCGTCGAACAGCGAGCGGGGCGCCTCGTCGAGCGGCACGAGGTCGGTGGTGACCAGCCCGGCCTTGCTGTAGCGCCAGGGCACGGGCCCCTGCTCCTTCCAGGTCTTCGCCCTGCCATGGAGCGCCGCCTAAATCAGGTGGCGGCTGTCGTGCGTCGTCTCCGGCAGGTGCACCACTGTCGAGACCGAGCGCATCGGGTCGCCGCGGTCGTGCTCGCTGGTGTGATGGAAGACCGTGACGGCTGAGACGGCGAGCCCGTCGCGCCGCAGCTTCTCGCCCAGCCGCGTCGCGTGCGCCGCCATCGCCTGCTCGAGCACCGTCCGCTCGGTGATTCGGAACGAGAACGAGCGGGTGACCGCGCAACCCTCGCGCCGGGCCGGCACGATCTCGAGCGGCAGCGTGCATCGACCGGCCGCCGGTCAAGGCCGAGCCCTTCGCCTGGATCGCCGCACAGTTCCGGGAACAAGAAAGTCCCGCTCGACGGCTGCCGGCGGGGCTGATGAGTGGTTCGGGTTTGCCGGTAGAGGGCCTAGATCAAAGTCCAACCAGCTTGGCAGTGCGAAGGGCTGCTGAGAGTGGAAAGCGGAAAGTAGCTCGCAACCCGCAGGCGGACCTTCTGGTTTGCGCACATCTCGGATATTAGGCGGCTGCCGGCATCTTCGAAGCAGTCATCGGCTCAAGCCGGTACACAGCCATAGCACATGAAGCCGGCTACGACGACTTCTCCGAGCTGACGACACGTGTGAGTGCAGCGGGCTTGGCGTCTAAGGCTGTGAGAGTCTGAAATTCCAATTTGAGCCTCGGCTGAGCAGCGGTTCTTAGAGGTTCAGGCGCAATTTTCGAGGGATATAAAGCACGGTGGTAGACCAGAGACACCGCGTACCAGATTGCGGCGCTATCTTATCTCAATATCATGATCATTTACTCAGTCAATACGCAGAATTATCAAGATTTTCTCTAATTTTTCTCCTATCGAAGGCCTAATGAAGGTCAGAAATAATTTCAATGTGGGTCCGACCGCTTTCATCGATTCTGATTAATCTGTAATAGCCTATCACTGATAATTTCGTGACCCGTCCGTGGTTTTCGACTGGATGAATTTTAGTCTGGTCGCGCATGGTGCGATCTTTTGCAGGATGGCGGGCCACGGACGCCGCCTACCGAGGCGTCGACTGCGCCATTCAAGGATGCCGGAGCCGAAGGTGGAATACGGCTCGTCATGCGAGGTTTCGACAACCCTGCCCCACCATCGTCCTCCCAGGTCGCAAGCTGAACGTCCTCGGCAGCGCTCGTGCGTTTGGCTTTGGATCTCATGGCCGAAGTTCTCCGGATCGTGCAGTGCTGTCCCGCAATGACGGAACGAGAGGACCTAGAAGGTGGACCGCGAACGAATTTCGCGCTGCCTCTCAATGCAAGGCGCCACCATCGCTGATTGTTCTCGACCATGTGGCGTCGGGATAGTAATCTAAATTCCTATCTACCAAGCCCCGCGCGCGCATGGAGTAGGTCTCGATCTGCAACGTCTCGTCCCCCTCAGGCTGCCGGACGAATCTGCTCCGACGCGCGCTCCACAGCGGCGATGACTTGTTCGGGGGCGAGATGATGGATCATGTGACCCATGCCGGGAACGACCACGAGCTCGCTGCCGGGCAGGTCGTGGTGGAGCCGCCGCGACTGGCGGTCGACATCGGCGATCTGGTCGTCCCCACCGGTGATAATCACGACGGGCAACTTGAGATCCCGGTAGTGCCGTTGGAGCTCGACCGTGACGGGCGTCATCATCGCGGCATCTTCCGCTGAGGCGCGCAGCTGGAGCGGACGCAGCATCATGGCCTTCGGAAAGGTGCGCTCGAAGCGCTCGGGGATTGCGGCCGGCGCGAACAGGCCCTTGATCATAGCTGCCAGCATGAAGCGTCCGGCCAACGGAGACACCGTGTAGCGCATCAGGTCACCGATGCCGGGGATCGCCACCGGTGACGCGAGGATCACGTCGGCACGCAGCGTCGGATAGTAGTAGCCGGACGCCAGCACGAGGCTCCGCACGAGCCGCGGCGCCTGAAGCGCAAGGGCGACCGCGACCAGCGCGCCCCATGAGTGGCCGAGGACGACGGCCTGCGTGACTCCGAGCTGTTGAAGCGCCTTCTGGAAGAGCGTCGCGTGCGCACGCGGCGTCCAGAGGCCGCGCGGACGATCACTGTAGCCGTAGCCGGGGCGATCGATGATGATGACTCGGTGGCGCTTGGCGAGATCATCGACGATGCCGCTGACCAGAAAGTCCTGGATCAGGGTGCCGTTGCCGTGGATGAGCACCAGCGGCTCGCCCTGCCCACGCTCCAGGTAGTGGAGGCGGACACCGTCGACGGTTATGAACGCGCCGATGGGTGGCGTCTGCCGCTCCGCGCGGCGGGTCATCGCCGCCGTGTAGAGGGCCGATGCGCCAAGCGCTGCAACTGACCCGAGCAGTGTGGGAACTAGCCAGCGGCCGGTACTGAGCTGTTGCGTCATGGCGTTTTCCTGCGTGCAATGGTACTCACCCCGCGATCGGCCGCATCCATCAGGTGCGATGCGATCTATCTGACGTTCGGCTCCTTCACTTTGAACTTCGTGGCTACAACGACTCGGCAATGCTGAACGTGCTCACAGCCGCGCGACACGATCACGACGAAGGCGATCCCGTTCATCCGAGTTTTGATGGTCTTATGTCGGTGACGGTGCAGTCACGCTGCTGGCGCGCTCGCTATACTCGAGCACTTCCGGTTATGGGCGCGGCGCCGTATCCTCGCAGCAGACAAGCTTACGGACCAGCCATCCTGCATTGCGTCGCCATATCCCGAGGGTGCTTCATAGAAAGCCGGTTCGTGCCGCGAGCTCGTAATGTACTTGGGAATATGCGCTTGGCTTTGATCTAGCTCAACGACGCGAGGCCCATGAAGCTCATATTGTATGCGATTTCAGCGTCGATCCATTCGTAGGTGGATCGCAAATAAGCGGGCTGATCATGACTGCGACTATCAAGTCAAATTCATGGATTGAACCCTACCTCGCCAGACTCACCTCTAGCCAGCGCGAAGCCTGGGAGCGCGCTGTGGAGGTCGTCTACGGTGCAAGACCGACGAGGTGGCAGCCGCCGCGGCGAAATGACGACATCGATCGGGGTCCTACAGAGCCGCCCTAATAAATATCATGCGTTGAGAAGTTATCGTCAGCCCGGACGTAGCCATTCTGCAGTGTCAGGCTGCCTGAGTCGCAGGCGATGAAGGCTGTAGCTATGGCTCACTCTCTTGTCAGCGTCCGGGCATGCGCAATCGAGGCCGTCCGCTCCGCGGGCAAATTTCGACTCGGCCGTTCAAGGGGGAAGATTCTATGCAGAGCGGCAAGGATTTCATCGACACCCTGAGACGTGAGCACGCCCGCCTCGGCCGGTTAGTCGACGTCATCGATAACGGTCGTTGGTGGACGACGGACATGCCGGGCGGCCGGGCAGTCGCCGATTTGGACAAGCAGGCAAAGCTCCTCGTGAGCGTCATTGATGAGATTGACCATGTTGTTGGGCGTATCGGCTCCAGTTAAATGAGAAGCTTTGGTCCCTAGTGCAGTCCTTGTGTTCGCGGCCGGTGCGCTCAAGTTTTTCTGGTCGAAAATCCGATTGCTGGCCGCGGGACGCGGATCGAGCTCGTGAGTGGGATGAGGTAGGCAAAACACGCAGAGCCAAACGGAGCAGGGATGGACGCGATAGCTGCTCAATGGGACGCGAGGATCAGAGTTTCGGTCCAAAAGCCTCCGGCATGGATGAGACCCTCCCTTGATTGGCTCTTGGAGCCGTCGCATCGCTGGTTTAGAGTTCCGACTGCCATCGCGTTATTGATTGGTGGCGTGTTCGCCCCCGTTCCCGTCATCAGCGTTTGCAGGTTGCCGACCGGGTTTGTGCTGCTCGGTGAGGATCTGCCTTGGCGAAGGAGCCCCGTGGAGCGACGTGCGCAATTCGGCAGGCAGAACCGGCGAAGACGGAAATGGCACGAACTTGCGAGGAGGCCGCGCATCGGCGCGACGGGGCCGCTGCCTACTATCGGCAATTCCTTGGGCATCCGGTCGGCAGGCTGCGGTCGCAACAGAGCGCGACCATGCTGAGAAGGCCCGGATCGACGAAATAGCACTGCGTCCCGAGGACATGGCTCGGGGGTGCGGGACCCCAGTGCAGACGCTTGGCAGCTCATGCGCAGGGTCCCGCGTCCCGACCTGCCCTGACCACCGTGACGAGGAGCCCCTCATGACAAAGCGCGCGTCGCCCGATACGTCGCCGGCGCATTCGCCGCAGAGCGAGGCCGTCGCTTCCTTCGTGGCCTTATCCGACACAATGCCGGAAAAGGCACGCCTCGATGATCAGGGGACTACCTGGGAGGCGCTGAAGCGGGAGGTCGAGCGGCGAACCCGCGACTTGACCGAGAGCGAGGAGAGCCTGCGCTTCGTACTTCAGGCCGGGCGCCTAGGTTCCTGGAGCCTCGACCTCAGGGACATGCGGTTCATCGCGTCCGATACCTTCAAGATTATGCTCGGTCGCAACCCCAACGAACCCCTGGACCGCGCTAAGTTCGAGGCCTCGATTTACGAAGATGACCGCGCCCGGCGGCACGAGGCGATCGCGAACTGCATCGCAGGCCATAGCAACTATGATATCGAGTATAGGATCGTGACCCCAGCCGGTGAGCTGCGCTGGCTCAAGATACGGGGCCGGCCGTCCTACGATCTATAGCATTGCCCGATCAGGCTGAAACGTAGCGGTCTGTCTGGTATCCAGCTGCATTGAGGTAGTTGCGACACTCCTTTGGGGTGAAGGCAGCAAAGGCTTGGCGGATCGCAGCATGCAGGTCTTCGACCGTGCGCGCGGCTGCGGTGCGCAGCAAGGTTTTGAGTTTGGCGAAGGCCTGCTCGATCGGGTTGAACTCCGGGCTGTAGGGCGGGAGGTACACCACCCGCGCGCCAGCCGCCGCGATGGCCTCGCGCACGCCCGTCACCTTGTGGGCCTGAAGGTTGTCGAGGATCACCGTGTCGCCTGGCCGGAGCACCGGGACCAGCGTGTCGGTGACGTAGTCCAGGAAGCGCCGGCCGTTGGTGGCTCCATCGAAGATGGCTGTCGCCGTCAGGCCGCTCGTACGCAGTGCCGCCGTGACGGTGGTGGTCTTGTAGTGCCCGCACGGCACTGGCAGGCGACAGCGCTGGCCGCGTGGAGCCCAGCCATAGCGACGCGCCATCCGGGTCGAAGCGGCGGTCTCGTCGATGAACACCAGACGGTCCGGATCGAGGTCGAGCTGGCCCTCGAACCACGCCTGGCGCGCCTCCGCTACGTCCGGTCGGTCCTGCTCGGCGGCGTGAAGAGCCCCTTTTTACGGGTGATGCGATGGCGGGCCAGGAAGCGCGACAGGCTGCTGGTGCTGGAGGTGACGCCCTGCTCGGCCAAGGCGTCGCGCAGTTCCGACAGCACGATGTTGCCGCGCTCCTCGCACAGCCTCAGGATCCGCGGGGCGTGGGCCTCGATGATCTGCGAGCGCTGGTCTCCGCCCATCGGCTTGGGCCGGACGTGGCCGTCCCGGAGATGGCGGGCGTGCCAGCGGCTGACGCTGGCGGCGCTGACACCGAACCGCTCGCCAGCCTGGCGGCAAGACGCGCCCGCCAGGACAGCGGACACCACACGCTCACGCAGATCGAGGGACAAGGGTGAGGTCATCGCTGGCTCCTCCACCCAACCAACGCCCAAAACAACTTGGCCGTTGCAGGACGATCGCACAGCGCTCTAGACGGGGTGCCTGTGAGGCTCGCGGGTATCGCCTTCGACGTGACCGACCGCAAGGAGGATGAAGCACATCGGGCGCTGCTCGCGAACGAGCTGAACCACCGTCTGAAGAACACGTTGGCCACTGTTCAGGCCATCGTTGCCCAAACATTTCGCTCGAACCTGTCCCCCGATGAGACCCTCCACCTGATCCAGGGGCGAATTCAATCCCTTGCCGCAGCAAGCGACGTGCTGACGCGACAGAGCTGGAACAGTACGTCTCTGGCCGATGTGGCGACGACGGCTCTGGCTCCGTTCCGAACAGAGGGAGACTGCCGCATCAGGATCAAGGGACCGGAGGTCTTCCTGTCGTCGAGGCTTGCGCTGGCCTTTTCTATGGCTTTCCACGAACTCGCGACCAACGCCCACAAGTACGGGGCGCTGAGCAACGAGGTTGGCCATGTCCGCCTCGTCTGGAATATTATCGATGGGTCCCACCCCGAAACATTGCACCTGACCTGGCGGGAATTCGATGGCCCGCCAGTCTGTCCCCCAACGCGGCGGGGCTTCGGCTCGCGCTTGATCGAGCGGGCGCTGGCCGATGAGCTCGGCGGCCACGCCGAGATCGATTATCGGCCAGACGGCATCGTTTTCACAGCCGAGACGCGCCTGCCTGGCCGACACGGTCTTGACGACGATGCTCAGCGCTCACCGAATGTGGTCTCGCCGTGTTAGGCGGGGAGCAGGCGGACGTCGTCCGGCATGTCGGCTGCCTCGTCCCCGTCGTCCATGCGCATCATGACGACACAAGAGGTCCACCCGACTGTCGATTGGCGGAGGGCTTCGACGCCGATCCAGCCAGCAAGTCACTGGTGCTATTCGCAATTGGCGCCCAAGACAGCGTGCTGTTTCACAGCCTGGACCGTTCCATCGTTGGACTGGCCGCCGGCGTCACCTCTGGGCGCGCGATATTGGCGTGGATGGTAGGCAGGGGCTGCTGAGCTGAACTCTCGCCGTCCAGCACAGCGCGAAGGTCAAGACATCCGGTTACATTCGTGGTGCCGGGCACTCTGAGTCGAGTGACACGATGGTGGTCAACTATCTGCGGCCGGCCTTAGACCTGGGCCTCGTCCGGCAGGCCCATCCCGACTGTGGGCGTTTGGAAGACGCCGGGGCGCGCGGGCACGCTCATGCCTCATGACGTCGCCGACCTGCATCAGCGCTAGCCCGCGGCAGAGCTGGGCTGACGAAGAAGTAACGCCTGCTCGTTCTGCTCACGATCGTCCTTTATGGCTTGATATAAGTGCGGTCTCTATTCTCCGAAGAATTTCCGCAGCTCATCAGGGGTCACTTTTCCATCCTTGTTCGTGTCGACGGCATTGAAAATACGCCTGTGAATGGCCGTCACTTCATCGAACGATAGGGCCCCATCTCCGTCCGTGTCGACGATGGCGAACATCATCCGCATTCTGAGGCCGCCATCCATCATGCCCCTGTTCATCCCGTGCATCATGTGGCCCATCATGCCCCGCCCCATCATCCCTCCCGGATCGGTCTGTGCGCTATGATCCGGAGGATTCACGGGACCCGTTGATGTCTGCGCGCTTGCGTTGGACAGTGAGCCGACGGCGAGGAGAGCGGTGAGACCCGTCACCTTGACCAGTATTGCCAGCGTCATGGCGCCCTCCCGGGCTAGAGATGGATGCCCCTCATCACGAGCAAGCTGGTCTGCGATGAGGTCGGCTGCTCGCGCCGCCGAGATTAGACTTAACAGGCGCAGGTGATCGCACCTTGATTTTGATCAAACGTTCAGGGCCTTTGGTCCGAGGCTGACGCGGGCATCCGACCCACTGCTGGTCTAGCCGAACGTGATGCCGGTCGTTCAGCATCATGTACGAGTTGCAGTTGGCTGCTTAGACCAAACATACGCCGTCCTGCAGGATGAACCGCAGCGATGAAGCACTGTGTAAAAAGATCCTGAAGGTCATAAAATTAAGGTCATTATGTCGTTAGCGCGGGCGGAGTTTTCGGTCCCTATAGGCTACTCGGATGATCCATCAGTCAAACTCGGACCGGATACTCGTGGTACCTGCTTTGGGTCACTTCGAGGCCTTCACGTGGGTCGCATCGAATGTCCGCTACACTTCCTCGTTCGCTCCGAAGCTGACCGGCAGTTTTCGGCTAGTGTCGCTCGTTCTAGGGCCTGTCGTCACTTGATCCAGAGGAGCGTAGCGGCGAGGCAGAGGACGCCCATGAAGCTGACGGCAGTCTTCTCGTAGCGTGTGGCAACGGCCCGCCATTCCTTGAGGCGCGCCCACAGTCGCTCGACGATGTTGCGATTGGTGTAGATCCAGTCAGGACAGGCGAGCGGGGCCTCGTTGCTCTTGGTCGGGATCGCGGGCCGGGCCCCGGCGGTCCAGATCGCCTCGCGAAAGCCGTGGCTGGAGAAGCCACGGTCGGCCACCACCCACTTCGGCACCCCGGGCAGTTGATCGAGCAGCGGAAGGGCGTGGGGCAGTTCATGCGCCTGACCGGGCGCGAGGCGGAAACCGACGGGGCGGCCCCGTCCATCGGCGATCACGCAGGCCTTGGTGCCATAGCCGCCACGCGAGCGGCCAAGAGCTTCACGATGGTCTCGCTCGGCTCCAGATCCCCCCTTTTGGCCGCGCCCGCCGCCTTCTGGTGGGCTCGAATGTTCGTGCCGTCGAGAAACACCATGCCCAGCGCGACGCCGCGGCTCTGCACGAGGTCGAGCAGCCGCTCCCAGACGCCGGCGCGCGCCCAGCGGATGAAGATCTGGGCGGCCTGCCACCAGGGACCCAACTCGGCTGGAATGGCCCTCCAAGAGGCGCCGTTGTGATGCCGCCAGAGGATGGCTGAGATCGTGCGGCGCAGCTCTTGGGGCGGCGTCTTGCCTTTGGGCCGGCAGGCTTCCACCAGCGGTTCCAGTTCGGCCCACTGAGCGTCCGTCAGCATCGTGTCTCCTCGCTCAAAGCGGGGAAACGCTCATCCTCGCAGAGAGTTCAAGCGACAACAGGCCCTAGGCCGATCAGATTGCCGGTAAGCGCACCTTCCGTGAGCCCGGGAAGGGTCGCAAACAGCCCCTCACATGGTCAGGGCAATCGGGTGAAGGGTCATGGTGCGACGAGCCTGACGAGGTAGTCGTCGTCCCAGCCTGCGGTTTTGAGGGCGAGGCGCATGGAATCCTTGCCCTTTTTGCGGGCTGCGACGTTCACCGCGATGTGGCGGACCGTCAGCATGTTCTCGGGGGCATGAGCAGTACGGATGCGAGACTGATCGTCGTGGAAGGTGACGTCGAGGATCCAATGCAGGCCGTTCTCGATCGCCCAATGCTGCCGGACGGCAGGCCCGAGGCGGTCGGCGCCGAGCGGTGACGAGGTCAGATAGCAGCGCGTCTCACGCTCGATCCTGTTTACCGGGTCACGGGTGCTCAAGTCACGGGTGCTGTCGACGACGATGAGGCTCTTCAACCCCGGCCAGGCGTGGCGCGCCTGGAGCCAGGCGACCTGATGGATGACAGTCACGCGCCGGGTCTCGATCCGCCCGTGATCGCCCTCGACGGTCTCGTGCGTGCTGACGGTGCAATCGGCAAAGTCCCGAGCTTTCTGTTCCTCGACGAAGAGCGTGACGTCCTCGTGCAGCGTGCCCTGGTTGCCCTTGAGCGCCAGGACATAGTCGGCCTTCTTGTCGAGGATCTTGTGGGCGATGGCACGCTGGCAGCCCATCGCATCGATGGTGACGATCGCCCCCTCGATCGACAGGAGGTCGAGCAGGGCCGGGATTACCGCGATCTCGTTGGACTTTCCGCTCACCTTGGTCTGGGCCAGCACCAACCGCTGGCGTGCGGCGAAGGCGGAGACGACGTGAAGGGCATCTCGCGCACCGGCCCGGCCCGAGCGCCGCGAGGTCTTGCCGTCGATCGCGATCACGTCGAGCGGCGTTTGCGTCAGCGTCGCGGCCCAGGCCGCAAAGCAGCGTCGAAATGCGACGGGATCGAGCGCCGCGAAGATGTCACCGAGATGATCGTGGCTCGGCGTGCCGTTCCGGAACGGCAGAAATCGGCGCAGAAGGTCGAGTTTCGTGTGACCGAACCGGGCGATATCGGTGAAGCCTTCAGCCCCCGCCAGGATGGCCAGCAACGCCAGCAGCAGAACCTCGTCCAGGCGATAGGCGACTTTGCCGGGCTGGCGCGGATCGGGCAGGTCCGCGAAATGATCGAGAAACACCGTCGCCTCGAACACCGCCGCTACCGGCTCGCTCGCCTCGTCCATCGCCCGCCTCCTAAACCACGTCGTGGCGGACGACCGATTCAGAGCTTCCGGTCCTTGTCACCTCCCGCATTCACCCGATTGCCCTGTGGTTCATGGCGATCTTCCTATGAAAGCCGGTAAGCCGGGGGTATGAAGGGGGTCAGGCCGCGATACGCTTGCCGCAGGTGGGGCACACGGACGGCGCGGTGGCTCCGTCCGGGGCGGTCTGGAAGCCGAGGGCCGCGGCGCGCACTTCCTCGACCCGCCGGCCCCAGCCGCGGCCGAAGCGCGGCCAGGTCGAGAGCGCCCGCAGGAACGTCAGCCGCCCGTCGCACACGGCGTCGATCAGCCCCGGCCCGTCCCGTCCCTCGAGCGCCGCCAGCGTCACCGGGCCGAGCCGCCCGTCATCGGCGAGCCCGAGCGCCCGTTGCAGCCCGATCACGGCCCGCTTCGGCCCGCTGTTCACCGCGAAGTCGAACAGCGCGTAGTCGAGCCCCGCCGGCAGCGCATCGCCCTGGATCGCATCCCAGAACCGGCGACGGTAGAGCGGCGCCACGCTCGCCGGCGTCAGCGCCCGTACCTCCGCCCGCGTCGCCGGCCGGCCGAGCCACAGGCTCAACGTGCCGATCGTCACCCCGAGGTTGGTGGCGCCGCCCGGGTCGGCCGGGTCGTCAGACCACCCGCCCTCATGCGTCAGGACGAGCGAAAGCGCCCGCTCGAACGTGGTCGCGGCCATGGGTCTCTCCGGATTGTGCAGGGTGGTGCGGCGGCGCCGGCCGGTCGGCCCGGGCGCGGGTCAGGCCGAAGTCGGCTTTTGTCTGCAGAGGGCGGCCGTCACAGGGCGGCCGCCTGGCGCCACAGCGCGTCCAGCGCCGCCGCGCCGTAGCCGAGCGCGGCGCCGAGCCGCGCCACCATCGGGTGCTCGCGCTCGAACGTCGTCGCGCCCGAGAGCAGCATCCGGGCGGCGAAGCGCTCCGCCTCCGGCAGGCCCGCCACCGCCGCCTCGATCCGCGCCGGAAGCCGGCCGGTCATTACCGCCGCCAGTGCCTCGTCGGGCGTGATCGCCCCGGCCTGCGCCAGGGCCTGGAAGAACTGCCGGTCGGAGACGACAAGGGGGTCGGAGACGACCAGGGGCGGGGCCGGAACGGCCCGGCCCTGGAGCGCCGCCAGCTCGGCCGCCAGGGCGTCGCGCTCCTGACGGGCCGCCGCTGCCTCGGCCAGGGCCGCGTCCCGCCCCGCGAGCGCTGCCGCGTCGATCCCCGTCAGCACCGTCGACAGCGGGAAGCCCGCGGCTTCAGCCTGAGCTGGGGTCAGCGCTCCACTGGAAACAAACTGGGGCTCGCTCGCCCCCGGCGGCGTCACGGACTGGCCGAGCACCACGTGCCAGGCCGGCGCCTCGGCTGACCCCGCCGGACGTCCGCGATACAGGAACTCGTACAGATAGGGATCGCTCATCGCACCCTCATGCCGCCACAGGGGTTTCATCGGAGAGGCGCCGCCAGGCGCCGTTGGAGTAGCAGGCGAGCACGCCCGTGCCGGCACCCGCAGCCTCGCCGACCTTCCGACCGTTGGAGACGTACAGCATCGTGCCTGCGGTGCCGGCCGGCAGGGTGGCCACCGTGTAGACGCCGAGGGACAGCGGGCCGCTCACGGCCACAGAGCCGGCGACCGCCAGTGACGCCAGTCCCATTCTGCCCGTCGCCCGGCTGACGACGATCGGGCTGTCGAGGTAAGCGCCGGCATCCGAGTAGCGGGCCAGGAACAGATCCGATCCGGCGTTGCCGCCCGTCTCGGCCGTATTCGTCGCGAGGAGCGCCCAGCGCAGGCTTGCCCCCGTCCACCACGCGAGCGTGCGCTGCGTGCCGGCAGAACCTGCGATCGCCACGCCGGAGAAGGTCGCGGACCCTCCGTTCAGTGCGCCGCCGAACGTCGCCGCTCCTGCGCTGTCGAACCGCAGCGCCTCGACCGTGTTTCCGGCGCCGTTGAGAACGGACAGCCTCATGCCGCCGCCGATGCCTTGCGTCAGGTAGCCGGCGATCTCGCCGCCGTAGTTCGGGCCCTTCTCGATGCGGAGTGTCGTGTACGAGGTGCCCGATGCCGCCGCCGGGCTCAGCAGCCGGGCTATCTGGACCGTGTCGGCGCTGGAGGACGAGGACAGGATCACGCCGGCCAGGGTCGGGCTGTTGCCCGTCCCGAGCCCCAAGGCGGTCGCGCCCTGCGCCGCCGTACCGGTGAGGACGCTGCGGCCGGTCGCGCTGGCGTCGGTGATGTCGGCGGCGGCCGGGCCGGTCACCGGCTTGCCGGAGACGCGGACGTAGTCCCGCACCGTCCAGGTGCCGGCGGCGTCGGAGGTCGCGAGCGCGGTATCACCGGCGGCGGTGACGAGGGTCGCGCCCCCCGGCAGGATCAGGCTGGCGGGGTTGTGGGTGAGCGTCGCGGCGCCGGTGAAGCGCAGGAGCCGCACCCGGTTCGGGCTGGTGCCGAAGCTGGTGACGGTGCCGGCGCCGGTGAGCGCCACCTTGAGGGCGGGCAGCGCCCCGAGGTCGACCGTGGCGGCGACTGCCATGGTGGCCTCAGCCGCCGTGAGGTCGAGGCCGCCGGTGGCGCGGTCGACCCGCAGGGCCTCGCGCCAGGCGCTCCCGTCGGCCGAGACCTTCACCCGCAGGTCATCGTCGCCGGTCAGGCCCAGCTCCGCCCGGCCGGAATAGCCGGACTGGAACAGCAGCGACAGGGTGTTGTCGGAGGCCTCCTTGTTGAGGGTGTACCGGAGGTCCCCGGTCCCGCCTTCGCCCGCCGTCAGGGCGGTCCAGAGCACCGTGTTGAGCTTGGCGGCGAAGGGGTTCTGCGCGTCGGCGGTGGTGCCGAGGCCGAGGAGGGTCACGGGCTGGAGCGTCTTGAGGTCCGCCGCGGTCACGGTGGGGAAGCCGCCCGGGGTGGTGCCGTCATGCACGACGAGGCGGTTGTTGGTCGTGTCGACCGCGACCTCGCCGGGGCGGCCGGTGAAAGTGCGCAGGAACGCCCACGCCTCGCGCAGGAACTGCAGACGGATGCTCATGAGGAGGCGAGCCCGAGATCGATGACGGTCGGATAGGGATCGGAGGCGAGGCCGAAATCGTCGGCTTGTGCTGCGACCTGCGAGGCGAGGCCGAGATCGACCGGGTTTCCGGCCGCCAGGGCCTCGGACACCGGACCCATCCGGCCCGAGCCGACGGGCGTGTAGGGGTAGGCCACGCAGGTGGCGAGGTCCTGGACCGCCCCGCCGAACACGTTGAACGACTGCAACTTGAGGCTGAGCGGCACACCCACGTAAGGAGCCGGCAGGGCGTAGCGGAACACGGCCTCGTCGAGCCGGGTGAAGGGCGCACCGGCGGCGTGGGTTGCGGGTACGGAGCCGTACAGCCCGCGCATCAGGGTGGTGAGCCGTGCGACCCGCGCGAGCGCGGCCTTCACGTTCTCGCCGAGCCGGACCGGCCCGGCGATCAGCTCGACGAGCTGGCGCGCCTCTGCCTGAGCAGTCATGCTACCTTCGTGACGCTCGGGACGGTCTCCCGAGAGCTTGGGTGAGAATCCCGACACCTTGGGCTGCTCCTGTGGTCCTCTGCACTCGCCGGGGAGAGCGCAGAGGCGTGAGCAGCAGGGCCGGAGGACTTGCGGTGTCCCGGACGCATGGAGTCGAGGACGCGCGACCAGGGCTTGGGCGGCTGGACGGTCGCGTGGGAAGGAGCGCCGGCGGCGGCCCTGACAGGCCGACGTCCGGCAGCGCTTTCCAGTGTCACCGTCTCGCCGCGCTCCAGCGCGGCGAGGGTTTCGAGCAGAGCAGGCTGGGCCGCACAGCGGAGGACGAAGGCGTGGGCATCCGCCAGGACCTGGGCCTGCTTGGCATGGTGCTGCACCGCCTCGTCGAGGCCCATGCATGGCGTGCCCGCCGGCAGGCCGACCTGCATCCGCGCCGCCAGGATCTCGGTGCCGCGAGCGACCACGCCGGCATGGGCGGCCGCCGCGCGGAGCCGGGCGGCGAGCGAGGACAGGCCGCCGTCGCTCATCGCGCCACCCGCAGGAGCGTCACCCACCCGTCGGCCAGGCAGACCTCGCAGCGGCCGTCGGCGCGGAGGCGGTAGCGGATCTTGCGACGGGACGTCCTCATGGCTGCCTCCGGTTGGGTTGAGGGTGCGCCCGGCCGGGCGGATGGGGGCGCAAGGGTCCGGCCGGGCGTGATCCGGGATCGGCACCGCGCGGATGCCGGACCCGGAACACGGGGAGAGGACCGGCTTCAGCCGGCCTCAGATCTCGCGTGAGGAGGCGGCTGCGAGGCGCGCTTCGACCAGCAGCGGCCGTGCCGACGCCCCAGGCGAGCAGGCATAGGAGAACGGCGGCGAGGCGCCGGTCGCGCAGGACGGCCCGGAGGACCGGACGCGACGGCGCCGTGACGCGGCGGGGCGTCATGCGGCCACCCCGTGCCCATGGGATTCGACTGCGCCGCGGGTCGGCGCCTCCCAGAGATCCGGCCGCAGCCGGTGCCTCGGGATCGCGCCGTCGGTCGCCCAGTCGATCCGGACGGCCAGCTCGCCGGACACGCGCCCGGCCTTCTTCGCTTTCCAGATCGCGCTCTGGGAGACGCCGCAGGCGTCGCCCAGCTTCGCTTCCGAGCCGGCCAGCGTGATCGCGGCCTGAATGAGGGATCGCACGGTCATGACCGTGGACATAACCGCCTTGGTTGTTGGTTGTCAAAAACCAGAATATACGCGCGCGCTCACAACCGAGGTTTTAGACTGCCGCCCTATGGACTGGCAGGACATCATCCGCGAGGGGCGGCTCGCCAAGAAGCTCAGCCAAGCGCGGCTGGCGAAGGAGGTCGGCACCTCCCAGGCGACGATCGCCAAGATCGAGCTCAAGCAGGTCGAGAGCACGGCGCATCTCGCCCGGCTCATCGAGGTGCTCGGTCTCGACCCGACGCTCTTTCCGGAAGGCGCGCAGGACGGCCGGCCGGCGCAGGCCGTGAGGCAGGCGCCGATGCCGGTTCCGGATTTCGCGAGGGACCCCGCCTACTGGGCGGCTGCGGCGGGGCTCGTCGGCGACGTGCCGCTCTTCGCCTCGGCGGAAGGTGGGGAAGGTTCGCTCATCATCGAGCGCGACCCGATCGGGACGGTGAGGCGCCCGCCCGCCCTGCAGGGCGTCAAGGACGGCTACGCGATCTACCTCGTCGGCGAATCGATGTCGCCGGAGTTCGAGCCCGGCGACACCCTGATGGTCAACCCGCGCCTGCCCGGCCTGTCCGCGACGCCCTGCGTGTTCTATTCCGGCGCCGGGGACGAGCCGCGGGCGATGGTCAAGCGGCTCATCGGGTCCAGTGCGGAGGCGTGGCGCGTTCAGCAGTTCAACCCGGCACGGACCTTCGAGCTGTCCCGCGACGCGTGGCCGACCTGCCACCGCATCGTGTCGAAGGATTTTCGGAAGTAGGCCGACGTCATGGCCGGATCAGCTTGGCCTGCCAAACGACCGATGCGCGTTGGGAGCGGCGGTTCGGCGGGTGGATGCCGAGCGGCCGGATTCCGCCATGAGCCCACATCGGGTCGGCCAGCGCTGAACCGCCGCTTCCGACCCCTCTCGGACGTTCGGGCGCGCCTCTTGCAATGACCGAAATTGGACGAACAGCAGCCTACAGGGCCCAAACCGCTGAAGCGCCGCCTCAATCTGCACCGGTCGAACTGCTGGCCGAGCACGATCCAACCCGGCACAGCGGCCTCAGTATGCGCCTTCGTCAGGGATGTTCAGTGTGGTGCCGCAAGCCTTGCAGTGCACGGCATCGGGCTCGTGCCGCTGCAGGCCGCAGGTTGGGCAAGGAAAGCGCACCTTGTAGGGCCGGAACACCACCTGGGCGAGGCGGAAGAACAGCGTTACGCCGCAGATCATCACGAACACCGAAATCAGTCGCCCGGACGTTCCCGGCAGGGTGATATCGCCGTAGCCGGTGGTCGTCAGCGACGTGACTGTGAAGTAGAGCGCATCGACCGGGCTGCCGATCGCCGGGTTGCTGCCGACCTGCGTGACGTAGACCACGCCGGTCATCACGAACACGAACACCACCAAGTTGGTGGCGGCGAGGATCGCCTCCTCGTTGCGCCGGAAGAACGGACTGTCGTGGCGCAGGCGTTCAAGCAGCTGGTAGGTCCGCAGGAGGCGGAGCGTGCGCAGGATGCGCAAGAAGCCGACGCCCTGCACGAACATCGGTGCCAGGAACGAGACGATCGCCACCACATCCGTCCAGGTGCTCAAGCGCAGGAACTCGCGCGCGGGCGCCCGGCTGATCATCAGCCGGCCGAGGAAGTCGGCCAGCACGCCCAGGCCGAGAGCCACGTCCAGAGCGACGATCCACGGCGAGAGCGGCAGGAACGAGGTCGCGATCACGAAGGCAACCGTCGCGATGTCGAACGCGAGCAGGGTGTAGCGGAAGCGGTGCGCTTGGTCGGTGTCGCCCTCGTAGAGGGCCTGCAGTCGGGCTTTCAGGGGGATCATGGGTCCGGTCGGGCAGGTGGAGGTGCCCCATAGCGCATCCGGCGCTTGGGCGCCTGCTTGCACGCTCCCGCCATCAATGGGATACGGGCGCCAAGGTGTGCGGCCTCATCCTGAGGCTTGCAGGATCTCTACCGCTGGTCGGGCCGCCAGTGGGGGAGAACTGTGCCCATGCCTCGCCCCGTCAATCAGCGCCGTTTCCGGCTGCCGGCAGCCCACCGCCGTGCTCGGGCGGATCTCCGCACCTCTGATCTCGTATTGGCGGTTACGGTCGTCGCCATCCTGGGCGTGGTCTGCCTGATGCTGGCCGGTAGCCTGATCGGCACCACCGACGACATGGCGACGGGCCCAACCTCGGCGCAGTCGTCGTGACAGGTCCGTCTCATCTCGACCGCCGCGCCAGAACCAGCCCTCCCGGAGAACGAGCGGATCGTGCTCCAGCATCCATCGCATTCCGGCAAAGCGACGACATGAATACCCAGGCACCCCTGCCGGTTCGCCGGCCGCTCTCGGCCCTGCGCAACATGCTGCACAACGAGGCCAGCGGCGGCTTGGTGCTGATGGCGAGCGCCGCGCTGGCGCTGGTGGTCGCGAACTCGCATTGGGCGGAGACCTACTTCTCGGTCCTGAAGGCCTATCTCGGCCCGCTTTCGGTGCTGCACTGGATCAACGACGCCCTGATGGCGGTATTCTTCCTGCTGGTCGGTCTGGAGATCAAGCGCGAGATGCTGGACGGTCGGCTGCGCACTTGGCCCGACCGCATCCTGCCGGGCGTGGCCGCCCTCGGCGGCATGTTGATGCCCGCGCTGGTCTACGTGGCAGTCAACTGGCACTCGCCGGAAACCCTACGCGGCTGGGCGATCCCGGCCGCCACCGATATCGCCTTCGCGCTCGGGGTGCTCGCGCTGCTCGGCTCGCGCGTGCCAGTCTCGCTCAAGGTCTTCCTGACCGCACTGGCAATCATCGACGACCTGGGCGCGGTCCTCATCATCGCCGCGTTCTACACGGCCGACCTGTCGCTACCGATGCTCGGCGGCGCGGGCCTGACGCTCGCCGCGCTCTACGGCCTGAACAAGGCCGGCGTCGCGCGCCTGTGGCCCTACCTGCTGCTCGGCGTCGTGCTGTGGGTATTCGTGCTCAAGTCCGGCGTGCATGCGACGATCGCCGGCGTGCTGCTGGCGCTGACGATCCCGCTGCGCCTCAGCGTCGGCAAGCCGGACGATCCGACCTCGCCGTTGCACATCCTGGAACATGCCATCCACCCGTGGTCGGCCTTCCTGATCCTGCCGGTCTTTGGGTTCGCCAACGCGGGCGTGTCGCTGGCTGGCTTCAAGCCGGGCATGCTGCTCGATCCGGTCACGCTCGGGGTCGCGCTCGGCCTGTTCGTCGGCAAGCAGCTTGGCGTGTTCGGGTTCGTGCTGGCGCTGGTCAGGCTCGGCTGGGCGCAGCGACCGGCCCGCGCGACCTGGCTGCAGGTCTACGGCGTGGCACTGCTCTGCGGGGTGGGGTTCACGATGAGCCTGTTCATCGGTCTTCTGGCGTTCGCCAGCAGCCCCGAGCTGGAGGCGGAGACCAAGATCGGCGTGCTCGTCGGCTCGCTGCTCTGCATGGCAGCCGGCGCGCTGGTGCTCAGGCTGGCCCCACGTGCGCCCGCACCAGCAACATCGCGAAGGTCTTGATCGTCGAGGTATGGGACTGAGTGGCCGCGGGGACCGTCTCGGCACCAGGTCCGGACATTTGGAGCGGAGGCAGCAAACATCTGCTCCCCACCCCATCCGGACCTTCAGTGAACGCAACTCGAAGGTCCGGATGGGGTGAAAAGCAGCTGCTCGCGGTGCCAAGCCGATCAAGCTCCGGGCTCAGACGCCGAGCGCCCCGGCAAGCTCCTCAGGCAATTCCCCGTTGCTGAAAATCAGAACCGCGCCGTCAAACTCGCCGGTCGCGGGATCGCCGGCACGCGAGAACGCGAGGGTCACGGCTTTGGTCACGGCCAGCCGACGGGCGGCTGCGAGGGCTGCCTCCTCGGACCGCGCTTCGATCGGCTTGTCCATGACGTAGCCCCCATCGGCCAGAGAGAACGACTGCACCACGTAATAGGTATGGCGTCCGCTCTGCACCGTCACCACCGGCTGCTCCCCGTACTGAACCCGCGGTGGAAATGTTCTCTATCCGTTCCATTTGCGTCAAGTGGGGCATCCGGATGGAAGCTGTGGGGCAACAACCATTGGCACGGATGGCTCGACGGTTTTTGACAACCAACAGCCGAAGTTTTAGGTTGTCGCCGTTCCCTCACGGATGGCCCCATGCCGAATCCCCCCGGTCTCCGCCTGGACGGCCCGAACTGGCTGCCCGCTCTGCGGGCGCGGCTCGCCGAGTTTCCGCAGCCCACCGACGAAGGCGCCCCCGCGACGCTCTCCCCGGCCACGGCGGCTCGCCGTCCGACCCTCCACGAGGGCATCGCCCACGCCGTCGTGCTGATCCTCGCCACCGTCCTCGGCCTCCTCCTCGGGACGTTGGCCGGCCTGCTGATCCGTGGGGCCGCGTGATGTCCGGTATCGATCCTGCGAGCACGGGAGCCTACGACCAGTACGAGGCCGCCAAGGCCGCCGGCCGGTCGTCGCGGCGTCCGCCCCTCGAATGGTTCTCGGACCGGCACAAGTGACGCGTCGCGGAACGCAACCGTCGCTTGGCCGAGGCGCGCGCCACCCGCGGCCCGGTCGGCCACGAGGCGGTCGACGCGGCCTGCGAGCGCATCCGCGCCGAGGCGGCCGAGGCCGCGCGGAACGCGGAGGCTCCCGCCCGGGGGGACGGGCGATGAGCCCGGCAGTCCCGTGCCTCACCCCGGCCCTACGCCGCGTCCTGCGCGCGCTCGCGCGCTCCGGCGAGCCCCACACTACGCCAGCCTCGCCGCCACCCTGGACCGCTCGCCGAAGGCGCTCGAGAAGTCGGTGCGGGCGCTCCGGCACGCGCTCGCCCACGCCGGCGTCACGATCAGGGCCTCGATTCGCGCCAGGATCTCGGCGAGCGGCTGCGCTGCCACCTCCGCGGCCGGCATGTAGCTGAAGCCGAGCTGCCGGGCGCGCTTGCGGGCAGCCTCGTAGCGGGCCTTCGCCTCTGCGCTCTGGCCACCGGCCAGGCCCTGCCAGTACGCCTCCAGCTCGCCGTTCATCTGCGCCGCGGCGCGAGCGGCGCGCACGCCCCGCGGGTCGTCGGCGATCCGGATGTGGGTCGTGCGCTTGACGATGCCGCGCCGGTCGAGGGCGGCGAACGTCTCCGGGACGCGCCGGACGAAGTGCCAGAAGCCCTGGCGTCGCGTCAGAAACTCGGGCATCGGCGGGCGGCGATGTTGGACGTTGCGTTGGACGAAATCGTGCCCTGCCGCAAGGGCATCCGTCAAGCAATCGCGATAAGTGTTTGATTTAATTGAGAAAATGTCAAAATGGCTTGGCGGAAGGGGTGGGATTCGAACCCACGGTGGAGTTGCCCCCACGGCGGTTTTCAAGACCGCTGCCTTAAACCACTCGGCCACCCTTCCGAACCGGCCGCGAAGGCGCGGGATCCGGGCGCCTCTTCTCTAGGGCGCGCCGCGGCGGTGCGTCAACCGCGGCCGTCGGGCTCGCTGCGCGCGGGGCGCGGCGCCTATCGCCGGGGGAGCGGGCGACGTAACCTGCGCCGTGACGACGGAGCGCGACGGGACGCTCCGGTGGGAGATCCGCATGAGCTACGTGTACGACCACCTCCACCTGCGCAGCCGGGACGCGGTGGCGGCGGCTCGGTTCTATGTCGACGTGCTGGAGGCGCGGGAGACCGGGCGCGAGGGTGGCGAGACGCCGAGCCGCATCGTCCTCGATCTCGGCGGGATGCGGATGTTCATCGAGCAGGCGCCGGAGGGCACCGGGCCGGCCGCGGTGCCGCCGCATCGCGGCATCGAGCATATCGGCCTGCGGGTCGAGGACATCGAGGCGACGGTGGCGGACCTCGCCGCCCGCGGCATCCCGCTGGTCTCAGGGATCACCGACGTGAAGCCGGGGCTGCGGATCGCCTTCTTCGAGGGGCCGGACGGCGTGCGCATCGAGATCCTGCAGCGCGGATAGTCGCTCCGCGGATCGTCACTCGGCGATATGGACCGTGATCGGCTGGAGGCGGCCGCGCAGGGTCAGGGGGAGCGCGCGGGCGAAGCGGCCCGCCGCCTCCGGCCCGGCGGCCGACAGGCAGCCCTCGGAGACGATGATGCGGCCGCCGATCTCGCGGGTGGCGGCCTGCAGCCGGCTCGCGACGTTGACGACGTCGCCGATCACCGTGAACTCGACCCGCTGGTCGGTGCCGATATTGCCGATCACCACCGGCCCGCAATGCACGCCGACCGCGACCCGCACCGGCGCCGCGCCGCGGGCCTGCCGCTTGGCGTTCCAGGCGTCGATCTCGTCCTGGAGAGCGAGGGCGCAGGCCACCGCCCGGGCGGCGCCGTCGCCGCGCCCGTCGAGGCCGCCGAAGGTCGCCATGAAGCCGTCGCCCAGGAACTTGTCGAGGGTGCCGGCGTGGCGGAACACCACCTTGCAGCTGCGCTCGCGAAAGGCGCGCAGGAGCGCGAAGGCGCGCTCGGGCCCCAGGCCCTCGCTCAGGCCGGTGAAGCCGACGACGTCGGCGAACAAAACCGCCACCACCCGCGTCTGCGGCGCCCCGAACCCCGCATGGGCCCGGGCGGCGAGCGCGTCGGCCACGTCGGGCGAGACGTAGCGGGCAAGATCGGCCCGCACCACCTCGGACCGCACCTGCGCCAGCATCGTGCCCCGGCCCCGCCACACCGCGATGGCGAGCAGCAGGGTGAAGAGGCCGGTGACGATCCCTTGCGTCCAGAGCGGGGTCAGGCCGACATAGGTCGGATCGAGGAAGACCCGGAGGGCGGCCTCCGCGCTCAGGCGCCCGTCGCGGGCGACGTCGGCGAAGCGCACGGTGTCGGCGCGGCCATAGACCAGCCAGACGCCGAGCGACCAGATCGCCGCGATCCAGGTCCCGGTCCACAGCACCGCGACCGGCCAGTAGGTCAACGCCGCCTCGCCGAGGAGGAGGAGCACGTAGAGGAATTCCGGGGTGCGCAGCCGGGTCTGGATCGGCCAGTCGACCCCGAGCCCGGCCGGCGGCGGCACGATGATCGCTGCCGTCATCAGCGTGACGTCGAGCACCGTGAAGGCGAGCTTGATCCACCCCGCCCGGGCGTGGTGCCGCAACCGGTACGGAACGTAGCCGAGCAGGAAGAACAGGCCGGCGACGAAGAGGTAGTAGAGGTCGCGCGGCCAGGGCACCAGCACGAGGAGCCACAGCGACACCACCACGATGGCGACGGCCCGGGCCCGGAACGCGAAGGCGAGGCCGGCGAGCTCGGCCGCACGCACGTTCTCGGCCAGGCGGCCGCGGGCCCGGGGCGGCAGCCGGCCGGCGAGCCAGTGGCGCAGGCGCGCGGCCCGCAGGCTGGCGCGGAAGGCGAGCGCGCGGGCGAGGGTCAGGGCTCTCGGCTGTGCCGTCGCAGCGTGCTCTGTCACGGATCCGGTCGTCGGCCTCCTGCTCCCCTCTATGGTAGGGCGCTCTGCGGCACGGCGAAGCCCTCCGGGGTTAAACAGGCCGTGAGCGCCGTCCCCGGCGATGGGCGGGTTGCGCTCCGATCGGGTGTCCTGGCGGACCGGGTCGTCGAGCCGGTGCGGCGGCCCGTTCAGGCGCCGAAGCCGCCGTCGATCGTGTGCATCGCCCCGGTGACGAAGCTCGCCTCGGGTCCCGCCAGCCAGGCTACCAGGCCGGCGACCTCCTCGGACCGTCCGTGGCGCTTGATGGCCATGAAGCTGTGCATCAGGTCCCGCATCGGCCCGCTCTCCGGGTTGGCGTCCGTGTCGATCGGTCCGGGCTGCACGACGTTGATGGTGATCCCGCGCGGCCCGAAATCCCGCGCCAGGCCGCGGGCGAGACCCTGCAGGGCCGACTTGCTCAGGGCGTAGGAGGCCATGCCGGGAACCGGCATCCGGTCGCCGTTCACCGAGCCGATCACGATGATCCGCCCGCCCGGCGGCATCCGCCGCGCGGCCTCGACGGAGGCGTGATAGGGGGCGTGGACGTTGACCCGGAACAGCCGGTCCACCGCGTCCGGATCCTGCTCTAGCGCGTCGCCGAAAAGCGCGAAGCCGGCATTCACCACCAGCACGTCCAGGGGTCCGCTGTCGCGCACCCGCGCGATCACCGCGTCCCGGTCGGCGCTGTCCGTCTGGAAGGCCGTGCTGCCCGTCTCGTGCGCCAGCCGCTCCGCGGCCTCGCGCGATCCCGCATAGGTGAAGGTCACCGTCGCGCCCTCGGCCGCGAAACGCCGCACGATCGCGGCCCCGATACCCCGGCTGCCGCCGAGCACGAGCACGGACTTGCCCTGGAAACCGGCCATCTCGCTCTCCTTGAGGATTATCGTAGTAAGCACTACATAAACTGGGAATCCAGACCGTCAAGATTTTTTGTAGTCATGAGTACAAAATCATCGCGGCCCCGCGGCCGGCCCCGTCGCTTCGACCCCGAGCAGGCGGTCGCCACCGCCCGGCGCCTCTTCCACGAGCGCGGCTACGACGCCGTCGGCGTCGCCGATCTCACGGAGGTGCTGGGCATCAACCCGCCGAGCTTCTATGCCGCCTTCGGCAGCAAGGCCGGGCTCTACGCGCGGACCCTCGGCCACTACACCGCGACCGAGGGCGTCCCCCTGGCCGAGATCCTTCGTCCCGGGCGCCCCGTGGCGGAGGCGCTCGCCGCCGTGCTGGAGGATGCGGCCACTCGCTACGCCGCCGACCCCGAGGCTCCCGGCTGCCTCGCCATCGAGGGAACGCGCTGCAACGACCGCGACGCGCGCGACGCCGCCCGCGCCCTGACGCAAGCCGCCGAGGACAGGATCCGCCGCTTCGTCGCCACGACCCATCCGGAGCGCGCCGAGCGGCTGACCGACTACGTCGTCACGGTCATGATCGGCCTGTCCACCCTGGCCCGCCAAGGCCACGGCCCGGACCGCCTTCGCGGCATTGCCGCCCTGGCCGGGACGGCCCTCGCGCAGGCGGTGGCCGAAGCGGAGCCCACGGGCACGGCGGCTCCCGGATCATCGGGGCCGCGCTGACGACAGCGCGCCGGTCGAGGCCGGTCGGTCTGCCCTACCCTGCCGGGACCTCGCGCCCCTGGCCCGGCGCCCCTTCCAGAAAATCCTCGGCGTAGTGGCAGGCCACCGCCCGGCCCGCCAAGGGCCGCGGCTGCGGACGCTCCGCGCGGCAGCGGTCGGTGGCGTGGGGGCAGCGGGTCGAGAACACGCAGCCTTGCGGGGGATCGAGCGGCGAGGGCAATTCGCCCCGCAGCACGATCCGCTCGTGCTTGCGCGGGCCGACGCCCGGCGTCGCCGCCATCAGGGCCTGGGTGTAGGGATGAAGGGGGCGAGCATAGATCGCGTCCTTCGGCCCCTGCTCCATCGCGAGGCCGAGATACATCACCAGCACGTCGTGGGCGATGTGGCGGACGACGCCGAGATCGTGGGAGATGAACAGGTAGGCGAGGCCGAGCTCCTGTTGCAGGTCGGCGAGGAGGTTGAGCACCTGGGCCTGGATCGACACGTCGAGGGCCGAGACCGGCTCGTCGGCGACCACGAGCTTGGGCGACAGCATCAGGGCGCGGGCGATGGCGATGCGCTGGCGCTGGCCGCCGGAGAACATGTGGGGGTAGCGCGCGTCGTGCTCCGGGCGCAGGCCGACCTTGGCCATCATCGCCCGCACCCGCTCGCGCCGCTCATGGCCCGGCAGGTCGGTATTGATGGCGAGCGGCTGCTCCAGGATCGCCCCGATGCGCTTGCGCGGGTTGAGCGAGCCGTAAGGATTCTGGAACACCAGCTGCACGGTGCGGCGCAGGCGGCGGCGCTCGGAGGCCGGCGGGTCGACGGCGTCGATCCCGTCGAGGATCAGGTCGCCGTCGCTCGGCGGCTCGATCAGCGTCACCATGCGGGCGAGGGTCGACTTGCCGCAGCCGGATTCGCCGACCACGGCGAGCGTCCGGCCGGGCTCGATGGCGAACGAGATGCCGCCGACGGCCTGGAGCCGGGCCGGCGCGCGGAAGAGGCCGCGGCGGATCTCGTAGGTCTGGCGGAGGTTCTCGGCGACGACGACGGGGGCGCTCACGGCCTCGCCTCCACGGGGGCGGTCGCATCGGCGCTTGCGCCGGCATCGGCGCTTGCGCCGGCATCGGCGCTTGCGCCGACAGGGTGGTCCTGGCGGATGCGGGCGTCGCGGGAGGGATCGCCCAAGGGGTAGTGGCAGCGCACGAAGCCGTCCCGCCAGGGCCGCAAGGCGGGCCGCTGCTCACGGGACTGCGCGGTGGCGTAGGCGCAGCGCGGCGCGAACAGGCAGCCGCGCGGGCGGTCGTAGAGGCCCGGCACCACGCCCGGGATGGTGGCGAGCCGTCCGCCCTCGCTGCGCTCCGGCAGGGCCGCCAGCAGGGCCGCGGTGTAGGGGTGCTGGGGCGCGGCGAACAGGGCGTCGGCGCGCTGCTCCTCCATCACCTGGCCGGCATACATCACCATCATCCGGTCGGCGGTCTCGGCGACGACGCCCATGTTGTGGGTGATGAGCACCAGAGCCATGCCGCGCTCGCGCTGGAGCGACACCAGGAGGTCGAGGATCTGGGCCTGGATGGTGACGTCGAGGGCGGTCGTCGGCTCGTCGGCGATGAGGAGGCGCGGGTTGCAGGCGATCGCCATGGCGATCATCACCCGCTGGTTCATGCCGCCCGAGAGCTGGTGCGGATAGGCCGAGAGCCGGCTCTCGGCCGCCGGGATGCCGACCTGCTCCAGGAGCTCGATCGCCCGCCTCCTCGCCGCCTTGCGGTCGAGGCCGAGATGCTGGCGCAAGGACTCGGTGATCTGGAAGCCGACCGTGAAGCAGGGATTGAGGCTGGTGGTCGGCTCCTGAAAAATCATCGCCACGTCGCGGCCGGTCAGGCGGCGGCGCTCGCGGGTCGGCATGGTGAGGAGGTCGCGGCCCGCGAAGGCGAGGCGGTCGGCCCGGACCCGGCCCGGATAGGCGACGAGGCCCATCAGCGCCATCATGGTCACGCTCTTGCCCGACCCCGACTCGCCGACGACGCCGAGCACCTCCCCCTCCTCCAGGGTCAGGCTGACGCCGTCGACGGCCCGGAGCGTGCCGCCGGCGGACGGGAACTCGACGGAGAGGTTGTTGATCTCGAGGAGCGGCACGGGTCGCCTCACCGCTTCAGCTTGGGGTCGAGGGCGTCGCGCAGGCCGTCCCCGACGAGGTTGAAGGCCAGGACCGTGACCAGGATGATGAGCCCCGGGAAGGTCACCACCCACCAGGCCCGGAGCACGAACTCGCGGGCATCGGCCAGCATCGTGCCCCATTCCGGCGAGGGCGGCTGGGCGCCGAGGCCCAGGAAGCCGAGGGCCGCCGCGTCGAGGATCGCGGTCGAGACGCCGAGCGAGGCCTGGACGATCAGAGGCGCGGCGCAGTTCGGCAGCACCTCGCCGAGCATCAGGCGCAGCGGCCCTGCCCCGCCGACCCGCGCCGCGGTGACGTAGTCCTTCGACTTCTCGCCGATCACCGCCGCGCGGGCGATGCGGACGTAATGCGGCAGCACCACCACGGCGACCGCCAGCATCGCGTTCATCAGCCCGGGGCCGAGGATCGCCACGATGACGATGGCGAGCAGCAGCGACGGCAGGGTCAGGATGATGTCCATCACCCGCATGATGACGATGCCGGTGGCGCCGCCGACGAAGCCCGCGACCAGCCCCAGCATCGTGCCGACGAGGATCGACACCGCCACCACCGCGAGGCCGATCGACAGCGACAGCCGGGCGCCGTGGATCAGGCGCGAGAGGATGTCGCGGCCGATCGCGTCGGTGCCGAGCGGATAGGTGAGCGAGCCGCCCTCCTGCCAGAACGGCGGCCTGAGGAAGGCGGCGTTGTTGGTCAGGTTCGGCGGGTGCGGGGCGATGACGTCGGCGAAGACCGCCATCAGCAGCACCAGCACGATCAGCGCGAGTCCGATCACCGCGCCTGTATTGGCGCGAAAGCTCGTCCAGAACTCGGCGAGCGGGTGCGGCGGGCCGGCGGGAGAGGCGGCGGCGGCGGGAGTGTCCAAGAGTTCGGCGCTCATGGCTGTTCGGCGCTCATGGCTGTTCGGCGCTCATGGCTGTTCGGCGCTCATCGGGCGTGCCGGATGCGAGGGTTCACGAGGCCGTAGGCGAGGTCGACGATGAGGTTGACCGCCATCACCACCGCGCCGATCAGGAGGATGCCGCCCTGGAGGACGGGATAGTCGCGCCGGCCGATCGCCTCGATCAGCCACTTGCCGATGCCGGGCCAGGAAAAGATCGTCTCGGTCAGGATCGCGCCGGTGAACAGCACGCCGACCTGGAGGCCGATCACCGTGACGACCGGGATCAGGGCGTTGCGCAGGGCATGCAGCCCGACGATGCGCCAGCCCGGCAGCCCCTTGGCGCGGGCGGTGCGCATGTAATCCTCGCCGAGCACTTCGAGCATCGCCGAGCGGGTCATGCGGGCGATGACCGCGAGCGGCACCGTGCCGAGCACCACCGCCGGCAGGACCAGGTGGCCCAGGGCCGAGGCGAAGGCGCCGGATTCGTCGGACAAGAGAGTGTCGATCAACAGGAAGCCGGTCACCGGCTCGACGAAGTACTGCACGTCGATGCGGCCGGAGACCGGCGTCCAGCCGAGCTGGACCGAGAACAGCAGGATCAGCAGCAGGCCCCACCAGAAGATCGGCATCGAGTAGCCGGTGAGCGAGAGCCCCATCACCCCGTGGTCGAAGACCGAGTTGCGCTTGAGCGCCGCCAGGATGCCGGCCGGCAGGCCGATCAGCAGCGCGAACAGGATCGCGCATACCCCGAGCTCGACGGTGGCCGGGAACAGGCTCGCGAATTCCGCGATGACCGGTTCCTTGGTGCTGATCGAGCGGCCGAGATCGCCGTGGGCGAGGCGTTCGAGGTAGATGCCGTACTGCACCAGCAAGGGCTTGTCGAAGCCGTACTCGGCCCGAAGGGCCGCGTGCCGCGCCGGGTCGATGCCCCGCTCCCCCGCCATCGTCTCGATCGGGTCGCCGGGCACCAGGCGGATCAGGAAGAACGCCACCAGGGTGATCCCGAGAAAGGTCGGGATCACCAGGGACGCGCGGGTCAGGAGGAAGCGGAGCACGAACGCGCCCTTACTTGAGGCTGACGCCGTAGAAGGTGTGGCGGCCGAGCGGCGAGAGCTTGAAGTCCACCACCTCCTTGCGCACGGGCTTGAGCTGCACCGCGTGCGCGATGGTGAACCAGGGCGCCTGCTCCTTGAACACTCCTTGAGCCTGCTCGTAGAGCTTGGTGCGCTCGGCCTTGTCGCTGATGGTCTTCGCCTTGTTGACGAGGTCGTCGTAGGTCTTATCGCACCACTTGGCGGTGTTGCCGCCGCCGGGCTGCGCCGCGGCGCAGCCGAGCAGGGTGTGCAGGAAGTTGTCCGGATCGCCGTTGTCGCCGGTCCAGCCCAGCATCGCGGTCTGGTGCTCCCCGTCCTGGACGCGCTTGCGGTACTCGCCCCACTCGTAGGTCTTGATCTCGGCCTTCACCCCGACCTTCGCGAGGTCGGCCTGCATCAACTCGGCGATGCGGTGGGCATTCGGGTTGTAGGGCCGCTGCACCGGCATCGCCCACAGGTCGGTCGCGAAGCCGTTGCCGAGGCCGGCCTCGGCCAGCAGCTTCTTGGCGCCCTCCGGATCGTACGGATCGTCCTTGATCGCGTCGTTGTAGGACCACAGCGTCGGCGGGATCGGGTTCTTGGCGGCGATGCCGGTCGAGAGATAGACCGCGTCGATGATGGCCTTCTTGTTGATGGCCATGTTCATCGCCTTGCGCACGCGCACGTCGTCGAACGGCTTCTTCTTGGTGTTGTAGGCGAGATACCCGATGTTGAGACCGGGCTGCTCCAGCACCTGGACGTTCGGATCCTTGCGCATCGCGTCGACGTCGGCCGGGTTCGGATACGGCATGACGTGGCACTCGCCCTTCTGGAGCTTGGCCCAGCGCACTGCGGAATCCGGCGTGATCGCGAAGACGAGGTCGTCGAGGGCGGCCTTGCCGGCATAGTATTGTGGGAAGGCGCGGTAGCGGATGATCGCGTCCTTCTGATATTGCAGCAGGTAGAACGGTCCGGTGCCGATCGGCTCCTGGTCGAGCTTGTCCGGCGTGCCGGCCTTCATCATCGCGTCGGCGTATTCCTTGGACTGGATCGCCGCGAAGGACATCGCGAGGTCGGAGAGGAACGGCGCCTCGGGCTGGGTCAGGGTGAAGCGGACCGTCGCGTCGTCCACCTTCTCGATCGACGCGAGCAGCTTCGGCAGCCCCATGTCGTTGAAGTAGGTATGGTTGGCGCTGGTCACTCGGAAGAACGGGTGGCTCTCCTTCCACTGCCGCTCGAACGAGAACATCACGTCATCGGCGTTGAAGTCGCGCGTCGGCTTGAAGGTCTTGTTCGAATGCCACTTCACGCCTTTTCGCAGGTGGAAGGTGTAGGTCTTGCCGTCCTCGGAGATATCCCACGTCTCGGCGAGGTCGGGCCGCACGTTGGTGGTGCCGCGCTCGAAATTGACGAGGTTGGAGTAGATCTGGGCGCTGGCGTCGAACGAGGTGCCGGTGGTGTTGACGGCGGGATAGAAATTCTCCGGGCTGCCCTCGGAGCAGTAGACCAGCGTCTTGGCGCCGGCCGGCAGGCTTGCCGCCAGGGCGGTCGCGGCACCGAGAACCACCGCCAGGGACGCGCGCTTCATCTCTGCTCTCCACTCGTCGCGGGCCCATGACCCGGCCTCGCGCCAGTTTTGGCGGTTTTCCGCTCATGTCCGCAAGGCCTCGGCGAATTGGACGCACAAGTGCCCGTCTCCGGGGGGTGAGGCCGAGGAGGAGCGTGTCTGTTTCCGGTAAAGCGGGGCGCCTTGGGCGCGATCAGTGCAGGGAGATGGCGAGGACGATCGCTCGCGCGGCCCGTGACGGCCGGTCCTACGGCTCCAGCACCCCCCGCCCCTCCGGCCCTGCCAGCTGCCGGTCGCTCTCGTCCTTCAGCGCCACGCCGGTGAGCCGCCGGCTCAGCGCCTGGTCGATCAGCCAGTGCAGCTTGAACGCCGCGAAATCCGGCTTGAGACCCGCCGCGCGCACGTTCGACAGGCAGTTGCGCTCGGCATCCGTCCGCCCCGGGCGCGGATCGAAGGTGAGGTAGATCCCGAGGCTGTCGGGCGAGGACAGGCCGGGCCGCTCGCCGATCAGCACCGCGACGGCGCGGGCCTTGAGCAGGGCCCCGACCGCGTCGCCGAGGGCCACCCGCGCTTGCGTCGCCACCACCACCGGCGCGAGGCGCCAGCCGGACCCGGCGAGCGCCGGCTTGAGCGCCGTCAGCAGCGGCACCGCGCCCTCGTGGACGGCGCGGGCCGAGAGGCCGTCCGCCACGATCAGGGCGAGGTCGACCGGGTCGCCGGCGGCGGCCGCGAGCGCGACAGCGGAGGCCTCGTCGAGCCGGCGGCCGAGATCGGGCCGGCGCAGGTAGGTCGCCCGGTCCGGCGCCGCGGAGGCAGCTTTCAGGGTTTCGAAGCCGAGCGCCGCGATATCGGCCCGCACGGCGTCGGCGTCGAGAGGGGTATGGACTGCGTCGCGGGCCTGGGCGTGGGCGAGGCCGAAGCGCAAAACCTCGCGGGTCGGCAGGCCGGCCCCGGCCCGGCCGAGCGCGATGCGGGCCGGCGTCAGGGCGGCGAGGCGGCGCCAGGACGCGGCGGGATCGTCGTCCCGGCTCACGCGGCCAGCCCCGCCAGGAGCGGGGCGCCCCCGCCCGGCAGCAGCGCCCCGTCGGCGTCGGTCAGCCCCATGCGGGCGAGCCACTCCGCGAATTCCGGGGCCCGCTTCAGGCCCATCACCTCGCGCAGGTAGAGCTGGTCGTGGAACGAGGTCGACTGATAGTTCAGCATCACGTCGTCGGCCCCCGGAACCCCCATGACATAGGTCACGCCGGCAGCACCCAGCAGCGTCAGCAGCGTATCCATGTCGTCCTGGTCGGCCTCGGCGTGGTTGGTGTAGCAGACATCGACTCCGAGCGGCACGCCCATCAGCTTGCCGCAGAAATGGTCTTCCAGCCCGGCCCGGATGATCTCCTTGCCGTCGTAGAGGTATTCCGGGCCGATGAAGCCCACCACCGTGTTGACGAGGAGCGGCCGGAAGGCGCGGGCCACCGCGTAGGCCCGGGCCTCCAGGGTCTGCTGGTCGATGCCGTGATGGGCATCCGCCGAGAGGGCCGAGCCCTGTCCGGTCTCGAAATACATCACGTTGTCGCCGAGGGGCCCGCGCTTCAACGCCAGGGCCGCCTCATGCGCCTCGCGCAGGAGCGGCAGGGTGACGCCGAACGAGGCGTTGGCGGCCTCGGTCCCGGCGATCGACTGGAACACGAGGTCGACCGGCACGCCGCGGTTCATCGCCTCCAGCGTCGTGGTGACGTGGGTGAGGACGCAGGCTTGGGTCGGGATTGCGAAGCGGTCGATCATCTCGGCGAGGAGATGCAGCAGGCCGGTCAGCCCCTGCACCGAATCCGAGGCCGGGTTGATGCCGATGCAGGCGTCGCCGCAGCCATAGGCCAGGCCGTCGAGGATCGAGGCGGTGATGCCGGCGGGATCGTCGCTCGGGTGATTGGGCTGGAGCCGCACCGCGAGCGTGCCGGGCAGCCCGATCGTGTTTCGCAGGCGCGTGACCACCCGGGCCTTGCGGGCGATCAGGATCAGGTCCTGGTTGCGCATGATCTTCGACACCGCGGCGGCGATCTCCGGCGTCACGCCGGGGGCGACCGCCGCCAGGGTCCCGGACGAGGCGGTGAGCAGGAACTCGCGGAAATCGCCGACGGTCAGGTGCCTGACGCGCGCGAAGGACGCCGCGTCGTGGCCGTCGAGGATCAGCCGGGTGACGTCGTCGGATTCGTACGGGATCAGCGGCCGGGCCAGGATGTCGGCGAGCGGCACCTCGGCGAGGCACCAGCGCGCCGCCACGCATTCCTCGGCGCTTCCCGCCGCGAGGCCGGCGAGCCGGTCGCCGGAGCGGGGCGGGCTCGCCTTCGCCATCAGCTCGGCGAGGTCGGCGAAGACGAAGGTCCGGGATCCGACGACGTGACGGTAGCTCATGCGGGGCCTCCAGAGGGAAGCCTAACCCAGCCCGTCCGCCGCGTCAGGATCTTCCGCCGTCGCGATCGCCGCGGCCGTGCGCTCGCCCGGTTCCGGCGCGCCGTCGGCCCGGTCGATGCGGATCTGCATGCCGGTGGGTGTCATTTCGCCGAACGGGGTCGAGAAGGCGATCTCGGCAGCGTCGCGCCCGACGCCGATCCGCACCAGTCCGTCGAGATGGGCCTGCCGGGTGGCGTCGAACAGCCACCAGCGGCCGTCGAGATAGGCCTCGAACACGGCGTGGAAGTCGCACGGCACCAGCCCGTAGGCGTAGCAGCTGACGAAGCGGGCCGGGATACCCAGCGCCCGGCAGAAGGCGGCGCCGAGATGCGCGAAATCGCGGCACACCCCTGCCCGCTTCAGGAGCGTCTCGTCGGCGGTGGTCTCCTCGTCGCTGGCGCCGCGGACATAGGCGATGTGGTCGTGGATCCAGTTGCAGATCCGGGTCACCCGCTCGAAACCGGGGGCTGAGTCGCCGAACTCGGCCTGCGCGAAGGGGGTGAGCCGGTCGGAGGAGACGAAGCGACTCGGCAGCAGGTAGGGCAGGATGTCGAGGGGCAGGTCCTTCACCGGCGTCTCCTGGATGCCGGCGGGATCGGCCCGGTGGGGATCGAGGGTCACCTCCGCCGCGTAGTCGAGGCTGAACCGGCCGGGCGGCACGGTGACGGCGACGTAGCGGTTGCCGGTCTCCGGCGCGACGTGCCGGCGGACGGGCAGATCCGGCGTCAGGCGGAACGTCTCCCGCAGGTCGCGGTGCCGCGTGAGCTGCGCGATCTCGAGGTTGAAGATGAACACGGTCTCGGCCTCGACCTCGTAGGCGAGATGGCAACCTACAGTGTAACGCACGGCTTGAGCCCCTTCCCGCTGACGGGGTAGGCTGACGCAAGAGCCGCGCCGAATCGGCGGGCATCGCGGGCCGCCCTGGGGCGGCCCGGACTTTGCTTCACAAGGCTTAGCCTGCGTTAAGGCCACTTGTCGCCGGGCCCGGCAAGACCGGGGCGAGCAGGGAGGATACGCCGTGCACCGCTACTTCTTCGACCTCGATGCCGGAACCTGGGATGCCCGCGATACGATCGGCGTCGTCCTCATGGATGCCGGCGCTGCCCATGCGGAGGCCGTCCAGGCCCTGCGCTCCTGCGCCCTCGACCCGGCCCGGAGCGCCGGCGCGATCCTCGCCATGAACGTCCGCGACGAGACCGGGCGGACGGTGTTCCGGGTGTCGTTGGCGGCGCAGTGAGGTGAAAGCAGGAGTGATGGGCGGACCATCACTCCTGGCCGGGGATATCGGCGATCATCCTGTCGATCATGGGTGCCAGGATCGGCAGGTGCACCGTCAGACTATCTCATAGGACGAGGGGGGCGACGGCGTAATATTCGTGCCGCAAAACATTGCCGATCCCGCGGATGTCCGACCAAGGCGGTCCCGGATAACGATCCGTCAACTCGACCGGAACGTCCTTGACGGCTTCGGAGATGATCAGCATCGCATGTTCGGCGGTGCGCCGCAGGATGTCGGATTCCAGGAAAGCATCACGGCTCACGCCGGCGGTCGCCGTGGTGAGCGCACGAATTGCGGCGCGGACATGCTCCACGCGAAGCCGCGGGTTCCGACTGGCGGCCATCAGAACATCTGAACCGCTTCGCGCTCCACCCGCGCGCGAATATGCGCCGAGAGCCCGGCGCGCGTGGAATAGCCGATCGCGAGGCCCGGGAAGGCCGCCGCCAGCCTCTCGTAGGCGCGCATTGAGTTGCGCAGATCGTAGACGGCATCGCTGCCGGGCTCGACCAGGATGTCGAGGTCCGAATCCGGCTGCGCCTCGTCGCGGGCGACGGAGCCGTAGAGGGAAAGGCCGCCGACGCCGAGCGCACGCAAATCCGGCTCGATCGCCTTCAGATGGGCGAGGGCTTCGTCGCGGTCCATCGTAGCATCCCCTGAGATCGCACGGGCTCCGGGCGGTGCCGGTGCGCGCAAGTCTGTCAAGTCGACCAGGGCGCGACCGGACCGGCCATCGGATCATCGGCGTGCCGCCCCGGTGGCGCCCGAGACCTCGCTCATCCCCTCGATCGACTGCACGGTGGCCTGGGGGCGGACCCGCCGAAAGGCCCGCCCTGCGCCAGGGTGGGGGCGGCGGGATCAGGGGAGCGAGCGCCGCGAGGGCGCGGCGAGGCGGCACGGGTGATCTCCGGAGAGGTCAAGGACCACCGCAACGGGCGGGCCGCGAAGCCGGACCGGCTGGCTGGGAGTATCGGTGTTCCGGGTCGGGTGCGCTGCCTCGCCGCGAAGCAGGTTGCCCAGCGGGCAACCAACTCGGCCGAGCGGCGTTTCCGGTCACCTCAACGACAGCTCTTCGGAGACCACGATGCTGACGCGCTTCCTCGCCACCGCCGGTGCCCTCGCCCTCACCACCGGCCTCGCCCTCGCCCAGACCACCGCGCCGACGGCGCCGACCGCTCCGGGCACGGCGCCGGCCACCGCGCCGGCCGCGACCTCGACGAGCGACATGAAGGACATGAAGGAGTGGCAGGCCGCCAAGCTCGCCAAGATCAGCCTGGCGCAGGCCATCGCCACGGCCGAGCAGAAGGACGGCAACGGCCGCGCCATCGACGCCGATTTCGAGAAGGCCGACGGCAAGAACCCGACCCATTGGGCGATCAAGGTCGTCTATCCGGACGGCAAGCTGGTCGAGCACGGCATCAACGCCGAGACCGGCGCGCTCTACAAGAGCGAGAACCAGCCGATCGAGCGCTACTTCACCCGCCTGAAGGTCGCCGACTTCAACAACGCCAAGGTCTCGCTGAAGGACGCCCTGGCGATCGCCGAGAAGCAGGCCGGCGGCGGCAAGGCCTACGAGGCCGAGGTGGAGCGCGAGGGCTCGGCCGTCGCCTACGAGATCAAGGTGGCGCTCGCCGACAAGGAGCAGGAAGTGAAGGTCGGGCCGGACGGCCAGGTGATGAAGGATTGATGTCGAAAGATTAAGCCCAGGTCCCCTCTCCCAAACCTTGCAGCGATCCCGGGCAAGCCCGGGATCGCCGGAAGAGGGGATGCCGCACTTCTTCCCATGGCGGTGGTGGCTGGAGCCACGCCCCCGCTCACCCCAGCCAAGCCTCCCTGGCGCCGTTCGCCATAAGGCCGGATGCGGCCCTCCCCCGCCGCCGTGCTAGGACGACGCCAACGGTCGGCAGAACGAGGCCCGCCTCGCCGTGGGCCGAGGCCGCGACCGGCATCGGGAGGAACCATGAGCGTCTTCTTCAGCGCGAGCCATCGGCGCCTGCAGGACGGGCACGGCACGCGCGCCCTCGCCGACCGGCTGGAGGCGCACGCGCATCCCTGCTTCGAGCCGCCCGAGCGCGACTTCATCGAGAGGGCGACGATGGTCTTCCTCAGCACGGTGGACGGGAGCGGCCAGCCCACCGTGTCCTACAAGGGCGGCGCCCCCGGCTTCGTCCGGATCACCGGCCCGAACGAGCTGATCGTTCCGAGCTACGACGGGAACGGCATGTTCCTGACGCTCGGCAATCTGGCGGAGAATCCCCGCATCGGCCTGCTCTTCATCGATTTCGAGCATCCGCACCGGCTGCGGGTACACGGCACCGCGGCCCTCGTCGACGACGCGGGACTGCTCGCCCTCTATCCGGGGGCGGATCACGTCGTGCGGGTCACGGCCGACCGGATCTTCGTGAATTGCGGCCGCTACGTCCACCGGAGCGCCGGTGCGACGCTCTCGCCGCACCTGCCCGACCCGGCCGGGCACCAGCCCTTCCCGGCCTGGAAGCGCCTGGACATCTTCGAGGGCGCCCTGCCCGAGGACGATGCGCGGGAGGTGGCGCGCCGGGGCGGCACGATCCCGCTCGAGGCCTATCCGGGCGAGGCCGATCCCGGCTGAGGCGCCTCAGCGCCCGCCGCCGACGACGTTTCCCCCGGCCTCCGCCAGGGCTCCCTCGCGCAGTTCCAGGCCTAAGAACCGCCCCGGATCGACCGGGCCCGGCAGGGTGAGCTGGCGCAGCGGCAGCACCCGGAAGCCGAACCGGGCATAGTACGGCGCGTCGCCGACCAGGATGACGAGGCCGTGGCCGCCGGTCCGGGCAGCGTCGAGGGAGGCACGCATCAGGGCGCCGCCGATGCCGCGGCTGCCGAAGGCCGGATCGACGGTCAGCGGCCCGAGCACCAGGAGCGGGCTCGATCCCGCCCGGGCCGGCGAGACCCGCACCGAGCCGACCAGCAGCGTGCCGACCAGCGCCGTGAACGAGAGGTCGGCGAGGTGCGGCACGCCTTCGCGCAGCCGGAAGGCGGTGCGGGCGTAGCGGCCGGGGCCGAAGGCGCGCTCGTGCAGGCGCTCGATGGCGTCGTTGTCGCGCGGGGTCTCGGGCCGGATGACGAGGGGAAGCGTGGTCACGGGCACACTCGGGGCGGGCGCTTCGGGGGCGGGCGTCAAATCTCAAGGGCGGATCGGTCAGCCGATCCGTCGTCGCGCCTCTGCCCTCGGGGCCATCGCTCGTCTCCCGGCGGGCTCCTCGCCCGCTGCCTCGGCACCATCGCCCGCGGGGGCGCCATAGCAGCGCTTGTCTGTGAGTGCAAACCGCCGGTGGCATGCCGCTCGCATCATCACCGCCTGCTGGCGCTTGCCTTCGGGTATGCCTTGCGGGTTAGCTGAGCGTGGAACGCCTCAAAGGTCCGGGAACGACGCCACAATGAGAATCAGGTCTGCTCTCGCCCTCGTCCTCTCCCTCGCGTTCGGCTCCGCCGGGGCGGCCCGGGCCGACGACACGGTGCCGGCGACGGTGAGGATCGCCACCGAGGGCGCCTACGCGCCCTACAACTTCACCAAGCCCGACGGCACCCTCGACGGCTACGAGATCGAGCTCGGCCGCGAGATCTGCGCCCGCGCCAAGCTCACATGCGAGTTCGTCGCCCAGGACTGGGACGGCGTGGTGCCGGGGCTCAACGCCAAGAAGTTCGACGCGATCATGTCGGGCATGACCATCACCGATGCGCGCCTGAAGGTGGTGGACTTCACCAAGCCCTATAGCGGCGATTCCTCGGGCTTCGCGGTCGACCGCAACGGGCCGCTGGCGAAGCTCCCGCTGGGTGGCCAGAAGTTCAGCCTGATGGACGAGGCCGAGGCGCAGAAGGCCCTCGACACGATCAAGCCGCTTCTCAAGGGCAAGACCGTCGGCGTCCAGGTCTCGACCATCCACGCCGCCTTCATGGACAAGTACCTGAAGGGCACGATCGAGGTGCGCGAGTACAAGACCACCGAGCAGCACGACCTCGACCTCGCGGCCGGCCGCATCGACGCGATCTTCGCCAATGACGCCCCCCTGCGGGCGACCGCCGAGAAGCCGGAATTCGCCGACACGGTGATGCTGGCAGGGCCCCGCTTCCGCGGCGGCATCCTCGGCCGCGGCGTGGCGATGGGCCTGCGCAAGGGCGAGGCGAAGCTGAAGGCGCGGCTCGACGAGGGCATCGACGCGGTGATCGCCGACGGCACCCTGAAGAAGCTCTCGCTCAAGTGGTTCAAGGCCGACCTGACCCCACAGGGCTGACGGACACGGCACGAACAGATGAACGGCAAGAGAACGGAAAAGAGAGACGCGTGAGCGCCTTCACCCTTCTCGGCTTCGGGCCCGGCGGCTGGGGCGGCGCGCTGCTGCTGGCCGCCGGCACCACCCTCGCGCTCGCCCTGTGCGGATTCCTGCTCGGGGCCGTGCTCGGCGGCCTGGCGGCGGGCGCCAAGCTCTCCGGTCTCCTGCCGCTGCGGGTCCTGGCCGACGGCTACACCACGCTCCTGCGCGGCGTGCCGGACCTACTCGTGATCTACCTCCTGTATTTCGGCGGCAGCGCGGCCCTCGGCCAGGTCGCGGGTTTGTTCGGCGTCACCGGCTTCGTCGGGGTGCCAGCCTTCGGGGTCGGCGTCGCGGCGCTCGGGATCATTTCGGGCGCCTATCAGGCCGAGGTGTTCCGTGGCGCCTATCTCGCCCTCGACCGCGGGCAGATCGAGGCCGCCCGCGCCGTGGGCATGCATCGCGGGCTGATCCTGCGCCGGGTCGTGGCGCCGCTCGTCGCCCGCGACGCCCTGCCCGGCCTCGGCAATGTCTGGCAGATCCTGCTCAAGGATTCGGCGCTGGTCTCGGTCACGGGCCTCGTCGAGCTGCTACGCCAGGCCCAGGTCGGCGCCGGCTCGACCCGCCAGCCCTTCACCTTCTATCTCGCCGCTGGCGCCCTCTACCTCGCCATCACCTCGCTCTCGACCTGGGGCTTCGCCAGGGCCGAGGCCCATGCCCGCCGGGGCACCCGATGAGCGAGGCAAGACCATGATCGATCTCGATTTCCTCGGCACCACGATCCGGACGCTGCTCGGCGGCCTGCCGCTCACCCTGAGCCTCACCGCCGGCTCGGTGGCGCTGGGCGGCGTGCTGGCGGCGCTCGCGGCCTGGGGCCGGCTCTCCGGCGTCGTCCCGGCGGACTGGCTCGCCCGCCTCTACATCTTCGTGTTTCGCGGCACGCCGCTCCTGGTGCAGATCTTCCTGATCTATTACGGCCTCGGCCAGTTCCGGCCGGCCTTGCAGGCCTGGGGCCTGTGGACGTTCTTCCGCGAGCCGTACTGGTGCGCGTTGCTGGCGCTCGCCCTCAATACCGGCGCCTATACGGCGGAGATCTTCCGGGGTGCGGTCCTCTCGGTGCCGCATGGCGCCCTGGTGGCGGGACGGGCCTGCGGCATGCCGCGGCTGCTCCTGTTTCGCCGCATCACCCTGCCGCTCGCCACCCGCCAAGCCCTGCCGGCCTACGGCAACGAGGTGATCTCGGTGGTCAAGGCGACCTCGCTCGCCTCCACCATCACCCTCATGGAGATCACCGGCCTCGCCCAGAAGCTGATCGCCCAGAGCTTCCGGGCGCTGGAGGTCTTCGTCTGCGCCGGCGCGTTCTACCTCGCCCTCACCTTCGTGATCATCGGCGTCCTGCGGCTTGCCGAGGCCCGGCTGTCGCCGGACCTGCGCCCGCGCCCGGTGATCCGCCCCGCCTGACACGGGATCTCGCCATGCTGGCCCCCTCGCCCACCCGCCCCGAGGCCGTCGCGGTCCGCGACCTGCACAAGCATTTCGGCCGCCTCGAAGTCCTGCGCGGCGTCTCGCTCTCGGCCCGCGAGGGCGAGGTGGTGGCGATCCTCGGCTCCTCCGGCTCCGGCAAGTCGACGCTGCTCCGCTGCATCAACCTCCTGGAGGTCCCGGAAGCGGGCGAGGTCGTGGTCGGCGACGAGGCGGTGGCCTGGCGGGCCCGCCGCGGCGGCCGGGTGCCGGCCGATGCCGGCCAGGTCGACCGCATCCGCGCCCGGGTCGGAATGGTGTTCCAGAGCTTCAACCTCTGGTCCCACCGCACGGTGCTGGAGAACGTGATCGAGGCGCCGGTCCACGTACTGGGCAGGAAAAAGGCGGAATGCGTCGCCGAGGCCGAGGGGCTGCTCGCGAAGGTCGGCATCGCCGACAAGCGCGACCACTACCCGGCCCATCTCTCCGGCGGCCAGCAGCAGCGCGCCGCCATCGCCCGGGCGCTCGCCATGCATCCGCGGGTGCTGCTCTTCGACGAGCCGACCTCCGCCCTGGACCCCGAGCGCGTCGCCGAGGTGCTGCGGGTGATGCGGGCGCTCGCCGAGGAAGGCCGCACCATGCTGGTCGTCACCCACGAGATGGCCTTCGCCCGCGAGGTCGCCCACCGGGTGGTCTTCCTGCACGAGGGCCGGATCCTGGAGGACGGGCCCTCGGATCAGGTCTTCTCCGCACCGCAATCGGAGCGGTTCCGCCAGTTCCTGGCGCGGGGGGAGTGAGGCTCGCCCCCCGCACAGGGATCGTGAGGTTCCGCCTCGATACCGGGGTGCGCCGTGCTCTGCTCTCGCGCGGACGCCCTCTCACCACGTTTTGCAGGTCCGATCTTGCTGCGGTTCCCTCGCGCGATTTCCGGTCGACGGCACCGTTCGGCATGGCTGTGACGGCGCGCCGGCCCTCTTCTGAGGTGTCCCTGACGTCGTTGGCGGTCGGGTCCAACCCGACCCCCAACGTTCATTCCCACGATAGGCTTGTCGATGCCGACACGGTGCTGCGAGCGTCAGGCGAGATAGGCGCCGCGAGCGGCCTGGTACAAGACGCGCGAGCTAAAATTTTTCTCAGAATATTTGCAGCTCGCCTCAATCATATCGACGTATCTACTCGGATTCGACGAGATCAATTCGATGGTGTTACCGATCGCATCATACCAATCGGCCTCGGGAACGAGGTGCGCACCCTGCGACTCCTTTGCCGCCTTCTTGAAGGTAAATGAGGGCGACAAGAGGGAAAATGTTCCGACGATCGCAGCTTCGAAAAACTTCAGCTCCGATTTGCAGTTGGTGAAATTGTTAATTTGCAGCGGGGCAATATTAATCTCACATCCTGCGATCTGTGTGAGGAGATCGATCTCGGTTTGCATTCCGAGCCGACGCACGCGACCAGCAAGATTACTAAATTCCTCGTCCAACGTGAGATAGCCTACGAGAGTAAGATTTACGTTAAGATTTTTTCTCATATGCGTGAGAAGTGCATCGGACGCAATTCGAAAATCTTTGTCGTGAGAAGGGGGTCCTGAAAAATATCCTATATTTATGAATTTATTTCTTGCATATTTGTTCGCGCGCTTCGACTGGATGATGGCATGAGCGTGAGCCATCTCTTCGTCGCTCACGGTATTGGGGATCACATGGACATCTTTGCCGCAAAATGCGCGCACTTTGTCGGCAAGATAATCGTTGGTCACGGTCGCGCGATCACATAACTTTAGGGTGTGGCCGACTCGCCCCACGTAAGAAAACCAGTAATCCCAGGTGTTTGCAGACTTCATATCAACATTGCTTGTATCCATGATCATTGGAATATAAATAGGATCAAAAACTAAGTCGTCGACATCAAAGAGTACGGGCTTGCCGGCGCGCTGCGCCCGTCTGATGGCGATTTCGAGGAGCGACGTGTAGCGAGCGCGGGCAAGGACCAGAACGTCGCATTTGTCGACGACTTGATTCAGATGCTCAATCTCTTCGAAATGAAAGTGCGCAGACGATATGTCTTCGCAATGGAGATCGAGGGCCTTGATAATATTTTCGACGCGGTACCGAAACGTGCTTCGATCCGGGTAGTCGTAATAAAAAGCCACTCGGGTCTTTCCCGATTGAAGTTTTGAAAACCTCTCGGAGAAGCTTCGTGCCATCGTCGAGTGCGACGTATCGGCATCTTGCGGAATGCGAATAAACATTACTGAACCCTCTGGGCAAGTTTGCCGACCACCGCATCTAGGGTTTGGTGCCAAACTCGTTCAATATTGTTGTTATCGTAATTTGCGAGACGCTTCTCACGATGTCCGGCAAGTTCGGCGCCGCGCCGTAGGGCCTCGACGAGCGAGCGCGTGTCGAGGTCGCTTGTCAAAATATTTGCGGAGTACCTTGCCAGGGAGGGACCGTCTTTCAAGCCGAAGTGGTTCGTGACCACGACTCCCCCGCTCGCCGCGACGTCCAGAGGGGGATAGCTCGGATGCGGTGTATACATAAGACTCAGGCAGAGATCGAAAGACCGGACGAGCGTGCCGTATTCCTGCCAAGCGACATTCTGCACTAAGCGAGGCCAGATCTTGCCGCCTAGGGAAAGCGGCGCGAGATCCTTGCCAAAAAATATGACGTTGAATTGACTCGCATCGATTACGCCACTGGCGCACGCCTCGTCGAGTGCTTCGAGCCCTCTGATATATAAATTTCGATCGTTGTGAGGGCGTGCATAAAAACCAAGATTTAGCTTGCTGCCAGCAGCCTTCTTTTCAAAGAAATACAATTTATCCGGAAAGGCGGGTTCGAAATATTGCACGTTCCCCCCTTCATCGATGACACCGTCGCGCAGAAGGTGTCGATACATCAACTGAGAATTGACGACAATATTAATATTCTTGTTTTTCATGATTTCCGAAGCAAGCAATCTATTCATGCTAAAAGAATAAAACATTCGTTCGTCTTCTTGTAGAATATAGATGATGTTTTTCGGATTAACCGCGTAGAGTGTTGATCGAGTTGTCCACCACGAAGTTGTAATGTAAATATCGCTGATCGACGACGACAAAAATGCGAAATGATCATGAACTGGGACATAGACAAAGCTTATATCAATATCGGTCTTGACGCCATGCAGTTTAAGTAAAGCGCGAACCGCAACGCGATCAGGTGTTTGATGGCGAGTGACGATTCGCAATCGTCTGTTAAGCTTCTGAGCAAATAATGCGCCAAAGATCAGGGCAGTGCCGACGCCGCCGAACAAGCTTCCGCTGCTGATGCTATCGGTCACGAGATTGACGGAGGGCTCAGTATGAGCAACCTCAAAGACCTGCAAACCACGCGTCTCGCGATAGAAGCGCTCGACCTGCGCAGATGCCGATTTATCCCGAGCAGGTTCGACCCGCAGGTCCGAAGCTTTTCCATATTTTTCATAATGTACAAGGGCATTCATGCCGCTTCTGGCGACAGTTTCGTATGCATCTAAATACGATTCCGTGCTAAACTGTGGGCTTGGATCTAGTTTTTCACTTGAGCCATATAAATAATAGTGTGTAGCTGCGTCTATGCTGCTCTTGATTTTATTTCCATAAGAATTTTTATACCAAATTTCGTCAAAATATTTTGATTTCCTGATATATTCCACATCAGTGCTGTTTATTTCTACGGCTTCGGATGCAGGCGGCAATTGCCCCCCGGTCTCCATGAAATGCACGAGCGGGTTGACATTTCCAGCTAATTCGCTTTTATGACGTGATAGATAAGCAGCCGAACTAAAATGCGGACTGGGATCGCGTCCTTCCAAGCCGCCATGGAGCAAATAATGCAGAGCTGGGTCTAAGCCTTCGTTGGCAACATCCGGATATGTAACGAGATACCAATCTGGGTCAAAATATTCTGACGATCGGATGAGATCTAATTCTTTTTTATATTTATCTTGAATCGGTAGTTTTTTATTGCTCAGATTAATTTTTGATCTGACAACATCGGCGAGACTCTTCAAAATTTTGTCGGAATTTGAGGTGGTCATTGGCCGAATGTCTCGCTTGATGAGAATAGCGCCTTCATTCTCGGGCTTTCGTGCATTCACCGTGCGTATCCTCCGTCAACCGCAGGATGTCAAGCGCAGCGCTGCGGATAAGATTCATAAGTATCGCCATGTGTCGGAGCACAGGGAGCCGAGCGCCTCTCACAGTATCAGGCGAGTAGAGCCCACAACTTCATGTCCTTCATTTGGTATACTAGCATCGCGATATCTATACGGATCAACGACAAGAAGCAATTTTTAGCTGAATTTTGATATCAAAGAGACGGCGCGCCGACGCTATAATAAAAATTCGACGCCCGCTAACAAATAAAATGTCCTTTGATCAACATAATGAACATGCAATGTACTTTCGCGAATGCCATTTATTCGATGTCAAAAATGATGTTTATTTTGGCGACTTGTTCTTGAGTGCCGGTCACATATGGAAATGGGCGGTGCTGGTAGAGCGAACCCTGCTCTCGACATCTAAAAAACTCTCGCGAAACTATAGCTGAGTTGTGCGCCGATAATGCGTCATAACTCACGTTGCAGTTCGCGCTTTCCTCAAACTGCTCTCCGCACAGAAATACGGGTCTTGCCCCTATGGCAGTCAATAAGCTTGGAAACATGGCTTCAAAAAAATACCGATTCTCGCCGATGGATTTTAGATTCTGGCTCATGATTCTATCCGGCAGGCAAGCCATTAAATCGCACAGAGCCGCTGATGATACCGCATAGAGCGTCAGTGTTGCGGCATAGTGAATGCACGAGTGATGAATGTTCGCATCTGCTGCGAGATCTATGAAATGGCGGATAGCTCCGCTACTTGGTGCCATGTAACCTTTGAGCGCAACGATCGATTTGTCATGGCGCACCAGTTCGCTCGTAACTCTCTCCCGGTCGAAAATGTTCTCGGAGAGTTCAATGCGTAAACCTGCGCTGTCCTCGAAATTATAGCTTATCCCTTTGGTGTGAAAGAGACAAACAGCATCGTATTGAGCGATTATGTTATTGCAATGCCGCAAGGCATGTTGATAGCCGCTTGCATCAGAATCGATCACCATATCATCTGCCACGCGAGATGAGCCGATCAGATTTTCGATGTCATTGAGATTGCTGGCATCGATCAAATCTTTGCATCCATTTATAGATATAAATTTATCATCTTCTTTAAAATTATTACGCAATATATATTTATAGTATTCAAGCCATTTTCTGCTATTTTCTGAGTCATCGGGCGCCCACATGGAAAATAAAATGAGAATTCGCATCGATCTCTCCATTTTCATGATATATGATCAAGGCTAAATTAATATTGTGAAATTGTCGCCTCCAGCTGCGGCTTCTGGTTGATGGTCTGGAATACCACGCAGTAGCGCTCGGTGAGCTTCAGCAGCTGGTCCAGCTTCTCCTGCGGCGCGTCGGTATCGACCTCGAAGCTGAGGCGAATGGATCGGAAACCCACCGGCGCACCCTTGTCGACGCCGAGGGTGCCGCGGAAGTCGAGGTCGCCCTCGGCCTTGACCAGGCCCTTGCGCAGAGGGATCTCCAGGGCGGTCGCCACCGCCTTCAGGGTCACGCCGGCACAGGCGACCAGCGCCTCGAGCAGCATGTCGCCGGAGCAGAGCTCGGCGCCCGATCCGCCGCTCGCCGGATGGAGGCCCGCCACGGCCAGCGCCCGGCCGGTCTCGACCTTGCAGGCGATGCCGCCGTCGTCGAGCGAGCCCTGCGCCTTCAGGGTGATCACGGCCGCGTCCGGATCGCTGCGATAGCGGTCCTTGATCGGGGCCTGGAGCGAGCGCAACGCGGTGGCGTCCATGGGGGTCCTCCCTGTTTATGGGAAAACGGCTTAGCATCCCGCGCCGCCGCCCCGCCAGGGCTCGCAGGCAGGACCTTACACGGGGCGCTCACCACCACAGGGCGGAGGCGTCGGGTTTCTGGCGATCGGGCTCGCCCTCCGGACGCAGCGAGCGGTCGAGGCTCGCCAGGATGGTGCGTGCGGCGGCCTCGCTGCCCGGCGCCGAGGGAAGACGCGGGCGGCTCAGGGGCAGCGGGATCGCGTCGTCGATCCGGCCGGGCTTGGGGCGGAGCACCACGGCCCGGTCGGCGAGCGCCACCGCCTCGGCGACGTCGTGAGTGACGAGGAGCACGGTCGGCCGGCTCTCCTCCCATAAGGAGAGGAGATGGCGGTGCAGGCCGGCCCGGGTCAGGGCGTCGAGGGCCGAGAACGGCTCGTCGAGGAGCAGCACCTTCGGGGCCGCCACGAAGGCACGGGCGATCGCCACCCGCTGCTGCTGGCCGCCCGACAGGTCGCGGGGCCAGCGCCCGGCCTGCTCGGCGAGGCCGACGCGATCCAGGGCATGCGCCACCCGGGCCCGGCGCTCCGGCCGTGGCAGGTCGGCGAGCCCGAACGCCACGTTGTCGGCGACGGTGAGCCAGGGCAGGAGCCGCGGCTCCTGAAAGACGATGCCGACGCCCGGATGCGGCGCCGCGATCGCCTCGCCGTCGAGGCTGATGCCCCCGGCGCTCGCCCGGTCGAGCCCGGCGACCAGGCGCAGCAGCGTGGTCTTGCCGCAGCCCGACCCGCCGATCAGCGCCACGATCTCGCCGGCCCGCACGGTGAGCGAGATGTCGGCAAGCGCCCGCGTGCCGTCGGCGTAGGTCTTCGACAGCCCGTCCAGGATCAGCATGTCAGAGCCAGCATCTCAGAGAGTGTCCCGCGCCGTGTCCTGCCAGCGCGCGAGCGGCGCGGTCAGGCCGACGAGCAGCGCATCGCACACTTTGCCCAAGCCCGCGAAGGCCAGGATCGCCGCGACGATCTGGTCCGGCTTGCCGAGCTGCTGGCCGTCGAGGAGGAGGTAGCCGAGGCCTTCCGAGGCGCCGAGCAGCTCGGCCGCCGCCACGAACATGAAGCCGAGGCCGAGGCCCGTGCGCAGGGCCACCAGGGTCGCGGGCAGCACCGCCGGCAGCAGGATGCGCCGGGCGAGCGCGAGGCGCGAGAGCCGAAAGACCCGGCCGACCTCGATCAGCTTGCGGTCGACGCCCGCGATGGCGCCCGCCACCCCGAGATAGACCGGGAAGAACACGCCGACCGCGATCAGGGTGATCTTCGAGGCCTCGAAGATGCCGAACCACAGGATGAACAGCGGCACCCAGGCGATCGAAGGAATCGCCCGCAGGGCCTGCAGGCTCGGGTCGACCAGCTGCCGGGCGAGCGGCAGCGTGCCGGTGACCGCCCCGACCACGATCCCGGCCAGCGCCCCGAAGCCGAACCCCGCCGCGACGCGGGTCAGGCTGGCGAGCACGTGGGTCCACAATTCGCCGCTCTCCGCGAGGCCCCAGAGGGTGGCCAGCACCCGGCTCGGCGGCGGCACCAGCCGTCCCTGCGCCAACCCTGCCCGCACCGCCGCCTCCCAGGCGAGGGCGAGAAAGAGCGGCAGGACGAGCCCGGCGAGCACCCGCCCGCCGGGCAGGCGCAGCGCCGTGGCGACGGTCTTGGACGGGACTTTGGGCGCGGCGCCGAGGGGAAGCGGGGTCGCCTCCGCGGGTCTCACGGCGCCGCCGGACCGAAGCGCGGATCGATCAGGGCCTCGACCGCGGCGCCGACATCGGTCCCGGCCGGGATCACCCCGGCATCGAGGAGTGCGGTGCCGGCATCCAGGATCGTCTCGGCCTGGAGCTTGCCGATGACCGGCTGCGACAGGTCGGTGCGCTCGAGCTGGCGCGCCACCACCGGCTCAGGCAGCTTCGTCGCCGCCACCAGGATGCGCTTCAGCTCCTGCGGATCGGCGAGGGCGAGCTTGCGGGCCTCCTCGTAGGCCGCCAGCACCGCGCGGGTCAGGCCCGGGTTCTGCTTGGCGAAATCCTCGCGGACGTTGAGCACGCCCCAGGTATTGGCGGCGGGGTCGCGGTGGAAGAGCACGTCGCCGTTCTCGATCTCGGCCGCGGCCATGATCGGGTCGAGACCGGCCCAGGCATCGACGTCGCCGCGGTCGAGCGCCGTGCGCCCGTCCGGGTGCTGGAGCAGCACCAGCTTCACGTCGCGCTCGGTCAGGCCGGCGTTGCGGAGCGCCCGGATCAGGAAGATGTGCGGGTCGGTGCCGCGGGTGACGGCGACGCGGCGGCCCTTCAGGTCCTTCACCGCCTGAATGCCGGTCTTCGGCCGGGTCACCAGGGCGGTCCATTCCGGCCGCGAGAAGGCGTAGACGGCCTTGATCGGGTTGCCGTTGATCCGCGCCAGCAGGGCCGCGGCGCCGGCGGTCGAGCCGAAGTCGATCGAGCCGGCATTGAGGAATTCGAGCGCCTTGTTCGACCCCAGCGACTGGACCCAGCGCACCGTGATTCCCTCAGGTGCCAGCGCCTTCTCGAGGAGGCCCTTGTCCTTCAGGACGAGGCTCACCGGATTGTAGGTCGCCCAGTCGAGGCGCACCTCCTTGGCCGACTGCGCCAGGGCCGGGCGGGCGGAAGCGAGGCCGTCAGCCCCGAGGGCGACACCAAGAGCGGCTGCGATCAGCGCGCGGCGGTGGATGCGCATCGACTCTCCCCGGTTGGCCGGCCCATCGCTCGTCGGGCCGCCGGCCGGAAAGCTAGGGCGCGCCGTTCGGAGTGTCAAACGATTCGGCCGGTGAAGCGGATTAGCCTTTCGGATCGAACACGAGCCTGCGTGACGCGCGGAAGCGTTGGCTTTCTGTCGGCCATGGTGCGAAACAGGCGGGAACGCGACGGGACCCGGCCGCGCTCCCCTTCTTCAAGCTCGGCTGCCATGCCCGAACCCACCGTCATCGACCCGTCCGACACCGATGCCGCCCTCAAGCACATGCTCGCCGGCATCGACCAGTCCCTCAGCGACCCGACGCGCCTGCGCGAGCGGCTGGTGCCGGAACTGCGCCGCATCATCGAGGCCGGCCGCGCCGAGGCCGAGCGGCGGCTGCTGGCCGACCGCGACGGCCATGCCTGCGCCGGGCTGATCTGCGCCCAGATGGATGCGGTGATCCGGGCGATCTACGACGCGGTGGTCAAGCGGCTCTACCGGGCCGACAACCCGACCGCGGCCGAGCAGATCGCCGTGGTGGCGACCGGCGGCTATGGCCGCGGCCTGCTGGCGCCGGGCTCCGACATCGATCTCCTGTTCCTCCTGCCCTACAAGCAGACCGCCTGGAGCGAGAGCGTCGTCGAGGCGATGCTCTACGTGCTGTGGGACCTCAAGCTGAAGGTCGGCCACGCCACCCGCTCGGTCGCCGATTGCCTGCGCGAGGGCCGCGCCGACATGACGATCCGCACCGCGCTCCTCGAATCGCGCTTCCTGTTCGGCGATCGCGCCCTGTTCGAGGAACTCGAGACCCGCTTCGACCGCGAGGTGGTGCAGGGCACCGCGGCCGAGTTCGTCGAGGCCAAGCTCAAGGAGCGCGACGCACGGGTGCAGAAGAGCGGCGCCTCGCGCTACCTCGTCGAGCCCAACGTCAAGGACGGCAAGGGGGGGCTTCGCGACCTCAACACCCTGTTCTGGATCGCCAAGTACACGTTCCGGGTGAAGGAGGCCGAGGACCTGGTCGAGGCCGGCCTGTTCACGCCGGACGAGTTCCGGCTGTTTCAGCGCTGCGACGAGTTCCTGTGGCGGGTGCGCTGCCACATGCACTTCGTCACCGGGCGGGCCGAGGAGCGGCTGTCCTTCGGGCTGCAGCCGCGCATCGCCGAGCGGCTGGATTACGGCGCCCGCGGCGGCCTTGCCGCGGTCGAGCGGTTCATGAAGTCGTACTTCCTGATCGCCAAGGATGTCGGCGACCTCACCGCCATCGTCTGCGCCGAGATGGAGGCGCGCCACGCCAAGCGCCCGCCGGTCCTCGACCGCTGGCTGCGCCGCTTCAAGCAGCATTTCCGGGCGCCCGACCTGGAGGCGGACGATTTCCGCATCCATACCGGCCGGCTCGACGTGCGCGACGACGCCGCCTTCGAGCGGGACCCGGTCAACCTGATCCGGCTGTTCTGGCTCTCCGACCGGCACGACCTCGCGATCCATCCCGATGCCAGCCGGCTCGCGACGCGGTCCCTGAGCCTGATCGGCCCGATGGTGCGGGTCGATCCGGAGGCCAACCGCCTGTTCATCGAGCTCCTGACCTCGCAGAACGCCCCCGAGACGGTGCTGCGGCACATGAACGAGACCGGGGTGCTCGGGCGCTTCGTGCCGGATTTCGGCCGCATCGTCGCGATGATGCAGTTCAACATGTACCACCACTTCACGGTGGACGAGCACCTGATCCGGTCCTTGGGCGTGCTGGCCAAGATCGAGGCCGGGGAGCTGGAGGACGAGCATCCGCTCGCCCACCGCATCGTCGGCACGATCCAGAACCGGCGCGCGCTCTACGTGGCGATGTTCCTGCACGACATCGCCAAGGGCCGGAAGGAGGACCACTCGATCGCCGGCGCGGCGGTAGCGCGCAAGCTCGGGCCGCGCTTCGGGCTGGATGCGGCCGAGACCAGCACCGTCGCCTGGCTGGTCGAGCACCACCTCCTGATGTCGATGACGGCGCAGAGCCGCGACCTCTCGGACCCGAAGACCATCGAGACCTTCGCGGGCGTGGTGCAGAGCCTGGAGCGGCTGAAGCTCCTCCTCGTCATCACCATCGCCGACATCAAGGCGGTCGGTCCCGGCACGTGGACCGCCTGGAAGGCGACGCTCCTGCGCACCCTCTACTACGAGACCGAGATGGTCCTGTCGGGCGGGCGCTCGGAGATCCCGCGCACCGACCGGGTGCGGCTGATCCAGATGCGCCTGCGCGAGCAGCTGACCGACTGGACGGCCGAGGAGTTCGACGCCTATGCGGGCCGGCACTACCCGCATTACTGGCTCAAGGTCGATGCCGGGCGCCAGCTCAAGAACGCCCGCTTCATCCGGGCGGCGGCCGAGGCCGGCAACACCGTCGCCACCATCTTCGAGACCGACCTGTCGCGCGGCGTCACCGAGCTCTGCGTCTACTCGCCGGACCATCCGCGCCTGCTCGCGATCCTCACCGGCGCCTGCGCGGCGTCCGGCGGCAACATCGTCGACGCGCAGATCTTCACCACCGCCGACGGCTTCGTGCTCGACACCATCACCCTGTCGCGGGCCTTCGAGCGCGACGAGGACGAGCTGCGCCGGGCCGGCCGCATCGCCACCGCGATCGAGCGGGCGCTGAAGGGCGAGATCCGCATCGCCGACCTCGTCGCCGACAAGCATCCGCTGAAGGACCGCCCGCGCACTTTCCAGGTCGCCCCCGACCTGTCGATCGACAACGCGCTCTCGGCCCGCGAGACGGTGCTGGAAATCTCCGGCCTCGACCGGCCTGGCCTGCTGTTCGATCTCACCTCGGCGCTCGGCCGGCTCAACCTCAACATCACCTCGGCCCATGTCGCGACCTTCGGCGAGCGGGCGGTGGACGTGTTCTACGTCACCGACCTCACCGGCACCAAGGTGACCCAGCCCGACCGCCAGGCCACCATCCGGCGGGCCGTGATGGCGGTGTTCGAGGCCGACCTGCCCCGCGGCGACCGGGGCCGGCGCGGCGCGGGCAGGCAAGCCCTTAAGGACGATCCCAGCGCCGCAGCCCCGGTCGCTGGCGAAGCTTGATTTCGCGGACCGTCCACCTGATATCGGGGTCACTCCCAGACCCCTTTTTCGGAATGACAATGACGCCGAACGACACGGAGAACGCCGCGCGGGCCCAGGAGCCTCGGGGGCATGCGCCCGAAGCTGCCGAGGGCGCTCCCGCCTCCGCGCCGGAGGCCGCCCAGAAAGCCGACGCGCTCGCCGCGCTCGAGGCCGAGAAGCTCGACCTCAAGGACAAGCTGCTGCGTACGCTGGCCGACATGGAGAACCTGCGCCGGCGCACCGAGCGCGAGGTGGCGGATGCCCGCACCTACGCGGTGACGAACTTCGCCCGCGACATGCTCAACGCCGCCGACAACATCCGCCGCGCCCTCGAGAGCGTGCCGGCCGATGCCCGCGCGACGGCCGAGGGCTCGCTCAAGGCCCTCGTCGACGGGATCGAGCTGACCGAGCGCGACTTGCTCAAGACCTTGGAGCGCCATGGCGTGAAGCGGGTCGAGCCGCAGGGTCAGCGCTTCGACCCCAACCTGCACCAGGCGATGTTCGAGGTGCCCAACCCCGACGTGACCTCCGGCACGGTCGTGCAGGTGGTGCAGTCGGGCTACGTCATCGGCGACCGCGTCCTGCGCCCGGCCCTGGTGGGCGTGGCCAAGGGCGGCCCGAAGGCCGAGGCGAAGCCGGCGGAAGGCTGAAGCGCCGACGCCGACCCTCCCCCCCTCTGCGGGGGAGGGTGGCCCACGGAATGGGCCGGGAGAGGGGCAGCGCGGCGCTTCCAGGATGTGGCGCCCTTCATCGAACGCGCGACCTCTCCGGCAGCGGCGTCCCCTCTCCCGACCCCTGCTCACGCGAGGGCCACCCTCCCCCGTCCCAAGTCGGGCTCGTCCGACTGGGCACAGGGATGCGGAACTCGGGCAAGCCCGGGTTCCGTGGGGGAGGGTTCAGGCGCGCGTCCCGCCTCACCCCTCCGGCGCCACTCCGCAGGCCTGCGCGATCTCCGCCGACAGCGCCGCCTGCAACGCCCGCACGACCGGATGCCCGGCGCTGGCAAAGTCACGCTCCGCGATCCGCTGCACCGGCGCGATCAGCCGCAGGGAATTGGTGAGGAACACCGCGTCCGCCTCGGCCAGCGCCTCCGGCGCGACCGGGCGCTCGGTGGGCGTGAGGCCGAGGCCGAGGCCGGGGCCTAAGGCGAGCAGCCTGGCGCGCACGATGCCCGCCAGCACGCCTTCGCTCAAGGACGGCGTGACGAGCACCCGCCCGAACACCGCGAACAGGTTGCCGGTCCCGGCGCAGGCCACCCGCCCGGCCGTGTTGAGGAAGAGGGCCTCGTCATCCCCCGCCCGCGCGGCCGCCTCGGCGGCGAGCACCGCGTCGAGATAGCCCAGCGTCTTGTGGCGCGCGCCCGGCGAGGTCTCGTTGCGGCGGATCACGCTCCAGCCGAGGGACAGGTCCGAGAAGACGAGCCCTGAGCGCAACGGTGCGGCGCTCGCCCACAGGACCGGGCGGGGCTCGACCGGCGGGCGCAGGCCCCGCGGCCCGGACCCGCGGGTGACGGTGGTGCGGATCGCCGCCCGCTCGAGAGTGGCCGCCACCGCCCGCATCGCCGTGCGGGCTTCCTCCTCGTCGAAGCGGAAGCCGAGGGCAGCGGCAGCCTCGGCGAGCCGCGCCAGATGCGCCTCCTCCGCCACCACCGTGCCGCGCAGCGCCATGGCGGTGTCGAACACCCCGTCGCCGAGGAGCAGGCCGCGATCGGCGAGGTCGAAGGGCGCGACCGTGCCCTCGTGCAGGCGCCCGTCACGCCACAGCATGGCGCGCACCTCCCGCCTCGCGCCAGCGCCGGGCGAGTTCCAAGAAATTGCCGAACAGGGCGTGGCCATGCTCGGTCAGCACCGATTCCGGATGGAACTGCACGCCGTAGGTCGGGTGCCGGCGGTGGGAGAGCGCCATCACCTCGCCCTCGGGCGAGACGGCGTCGACGCTCAGGTGCTCGGCCATGCCGGGCGCCGGTTCCACGATCAGCGAGTGGTAGCGCCCGACCGTGAGCGGAGCCGGCAGGCCGGAAAAGAGCCCCTGCCCGTCATGGGTGATCGCCGTCGCGTGGCCGTGGAGCGGTCGCCGGGCCCGCGCGACCCGGCCGCCGAAGGCCGCGCCGATGCATTGATGGCCGAGGCAGACCCCGAGGAGAGGCACCTCCCCCGACAGCGCGCGGATCGCCGCCAGCGACACCCCGGCCTCCGCCGGGCTGCACGGCCCCGGTGAGATCACCACTCCCTCCGGGTTCGCCGCCCGGATGCCCGCGACGTCGAGGGCGTCGTTGCGCGCCACCCGCACCGTGGCGCCCAGCTCCTCGAAGGTGCGCACCACGTTGAAGACGAAGGAATCGTAATTGTCGATGACGAGGATCAAGCCTAGGGCCTGTCGTCACTTGATCCAGAGGAGCGTAGCGGCGAGGCAGAGGACGCCCATGAAGCTGACGGCAGTCTTCTCGTAGCGTGTGGCAACGGCCCGCCATTCCTTGAGGCGCGCCCACAGTCGCTCGACGATGTTGCGATTGGTGTAGATCCAGTCAGGACAGGCGAGCGGGGCCTCGTTGCTCTTGGTCGGGATCGCGGGCCGGGCCCCGGCGGTCCAGATCGCCTCGCGAAAGCCGTGGCTGGAGAAGCCACGGTCGGCCACCACCCACTTCGGCACCCCGGGCAGTTGATCGAGCAGCGGAAGGGCGTGGGGCAGTTCATGCGCCTGACCGGGCGCGAGGCGGAAACCGACGGGGCGGCCCCGTCCATCGGCGATCACGCAGGCCTTGGTGCCATAGCCGCCACGCGAGCGGCCAAGAGCTTCACGATGGTCTCGCTCGGCTCCAGATCCCCCCTTTTGGCCGCGCCCGCCGCCTTCTGGTGGGCTCGAATGTTCGTGCCGTCGAGAAACACCATGCCCAGCGCGACGCCGCGGCTCTGCACGAGGTCGAGCAGCCGCTCCCAGACGCCGGCGCGCGCCCAGCGGATGAAGATCTGGGCGGCCTGCCACCAGGGACCCAACTCGGCTGGAATGGCCCTCCAAGAGGCGCCGTTGTGATGCCGCCAGAGGATGGCTGAGATCGTGCGGCGCAGCTCTTGGGGCGGCGTCTTGCCTTTGGGCCGGCAGGCTTCCACCAGCGGTTCCAGTTCGGCCCACTGAGCGTCCGTCAGCATCGTGTCTCCTCGCTCAAAGCGGGGAAACGCTCATCCTCGCAGAGAGTTCAAGCGACAACAGGCCCTAGCCGACTTTTCTCTAGGCGCAGCAAGGGAGTAGCCGCCCTTTGTGTCACGGTTTGTAGCACGGTCGCGCCGGCCCTCGGAAGGCGGACTAGAGGCGGAGAGGGTCGGGCTTCGCCCTCCGTTTTGGTGCTCGCTGGTCGCTCGCGAGGTGCCTATCGGCTGGTAGACCCCCAGCCATGCAAGGGTCATCCTCCCGGGCCACCTTCTGCTGCCTGATGGGCTACCTAGTGCACTGACTCATTCGGATGGTGCAGCGTTGCCGTTGACGGCATTGAGGATGGCGGCGGCCGGCTTGGTCCAGACGAAGGGCTTTGGCCTGTCGTTGTGCTCGGTGATGTAGCGGTTGATCGCAGCCTGAAGGTCGACGATCCCGCTGAAGCTGCCACGTTTCAGCCTGCGCCGGGTCAAGGCCGAGAAGAAGCCCTCGACCGCGTTCATCCACGAGGCCGAGGTCGGAGTGAAGTGGAAGATCCAGCGCGGATGCCGGGCCAGCCAGGCTCGCACTTTCGGGTGCTTGTGGGTGGCGTAGTTGTCCAGGATCACATGGATCAGTTTGCCGGCCGGCACCGCGGCCTCGATAGTGTTGAGGAAGCGCAGGAACTCGTCGTGGCGATGACGCTGCATGCAGCGACCGATCACGGTGCCCTCCAGCACGTCGAGCGCGGCAAACAGCGTCGTGGTACCGTGACGGACGTAGTCGTGGGTCTGGGTTTCGGGACGACCTGGCGTGACGGGACGACCTGGCGTGACGGGACGACCTGGCGTGACGGGACGACCTGGCGTGACGGGACGACCTGGCGTGACGGGACGACCTGGCGTGACGGGACGACCTGGCGTGACGGGTCGGCTCGGACGGGTGCGTTCCAGGGCCTGGATCTGGCTCTTCTCGTCGAGCGAGAGCACGACGGCATGGCGCGGCGGATCCATGGAGAGGCCGACGATGTCCTCGACCTTCTCGGCGAAGGCTGGATCGTTCGAGCGCTTGAAGCTGCGGACCCGATGTGGCTGGAGGCGGTGTGCGTCCCAGATGCGCTGGACCGATCGTAAGGAGATCCCGACGGCCTGCGCCAGGGCGCGGCCGGTCCAGTGGGTGACCTCACCGGGCGGTTCGGAGCAGGTCAGCGCCAGCACCTCGGCGACGGTGTCGGTGGAGTGGGGCGGCTTGCCAGGCGGACGGGTCTTGTCGCGCAGCAGTCCCTCGACGCCTTCTTCGGCGTAGCGCTGTTGCCAGCGCCAGACGGCTGGCCGGCTGACGCCGGCCTGGCGGGCGACGTCGAGGACGGAGAGGCGTTCGGCCGAGAGCAGAACGATGCGGGCGCGCTGGATGTGCTTGAGGGGCTGCGCCCGATCGGCGACGATGGCGGACAGGTGCGCCAGGTCGGCGGCGCTGGGAATCACGCAGACAGTCTGAGCCATGCCTCAGACTCGCATGCCTCACGCCTGACGTGAATCATCTGAATGCGTCAATGCACTAGCGCCGAGGTCTACCGCCGGACGGTTGGATAAATACTCCAGTTGCTCTCATATTTACTATTGACAATTAATATAACCGAGGCTAATACGAGACATCAGCGACGGGTACGCCAAATGGATTTCGATATAGTTGAAGAGTTCAACAACTTCCTCTACGACGCCGGCTGCATCTGGGACGTGCTCGACCGGGACGCCGGATGGAGATTGGCAGCCTACACGGTGATCGAGCGGGAGGCCCGGACCCTGACGGAGCTCTGGAACGAGCGAGAGGGCCGGGAGCGGTCAAGACGGTGACGCGGGTGGACTGAGTGTCGACCTCCTCGTTCTGAGCCTCCTAGCAGGCTGCTGAAAAAGGGGCTTGTCGCTTTGATGCCTGGCTTGGCGCCGTTTGGTTTGCTGGTTTTCGCCTTGCACCGGCGTTGCGGTGGCTCGTCGTGCCGGGCTCAACCGCTGCGCTGGGGCAGGGTTCGGCTGCGTTGAGCAAGAGGCGGCACCGTTCTGTCGTCAGGCGGTCGCTTACGCTCCGAGGAGTTTTGGCAGCCGCACGAGGTTGAAGGCTGCGGCTGTGAAGGTGAAGGCCATGTCGATCCGCTCCCGCCCGCGGACCCGGATGCGGCCGATCAGGCCGATCTCCTTGCTCCAGCCGAAGCTTTCCTCGATCCGCTTGCGGATCGTCTGGCTGATCGCATAGCCGGGCTGGCGTGTGGTGCGTCCGTCGATGGCGGAGCGGCGTCCCGCCGTGTTGCAGGCCACGTGCGGCGTCACCGCCATGGCGCGCAGTTCGTTCACGAAGTCCGCGGCGTCGTAACCTTTGTCGGCGCCCAGGGTGACGCGGGTGGGACGGTTGGCCCGTTTCTCGATCATCGCCAGGGCCGCGACGCGCTCGGCCTGCCCCGTCGCCTGGGTCACGCAGCCATCGACGATCAGCCCATTGCGGTTCTCCATGAGCGCATGACCCATGAAGCAGAGCTTGGCTTCCTTGCCCTGACCCTTGCGGTAGAGCCGCGCCTGGGGGTCAGTGCTGCTCTGATGAGTGTCGTTGGACAGGCTCTTGCCGCGAAAGTCGACGTCGGGATTGCGCCCGCCTGCCGGGGGATCAGGCGGGTCGGAGGGCGCAATGTCCTTGGGCTTGAGGCTCTTCATCGAGGCCCAAGCCTGGATCAAGGTGCCATCGACGGTGAAATGATCCTGCGACAGCAGCCGCTTGACGCGCGGGATCGCCAGCACGGCGCTCAGGAAGGCGGCGGCCACGCTGCCGCCCAGCAGCCGATCGCGGTTCTTGGAGAAGGTGGAGGCATCCCAGACGGGATCGTCGATGCCGAGGCCGACGAACCAGCGGAACAGCAGGTCGAAGTCGAGGCGCTCCATCAACTGTCGCTCGGAGCGCACGGAGTAGAATGCCTGGAGCAGCATGGCGCGCAGGAGTTGCTCGGGTGGGATCGAGGGGCGGCCAATCTGCGAGTAGATCTCCGAGAACTGCCCGTCGAGCGTCGTGAGCGCCTCGTCGACCAAAGTTCGGATCGTTCTCAGGGGATGGTCAGGCCGAATGCGGCGCTCGAGATCCACGTAGGAGAACAGCGAGCTGCTTCGGAGATCCTGACCACGCACTGAAAACTCTCCCGATGATCCCAGAAGAGTGAATCACGCTTCTGCCGACAGGCGAAGCCCTTTTTCAGCAGCCTGCTAGAGCGTCGCCCGATCAGTCTGAAACGTAGCAGTCATTCTGGTATCCGGCTGCATTGATGTAGTTGCGGCACTCCTGCGGGGTGAAGGCGGCGAAGGCTTGCTGGATCGCGTCCTGCAGCGCTTTTACCGTGCGCGCGGCCGCGGTGCGCAGCAACGTCTTGAGCTTGGCGAAGGCCTGCTCGATCGGATTGAACTCCGGGCTGTAGGGCGGCAGGTACACCACCCGCGCGCCGGCCGCCGCGATGGCCTCGCGCACGCCCGCCACCTTGTGGGCCTGGAGGTTGTCGAGGATCACCGTGTCGCCTGGCCGGAGCGCCGGGACCAGAGTGTCGGTGACGTAGTCCAGGAAGCGCCGGCCGTTGGTGGCCCCCTCGAAGATCGCCGTCGCCGTCAGGCCGCTCGTGCGCAGAGCCGCCGTGATAGTGGTGGTCGTGTAGTGCCCGCACGGCATCGGCAGGCGGCAGCGCTGGCCGCGCGGGGCCCAGCCATAGCGGCGCGCCATCCGGGTTGAGGCCGCCGTCTCGTCGATGAACACCAGATGGTCCGGATCGAGATCGAGTTGGCCCTCGAACCACGCCTGGCGGGCCTCCGCTACGTCCGGACGGTCCTGCTCGGCGGCGTGGAGCGCCCCTTTTTACGGGTGATGCGATGGCGGGCCAGGAAGCGCGACAGGCTGCTGGTGCTGGAGGTGACGCCCTGCTCGGCCAAGGCGTCGCGCAGTTCCGACAGCACGATGTTGCCGCGCTTCTCGCACAGCCTCAGGATCCGCGAGGCGTGAGCCTCGATGACGTGCGAGCGCTGGTCGCCGCCCATCGGCTTGGGCCGGACGTGGCCGTCCCGGAAATGGCGGGCATGCCAGCGACTGACGCTGGCGGCGCTGACACCGAACCGCTCGCCAGCTTGGCGGCAGGACGCACCCGCTATGACAGCGGACACCACACGCTCACGCAGATCGACGGACAAGGGTGAGGTCATCGCTGGCTCCTTCACCCAGCCAACGCCCTAACCAACTTGGCCGTTGCAGGCCGATCGCACAGCGCTCTAGATCGGTGCGAAGGATGATCGTGGAGCCGCCGAGCTTCCGAGCGAAGATATCGCCTTAGGCGATCAGGTCCCAGACCTTCGAGCGGCTGATGCCGATCGCGGCCGCCGCGTTCCTGGTACGCGAGCGGCTCGGGCGGCCGCCCTCGGCGCGTTCCTGCCTGGGCTGCGTTGGAGCGGAGCGTATTGCTCGCGGCATGGTCAAAGCCTCCTGCTTCGCTCCAGGATGCCCACCATGGCAGCTCGCTTCCATCGTGATCTGTCACGGGCTCGATGGGGCCGGGGTGAGCCTTGACCTCGGCACAGATCGGCAGGGGGGCACAGCCTACCGGCACGAGCCGGTGAAGATGCCAGGCATGATCCCGATCTGGGAGACGAAGCAGTGACCGGCGGCGAGGCCTACAAGCAGAAGCTCCTGACCGGCGCTCCGCTCGACGCGGCGATCGCAGCCTACCTCGCCGATCCGTCGAAGCCGGCGGTGATCAAGGTCGGGAAGGGCAGCATCGATGTCGCCGCAGCCGTCCTGGCACACGCCTACAGCGTCGAGGTGCTGGCCCGGAAGGGCGTGACGGCGCCGCAGCAGCGGAACGCCGTCAAGACGGCGATCCTGCTGGCGCCGGTCGGATGAGCACCGTCGCCTACCTCGACCTCACCTCCGCCCTGGTGCTGGCCTGCGCCTGATTTGCGGCGGCGGGCCTGAGGCAGGCGGCGCGGCGGCTGGACGCGAGGATCGGGCGGTGAGGCGCAACCCGCGCCGCGCCTACGACGAGACCGGCCGGGAGATCGCACCGCCTACGGTCGGCAGCGCCCGCGCGCAGGGCGAGACCACGATCGCCGCCCATTGCCACGACTGCCGCCACCACGCGATCGTCTCCACCGACCGTTTCCCGCCCGATCTGCCGATCCCCGAAATCTCGCTCCGCCTCCGCTGCTCGGCCTGTGGCAGCAAGCGTGTTGGCGTGATGATGGACATGCAGGCGCACTACGCGTGGCTCACCGCCGAGACCGGCTGGAAGATGGAGGTCCGGCCGTTCCGCACGATGGTGGAGGCCGTGGCCTGATCGCCGCCGCTCACCGGGCCCAGGCGGATGCCGTCAAGATAGAGGCGCTCGCCAAGCGCCGGCTCGCTGATGAGTACGATGCGGCGCAGGAGCGGGGCGAGGTCGCTGGTCACGGCGGCGAGTGCGGCAATCAGCATGTTGCCAACGTTCTCAATGAATGCACCAAAATTTGCCCGCCTGCGATCCAACAAATAAATTCTGCGGTTGAAACTCATGTAAAATTCGCTTCGTTGCCATAATGAAGCAATGTAAAGCGAGATAAATTATGAGCGATTTGATTTATTGGTTGGCTTTCGCAACCTTCGCCGCCGTGTTGGCCATCCTCATCTGGCAGCGGCTGCAGGTACATCGGGCCAAGCAGTCCGGCGAACGGTCGACGTTCACGGATACGCACGGCGGTGAACCGCGCCCTCAGCATGGGCTGGGACATACTCAGAAGGAGGCCATCAAGGCTTGAGAGCAAACCTGAGTTCGAAGTCCCGCGCCGAGCCGATCTGCCAGGGTAGGCTCCGACTGCCCGAAGGTAGTCGACGCTCCTATCGTCAAGCTCGATCGGCCGGGGTGAAAGGCGGCCGCCATAGGCCGCCTCATAGGCATTCACGCCGGTCTGGAATTCCCGCATGACCCGGCGGATGCGCCGCAGGCGGCAGGCGTGCAGGAGGATGGCGAGAAAGCTCGTAGGTGGCTCTTTCGGTGCGTCGGTGGCCGGCTGCCTATCCAGGTCCTGGAAAAAGCTCCAGGTCTCCCACCAGACAGTCCGGAGCGCCGCGATCTCGACGTCCATCGCGTCCCGCATCACCGTGATGCCATCGGCTGTGATCTCGCCCTGGCTGTCGCCCGCCGCCATGAAGGCGGCAGACCAGCCTCGAGCCGGGTGAGGCGGTCTTCCATTCCCTCCAGAACGAAGACGAGATCGGCCAGGTTCTGCGCCATAGCTGCTCCCCCATGCTGCGCCAGTCGCACCCCACCGCGCTGAGGACTACGGCCGCGCGGGTGGCGGCCCTCAGATCCCGTCCTTCCGCCCATCCCGCGCCACCTCGGCCATCATCTCCTCCGGGAGCGGGCGCTGTAGCTGCAGAGCCTCCTCGACAGGCGCCTCGAGCCAGGTACGCCACTCCTCCGCGGTGGTGAGCGGCACGGGCATCGCCTTCGGGTGAACCGGCCTGACCACGCCGTTTGCCTCGGTCGTCAGGAACGAGAACAGCCGGTGCTCCTCCTCGACCGGCTCGTCCCGCTTCGGCCCGCGCACGCCCGTCCACGGCCGCCAGATCCCCGCAAAGGCGAAGAGCGGCCGGCTCTCGTCGAGGGCGAACCACACCGGCGTCTTGCGGGGCTTGGTGTCGGCGTACTCGCTGAACGAGGTCACCGGCACCAGGCAGCGGTGCGCAGGCTTGAGCCAGGGCCGCCAGTAGGGTGAGGCGACGTTGCGCACGTTGGTGACCGGCTGGGTGCCAACCCTCGGCGGCGGCGAGAAGCCCCAGCGCATCATCGTCAGCACCCGCGCGCCGTCGACCGAGTGGACCACCGGCGCCATCTGGTCGGGGAAGATGCCGGGCAGCGGCGGCAGGTTGCCGGCCTCGTCGCGATCGATCGCGAAGGTGCGCCGGATCTCGTCCTGGGAGCGGGCGGAGCTGTAGAGGTTGCACATCGCCGGGATCGTAGCCGATCGGTCCCTACTGGTTCCGTGAAGCGGCGCTGATCGCCCATGGTGCTCCGAGCCGCGGCTTTGGACCCTGAAACGATCTTCATCAACGGGCCGTGATATAAGCTCGTGATCGTGCGAGGGAGCACATCCGACCGGGCCGACCAGCGTCAAACCGAAGCCACAAGGTTTTGGCCGGTACGATCCGACTGCCGGGCTCTTACGAGACATCCATGGCCATCTTCGACGCCATTCCATCCCAGCCGGGCACTTCCACCGGGGCAGCCTCGCGTGGCCTCGACCGCCGCCGCTTCGGCGCCATGGTGCTGGCAGCTAGTGTCGGGAGCCTAGTCCAATGCCGGCCGGCCATGGCGCTGCCAGCGTCCGATGAAGCCCGGTTCCTCGACTTCGAATGGGTCGACACGACCCGCGACCGTGTGGTGCCAACTCGGCTCTATTGGCCGGCCGCCGCGACCCAGAATGGTCCGGTTCCGTTGATCGTCTTCTCCCACGGGCTCGGCGGCTCCCGGAAGGGCTACAGCTACCTCGGCGAGGGATGGTCGGCACGTGGTGTCGCCAGCCTGCGCATCCAGCACGTCGGCAGCGACGAGACGCTGTGGCAGGGCAACCCCATCATGCTCCTCGACCGCCTCGGCGGCGCGGCCGACGAGCGCGAGGCCATCGAACGGACGCGGGACGTGAGCTTCGGCCTCGACCGCCTGCTGCAGCGTGACAGCCCCTTCCATACCGCCATCGACCGCAAGCGCATCGTCGCGGCCGGGCACTCCTTCGGGGCGAACACGACCCTGATCCTCACCGGCGCCCAGGTGATCCGCGACGGGAAGCCCTTGGGCTTCCGGGACCCGCGTTTCACAGCGAGCATCGTGATCTCGGCGCCGCCCTTCTACGGCGAGACCGACCTCACAGGCGGTCCTCGCGTCGGTTGACGTCCCCACGCTCCATGTCACCACGACGGAGGACACGATCCGCATCCCGGGCCGCTATTCCCCCGTTCAGGACCGCATCGACGTCTACGCAGCTATTCCAACCCCCCAGAAGGCCCTGGTCGTGTTCCAGGGCGGTCCGCACAGCGTCTTCACTGACCGCTCCCTTCGGAACGGCGGGCCGCTGAACCCCTTGGTGAAGCGGGCCACCACCGAGGTAGGGCTCGCTTTCCTCGATCTTGTCCACAAGTCCGATCCTGTTCCCCTCGAAGACTGGAGCGCGACCTGGAAGCCGATCCTGGCCGCGGCGCCGACGCCATTCCAGGTCGACACGCGGCGATTGGCCAGGAAGCGGCGCGTCTGAGGCTCGGCGGCGTCGTTGAGACGGGAGTGCACGCGACCTCTGACTGGCAACTCTCAGCACATTGGTGAAAACTGACACTCGGGATCGTTCGCCTGCTCCCTAAAAGCAGCGGTTGAGCCACCAAGGTGCAGGCGATCTCACTGAACGGCTGCGCCAACCGTCGGCACCTCGTCCAACCGCGTCGTGAATCGCGGCGATCGCATCTCGAACTTCGTCGACCACGTGCGCGTCTCGACCAGCCCCGCCCGCGCCGGCACCACGGCCGAACCGGCTGTTGCAGGCATCCATCGCAGCCATGAGCTTGCTGGACTTCTCCCGATCAAGCGCACCGAACAGCGGGCGCGGTGCGTCGTCTATCGGCACGAGATCCGTGATGACCAACCCGACCTTGCTGTAGCGCGAGGGCGACGGCCCTTGCTCCTACCAAGCCTACAGCCGCCGCACTGGCAGGGTCCAGGCCAGCACGGCATTTGCCATAGCGAAGAGCGCGATGGTCGAGAAGGCAGCAGCGAAGGCGTTCTGGATGTGTGTCACCGCTGGAACGCGCGTCGCTTCTGGCAAACTCGCCAGAGCGGCGGGACCGTGTCGAACGGCGTCGGCGAAGACATCAGCAATTGCAGCGTTCCGGCCCAGTGTCACAAACAGCACCCCCATCGCGACGGTCACGCCGATGGCCGAGCCGACCGAGCGCGACAGTTGGACGGACGCCGACGCAGCCCCAAGCGTGGCGGGCGGAGCCTGGGACTGCATCGTGATCTGAGCCACCGGCATGGCCGAGCCCTGGAACACCGCCACGACCGCCAGCATCGCCGGTAGACCCCAGGGGCCGAGCACCGCCCCGACTGGCCCCATCCCGAACGCCACGAGCAGCAAGCCTAACGCCGCTGCGGTCTGACCCACTGCGGGGAAGATGGCGACACGCCCAGTACGCGAGACCAGTCGCCCCGTGATGAGCGACCCCACCCCGACTGTCGCCGTCAGCGGCAGCGTCATCAGCCCGATCTCTCCGGCCGATGCGCCGTCGACCGCTCGCAGGTGGATCGGCAGGATCGTCGCTTCGCTCACGAGCAACGCGCCGGAGCAGGCGGCCATGGCGTTCGCTCGCCACATGGCCGGGCGACGCAGCAAGTCCAGCGGAAACAGCGGTTGCGCCGCTCGCCGCTCCTGCCGCCCCAGCAGCACGACGCAGACCAGGGACATCCCGATCCCGAGCAGCATCGCAGGTTCGACGCTGCGCAGTTGCTCCAGCGCCAACAGGAGCGGCACCACCGATCCGGCGAACAGGAACAGGCCCGGCCAGTCGAATGTCCCGCGCTCGCCGCTGCCCTCGCGGCCGGGTAGCCGCACCAACAGCACCATCGCCAGCAGGCCGAGCGGCAGGTTCACCAGGAAGACCGAAGGCCATCCGAACGTCTGGGTGAGCACCCCGCCTGCCACCGGCCCGAATGTCGAGGAGGCCACGATCACCGCGGCCATAAACCCTTGGGCTCGGCCGAGCTGGTGGCGCGCGATGTTCTCGGCCAGCACCGCCTGGCTCAGTACCATCAAGCCGCCGCCGCCGAAGCCCTGCAGAATGCGCGCGCCGACCAGCGTCAGGAGGCTATGGGCTAAGGCGCACAGCACGGACGCCGTGACGAACAGCGCCAAAGCCAGCAGCAGCATGCGTCGCCGCCCGAGAGCATCCCCCAGCCGGCCGTAGACGGGTGCCGCCACGGTACTGGCAACCAAGTAGGAGGCGACCACCCAGGAGACCCGCTCCACGTCGCCGAACTCGCTCGCCATTGCAGGCAGCGCCGCCGTGATGATGGTGCCGTCAACCACAGCTACGAATGTCGGGAGCAGGATGGGCGGAAACACTCGCCGGAGCGGCAAATTCATCGGTGCCATTCTCAGATCGGACCAGCTGCGACGGGACTGGCGGTGGCGGTTGGAGAAAGCGGTACACGGATGTGGCAGGCGGAGATATGGCCCAGCTGCTCGCCGCGGTTGCACGCACATCAAGGCCAGATCGTCCGCCGATGCCGTCCCCGATCATCACGGTGGAGTGGGTGGCTTTGGCCAGGTATGGGAACGAGCGGGCCGCCAGGATGCATCCCGGGAGTAACCGGGTCGGCGTGATGCGAACTGTTAGGTCGCACGACCACGGCGGATCGGTCGCCGAACTACGACCGCACCCCACTGCTCCAAAAAGACGAAGGGTAGGAAACCGTGGCTGTGAGTGTGGGGCGTGCCGTCGTGCCCGTGGGCGCCATCGGCGGCATCGTGATGATGCTGCTCGGCGTGCTGTTCTTCGCCTTGAACGACACGATGGGCAAATGGCTGCTCGGCACCTACGCGGTCGGTCAGCTCATGCTCGTGCGCAGCATCTCCGGCCTGTGCGTGATGGTGCCTGCTATCCACCGGGTTGGGCTCGGCGGGTTCCGCGATGCACCGCGCCCGGGGTTGCAGCTCGTGCGCGCGGGCTTCTCGACGCTCGAAGCATCCCTTTTCTTCTGGGGCGTCAGCACGTTGCCGCTGGCCGAGGTCATGACCTACTACATGGCCGGCCCGATCTATGTGACCGCTCTCTCGCCCCTGTTGCTCGGCGAGCAGGTGGGCTGGCGTCGTTGGGCAGCCATCGCGGTGGGCTTCTGCGGGGTCGCTCTCGCTCTACGCCCCTCACTGGGATCGTTGTCCGTAGGAGCGGTCTGCGCCCTCGCGGGCAGCTTCTTCTACGCGCTGTTCCTCGTCACCACGCGCAAGCTGGCGGCCGTTCCCGGCGCCGTTCTGATGACAGGCCAACTCGTGTCGTCCCTGATCTTCGGGGCGGCTCTCGTGCTTGCCCATGGCTGGACCTCGACCGGACCCACGGACTTCGCGCTGATGCTCCTGCTCGGCATCGGATCGCTGCTGGGCAATCTCTGTGTGAACCAGTCCCTCCGGCTGGCGCCCGCAACGACGGTCGTGCCGTATCAATACACGTTGATCCTGTGGGGGATGCTGTTCGGTTACGCGTTCTTCGGGGAAATGATCGGCCCACTCACAACGGTTGGCGCCGGCACCATCGTTGCTAGCGGCCTCTTTATCTTCTTGCGCGAGCAGCAGTTGGGGCGGAGATCGAAGGTTAATTGTGCGCCATCTGATCCAGCAATCGCGAAGTTGCACGATCTCGACTGAGTGAAAGCAGCTCATTGCCTCTGCCCGCGTGACCAGTGTCCGAACCGCGCGCGGCGCCGTGCACGTCCGTGATGACAGGGGTGCGGGTAGTCAAGTACACGTTCATCGGCGATGGCGGCCAACGTCACGCGAATGGGAGGAACTGGTCGATGCAGGGAATGATGCGCGCGCTTGCGGCCGTCGCCCTCTGTACCATCCCCTTGGCAGCTCGGGCCGAGTACCGCGTGCGTGAGGTCGGCAGCTTCCACATTGGCGGGCACGAGGTCGTGCTCGAAGGGCTGCCAACGTCGCAGATCAGCTTCACTGCGGGCATGGCACCGATCACTGTCGATCCGAATGGCCAGTTCGAGACCGGACAGATGTACGTGCAGTACGTCAAGCTTGCAGAGCCCTCCGCGCCGCTGCCGATCCTGCTATGGCATGGGGGCGGGCTGTCAGGGGTAACTTGGGAGACGAAGCCCGACGGCAAGCCGGGCTGGCAGCAGTTCTTCCTCGAACGCGGCTACGACACCTACGTCTCGGACGCCGTCGAGCGAGGGCGAGCCTCGTGGTCGCGCTACCCGGAGATCTACACCTCTCCCCCGCTCTTCCGCACCAAACGCGAGGGCTGGGACATCTTCCGCATCGGCCCCGCTGACGGCTGGGCGCAGGAGCCGAGCGCACGCCACGCGTTTGAAGGCACGCAGTTCCCGATCTCAGACTACGATCAGTTCGCCAAGCAGGCGGTGCCGCGCTGGGCGACGAACGACGCGGCGACGCAAGCCGCCTACGACGCCTACGTGCGCAAGGTCTGCCCCTGCGTGATCGTGGTGCACAGCCAGGGCGGCAACTTCGGCTACACCGCCGCGCTTCACAACCCGGACTTGGTTAAGGCTCTCGTGCTCGTCGAGCCATCCGGCGCGCCCGACCCCGCGAAGGCGGACGCTAGCGCGGTGAAGGGCATCCCGCACCTCGTGGTGTGGGGCGACTACCTCGATCGGGTGCCATTCTGGACGCCGCTGATGAAGGCGAACGCCGCGTGGCGCGACGCGGTGAACAAGGCGGGGGGACACGTCGAGTGGCTCGAACTGCCCAAGGCCGGCCTTCACGGCAACACGCACATGCTGATGATGGATCGGAACTCGGACGCGATCGCCGCGCGCGTCTCCGATTGGCTCGGCCAGCAGAAGCTGACGCGGTGACGATGCCGCGCCTTCGCAGCGAATCGGCGGCTCGCGGGTCCGCAGCCGTCTTCGCGTGCCGCTGCTCGGCGGTCTTCTCAGGAGCCTTCCGGCGCCGGCCACCGGTGCTTCGGGTCGAGGCCGGCGGCGCGGCTCGGCGCGCGTCACGAGCTAGCCGCACCTGCCGTTCGACTTCGCCCAGGGCCAGATGAACGGCGGGAAAGGCCGCGTTACGCGCACAAGGCTTCTCCGGCGGTCGCCGGCAGGCCGATCGTGCGGCATCCGCGTCCGGCGGAACGCTGCTCAGGTGCGCCAGGGATGCGCCGGCAATTCGGTGTCGCCGATCACCTGGGCACCGGCGAGCGCCACCGCATCGTCGTTCTCGACCGACGAGCCGGACACGCCGATCGCGCCGGACATCTCGCCGCTGGCATCGACAATCGGGATGCCGCCCGGGAAGGTGATCAGCCCGTCATTCGAGTGCTCGATGCCGTAGAGCGGACCGCCGGGCTGCGACAGGCTGCCGATCGCGCCAGTCTTCATGCCGAAGAACACCGCGGTCTTCGCCTTCTTCTGCGCGATGTCGATCGAGCCGACCCAGGCGCCGTCCATCCGGTGGAACGCCTTCAGGTTGCCGCCCGAATCGACGACGGCGATGCACATCTGCGTGCCGAGCGCGACCGCCTTCTCCCGAGCGGCACGGATCGCGGTCTCAGCCTGTTCGATCGTCACATGCATGCGCGTGTCTCCCCAGGCATTCCGTCTGGACCGGGACGGATTTCGCACTCGTTCGACGCATGCTTGCGATGACAGGCCCGCCGTTGTCAGCCCGGACCTTCGTCCGCAGGACTGTGACGATGCTGTCGGACATGATCGAAAGCTTCGGCTCGCCAGGGCTTCTCGGAAGGCTCGCGCCGGCGGTGACGGTGTCACTGGTCGTCACCGATCCGGGCGAACTGGTCGGCCCGGCCGTTGGTGCGCCCGCGCCTCCGGCTCGCGGGACGCCGCATGGCGGGGGCGCTCGGCGATTAGCACTTCGTCGAGCGCCTTAAGAAGCGCCCGCAGCCGCGGGTCGGTCAGGCTGTCGAACACCTTGCGCACGCCGGGTGTCATGACCTCGGCGTTGCGCAACTTGCCGAAACTGTAGCCATAATGGCTGTATAAACGTTGCAATATTTGCCGAGATGCAGGGGCGCAGGCATCGTGGTGCGAGCATGGAAAACGGCATGAGCACGAACCCGAGCACCGACGATCAACTTGACCTAATCGCGCAACTCGCTACCGAAGTCGCAAACGAGGTTGCGGCGGAGTACGCCCCCGACAGGCTCCACGAGGCAGACCCGCGGTATGTGATGCTTAATGTAATTACCCAGGGGCTGGCCCGGAGCATGCTTGATCGTGTCCGCACCATCCTGATGCAGAGCGCCCGGCACGTCCCCGTCGCAGTGGATGAAATCCTTGAACTCGCCGTCGCTCAAGGTGGCTATCGGCCCTGAGCCCGCAATGCGTCGCGCTCAGCCTCGAGAGCGGTAAGGCGAGCCTGAAACTCCTTGCTCGTGACGTGCAGCTCACCGGCATCGACTGCCAACTCAACACACTGCTCCTGCGCCTCGGCCAGTGCGAGACGCAGTTCGGCGTTCTCGACAGGAGGGCGAGCAGGTCGGTCTCAGCGCTCATGCATGGTTCGGCCCTGGCTCGGACCGGCCAAGCCGCATCGCGGAAGGGAGCGGCGGCCGCAGCAGGTCAGGACCCGGCCGCCGCTCTCGCCGGCTCGGGGGGACCCTATTCGGCTCAGCGGCAAGGTCGACCATCGCGGTTAACGAAGGGTCAAGCGTGGGTATCGAGAGACCCCTGCCAGGGTTACCCAACAAGGCCAATGCGCGGGCTCAGGTGGCCCGCGGAGCCCCGGCGCCAGCCCGTCCGCCCCAGTTTTTACCGTCCGGAGCCGCTCCCGCCCGTCCTGAGCCGTCCTGTAGGCCGCGCACCGCTTGCTGCGCCTGGGGCCGCCGGGGCGCCGGCTCAACTCGCACAAAAGCAAAGCCTAGGCGGGAGCCTTCTGTTTGTGGGCGAGGACCGACAGGCGGATCCTGCTTCGCTCTTGGAAGCTGCCATAGAAAGGCTGCGAAGGGGGGTCTGAACCGCTCCGGGTTTTTCGGAGGCTTGTTGGCTTGGGTCAGGCGGCCGAGGCCTGGTCGCCGACGTGAGCATAGTAGCGCGCTTCGGCCTCGGCGGGAGGGACGTTGCCGATTGGCGCGAGGAGGCGACGGTGGTTGTACCAGTCGACCCACTCCAGGGTGGCGTACTCGACGGCCTCGAAGGAGCGCCAGGGTCCGCGTCGGTGGATGACCTCTGCCTTGAACAGGCCGTTGATCGTCTCCGCCAAGGCATTGTCGTAGCTGTCGCCGACGCTGCCGACCGACGGCTCGATGCCTGCTCCAGCCAGGCGCTCGGTATAGCGTAGAGCCAAGTATTGCGAGCCGCGGTCCGAGTGATGCACCAGCCCGCTGCCCTGACCAGGGCGACGCTCGTGCAGCGCCTGTTCCAGAGCATCCAGGACGAAGTACGCGTGAGCGCTGCGTGAGGCCCGCCAACCGACGATGCGCCGGGCGAACACATCGATGACGAAGGCCACATAGACGAAGCCCGACCACGTCGGCACGTAGGTGAAGTCGCTGACCCACAAGGCATTCGGCCGGGGAGCCTTGAAGTGGCGGTTGACGCGGTCGAGAGCGCAGGCAGCGGCCGGGTCGGGGATCGTGGTGCGTACGGTCCTGCCACGCACCACCCCCGCCAAGCCCAATCGGCGCATCAGCCGCGCCACCGTGCATCGCGCGGTCACGATCCCCTCCCGGGCCAGTTGCCGCCAGACCTTCCTCACGCCGTAGACGCAGAAGTTGGCCTCGAACACGCGCTGGATCTCGATCATCAACGCGGCGTCGCTGCGCGCACGAACCGGCTGCTTCTCGGGATCGGCACGTCGGGCCGCATGCAGGTAGTAGGTCGACGGGGCGATCGGCAGCACCCTGCAGATCGGCTCGACCCCGTAGACCTCCCGGTGATCGTCGATGAAGCTGATCATGGCCGTGACCGGCGGTCGAGCTCCGCCATGGCGAAATACGCCGACGCTTTGCGCAGGATCTCGTTGGCCTGGCGCAGCTCGCGGTTCTCTCGCTCCAGCGCCTTGATCCGCTCGCGCTCGTCCGTCGTCTGCCCGGGTCGCACGCCCTGATCCCGCTCGGACTGGCGCACCCAGTTCCTCAGCGTCTCGCCCGAGCAGCCGATCTTGGCGGCAATCGACTGGATTGCCGACCACTGCGAGCCGTGCTCGCCCTCGTGCTCGCGCACCATCCGCACGGCACGTTCACGCACCTCAGGGGAAAACGGGGCTGTTCGTTTCGTCATGGCTCCATCCTCTCAGAAGTTGGAGCCTCCGAAAAACCCGGAGCGGTTCAGTCGGTGCCTGATGCGTGGAGGCCAGCAGAAGCGCCATGAAGGCTGCCGGGACGGCACGCTGCCTGCATAAAGCGGAGGCTTGCGGCCCGCGCGGCAGTGTCGGCGGGGTTCTAATCTGGCAATTGGTCAAGCTGGATTGCCAAGCGGTCCAAACCGAGCTTAGCTTGCTGCAACAAACAGGATTGAGATTTTATTGGGAGGAAGAGAATGAAATTTCTTGCAATCGCATTGGCTTTGTCCGTGAGCGCAAGTGCAGTTCAAGCCTTAGAAAAAGAAGATATCATTGGAACTTGGAAGCTAGTAAGTAGTAAGCGCAAAATAATTGACACAGGTGAGGAAATAAACACATACGGCGCTCACCCGACCGGTTGGATCAATTATGATCGGGGTGGGCGCGTGATGGCCCTGATCGTCAATGATGATCGGCCGAAGCCCGAAACTATTGAGAAAATGACTGACGCCGAGCGTATAAAATTATTCAAGAGCGTGCTTGCATATAGTGGCTCATACTCTTTCGACGGCAAAAGTATATCTCACAAAATAGATACATCATGGAACGAAATTTGGACTGGAACTACACAAATAAGAGATATAGAGCGGCAGGGCGATCGTCTGATTTATACCACTAGACCGGCGCCATTCAGTGGGGATGGGCGAATGAGCGTAGTGACTTTGATTTGGGAAAAGGCGCGGTAAGCTGCTGAAATCGCTCAGTTCGTGGTGTCATCAACCAGGGAGGGGCGGCCGGGTGTACCAGCTTACAGAGGGCGGCGTGATCGATGTCTCGGCGATCATGCTGGCCAACCCTTACGCTCGCGAGGTCGTGGCCGATCCGAATGTGTCCCAGGCACAGATGCGTATGGCGGTGAGAACCGCAATCCTGCTGGCGCAGCCCGTTCGCGATATCAGGCGCTCGCGCGGGCGGCCGGGTACCGCGGGAGGACCTTGCCTCGGCTAGAGCGCTGTGCGATCGGCCTGCAACGGCCAAGTTGGTTAGGGCGTTGGCTGGGTGAAGGAGCCAGCGATGACCTCACCCTTGTCCGTCGATCTGCGTGAGCGTGTGGTGTCCGCTGTCATAGCGGGTGCGTCCTGCCGCCAAGCTGGCGAGCGGTTCGGTGTCAGCGCCGCCAGCGTCAGTCGCTGGCATGCCCGCCATTTCCGGGACGGCCACGTCCGGCCCAAGCCGATGGGCGGCGACCAGCGCTCGCACGTCATCGAGGCTCACGCCTCGCGGATCCTGAGGCTGTGCGAGAAGCGCGGCAACATCGTGCTGTCGGAACTGCGCGACGCCTTGGCCGAGCAGGGCGTCACCTCCAGCACCAGCAGCCTGTCGCGCTTCCTGGCCCGCCATCGCATCACCCGTAAAAAGGGGCGCTCCACGCCGCCGAGCAGGACCGTCCGGACGTAGCGGAGGCCCGCCAGGCGTGGTTCGAGGGCCAACTCGATCTCGATCCGGACCATCTGGTGTTCATCGACGAGACGGCGGCCTCAACCCGGATGGCGCGCCGCTATGGCTGGGCCCCGCGCGGCCAGCGCTGCCGCCTGCCGATGCCGTGCGGGCACTACACGACCACCACTATCACGGCGGCTCTGCGCACGAGCGGCCTGACGGCGACGGCGATCTTCGAGGGGGCCACCAACGGCCGGCGCTTCCTGGACTACGTCACCGACACTCTGGTCCCGGCGCTCCGGCCAGGCGACACGGTGATCCTCGACAACCTCCAGGCCCACAAGGTGGCGGGCGTGCGCGAGGCCATCGCGGCGGCCGGCGCGCGGGTGGTGTACCTGCCGCCCTACAGCCCGGAGTTCAATCCGATCGAGCAGGCCTTCGCCAAGCTCAAGACGTTGCTGCGCACCGCGGCCGCGCGCACGGTAAAAGCGCTGCAGGACGCGATCCAGCAAGCCTTCGCCGCCTTCACCCCGCAGGAGTGCCGCAACTACATCAATGCAGCCGGATACCAGAATGACTGCTACGTTTCAGACTGATCGGGCGACGCTCTAGGAGGCTCAGAACGAGGAGGTCGACACTCAGTCCACCCGCGTCACCGTCTTGACCGCTCCCGGCCCTCTCGCTCGTTCCAGAGCTCCGTCAGGGTCCGGGCCTCCCGCTCGATCACCGTGTAGGCTGCCAATCTCCATCCGGCGTCCCGGTCGAGCACGTCCCAGATGCAGCCGGCGTCGTAGAGGAAGTTGTTGAACTCTTCAACTATATCGAAATCCATTTGGCGTACCCGTCGCTGATGTCTCGTATTAGCCTCGGTTATATTAATTGTCAATAGTAAATATGAGAGCAACTGGAGTATTTATCCAACCGTCCGGCGGTAGACCTCGGCGCTAGTGCATTGACGCATTCAGATGATTCACGTCAGGCGTGAGGCATGCGAGTCTGAGGCATGGCTCAGACTGTCTGCGTGATTCCCAGCGCCGCCGACCTGGCGCACCTGTCCGCCATCGTCGCCGATCGGGCGCAGCCCCTCAAGCACATCCAGCGCGCCCGCATCGTTCTGCTCTCGGCCGAACGCCTCTCCGTCCTCGACGTCGCCCGCCAGGCCGGCGTCAGCCGGCCAGCCGTCTGGCGCTGGCAACAGCGCTACGCCGAAGAAGGCGTCGAGGGACTGCTGCGCGACAAGACCCGTCCGCCTGGCAAGCCGCCCCACTCCACCGACACCGTCGCCGAGGTGCTGGCGCTGACCTGCTCCGAACCGCCCGGTGAGGTCACCCACTGGACCGGCCGCGCCCTGGCGCAGGCCGTCGGGATCTCCTTACGATCGGTCCAGCGCATCTGGGACGCACACCGCCTCCAGCCACATCGGGTCCGCAGCTTCAAGCGCTCGAACGATCCAGCCTTCGCCGAGAAGGTCGAGGACATCGTCGGCCTCTCCATGGATCCGCCGCGTCATGCCGTCGTGCTCTCGCTCGACGAGAAGAGCCAGATCCAGGCCCTGGAACGCACCCGTCCGAGCCGACCCGTCACGCCAGGTCGTCCCGTCACGCCAGGTCGTCCCGTCACGCCAGGTCGTCCCGAAACCCAGACCCACGACTACGTCCGTCACGGTACCACGACGCTGTTTGCCGCGCTCGACGTGCTGGAGGGCACCGTGATCGGTCGCTGCATGCAGCGTCATCGCCACGACGAGTTCCTGCGCTTCCTCAACACTATCGAGGCCGCGGTGCCGGCCGGCAAACTGATCCATGTGATCCTGGACAACTACGCCACCCACAAGCACCCGAAAGTGCGAGCCTGGCTGGCCCTGTCAGCGGGCGTTGAATACTCCCTGATTGTGGGCATCGAAAATTCCCTGGTCGGTGCCCTGGCCCGTAGGGTCGCGACGCCCCGCGCCCTCTCGGGCTTTTCCATCCTCAGCCACCATGCCTGCCGATACCGATCGGCTGGGAGCGACGAGGATGGTTCTGCTGGGAGAACTCGTCATGATCTTGGACCTGCACCGACAGGGCCTGTCCGTCTCCGCCATCGCCCGCCGGACCGGCCGCGATCCGAAGACGATCCGCAAGTACATCGAGCGCGGCCTCGAGCCGCCGGCCTACGGCCCGCGTCAGCCCGGCCGCCCGAGCAAGCTCGCGCCCTATCTCGATTATCTGCGCGAGCGGATCACCGCCTTCCCCGACCTGAGTGCCGTGCGCCTGACCCGCGAGTTGCGCGAGCGCGGCTACACCGGTGCCTACACCGCGGTGAAGCGGTTCGCCGCCGCGATCCGGCCGCCCGAGGCCAAGCCCTACGAGGTCCGCTTCGAGACCCCGGCCGGCCAGCAGGCGCAGGTCGACTTCGCCCGCTTCCTCGTCACCTTCACGGATGCGCCGGACACGACCTGCATCGTCTGGCTGTTCTCGCTGGTGCTCGGCCATTCCCGGCACATCGAGGCGCGCTTCGTCCTGCATCAGGACCTGCAAACGCTGCTGCGCTGTCACATGCAGGCCTTCACCGCGATCGGCGGCGTGCCGATCGAGATCCTCTACGATCGCATGAAGACGGCGGTCACCGGCGAGGATGCGGACGGCCACATCGTCTACAACCGATCCCTGCTGGCACTCGCCCAGCACTACGGATTCCTGCCGCGCGCCTGCCGCCCGTACCGGGCCAAGACCAAGGGGAAGGTCGAGCGACCGTTCTCCTACATCCGCCAGGACTTCTTCCTCGCACGTTCCTTCCGCGACCTCGACGACCTCAACCGCCAGCTTCGGAGCTGGCTCGATACCGTCGCCAACGTCCGCTTGCACGGCACCACGCAGCGGATCGTCTCGGAAGCCTTCGCCGCCGAGCGGCCCGAGTTGCAGCCCTTGCCGGCTCTGCCCTTCGACGCTCTGCTCACGCTGGAGCGGCGCGTCAGCCACGATGGCCTCGTCTCGATCGGTGGCAACTATTACAGCGTACCGGATCGGACCCGGCGCGTCGTCGAGGTGCATCAGTTGCCCGACACGATCCGCATCCTCGATGGTGGCCGGCTCGTCGCGAGCCATCCGATCCTGGAGGGACGACGGCAGTACCGCATCGACCCCGACCATCGGCAAGGCACGGCCGCTCGGGCCATGCGCCACGGCCATCCCGACAGTCTGCCGATCGGCCGCCATGGCGATCACGTCGCCCGGCGCTCGCTGGCTGTCTACCAGGCAGTCGGCGAACGGCTCGCCGGCGGGATCGGAGGCCAGCGATGAGCCGCACCGCATCCTGTGCCATCACGACCCTCGACAGCATCAAGCGCAGCTTGGTCGGCCTGCGCATGCCGCGCGCCCTGGAGGTGCTCGACGCGACGGTCCGGCGCATCGAGCAGGGCGAGATCGACGGCTTGGCCGCCCTCGACGTGATCCTGACCGAGGAACTGACGCTGCGCGAGAACCGCCGCGTGAAGACCGCCCTGCTGGTCGCGCGCCTGACCACGATCAAGACGCTGTCCGGGTTCGACTTTGCCTTCCAGCCCTCGCTCGACCGCGAGCGCGTCCTGGCGCTGGCGGAACTGACCTTCATCGACCGGGCCGAGGTCGTCCATCTGCTCGGACCACCCGGCACCGGCAAGAGCCATCTGGCGATCGCGCTCGCCGTCGAGGCGGTCAAGGCCGGGCGCAGCGTCGTGTTCTCGACGCTGGCCGACCTCGTGACCTCGCTGGCCAAGGCCGAGCGCGACGGCTCCCTGCGCGAGCGCATCCGCTATCTCTGCCGGGCCTCGCTGCTGGTCGTGGACGAGATCGGCTACCTCCCCGTCGTCCCCGGTGGCGGCAACCTGTTCTTCCAACTCGTCAACGCGCGCTACGAGCGCGGGGCGATGATCCTGACTTCGAACCGCGGCTTCGCCGAGTGGGGCGAGGTGTTCGGTGATCCGGTCGTGGCGACAGCCCTGCTCGACCGACTCCTCCACCATGCCGTGGTGATCCAGATCGAGGGGGCGAGCTACCGCCTGCGCCAGCACGCCGACCTCGTCCCCGAGCACGTCCGCTCCAAGGCCCTGATCGTTCCGCCGCCCGCACCCAGGCGTCGCGGTCGTCCACCCGGAAAGGCTGCCTCCGATCACACGGCCGGCTGATCACCGATCCGCACCGAACCCGCCGGCCAGGGAATTTTGAAAGCCCACAATTGCGGAGACTTCGGTGCCCGTTGACAGGCCCGGCATCCGCGCTGGATCTTCCACTTCACTCCGACCTCGGCCTCGTGGATGAACGCGGTCGAGGGCTTCTTCTCGGCCTTGACCCGGCGCAGGCTGAAACGTGGCAGCTTCAGCGGGATCGTCGACCTTCAGGCTGCGATCAACCGCTACATCACCGAGCACAACGACAGGCCAAAGCCCTTCGTCTGGACCAAGCCGGCCGCCGCCATCCTCAATGCCGTCAACGGCAACGCTGCACCATCCGAATGAGTCAGTGCACTAGAGCGTCGCCCGATCAGTCTGAAACGTAGCAGTCATTCTGGTATCCGGCTGCATTGATGTAGTTGCGGCACTCCTGCGGCGCGAAGGCGGCGAAGGCTTGCTGGATCGCGTCCTGCAGCGCTTTTACCGTGCGCGCGGCCGCGGTGCGCAGCAACGTCTTGAGCTTGGCGAAGGCCTGCTCGATCGGATTGAACTCCGGGCTGTAGGGCGGCAGGTACACCACCCGCGCGCCGGCCGCCGCGATGGCCTCGCGCACGCCCGCCACCTTGTGGGCCTGGAGGTTGTCGAGGATCACCGTGTCGCCTGGCCGGAGCGCCGGGACCAGAGTGTCGGTGACGTAGTCCAGGAAGCGCCGGCCGTTGGTGGCCCCCTCGAAGATCGCCGTCGCCGTCAGGCCGCTCGTGCGCAGAGCCGCCGTGATAGTGGTGGTCGTGTAGTGCCCGCACGGCATCGGCAGGCGACAGCGCTGGCCGCGCGGGGCCCAGCCATAGCGGCGCGCCATCCGGGTTGAGGCCGCCGTCTCGTCGATGAACACCAGATGGTCCGGATCGAGATCGAGTTGGCCCTCGAACCACGCCTGGCGGGCCTCCGCTACGTCCGGACGGTCCTGCTCGGCGGCGTGGAGCGCCCCTTTTTACGGGTGATGCGATGGCGGGCCAGGAAGCGCGACAGGCTGCTGGTGCTGGAGGTGACGCCCTGCTCGGCCAAGGCGTCGCGCAGTTCCGACAGCACGATGTTGCCGCGCTTCTCGCACAGCCTCAGGATCCGCGAGGCGTGAGCCTCGATGACGTGCGAGCGCTGGTCGCCGCCCATCGGCTTGGGCCGGACGTGGCCGTCCCGGAGATGACGGGCATGCCAGCGACTGACGCTGGCGGCGCTGACACCGAACCGCTCGCCAGCTTGGCGGCAGGACGCACCCGCTATGACAGCGGACACCACACGCTCACGCAGATCGACGGACAAGGGTGAGGTCATCGCTGGCTCCTTCACCCAGCCAACGCCCTAACCAACTTGGCCGTTGCAGGCCGATCGCACAGCGCTCTAGTGGCCCTTTCCGACGAGCACAACCGCAGCATCCACTCGTTGCTGATCGAGGCTGTCGACAAGCTGCTGGGCAAGCGCCGGAAGAAGCTGTTCGCGGAGGAGAGCGGGATCAGCCCTTGATCGTCAGGGCGGCGTCACGGGACAAAACGATGAAGGTGAGCCCGGCGCCCCGTAAGGGGAAGATCGCGACCCGCCTCGGGTTCGAGCACCCCATGACCGCTGCAAGCTCATCAACCGGAGTAGCTCAGATCCGTGTTGCGCCCGTGTTGCGTGGAGCCGTCGACGGCCCGGCGTAACTCGTTGTAAAAGCTGCACCCGTGTTACAGGCAATTGCAACACGTTTCGACAGACTAGCGGACACGAAAAAGCCCGCTAAATCATTGACCGAGCGGGCTAAACGGGTGGTAGCGGAGGAGGGATTTGAACCCCCGACACAAGGATTATGATTCCTCTGCTCTGACCAACTGAGCTACTCCGCCGCGCGGTGGCCGGTTCGTGTCCGGCTCTGCGGTGGCGCGGATATAGGGGGAGGCGGCGGGCCCTGTCAAGGAACCGTCGCAGGTCTTTTCGCGCCCCGTTGGTCACAGCGAGGCGCGAGCGGACTCAGAGCGTGTCGCCCAGGATCTCGGCGACCTGGGGGATGTCCTTGTCGCCGCGGCCGGAGAGGTTCACGACCATCAGGTGGTCGCGCGGCAGGCGGGGGGCGAGCTCCGTGACCTTGGCCAGCGCGTGGGCGGGCTCGAGGGCCGGGATGATGCCCTCCATCAGCGAGCAGAGCCGGAATGCCTCCAGGGTCTCCGTATCCGTGGCCGACAGGTAGGTGACGCGGCCCATCTCGTGCAACCAGGCGTGCTCCGGGCCGATCCCCGGATAGTCGAGGCCGGCGGAGATCGAGTGCGCGTCGGCGATCTGGCCGTCGCCGTCCATCAGCAGGTAGGTGCGGTTGCCGTGCAGAACGCCGGGCTTGCCGCCGGTGAGCGAGGCGGCGTGCAGGCCGCTCGACACGCCGTGGCCGGCCGCCTCGACGCCGTAGATCGCCACCTCGCGGTCGTCGAGGAAGGGGTGGAACAGCCCCATGGCGTTCGAGCCGCCGCCGATGCAGGCGATGAGCGAGTCCGGCAGGCGGCCCTCCTGCTCCAGCATCTGCGCCTTGGTCTCGACGCCGATGATGGACTGGAAGTCGCGCACCATCGCCGGGTAGGGATGCGGACCCGCCACCGTGCCGATGCAGTAGAAGGTGTCGGCGACGTTGGTGACCCAGTCGCGCAGGGCCTCGTTCATCGCGTCCTTGAGGGTGCGGGTGCCGGATTCGACCGGCACCACCTCGGCGCCGAGCATCTTCATCCGGAACACGTTCGGCTTCTGCCGCTCGACATCGACCGCGCCCATGTAGACGACGCATTTGAGGCCGAAGCGGGCGCAGAGCGTCGCGGTGGCGACGCCGTGCTGGCCCGCCCCCGTCTCGGCGATGATCCGCGGCTTGCCCATGCGCCGGGCGAGCAGGATCTGGCCGAGCACGTTGTTCACCTTGTGCGAGCCGGTGTGGTTCAGCTCCTCGCGCTTGAAGTAGATCTTCGCGCCGCCGAGGTACTCGGACAGCCGCTCGGCGAAGTAGAGCGGGCTCGGCCGGCCGACATAATGGGTGAGGTAGCCGGTCATCTCGGCCTGGAAGGCGGGATCGGCCTTGGCCGCAGCATAGGCCTCCTCCAGGGCGAGGATGTTCGGCATCAGCGTCTCGGCCACGAAGCGGCCGCCGAAAATGCCGAAGCGGCCGCGCTCGTCGGGGCCGGTGCGGAACGAGTTCGGGGTCTGGAGAGCGGTCACGGCTGGAACTCTTCGTGTCTGAGAGGTTTAGGGGGGTCACGTCCTCGGCGGCGGGGCTTACGCCCTTCGGGCCACGCGAGCAATTTGCGGTTCGGACGCAGCCCCTGCGGCGGCTTTGTCTGCGCCTGCGGCAGCCTTGTCTGCGCCCGCGGCAGCCTTGGCTGCCGCCACGAAGGCGGCGATGCGGTCCGGGTCCTTGCGGCCGGGGCCGGCTTCGACGCCCGACGAGACGTCGACCGCCTGCGCCGCCGTCACCGCCAGGGCCTCGGCGACGGTCTCAGGGGTCAGTCCGCCGGAGAGCATGAACGGGTGGTCGCGGCCACGGCCTGCGAGCAGGGACCAGTCGAAGGCGTGGCCGTTGCCGCCGGGCAGGACCGCGCCGGGGGCGGGCTTGGCGTCGAAGAGCAGCCGGTCGGCGATTCCGGCGTAACGGGCGGCGCGGGCGAGGTCGTCGGCGGTGGCGATGCCGAGCGCCTTCATCACCGGGCGGCCGGTGCGGGCCTTCACGGCCGCCACGCGCTCCGGGCTCTCCGTGCCGTGGAGTTGCAGCCAGTCCGGGTCGAGGGCCGCGAGCACCGCCTCGACGAGGGCATCGTCGGGATCGACCAGCAGGGCGACGCGCTCGGCCCGGCCGCGGGCCTGCCGCGACAGGGCCGCGCCGAGGGTCAGGTCGACATGGCGCGGGCTCTTCGGGAAATGCACGAGGCCGATCATGTCGGCGCCAGCGGCCAGCGACGCCTCCAGCGTCTCCGGCGTGCTGAGGCCGCAGATCTTGACGAGTGTGGGAGCAAACGACATCCGCTCCCTATACGCCGATCCGCCCGCGCCCGCACGTGCCGCGGAGTCTCAAGGGTTCCGCGTCAGGCTCTCCCACACTGCGGCGGCGGCGGCGAGGTCCTCGATCGCGGCGCCGACCGACTTGAACACCGTGATCGCCTCTGGGCTCGGCCGCCCGGGCGCCTCACCGCGGCACAGGGACGCGAGGTCGCCCGCCACCGCCTCCGGCGTCAGCGCTCCGGACGCGATCGCCACGGCCACGTCACCGCCCTTCCTGAGGGCGTCGGGCGTGTCGACATAGACCGGCCCGCGCTGGAGGGCCTCGTCGTCGGCCTCGCGCATCGTGGGCGTGAAGGCACCGACGAGGTCGAGATGGGCGCCGGGCCGCAGCCAGGCACCGCGCACCAGCGGCTCGGTCGAGAGGGTGGCGCAGGAGACGAGATCCGCTTCCCCCACCGCCGCCGCGAGGTCGGTGACGGGGTGAGCGTCGATGCCCTCCGCGACGAGGATCGCCGCCAGGCGCTCGGCGCCTTCCGGCCGGCGATTCCACACCGCGACGTCGCGGATCGGCCGCACCGCGGCATGCGCCCGCACGAGGAAGGGGGCGAGCGCACCGGACCCCACCATCACCATCCGGGCGGCATCGGCCCGGGCGAGGTGGCGGGCGGCGAGGGCCGAGGCGGCCGCGGTGCGCCACAGGGTCAGGCGGGCGCCGTCGAGGAGGGCCAGCGGCCGGCCGTCGCGCCCGTCGCAGAGCAGGACCCCGCCCTGGATCGTGTCGAGGCCCCTGGCCGGGTTGCCCGGGAAGAGGGTCAGGATCTTGACCCCGACATAGTCGGCCGTCCAGGCCGGCATCAGCAGCAGCGAGGCCCCGTCGGGGGCGGTCTCGATCGCGTGGTGATGGCGCGTCGGCGCCGTCGCGCCGGCCCGGAAGGCCGCCGCGAGGGCATCGATCATCCGGAGCGGGGTCAGCGCCGCGTCGATCTCGGCCTCGCCGATCAGGCGCATCTCAGGCGCGGCTGACCGGAGCCGGCAGCGCGGTGCGGCCCGGGGCGTTGGCCGAGGCGGTCTGGCGCAGGCGCTCGGCCTCGTTGCGCAGCCGGGCGAGCTCGCGGCCCTTGGCGCGCCGGTCGCGGCGGGTGTCGCCCTGGCCGAGCCAGGAGCCGATGCCGCCGACCACGATGCCGACGGCCACCGCGGCGAAGATCAGCGCGTAGAGCGGCATCGGCATGCTGAAGGCCGGCGTGCCGTTGGAGAACGGATCGAAGGACAGCATCACCGGCTGGCGGTTGGCCACCGCCAGCAGCACGACCACGATCGCGATGGGCAGCAGGATCAGGCCCTTGAGGAAGCGGATCATCGGGAAACCCGGTCTTTCGTCGGTGATGCGGAAGGGGAGCGGGACCGCCGGACGGAAGACCCGTGCGGCAAATGTCGTGTGGCAAGTGTAACGCGCGCCGGCCCCGGGGCCAGGGGCGATCCGTCAGCTCGCCGCAGCCTCGGCCCGGCTCGGCTCGTCGGCGCCGATCCCGGCGGCGTTCAGGCGCAGGCGCATCTCCTTGCCGGTCTTGAAGACCGGGATCGCCTTCTCGGCCACCGCCACGGCGGCGCCGGTGCGCGGGTTGCGGCCGCGCCGTGCCTCCCGGCGCTTGACCGAGAAGGCGCCGAAGCCGCGCAGCTCGACCCGGTCGCCCCGGGCGAGGGCGTCCGCGATCGTGTCCAGGATGGCGTTGACGATGTTCTCGACGTCGCGCTGATACAGGTGCGGGTTCTGCTCGGCGATCTTGAGCACCAGCTCGGACTTGATCATGGGCGGTATGGTCTCGACTGAGGCGGGGCCGGCCGGGGGGGAGGCGCGAGAGGCTTTTTCCGAGCTTTTACGGCCGCCAGACCGCCAGCAGGCCGCCCTGGGTCAGGCTCTCCGTCTCGGCGCCGGCCTGCCGCAGCCGCGCGGCGAGGTCGTCGTAGCCGAGGAGCCCGGCACTGAAGGCCGCGGCCGAGAACAGGCCGAAGCGGTTGTCGGAGCGCGGCTTCCAGTCCCGCACCGGCAGGTCCTTGGCCACGCCCTTCTCGCGCTCGAGCCACGCGACGGCCTGGCGTTCGCTGCCGGTCTCGTCGATCAGGCCGAGGGGTACGCTCTGGCGGCCGCTGAACACCCGTCCGTCGGCCACCGCCTTGATCTGGTCCGGATTCATCTTGCGGCGCTCGGCCACCAGGTCCTTGAACCAGCCGAAGGTGTCGCCGACGATCGCCTGCAGGGCGGCGCGGGCCTCCGGCGGGGTCGGGTGGAAGCCGCTCGGCTCGGCCTTGAGCGGCGAGGACTTGATCTCCTCCACCTTCACCCCGGCCTTGTCGAGGAGGCCGGAGAGGTCAGGATATTGGAACAGCACGCCGATCGAGCCGACCAGCGCGGTCTCGCGCGCCACGATGTGGTCGGCGGCGATCGCCGTGATGTAGGCGCCCGAAGCCGCCGTGCCGTCGACGAAGGCGACGACCGGCTTCTTCTCGGCGAGCTGCCTCAGGTTGCGAAAAAGCTCTTCCGAGCCGGTGGTGGTGCCGCCCGGCGAGTTGATCGACACGACGACGCCCGAGACGGCGCTCGAGTCGCCGACGCGCTTCATCAGCTCGCGGGTCTTCTCGCTGCCGGCGATGAAGCCGTCGATGCTGATGCGGGCGATCTGCGGCGTGACGGCGGAGAGCCCCCTGCCCCCGGCCGCCCGCCAGCCGACGGCGCCGGCGGCGACGATCAGCGCCCCGACCCCGATCGCGCGCCAGACAGACAGCTTCCGGCGCAAGGAGCGCCGGTCGAGGAGAAGTTCGGCATCGATGGCCATGCGGCGCCCGTATCCTGGTCAGAACTCCGGAAGGCGGCACGGCCGCGGGTCGTTTCCCGCAAGTCCTTGGCGCGCCTCGCTCCCGGCGTGTTCTACCCCCGGCCGTCGCGCAGCGGCAAGAGCGGGAATGGCGGCATCCCCCTCCCCGATCGCGGTAATTCGGACATGAGAACGCCCGCGCGGGAGGCTTTCCCGCGCGGGCGCTCGATCTCCATGGGGGGTTCCCGGGCCCGTAGGACCCGGGACGTCCCTTACTTCTTGTCGCCGGCCCGAGCCTTGAGGGCCGCGCCGAGGATGTCGCCGAGCGAGGCGCCCGAATCGGCGGAGCCGTACTGGGCGATCGCCTCCTTCTCCTCGGCCATCTCGAGGGCCTTGATGGAGAGCTGGACGCGGCGGGCCTTGCGGTCGAACTGCGTCACGCGCGCATCGACCTTCTCGCCGGCGGCGAAGCGCTCGGGGCGCTGGTCGTTGCGCTCGCGGGCGAGGTCGGCCCGGCGGATGAAGGCCTGGAGGTCGGAATCGACGATCTTGACCTCGATGCCGGAGTCCTTGACCTCGAGCACCTCGCAGGTGACCACCTGGCCCTTGCGGATGCCCTCACCCGCATCGGCGAAGGGATCGCCGGCGAGCTGCTTGATGCCGAGCGAGATGCGCTCCTTCTCGACGTCGACGTCGAGAACCTGGGCGCGCACCACGTCGCCCTTCTTGAACTCGTCGATGACCTGCTCGCCCGGACGGTTCCAGTCGAGGTCCGAGAGGTGGACCATGCCGTCGACGTCGCCCTCGAGACCGATGAACAGACCGAACTCGGTCTTGTTCTTGACCTCGCCCTCGACCTCGGTGCCCGGCGGGTGCTTCTCGGAGAAGGCCTCCCACGGGTTCTGCAGGGTCTGCTTCAGGCCGAGCGAGATGCGGCGCTTGACCGGATCGACCTCCAGGATCTGAACCTCGACCTCCTGGGAGGTGGAGACGATCTTGCCCGGATGGACGTTCTTCTTGGTCCAGCTCATCTCCGAGACGTGGATCAGGCCCTCGATCCCCGGCTCCAGCTCCACGAAGGCGCCGTAATCGGTGATGTTGGTCACGCGGCCCTTGAGCTTGGCGTTGACCGGGTAGCGGGCGGCGATGCCCTCCCACGGATCGGCCAGGAGCTGCTTGATGCCGAGCGAGATGCGGTGCGTCTCGTGGTTGATCTTGATGATCTTGACCTTGACGGTCTGGCCGATGTTGACCACCTCGGACGGGTGGTTGACGCGGCGCCACGCCATGTCGGTGACGTGCAGCAGGCCGTCGATGCCGCCGAGGTCGACGAACGCACCGTACTCGGTGATGTTCTTGACCACGCCGTCGATGACCTGACCCTCTTCGAGGTTTGCCACCAGCTCGGAGCGCTGCTCGGCCCGGCTCTCCTCGAGCACGGTGCGGCGCGACACCACGATGTTGCCGCGGCGGCGGTCCATCTTGAGGATCTGGAACGGCTGCGGCGTGCCCATCAGCGGGGTGACGTCGCGGACCGGACGGATATCGACCTGCGAGCGCGGCAGGAACGCCACGGCGCCGTCGAGGTCGACGGTGTAGCCGCCCTTGACCTGGTTGAAGATCGTGCCGGTGACGCGCTCGTTGTTCTCGAACGCCTTCTCGAGCTTGACCCAGCTCTCCTCGCGGCGCGCCTTGTCGCGCGAGATGACGGCCTCGCCCAGCGCGTTCTCGATGCGGTCGACGTAGACCTCGACCTCGTCGCCGACTCCGATCGGCTGGTCACGGCCGGGGCCCGTGAATTCCTTGAGGGCGACGCGGCCCTCGGTCTTGGCCCCGATGTCGATGACGGCGACGTCCTTCTCGATCGCCACCACCCGACCCTTGACCACGGAGCCTTCCGTGATCTCGTGCTCCCGGAACGACTCTTCCAGGAGGGCGGCGAAATCCTCGCGGCTCGACGCGGCGCCTTGCAAACCTGCGGACATTGATGCTCCTTATCGTCCCGCCCTATCCGGGGGGACGGCGCCGGCGGCTCGTATGAACGGGCCGCTTCCGCCCGCCGGAGTCCCGGGAGACCCCCGAGGGGGCCATCGGAACCGCCGCTCCCCGAAACGTGAAGGGGCGCGGGCCGGCGCATGATCGACGGGCGAAAACGTGTTTTTCGGAGATCCGGCCGGCGCGCCGCGGAAGCTCGTCGCTCCGCGGTCGGCATCCCGGCATCGGACCACCGGAAGTTGGGCCGATACACGAAAAGCATTCCCCCGGCAAGGCGTTGCCGCCGACCGGACGCGGCATTTCGGCGGCGCGGGCCCGGCTTGCCGATACGCGCGACTCTGGGTTACCCATCCCTAACCTGAAACAATTCTGATGTTCCGGGTGCCGGCGGCCCGGCCCATGGGCCGGGCCGCCCAAGGAAGCAAGAGCACGCCGGTCCAGGCGTGATCCGGGAGGAACGAGGCGCGGGCCTGGATGGCCCTCGCGCCGCGAGACGGAACGTGAATCGACAGGGAGGCGAGGCGCCGCGACCGGAGCCATGTCCGCGGGGCGCCCCGACACTGCCTCCCGAAGCCGGAGGGCGACGATGATCAAGCTCAACGTGAACGGTGAGGAGCGCCGCTTCGACGGCGATCCCGACATGCCGCTGCTGTGGTACCTGCGGGACGAGCTCGGCCTGACGGGCACCAAGTTCGGCTGCGGCGTCGCGGCCTGCGGCGCCTGCACCATCCATGTCGGCGGCACCGCGATGCGGGCCTGCCAGACTCCGGTCTCGGCCGCCGACGGCCAGCCGGTGGTGACGATCGAGGGCCTGTCCCCGGACGGCAACCACCCGGTCCAGGCCGCCTGGCGCGACCTCAACGTGGCGCAGTGCGGCTACTGCCAGACCGGGCAGATCATGCAGGCGGCCGCGCTGCTCAAGGACACCCCGAAGCCGACCGACGCCGACATCGACGCCCAGATGAGCGGCAATCTCTGCCGCTGCGGCACCTATCCGCGCATCCGCGCCGCCATCAAGCAGGCGGCGGGGCTGACCCCGAAGGCCGGCCAGGGAGATCGCCTGTGATCCAAGACCTCTCCTTCTTCACCGCCGCGCCGGCCGAGGAGCCGGATTCCGCGATCGTCAAGGCGTCTCCCGGCCAGCTCAGCCGTCGTGGCCTGCTGGCGGGTGCCGGCGCCCTGGTGCTGGCCTTGTCGCTGAAGCCGAAGGACGTGCTCGCCGCCGATCCGCCGAAATTCGGCGCCGACGGCATGCCGCATGGCTGGCGCGACGACCCGACCCTGTTCGTGGCGATCGCCCCCGACGGCACCGTGACGGTGACCTGCACCCGCTCGGAGATGGGCCAGGGCGTGCGCACCTCGGTGGCGTTCGTCGTCGCCGACGAGCTCGAGGCCGACTGGGCCAAGGTCAAGGTCGCCCAGGCGCATGGCGACGAGGAGCGCTTCGGCAACCAGGACACCGACGGCTCGCGCTCGCTCCGGCACTTCTTCATGCCGCTGCGCCGCGCCGGTGCGGCCGCCCGCACGATGCTGATCGAGGCCGCCGCCAAGCAGTGGGGCGTGCCGGCCTCCGAGGTGAATGCGGAGAACCACGCCCTCGTCCACGCCAAGTCCGGGCGCCGGATCGGCTTCGGCGACGTGGCGCAGGCGGCGGCGAGCGTGCCGGTGCCGGACCGCGCGTCGGTCAAGCTCAAGGATCCCTCGGCCTTCCGCTACATCGGCAAGGGCCGCGTCGGCCTGATCGACAATGTCGGCATCACCACCGGCAAGGCGCAGTACGGCCTCGATACCCGCGTCGAGGGCATGCTCTACGCCGTGGTCGCCCGCCCGCCGGTCTTCGGCGGCAAGGTCAAGAGCTTCGACGAGGCGGCGGCCATGAAGGTGCCGGGCGTCGTCAAGGTCGTGACCATCGATCCGCCGGCCCCGCCCTACGAGTTCATGCCGACCGGCGGCGTCGCGGTCATCGCCCGCAACACCTGGGCGGCGATCAAGGGCCGCGAGGCACTGAAGCCCACCTTCGACGACGGCCCGAACGCTGCTTACGATTCCGACGCCTACCGGGCCACCCTGGAGGAGGCCGTGCGCAAGCCCGGCAAGGTGGTGCGCCGGGAGGGCGACGTCGACGCGGCGATGAAGAAGGCGGCCAAGCGCCTCGAGGCCGAGTACTACATCCCCCACCTCGTCCAGGCCCCGATGGAGCCGCCGGCCGCCACGGTGCGGATCGCCAAGGACGGCAAGATCGAGGCCTGGGGCTGCGTGCAGTCGCCGCAGGCCGCCCGCGACCGCATCGCCAAGCGCCTCTCGATCGACCCCAAGGACGTGACCGTCAACGTCACGCTGCTCGGCGGCGGCTTCGGCCGCAAGTCGAAGCCCGACTACTTCGTCGAGGCGGCGCTCTGCTCCAAGGCGGTCGACGGCGCCCCGGTCAAGATGACCTGGACCCGCGAGGACGACCTCCATCACGGCTACTACCACACCGTCTCGGTGGAGCGGCTGGAGGCCGGCCTCGACGACAAGGGCATGCCGATCGCCTGGCTGCACCGCAGCGCGGCCCCGACCATCGGCTCGACCTTCGTGGCCGGGGCCAACGAGCAGATCCCGATCGAGCTCGGGATGGGCCTCGTCAACGTGCCGTTCAACATCCCCAACATGCGGATGGAGAACCCGCCGGCCGACGCCCATGTCCGCATCGGCTGGTTCCGCTCGGTGTCGAACATCCCGCGGGCCTTCGCGGTGCAGTCCTTCATCTGCGAGCTGGCGCAACTCGCCGGCCGCGATCCGAAGGACTACCTCCTCGACGTGATCGGCCCGGCGCGGATCATCGATCCGGTCAAGATCGGCGACGCCTGGAACTACGGCGAGGATCCCTCGCGCTATCCCTTCGATACCGGGCGCCTGCGCAACGTGATCGAGGCGGTGGCGCAAGGGGCCGGCTGGGGCCGCAAGGTGGAGAAGGGCCGCGGCCTCGGCATCGCGGCGCATTACAGCTTCGTGACCTACACGGCGGCCGTCGCCGAAGTCGAGGTGTCGCCGAAGGGCGAGGTCAGCGTCCAGCGGGTCGACATCGCCATCGACAGCGGCCAGCAGGTCAACCCGGAGCGGGTGCGCTCGCAGCTCGAGGGCGCGGTGGTGATGGGCATGGGCCTGGCGCTCACCGCCCAGATCACCTTCAAGAACGGCCGCGCCGTCCAGGACAACTACGACACCTACGAGCTCACCCGCATCGACGCGGCGCCCAAGATCATCAACGTGCACCTCGTGCAGGGCGGGTCCTGGGACAAGCCGCTGGGCGGCGTCGGCGAGCCCGGCGTGCCGCCGGTGGCGCCCGCCATCGCCAACGCGATCTTCGCGGCGACCGGCCGGCGCATCCGCCAGCTGCCGATGCGCGACAAGCTGAGCGCGTGAGGATGTTCCCGCGGGGCCTCGCGCTCCGCGGGACTTGCGAGACGAGGGGCCGCCTCCCGCCGGGGGGCGGCCCCTTTTTTCTGCGATGATTCCCGTAGCGCGGAACCCCCGCCCCCGGGCCGGTGTTCGCGACCAAGGCTCTAAGACGCCAAGGTTCGGCGCCTGCCCCCTGCAACGACGGGAGAGACACGCCATGAAGCTCATGCTCGCCGCCGGCCTCGTGCTCGGTTCCTTCGCCGGCCTCGCCGGCCCCGCCCTGGCGGGCGCGTGCAGCACCGAGATCTCGGCGCTGGAGCCGCGCCTGACCGAGCAGGGCCGCGAGACCATCGCGGCCTCGAGCGGCGGCAAGGAGGTGGCTTCCCGGCGGGAGGCTCAGGCCGAGGCGGCGACCGAGAAGGGCACCAGCCCCTCCGCCCTGCCGAAGGGACCTGCTCCCGGCTCGGCCGAGACTCAGGCCACCGCCGACGTCGCCAAGGCCAGCGGCGGCGGCACCGGGGTGATGGAGGCCCGCGCCAGCCTCAACCGCGCCCGCGAGCTCGACAAGAAGGGCGACGAGGCCGGCTGCATGAAGGCGGTGTCCGATGCCAAGGAGCAGATGGGCAGGTCGTGATCCCCGGCCCGGTTTGATCCGTCTTGCGAGGTGAGGCAGCGCACATCGCGGTCCGGGCCGCCGGCTCAGGCCCTGGTCTGCTGCGCTGCAGCACCCACATCACCCGCGCATCGCCCGGCCCTTGAAGCCGGGCTCGATCCGGAGACTTCCGCCAGTGCCTTCCCTGTTCGATCCGATTCAGCTCGGCGCCATCGCGGCGCCGAACCGCATCCTGATGGCGCCCCTGACCCGCGGCCGTGCCTCCCGCACCCACGTGCCGACCCCGATCATGGCCGAGTATTACCGCCAGCGCGCCGGGGCCGGGCTGATCATCAGCGAGGCTACCGGCATCTCGCAGGAGGGCACCGGCTGGCCCTTCGCGCCGGGCCTGTGGTCGCGTGAGCAGGTCGAGGCCTGGAAGCCCGTGGTAGCGGCGGTGCACGAGGCCGGCGGGCGCATCGTCGCGCAGCTCTGGCACATGGGCCGGGTGGTCCATCCCGACTTCCTCGGCGGTCAGGCGCCAGTCTCGGCCTCGGCCACCACGGCGCCCGACCAGGCCCATACCTACGAGGGCAAGAAGCCCTACGCCCAGGCGCGGGCGTTGCGCGAGGACGAGATCCCGCGGCTCCTCGCGGACTACGCCAAGGCGGCCCGCAACGCGGTCGAGGCCGGCTTCGACGGGGTACAGATCCACGCCGCGAACGGCTACCTGATCGACCAGTTCCTGCGCGCGGGCACCAACCTGCGCCAGGACCGCTACGGCGGCTCCGTCGAGAATCGTATCCGCCTGCTGTCCGAGGTCGCCCGCGCCGTCGCTGAGACGGTCGGGGCCGACCGAACCGGCGTGCGCCTGTCGCCGAACGAGCCGATCCAGGGCGTCGACGACCCTGAGCCCGAGACCCTGTTCCCGGCGGCGGCCGCCGCCCTGTCGGAGATCGGCGTCGCCTTCCTCGAGCTGCGCGAGCCCGCCCCCGACGGCACCTTCGGCAAGCCGGCCCGTCCGCCGGTGGCGCCCGCCATCAAGGCCGCCTTCCGGGGCCCGCTGGTGCTGAACTCCGACTATGACGGTCCGCGGGCACAGGCCGCCCTCGACGAGGGCCGGGCCGACGCCATCGCGTTCGGCCGCCCCTACCTCGCCAATCCCGACCTGCCGGAACGGATCGCCAAGGGCGCGCCCCTCAACAAGGACGATTACAAGACCTGGTACAGCCAGGGTCCGGAGGGCTACACCGACTATCCGACCCTCGACGCCGCCTGAGGCAACGGCCCCCGGGGTGATCGTCCCTCCGCGTGCGGTGCAGCACGATCCGGCTTGACGCGCGGGCCAACGTTTGCGACGCCGCTCGGCGCCTGCCCGACGGGCAGGCGCCGTCCCGCCGGACGGCATCGTCGCGGCACGCGGAGACGACGCGCATGAGCAGCCCGGACACCACCAAGCCGGCGACCTCGCAGGAACCCAAGCAGCTCCTCCACCTGGTGTTCGGGGGCGAGCTGACCGACCTCGACAGCGTCACCTTCCGCGACCTCTCGAAGCTCGACGTGGTCGGCATCTTCCCCGATTATGCCAGCGCCGCCATGGCCTGGAAGGCGAAGGCGCAGCAGACGGTCGACAGCGCCCAGACCCGCTACTTCATCGTGCATCTCCATCGGCTGCTGCAGCCCTGAGCGGGCGGGCGGCGCGCACCCGCAGCGTTTTCGTTAAGGATCCCCCAAGGATCCTTGCACAGGAACGCAGGGGTGCCGCGCCATCGCGCATGCATGAAGGCATTGTGACGGTATCCCGGCACTGGTAAGAGCCTCGCCCGTCACACGAGAGCATCGTCGCGCGAGGGGCCCGCAATTGCGCGAAGCTCGATGCGATCCTCCCCTCACCCCGGCGCGCGCGGGCCTCATGGCGAGGCACCGCGCGGCAGCGCCGGGGATCTTCGCGCGGGCCACGATGGAAGCACGATGAAATCCTCGATCAAGATCGTCGCCGGCAATGCGAGCCGCCCGCTGGCCGAGGCGATCGCGGCCTATCTCGAGCAGCCCCTGGCGGTCTGCTCGGTCCGTCGCTTCGCCGACATGGAAATCTTCGTCGAGCTCCAGGAGAACGTGCGCGGCGAGGACGTGTTCATCGTCCAGTCGACGTCGTTCCCGGCCAACGATCACCTGATGGAACTGCTCATCATGATCGATGCCGCGCGGCGCTCCTCGGCGCGGCGGATCACCGCCGTGCTGCCCTATTTCGGCTATGCCCGGCAGGACCGGCGCACCTCGGGCCGCACCCCGATCTCGGCCAAGCTGGTGGCCAACCTCATCACCGAGGCCGGCGCCGACCGGGTGATGACCCTCGACCTGCATGCCGGCCAGATCCAGGGCTTCTTCGACATCCCGACCGACAACCTGTTCGCCGCCCCCGTGATGGTGCGCGACATCAAGGAGCGGCTCGACCCCGCCGACATGATGGTGGTGTCGCCCGATGTCGGCGGCGTGGTGCGGGCCCGCGCGCTCGCCAAGCGCATCGACGCGCCGCTCGCCATCGTCGACAAGCGCCGCGAGCGGCCCGGCGAATCGGAAGTGATGAACATCATCGGCGAGGTCGAAGGCCGCTCCTGCATCCTCGTCGACGACATCGTCGATTCCGGCGGCACCCTGGTCAATGCCGCCGAGGCCTTGCTCGCCAAGGGCGCCAAGGACGTCTCGGCCTACATCACCCACGGCGTGCTCTCGGGTGGTGCGGTGTCGCGGATCGCCTCCTCGAAGCTCAAGGAGCTGGTGATCACCGACTCGATCCAGCCGACCGCGGCGGTCAAGCTCGCCCGCAACATCCGGGTCGTCACCATCGCGCCGCTGCTCGGCGAGGCGATCGGGCGCACTGCCGACGAGTCGAGCGTCTCGAGCCTGTTCGTCTGATCGGCCCTTCGCCCGCCGCCCGACCGGCGGCGGGCGGCCCTTTCGGCGCGAAGGGACGACACCCGGCCCGCAGCAGCACTCGGCTTCGCGCAATCTCCGGGCGTCGCTCCGACCCCGCGAAATCCCCTGACCTGATCGCCCGACCTGCGAAACCGGTTTGCGCCGGGCCTGAGACGCGCCTATATATCGGACGATTCCCTCACAGCGTGAGACAGGCCGTCCTGAACTTCCGGGACGCCGGCGGGGCCTCCCGGCTCCGCCCCGGGCGCCCTGTCGCCGTCGAGGGGCCCGTGTTTGTACTGGCCGCTCCCCGGATGGGCGGCCGCCGCGCTCCCGCTCAAGGAGCGCCCCGAGGAGGTATGGTATGTCCCAGGGACCGTTGATGCCGAAGGCGACGGCCGTCTGGCTCGTCGAGAACACGTCGCTGTCCTTCGATCAGATCGCCGATTTCTGCAAGCTCCACCCCCTCGAGGTGAAGGGCATCGCCGACGGCGAGGTGGCGGCCGGCATCAAGGGTCTCGATCCGGTCTCGACCGGCCAGCTCACCCGCGAGGAGATCGAGCGGGCGCAAGGAAACCCGAACCACCGGATGAAGGTGGCGGTGTCGAAGGTGAAGCTGCCCGAGGTGAAGCGCACCAAGGGTCCGCGCTACACTCCCCTGTCCCGCCGCCAGGACCGGCCGAACGCCATCTTGTGGCTGCTGCGCAACCACCCGGAGCTGAAGGACGCGCAGGTGATGCGCCTCGTCGGCACCACCAAGTCGACGATCCAGCAGATCCGCGAGCGCACCCACTGGAATTCCGGCTCGCTGCAGCCGATGGACCCGGTGACCCTCGGCCTGTGCTCGCAGATCGACCTCGATTTCGAGGTGCAGCGCGCCGCCAAGGACCGGCCGCTGGTGGAATCCGCCGAGGGCGGCGCCACCCTGATGCCGCCCGAGCTTTCGGTCCTGCCCGAGCCCGAGGACCGCGACGAAGACCGTCGCCCCGGCCGCGGTGACGAGCGCCTGGACGCCGATTCGGTCTTCGCCCGCCTCAAGCCGATGCGGAAGGGCGAGGCGGACGAGGACGACGACGAGTATTGAGGTCTTCCAGACCCGGCGACGTCGAGTCAACGCTTCGATGGCCGACGCTTAACCCTCCCCTGCAAGTGGGGGAGGGTTGGGGCCGCGAGCTTCACGTCTCGAACAGAGACCCCTGCAAGGCGCCCTCCTCGGGCGCCTTCTTCGTCTCCGCCCCGGTCTCCCTGCGGCGGGCCGCCCGGCGCGGAGCCGGTTTCGGCGGGGTTTCGGGAGCCGGTGCGCCCTCCACCGTCGCCGCCACCCGCCCGTCGGCGAACTCGACCGTCACACGTCCCGCCGCCCGTGCCCCCGCGGCCGATCCGACCGGCGTGCCGGCCTCGTCGAGCACCAGCGCGTAGCCGCGGGCCAGCACGGCCCGGTAGTTGAGGCTGGAGAACAGGGCGGTCGCCCGCGACAGGCGCCCGGCCAAGCGCTCCAGACCGTGGCCCGGCGCCTGTTCCAGCCGGCGCGACAGCCCGTTCAGGCGCTCGCCCTGCACCGCCAGCACCCGCTCCAGGGCATGGCGCGGGCGGTGGTCGATCGCCGCCAGCCGCTCGCGCGCACGGGCGAGGCGCAAGGAGGGAGCGTTGCGGGCCAGCCCCTGGAGCGCCCGGTTGAGGCGCGCCTGCGCATCCCGGGCATTGGCCGCCAGAGCCGGGGCGAGGCGGGCCTCCGCGAGGTCGAGGCGCTGGCGCTTCTGGGCGAGCAACGCCTCCGGGCCCGGCAGCGCCCGCGTCAGACCGCGCAGCTCGCCCCGGCGCTGGTCGACGAGGCGCAGCAATGCGCCGGCATGGCGTCGGCTGAGGGATTCGAGGTCGACCAGCAGCTCGTGCAGCACCGGCACCGCCATCTCGGCGGCGCCCGTCGGGGTCGGGGCGCGCCGGTCGGCGGCGTGATCGATCAGCGTGACGTCGGTCTCGTGGCCGACGGCGGAGATCAGCGGGATCGCGCTCGCGGCGGCGGCCCGCACCACGATCTCCTCGTTGAAGCACCACAGGTCCTCGATCGAGCCTCCGCCGCGGGCGACGATCAGCACGTCCGGCCGCGGGATCGCGCCGCCGGGCTCCAGCGCGTTGAAGCCGTGGATCGCCGCCGCGATCTCTTCGGCCGCCCCCTCCCCCTGCACCCGCACCGGCCAGACCAGGACGTGGCGCGGGAACCGGTCGGCGAGGCGATGCAGGATGTCGCGGATCACCGCGCCGGTCGGCGAGGTGACGACGCCGACGACCACGGGCAGGTACGGCACCGGCCGCTTGCGGGCGGCATCGAACAGGCCCTCGGCCGCGAGCAGGCGGCGGCGCTCCTCCAGGAGCGCCATCCAGGCGCCGGCCCCGGCAGGCTCGAGCGAATCGACCACGATCTGGTAGGCGGACTTGCCCGGATAGGTCGTGATCCGCCCGGTGACCACGACCTCGAGCCCCTCCTTGGGCTTGTGGCGCAGCCGCAGCATCGTGCCCTTCCAGATCACGGCGTCGATCTTGGCGCCGCCGTCCTTGAGGCTGAAATAGGCGTGGCCGGAGCCGTGCGGGCCGCGATAGCCCGAGATCTCGCCCTTCAGGCGCACATGTCCGAACGCATCCTCCAGGGTGCGCTTGAGGGCACTCGCCAATTCGGTGACCGACCATTCGGGCACGTTGGCGATCGGGGCGGAGAGAGCGGAAGCCGACATCGCCACAAAGGCTACCGGCTCCGGCCGGGCCGCGGAAGGCCGGTCCGCCGCTTGAGCGAGCGAGTGTCCCCCGCGCATCAGTCGCAGGTGTCGCCCGGCCGGTTGCCGGCCGGGCGCGCCTTCCCTAAACCCTCGCGCGAGACACAGAGATCCTTTCGGGACCGGCGATGCGCGACCAGCACCCCCTCACCCTCCTGCTGATCGGCTCCGGCGGGCGCGAGCATGCCCTCGCCTGGAAGCTGGCGCAGAGCCCGCTCTGCCGGCGCCTGCTGATCGCCCCCGGCAATCCCGGCACCGCCGCCCACGGCACTAACCTGCCCCTCGACGTGACCGACCACGCGGCCGTGGTCGCCGCCTGCCGGCGCGAGGGCGTCGATTTCGTCGTGGTCGGCCCCGAGGCCCCGCTGGTGGCGGGCCTGGTCGACGCGCTCGCCGAGGCCGGCATCCGGGCCTTCGGGCCGAACGCGGCGGCTGCCCAGCTCGAAGGCTCGAAGGCCTTCACCAAGGAACTGTGCCGGGAGTTCTCGATCCCGACCGCCGCCTTCGCGCGGTTCCGCGCGGTCGAGCCGGCGCTCGCCTACCTGCGCGCCGGCCGCATCCCGGTCGTCGTCAAGGCGGACGGGCTCGCCGCCGGCAAGGGCGTGGTGGTGGCCGAGACCTTGGAACAGGCGGAAGCCGCGGTGGAGACCATGCTCGGCGGCGGGATGGGCGCCGCCGGGGCCGAGGTGGTGATCGAGGAATGCATGGTTGGCGAGGAGGCGAGCCTGTTCGCGCTCTGCGACGGCACGAACGCCGTGCTGCTCGGCACCGCCCAGGACCACAAGCGCGTCCATGACGGCGACAAGGGGCCGAATACCGGCGGCATGGGCGCCTATTCCCCCGCTCCCGTCCTGACCCCCGCGCTGGAGGCCGAGGTGATGGAGCGGATCATCCGCCCGACCCTCGACGGGATGCGGGCGCGGGGCACCCCCTTCTCGGGCATCCTCTATGCCGGGCTGATGCTGACCGCCGAGGGCCCGATGCTGATCGAGTACAACACCCGCTTCGGCGACCCCGAATGCGAGGTGCTGATGCCGCGCCTCGCCTCGGATCTGGTGCCGCTGCTGCTCGCGGCCAGCGAGGGCGACCTCTCGGGCGTGACGCCGGAGTGGCGCGACGAGGTTGCCCTGACTGTCATCATGGCGGCGCCCGGCTATCCGGGCACCGTCGCCAAGGGTTCGGAGATCCGCGGTCTGTCGGAGGCGCAAAGGGCCGGCGCCCTGGTGTTCCAGGCCGGGACCCGGCGCGACGGCGAGCGGCTGGTGGCCGATGGCGGCCGGGTCCTGGCCGTGACGGCGCTCGGCCGCGACGTGCGGGAGGCGCAGGCCCGCGCCTACGCCGCCCTCGACCGGATCGACTGGCCGGAGGGCTTCTGCCGCCGCGACATCGGCTGGCGCGCGGTCGCCCGCGAGACCTGAGCCGGGCTGCTGCGTTAACCTCGGCAGGTCCGCGCGCTGGCGCGGGCCAGATACCGTGGGGAGCGCCCGATGCCCGCCGACCTGTTTCCCGGTTTCACCTCGCACTGGATCGACCTGCCCGACGGGCGCTTCTTCGCCCGGGCCGGCGGCCCCGAGGAGGCCCCGCCCCTGGTGCTGCTGCACGGCTTTCCCCAGACCCATGCCTGCTGGCACAGGATCGCCCCGGCGCTCGCCCGCACCCACCGGGTGATCTGCCTCGATCTCAAGGGCTACGGCTGGTCGGCCGCGCCGGCCGGAGACCCCGGCCACGAGGCCTATTCCAAGCGGCAGATGGGCCGGGAGGTCGTCGCCGTGATGGAGCGGCTGGGCCATGTCCGCTTCGGCCTGATCGGCCACGACCGCGGCGCCCGGGTCGGCTACCGCCTCGCCCTCGACGAGCCGGGCCGGATCGACCGTCTCGCCCTCCTGGACATCCTGCCGACGGTGTCGCAGTGGCGGAAGATGGACCGGGAGCCGGACGCCTATCCGCATTGGCGCTTCCTGGCGCAAGCCGCCCCGATCCCCGAGAAGGCGATCGGCAAGGCTCCGATCCCGTACTACGAGGATCTGCTGCGGCTCTGGACCGGCGACGGCACCCTCGACGCCTTCTCTCCCGGTGCCCTCGACCTCTACCGCCAGAGCTGGAACGTGCCCGAGCGGATCCACGCCTCTTGCGAGGATTACCGCGCCGGGGCCGGCCCCGACCGGGCCGCCGACGAGGCCGACCTCGCCAAGGGGCGCCGCCTCGCCGGCCCGGTCCTGGTGCTGGTCGCCGACCGCTTCGTCGGCCGCGACGGGCTCGATCCGGTGCGGCAGGCCTGGACCGGCACCTTCGCACCGGGGGATACCACCTTCGAGATCGTCTCCTCGGGCCATTTCGTGGCCGAGGAGAACCCGGGGGCGACGCTTCCGATCCTGGAACGCTTCCTCGCGGCCTGATTCCGCCACAGACCCGCGCGGAGCGGGGGACCGCTCCCCGCCCCGGCCCGTAGCCCGGGCGGGCCGCCTGCGGCACAAGCCCTGCGGGCGCGCGGCGAGGTTTCTCACGCCGCAGGCGCCTCTCGTGCCGTAGGCACCTGGGGGAAACATCCGTGGGTCTGATCTACGCGCTCGGCGCCTTCCTGAGCTGGGGCCTCGTCGTCCCGGTTCACTTCCGCCTGCTCGACGGGGTGCCGGCCTGGGGCATCCTCGCCCACCGCATCGTCTGGTCGAGCCTGTTCATCGCGCTGCTGCTCCTCGCCCTGCGGGTGATGCGCCGGGCACCCCGGTTCACGCTGGAGCGCCGTCACGCCTTCCTGCTGCTCTCCGCGCTCATCATCGCGGGCAATTGGTCGCTCTACCTGTGGGCGGTGCAGAACGGGCGGATGCTGGAGGCGAGCCTCGGCTACTTCATCAACCCGCTCGTCAACGTGGCGCTCGGCGCCCTGGTGCTGCGCGAGACCTTGCGCCCGCTCCAGCTCGCCGCAGTGGCCCTCGCCGGCGTCGGCGTGGTCGCGGCCGTGGTGGCGGCCGGCACCCTGCCGTGGATCGCGCTCGCGCTCGCCGTCAGCTTCGCGATCTACGGCCTGATCCGCAAGCTGGTGCCGATCGACCCGATCCTGGGCCTCGGCGCCGAGACCTTCGCGCTCCTGCCGCTCGCGCTCGCCTACCTCGTCGTCGCACCGGCGCCCCCCGGCCAGGGCACCGGCCAGTGGCTGCTGCTGATGCTCACCGGCATCACCACCGCGGTCCCGCTGATGTGGTTCGCCGCCGCCGCCTCCCGCCTCAAGCTCTCGACCATCGGGCTGCTGCAATACCTCTCGCCGTCCTGCCTGCTGCTCTTGAGCGTGCTCGTCTACGGCGAATCGCTGCCGCCTTCCCGGGCCCTGGTCTTCGGGCTGATCTGGGCGGGACTGGCGCTCTACGCCCTCGACGCGGCGCGTCCGCGCCCCGTCGTGGCGCGCCAGCCCGAGGATTGCACAGGCTGAGGCAAGCTCCACCGGTCAAGCTTCCCCCGTCCAACCATAATCGCCGGGCTCTCTCGCCTCACGCGACGAATCGGCGGGGGCCCGGAATGATCCTGAACGAGGTAAAGGCGAGGGACGAGGACGGGCCGCACCCGATCTGGCTGGTGCTCGGCCCGTGGGCGGTGTTCGCCGTGGCGGTCGGTGGATTTCTGGCGCGCTGGCTGCCGTGACGGTCTTTCGACCGCCCTCCATCGCGTCAAGATCGGAATAGACTCGACCCTCGACGTCGTCCCGGGGCAGCGAAGCGGAACCCGGGATGACGCGGAGGGCGGAGGCACTGTCGAGCCGACCCGGCAAATCCCTTACGTCAGCATCTGCAAGTCGCCGTCCACCGCCAGCGCCTGGCCGGAGATGGTCTTGCCCCGCTCTGAGGCCAGGAACAGGATCTGGTCGGCGATCTGGCGGGCGGTGACGTAGTCCTTGATCGAGGCCGCCGCGAAGGCCGCCTGCTCCATCTCGGAAAAGCTGATGCCGCGCTGCTGCGCCTTGGCCTCCAGCACCCGGCGCTGGCGGTCGCCGGCGACGATGCCGGGGAGCACCGCGTTGACCCGGACGCCGTCGGGCCCGAGCTCGCGCGACAGCGACTTGGTGAAGCCGATCACCGCCCACTTCGCCGCCGCGTAGGGCGTGCGCAGCGGGAAGCCGAAGCGGCCCGCCACCGAGGACAGGTTGACGATCGACGGGTTCGCGCTCTTGCGCAGATGCGGCACCGCCAGGCGCACGCAGTTGAACTGCCCGGTGATGCAGATGTCGAGGGTGCGGTCCCAATCCTCCGGGTTGATCTCCTCCACGCGTCCCGTCGGCCCGGCGATGCCCGCATTGTTGATCAGCGAATCGAGCCCGCCGAGCGCGTCTTGCGCCTCCGCGAACAGCCGGGCGACGTCGTCGCGCGAGGCGACATCGGCATAGGTGCCGGTGATGCCGGCGGGCAGGGCCGCCAGGGCGTCGCGGTCGACGTCGCAGACATGGACCCGCGCGCCCTCCTCCACGAAGGCCCGGGCCACGTCGAGCCCGATGCCGCCGGCGCCCGCGGTGACCAGCACCTTCAGGCCGTTCAATCCCATGTCCATGATGTCCTCCGTGCTCGAGGGGCGGCCGCCCCATGGTCTCGATGCGAGGGCGCGAGGCGCCCCGTGGTCTCGATGCTAGTGCACTGACGCCTTCAGAAGGTACACCGCTCAGCACGATTTCCGCTGTGATTACAGCTGTTTGGCGAATGAGCATGTGGCTCGTTCGTCGGTGTCAGTGCACTAGGGCGCGAGGCGCCCCGTGGTCTCGATGAAGGCGGCGCTTCCGGCGATGTCGGCGGCGAGCGCCGCGCGGGCGCCCTCGGCATCGCCGGCGGCCAACGCCGCCACGAGGTTCGCGTGATGCGCCTGCGCCCCGCCCTCGGCGAGGCGGCGGGGCGAGGAGCGCATGTCGAGGTTGAGCACCGGCCCGATGCGCAGCCACAGGCCTTCGATGATCGCGATCAAGGAGGGCAGGCCGGCGGCCTCGTAGACGGCGAAATGCAGGTCGCGATTGGCCCGCATCGCCCGCTCCAGGTCGGGCTCGGGCGCCCGCACCTCGTGCCGGAACACCGCGTCGTGCTCCCGGATCGCCGCGAGGTCGCGGGGCGTGACGGCCAGCGCAGCCTCCGCCGCGGCGAAACCCTCGACGGCGATCCTCACGCGGGTCAGCTCGCGGAATTTGTGCAGCGTGATCACCGGCACCCGGACTGCGCGGTTCGGCAGCACCTCCAGGGCCTCGTCGGCGACGAGCCGCGACACCGCCTCCCGCGCCGGCATCATCGAGGTGCCGAGCCGCTCGGCGACCGTCCGCAGGGATAGCCGCTCGCCGGGCGCGAGCTCGCCGGCGATCAGCAGGTCGCGCAGGGCGTCGTAGACCTGCGTGCCCAGGGTGATCCGCGCCGGCGGCGCGACGCCGTCCCGGTCGGGGCGCTCGCGCGCCTCCCCTCCATGCAAGTCCCGCCTTTCCAAGCGGACCTCCCCTGCGTTCCTCCTGCCGGCGCATGCGGACGGTGTCTCCCGTCTCGACAGGCGCGCCGTTTGATGCCAGCCTAAGTGTGATCACAGATCACGGCAACCCGAACGACCGTGATGCGATCCCGGGCAGGACACGCACCATGACGCAGGGCTCCACTCCCAAGCGCCCCCTCATCACGCGCTCCCTCATCACGCGCCGCCGTCTCGTGCAGGGTGGCCTCGCCGCCGGCGCCGCGCTCGCGATGCCGGGCCTCGTGCGCGCACAAGGCGCGCCGATCCGCATCGGCCACCTCACGCCGCGCACCGGCTTCCTGGGCCCGCTCGGCGAATACGCCGTGATGGCGGCCCAGCTCGCCGCCGAGGAGATCAACGCCGCCGGCGGCATCAACGGCCGCAGGATCGAGCTCCTCACCGAGGATTCGGTCAATCCGCAGACCGCCTCCGGCAAGGCCGAGCGCTACGTCGAGCGCGACAAGGTCGCGGCGATCGTCGGCGAGATTTCCTCGGCCTCGGCGCTGGCCATCGGCCAGGTTGCGCAGCGGGGGAAGACGATCTTCCTCAATACCGGCGCCAATTCTGATGCTTTGCGCGGGCAGGATTGCAAGCGCTACATGTTCCACGTCGAGGGCGCGAACTCGATGTACGTCAAGGCGGTCGGCCGCTCCTTGACCGAGGGCGGGCTCGTCAAGGGCAAGCGCTGGTACTCGCTCACCGCCGACTACGCCTTCGGCCACGACCTCCTGCGGGTCGCCAAGGTGTTCATGCAGGGCAATGGCGGAACCTTCGCGGCCGACGAGCTGGTTCCGACCGACGCCACCGACTTCTCCGCCTACCTGATCAAGATCCGGCAGGCGAAGCCCGACCTCGTGATCTCGAACCTCGCCGGCAACCAGATCACCAACTTCCTCAAGCAATATGCCGAGTACGGCCTGCCCTTCCCGGTCGCCGGGTTCGGCTTCGACACGGCTTTGGCCTGGGGCGCCGGCTCCGGCAACTTCGCCGGCACCTGGCCCTGCCTGTGGCACCACAAGGTCGACACGCCCTCCGCCAAGGCCTTCGTGGCGGCCTTCACGAAGAAGTACGGCAAGCCGCCCGAGAACCAGGCCTGGGGCGACTACAACGCGGTCAAGATCGTCGCGAAGGCGATGGCCGATACAGGGTCGACCGAGGGGCCGAAGCTGGTCTCCTATCTCGAGGGCGGCGCCAAGTTCGACGTTCAGAAGCCCCGCCCGGCTTATTTCCGCGCCCGCGACCATCAGCTCATCAGCGAGATGTACGCGATCACGGCGCTGCCCGCCGACAAGGTGAAGGACAAGTGGGACCTGTTCACCTCGACCCCGGCGATCCCCGGGCCCAACGAGGACATGGAGGTGCTGGCGCCGACGGCGGAGGAGGCGGCGTGCCGGATGGAGGGGTAGGCGTCGCCGGCTCATCGACGCGGTCAAGATGAAGCGCGTCTCCCCTCCCCCGTATGGGAGAGGGGATCCGGCGCCTTCCTTGTTGAACGTAATCGAAGTGGCGCAGCCTGACTGATATTCGCGGAATTCCGAAGGAAGCGAGATCGTGCTCCTCCTCACCCTCGCCGTCGAGCAGGTCGTCAACGGCCTGTTCCTGGGTGCGATCTACCTCCTGATCGCGCTCGGCCTGTCGCTGATCTTCAGCTTGGGCGGCATCGTCAATCTGGCCCACGGCGCGTTCTACGCGATCGGCGCCTACCTGACGATCGTGCTGTCCCCCGCCCTCGGCTTCGGCGGCTCCCTCGTCGCCGCGCCGGTCCTCGTCGCGGTGATCGGCCTTCTGGTCGAGCGGTTCCTCTTCCGCCGCTTCTACCGCGCCGACCCGATCCTCTCGCTGCTTCTTACCTTCGGCCTTGCGATGGTGGCCGAGCAGGCCCTGCGGATGATCTTCGGCGCGCCGCCCCTGCCCTACGCGATCCCGCAGGCCCTGCGCGGGCAGATCTTCGTCGGCGACTTCGTGCTGTCGCGCTACCGGCTCGCCATCCTGGCGGCGGTCATCGTAGCGGTGGCCTGCGTCTGGTTCCTGCTCCAGCGCACCACCTTCGGGCGGGTGGTCCGGGCCGGCGTCCAGAACCCCGACATGGTCGCGGCGCTCGGCATCTCGCTCAAACCCTACATGGCGACGGTGGTGGGGTTGAGCGTCGGCCTCGCGGCGCTCGCCGGGGTGATGCTGGCGCCGATCTCCGGCGTGCACCCGGCGATGGGCGCGGAGGTGCTCACCGGCGCCTTCGTGGTGGTGGTGATCGGCGGCCTCGGCTCGTTCTGGGGCGTGGTGCTGGCCGCACTCATCGTCGGAATCGTCCGCGGCCTGATGGTGCTGGTCTATCCGGGTTTCGCCGAAGCCGCGATCTACGCCCTGATGGCGGTCATCCTGCTCGTCCGGCCGCGCGGCCTGCTGGGCGAGCGCATCCTGCGGTTCGAGTGACGATCATGACCGACCGCAGCGAGAGATTCACCCTGCCGCTCCTGGCCTTTGCCCTCGTGGCCCTGCCCTTCTGCCTGGAGGGCTTGGGTCTCACCCTCACCTCGGCCGCCGACGTGGTGGTGTTCGCGGTGGCCTGCATGGGGCTCAACATCCTGGTCGGACAGACCGGGCTCGTCTCCTTCGGCCACGGCGCCTTCTTCGGCCTCGGCGCCTATGCGGCGGCGATCAGCCAGCGCACCCTCTTCCCCGGCACCCTGCTGCCGCCGGTCCTGTTCGCCCTCGTCTTCGTGGCCGCTTCGTCCCTGCCCCTCGGCCTGCTGATCCTGCGCCGGCGCGGCGTCTACTTCTCGCTCCTGACGCTGGCGCTGTCGGCCCTGTCCTTCACGATCGCCTTCCGCTGGACGGCGCTCACCGGCGGCGAGAGCGGCTATGGCGGCGTCGAGCGGACGCGTTTCCTCGGGCTCGATCTGGATGCGGCCTGGACCTGGTACGGTCTCGTGGCCGTCGCCGGCTTCGCAGCCGCCTTCGGGCTCGGGCGCTTCCGGCGCTCGGCCGTCGGCACGGTGCTGGAGGCGATCCGCGAGAACGAGCAGCGGGCGCGCTTCCTCGGCTATCCGACCAACCGCTACAAGCTCCTCGCCTTCACGGTCTCCGCCACCGTGACGGGCCTGGCCGGCGTTTTGAGCGTCTTCACCCACCGCTTCGCCTCGGCCGAGCCCTTGGGCTCCGCCTTCTCGGGCGAATTGCTCGCCATGGTGGTGATCGGCGGCATGCGGAGCTTCGCCGGGCCGGCGATCGGGGCTCTGTTCTTCATCCTGTTCCGGGAGATGCTGTCGATCTGGACCGCCGACTGGCTGTTCTGGTTCGGCCTCCTGTTCGTCGGCTTCATCCTGTTCTCGCCCGACGGGCTCGTCGGCATCGGCCGGCGCGTATGGCGGATGGTGCGCCCGCCCGCCACCGAGGACGCCGCGATGGCGGGCCGCAAGGCCGGCATGCCTGAGAACCTGCCGCCCTTCCTGCGGCCCGACGGGATCGTCGAGGGGGTGATCCTGGCCGCCCGCGGCATCGCCAAGCGCTTCGGCGGGCTGAAGGCGGTCGACGGCGTCACCATCGCGGTCCGCGACCGGACGCTCCACGCGCTGATCGGTCCCAACGGCGCCGGCAAGACCACCGCCTTCAACCTCATCTCCGGCATGTATCGCCCCGATGCCGGCACCGTGACCCTCGCCGACCGCTCGATCGCCGGCTTTGCGCCGGAGCGGATCTGCGCGGCCGGCATCGGCCGCTCGTTCCAGATCACCAACCTCTTCCCGGCGCTGACCGTCGCGGACAACATTCGGCTCGCGGTGCAGGGGCGCCGCCCCGGCCGCTTCAACCCCTGGCGCGACGCCCGCGCCGACCGGGAGGCGGCGGCCGAGACCGCCGAGATCCTGCGCTGGCTCGGCCTCGCCGGGCTGGAGCGGGCCGAGGCCGGCTCGCTCTCCTATGGCGGCCAGCGCCTCCTCGACATGGGGGTGGCGCTCGCGACCAAGCCCCGGGTGCTGCTCCTCGACGAGCCGCTGGCCGGCCTGGCGGCGGCGGAGCGCACCCGCATCGGCGACATCATCAAGCGGGTCTCGACCGAGGTGCCGGTGCTGATGGTCGAGCACGACATCGACCGCGTCTTCCAGATCGCCGATGCGGTCACGGTGATGAACGAGGGCACGGTGCTGGTCGACGGGACGGTGGAGGATGCCCGCACCAGCCCCAGGGTGCAGGAGGTCTATATCGGCTCCGGCACCGCCGCGATGGCCGCCAAAGCCCGCCCGAGCGCCGCCGAGCCGCGCGTGCTGCTGTCGCTCGAGGGCGTCGATACCTTCTACGGCAAGAGCCACATCCTGGCGGGCGTCACCTTCGACGTCCACGCCCACGAGATCGTGGCGCTCCTCGGCCGCAACGGCGCCGGCAAGTCGACCTGCCTCAAGACCATCACGGGGCTCAGCCCCCACGCTGCCGGCCAGATCCGCCTCGGGCAGGAGGTCCTCGACGGCCGCTCGGCGGCGGCGATCGCCCGGGCCGGCATCGGCTACGTGCCGCAGGGTCGCGGCCTCTTTGCCGGGATGAGCGTCGCCGAGAACCTGGAGCTCGGCCGGCTCAAGCGCCGCACCGGCAACGGCGTGCACTGGGACGAGGAGCGGGTCCTGTCCTACTTCCCGCGCCTGCGCGAGCGCTGGCGCACCCCGGCCGACTACCTGTCGGGCGGCGAGCAGCAGATGGTGGCGGTGGCCCGCGCCCTGTCCGGCGACGTGCGGGTGCTGCTCCTCGACGAGCCGTTCGAGGGGCTGGCGCCCGCGGTGGTCGAGAGCCTGTTCGAGACCTTCGACGCCCTACGCCGGGAGGTCTCGATCGTCATCGTCGACCATAACCTCGACCTCGCCCTCGCCCTCTCCGACCGCACCGTGGCGCTGGAGCGCGGCCGGGTGATGCATGTCGGCCCCTCGCAGGCCCTGCGCGACGACCTCGTGCTTCGCCGGCAGGTGCTGTGGCTGTGAGTTCCTGATTATGATCCGCTCCGAGGGAGATTCGTCGCCGATGCCAACCGTTGCCGTCGTCGGGGCCGGGCTGATCGGCCGGTCCTGGGCCGTGGTCTTCGCCCGGTCCGGGTTTGCCGTCCGCCTGACCGACATCCACGAAGCGGCGCTCGACGCCGCGCCCGGGCATATCGAAGAGGCCCTGCGCCAGCTCGAGACCCACGGCCTCGTGGCGGATATCCCGGCGATCCTCGCCCGGATCCGCACCTGCCCAACCCTCGCCGAGGCGGTGGCCGGGGCCGACCTCGTGCAGGAGAACGGCCCCGAGACGGTCGAGGCCAAGCGCGCACTCTTCGCCGAGCTCGATTCCCTCTGCGGTCCGGAGACGATCCTCGCCTCCTCGACCTCGGCCATCGTCGCCTCGCTGTTCACCGAAGGCCTCGCGGGGCGCGCCCGCTGCCTCGTCGGCCACCCGGTCAACCCGCCCCACCTGGTGCCGGTGGTCGAACTCTGCGGCGCGCCCTGGACCGATCCGGCGGTGGTGGACCGTGCCCGCGCCCTCTACGAGGCCGCCGGCCAGGCGCCGGTGACCGTGAACCGCGAGGTCGAGGGCTTCGTGCTCAACCGCCTGCAAGGGGCGCTGCTCTCGGAGGCGTTCCGCCTCGTCGCCGAGGGCGTGGTGAGCCCGGCCGACCTCGACAAGACGGTGGCCGAGGGCCTGGGCCTGCGCTGGTCCTTCCTCGGTCCCTTCGCCACCATCGATCTCAACGCGCCGGGCGGCGTGGCCGATTACGCCGCCCGCTACGGCGGCTTCTACGGCCGGCTCGCCGCCGATCCGGCTCCCGCCTCGGTGTGGTCCCCCGAGAGCACCGCCCGCATCGTCGCCGCCTGGGAATGCGGCCCCGATCCCGCCCCGCCGGCGGAGCGCAGCCGCCGGCGCGACGCGCGCCTCGCCGCCCTCATGGCGCATAAGCGCGCCCAATCTTAGGAGGAAATCCCATGGCCAAGAGAAAAGTCGTCATCACCTGCGCCGTCACCGGCGCGATTCACACCCCCTCGATGTCCCCGCACCTGCCGGTGACCCCCGACCAGATCGCCGAGGCCGCGATCGGCGCGGCGGAGGCCGGCGCGGCCATCGTCCACCTGCATGCCCGCGACCCGAAGACCGGCAAGCCCGACCAGTCGCCCCAGGCCTTCGAGCCGTTCCTGAAGGTCATCAAGCAGCGCTCGAACTGCGTGGTGAACCTCACCACCGGCGGCGCCCCGACCATGGGGATCGACGAGCGTCTCGGCCCGGCAGCCCACTTCAAGCCGGAGGTCGCCTCGCTCAACATGGGGTCGATGAATTTCGGCCTCTACCCGATGCTGGAGCGCTTCAAGACCTTCCAGCACGACTGGGAGCAGCCCTACCTGGAGGGCTCGCGCGACCGGATCTTCAAGAACACCTTCGCCGACATCGAACACATCCTCACGACCTGCGCCGAGAACGGCACCCGGTTCGAGGTCGAGTGCTACGATATCGGCCACCTCTACACGCTCGCCCACTTCGCCGATCGCGGCGTGATCAAGCCGCCCTTCTTCGTCCAGAGCGTGTTCGGCATCCTCGGCGGCATCGGCCAGCATCCGGAAGACGTCCAGCACATGAAGCGCACCGCCGACCGGCTGTTCGGCGCCGATTACCGCTGGTCGGTGCTGGGGGCGGGCCGCAACCAGATGACCATCGCCGCGCAGGCGATCGCCCTCGGCGGCAACGTCCGGGTGGGGCTGGAGGATTCGCTGTGGATCGGGCCCGGCCAGATGGCCGAGTCCAATGCGCAGCAGGTCTTGAAGGCGCGCCAGATCATCGAAGGGCTGGGGCTTGACGTGGCGACCCCGGACGACGCGCGCGAGATCCTGGCGCTGAAGGGCGGGGACCGGGTGGAGTTCTAGCGGTCTGTTCGAGCGATACTGAGAGAAGGCCGACGCCCAACCCTCCCCCCCTGCGGGGGAGGGTGCCCCACGGAGCGGGGCGGGCCGGGACGAAGTCCCGCAAGAGGGGAACGCGACGCTTCCGGACGTGGCGCCCGTCATGGTGGGTCGCGGTCTCTCCGGAAGCGGCGTCCCCTCTCCCGGCTCGCTCACGCTCGCCACCCTCCCCCACCGAAGGGGGAGGGTTCATGCGCGGCGGCCGTCCTGCGCGTGCCGCAACCTCGGCCTACGGCACCATCGCGCCCTGCGTTTCCACGTACACCGCGTAGACCGACGTGCTCGCGGTCATGAACAGCCGGTTCTTCTTCGGACCGCCGAAGCAGAGGTTGGCGCAGGTCTCCGGCAGATGGATCTTGCCGATGAGGTCGCCGGACGGCGTGTAGCAGCGCACCCCGTCCTCCTTCGGGTCGGCCCAGCCCATCGAGCACCAGACGTTGCCCTCGACGTCGGTGCGCAAGCCATCGGTGAAGCCCGGCGCGAAGCCTTCGGCGAAGACCCGGTCGCCGGTGAGCCGGTCGCCCTCGACGTTGAATGCGCGGATGTTCGAGCGCCCGCCATGGGTCGCGCCGGAATCGACCACGTAGAGGATCTTCTCGTCGGGCGAGAAGGCGAGCCCGTTCGGCCGGTCGATGCCTTCCGCCACGACCTTGGCCTGGCCGGTCGAGGGATCGAGCCGGTAGACCCGGGTCGGCAGCTCCGCCTTGTCCTTGTGGCCCTCGTAGAACCCGTCGATGCCGTAGCCCGGATCGGTGAACCAGACCGCGTTGTCGGAAGCCACCACCACGTCGTTGGGGGCGTTGAGCGGCTTGCCGTCGAACTTGTCGATCAGCACGGTGATCTTTCCGTCCGGCTCGGTGCGGGTCACCCTTCGGGTGTCGTGCTCGCAGGTGATCAGCCGGCCCTGCCGGTCGCGGGTGTTGCCGTTCGAGTAGTTCGCGTTCGTCCGGAACACGCTGACATGGCCGTTCTCGAGCCAGCGCATGATCCGGTTGTTGGGGATGTCGCTCCACAGGAGATAGCCGCCGTCCCGGAAATAGACCGGGCCTTCGGCCCAGCGGAAGCCGGTGGCGATGCGCTCGATCGCGGCATTGCCGACCTTGTAGCGGAAGCGCTTGTCCAGCACCTCGACCCGCGGGTCGGGATAGCGGGTGCCCGGCAGGTCGCCGAGGGGCAGGCGCTCGGCCCGCGCCGCGACCGTTGTCGCCGTCAGGGCGGCGGCGCCCGCGAGGACGTCACGTCGGTTCATCACTCGTCTCCTCCCGTCCGGTGTCTCCGCGCCGGACTAAGGGGATTGTACGGAAGCCGGGCGCCATGTCTCGTGGTTTTCTACGGGCCGACTGCCGTTGTGGCGATCGGACGGTCGATGTAGATATGGCGTGTAGATACGGAGGCCTCATGGCCGTCGCGAAGCTCTTCATGTCCGGCGGGAGCCAAGCCGTCAGACTGCCGCGGGAATTTCGCTTCGACGGCAGCGCGGTCGAGATTTTTCGCCGCGGCGACGAGGTCGTCCTGCGCGAGCGCCCAACCCATCTCTCCGTTCTCCTCGACATCATCGACAGTATGCCCGCCGACATGCTGACCGATCTGCATGATGGCCTACCGGAGGAACGCGAGGGCCTGTGACGCCTCGCTACCTGCTCGATAGGAACATCATCATAGCGCTTCGACGCAAGCGGCCACGCTCGGTCGTCGCCCGACTGACGACGCTCGGCATCGGCGAAGCGGTCATGTCGCCGGTGACCTACGGAGAGCTGTGTTTCGGGGCGGAGAAGAGCGTGGATCGTGATGCCGCTTTCGCGGCTCTCGCCCGACTGGTTGCGGTCGTGCCAATCGCGATTGCCGAGCCCGACGAGACCGGCCGCCGCTATGGCGCCATCCGAGCCAAACTCGGGCGTCAAGGTCAGATCATCGGCGGCAACGAACTCTGGATCGCCGCTCACGCCCTCGCGGCCGGGCTGACGCTCGTGACCGGGAACGTGGGCGAGTTCAGCCACGTGCCCGGCCTCACGATCGAGGATTGGACGGCCTGACGAGGGCCGTCCGGATTGGTCGGCTCACCCCCGATACGCGTTCCCATCCAGCCCATGCGGCCGCCCCGCCGCCAGCAGCGTCTCCCAGACCGGATCGGGCAGCGGCACGCCCTCGGCCAGGCGCTTGGCCCGGGTCCGCCGCTCCGGCTCGCCCGGCAGCAGCACCTCGCCGCCGGGCACCGGGCGGGCGCTCTTGAAGAAATCGAGATAGGCGCGGGTCTCGCGCACCATCGCATCCTCGGAGCCGAAGGCCTCCGGCGTCATATACAGCGACAGCATCCCGTTGCAGAAGCGCCGCGCGCCCGGCCCGGCGGTGCCCGAGCCGGTGAGCGCACCGGCGAGCAATTCGCACATCAGCGCCAGCCCCGAGCCCTTGTGCTCGCCGAAGGCCCGGATCGCGCCGGCGCCATTGCGGTTGTCGCGCTCCAGGCCGTCGAGGGGGCCGTACAGGGTCGCGGGATCGGCCGAGAGCCGCCCGTCGGGCTCGATCAGCACGCCCTCGGGGAGCGGCTTGCCGCCCTGCGAGGCGACGAGCACCTTACCCTCGGCGACCGCGGAGGTGGCGAAGTCGAGGATCACCGGCTCGGCGCCCTGAACCGGGAAGCCCGCCGCGAAGGGCGCGGTCGAGAAGCGCCGGTCGACCGAGCCGAAGGGCGCGACGAGGAGGCTGCCCGCCACGTTGACGAAATGCACCGAGACGAGGCCGGCGGCGGCGGCCTGCTCGGCCCATTCGCCGATGCGGCCGAGATGACCGGCATGGCGCAGGGCCACGATGGCGACGCCGGTCTCGCGCGCCTTGCGGATGCCGAGTTCGGTCGCGAAGGGACCGGCGGTCTGGCCGAAGCCGAAATGGGCGTCGACGAGGGCGAAGGCCGGGCCGTCGCTCACCACCTCCGGCGTGCGGTCGGCCTCGACCTCGCCCTCCTGCAGCCAGGCGACGTAGCGCGGCACCCGGATCACCCCGTGGCTGTCGTGCCCCGTCAGGTTGGCGGCGACGAGGTAGCGGCCGATCCGCTCGGCCTCCGCGTCCGAGCAGCCTTCGCGCGAAAAGATGTCCCGGACGTAGGCGGTCAGGCCCGCCGCGGCGATCTGCATGAAAAATCCTCCCGGTTTCTTGATTCTGGCGGCCAGAGAATGGCCGCGCCGGCGCCGCAGGTCGAGGGCGTCCGGCGCAGGTCTGACCAGGCATTTTTAATCCCGGGGGTGGACATGGCAGCGCTGCCGGTGTCTCATTCGGGCCAAGGCCGGGCCTCGCAGCACCGGCTATCCCCATGGGAGGAACATGCTGATGAGGACGACGCGCCGCGTTTTCCTGAAGAGTGCGGCCACGGTCGCGGCCACGGGCCTCGTTGCGCCGTCGATCATTCGACCCGCGAGCGCCCAGCAGGGCGGCACGATCCGCATCGGCATGGTGCTGCCGGTCACCGGACCCGGCGCCGATGCCGGCCGCTTCGCCCTCAATGGCGCCAAGATCGCGCTGGAGGCGGTCAACAAGGCCGGCGGCGTCCTCGGCAAGCCGATGGAGCTCGTCACCGAGGACGACCAGACCACCAATCCGGGCGCGGTTCTGGCCTTCTCCAAGCTCGCATCCCAGCCCGATCTCGTGGCGTTCCTCGGCTCGATCCGCTCGACCCAGAACCACGCCATGGCGCCGGACATCCTGAAGACCGGAAAGCCCGTGGCCTTCGGCGGCACCGACCCGGTGCTGACCCAGCTCGGCAATCCGTGGCTGTTCCGCTTCCGCCCGAACGACAGCTTCTCGGCCCGGGTGATCGCCGAGTACGGCGTGAGCACGCTCAACAAGAAGAAGTGGGCGATCATCCACTCGACCGATGCCTTCGGCACCAGCGGCGCGAAGGCGCTGACGGAAGCCCTGGGCAAGGCCGGGGCGACGGTCGCCCTCGACCAGGGCTACACCAACCAGAGCCAGGACTTCACGCCCGTCGTGCTGGCGATCCGCCAATCCGGCGCCGACGTGATCGGCTCCTACTTCACCTTCGAGAACGACCTCGGCATCTTCGCCCGGCAATTGCGCCAGCTCGGCGTCCAGGCGCCCTGGGTCGGCTCGGCCTCGATCGTCAACGTCACGGCGCTCAAGCTCGCCGGCCCGTCGCTCTACAACACCTACGGGGTGGCGGATTACGCCGAGGAATCGAGCGACGCGGCGCGCAATTTCGGCAAGGCCTACCGGGCGGTGATGAAGCTCGCCCCCGACAACCAGTCCTCCTGGACCTTCGACGCCGTGACGGTGCTGGCGAAGGCCATCAACGCCGCCGGCAAGACCGATCCGAAGGCGATCCGCGAGGCTTTGCTCGCCATCCGCGGCCACGAGGGCGCCGAGGGCACCTACAACTTCGACCAGAACGGCGACGGCCTGCACGGCTACAACGTGGTGCGCAACGACAAGGGCAACATCGTCTTCGACAAGCGCATCGACTTCTACAAGGCCTGATCTTCCGGACATTTCATGCGGGACGGCGACGAGCCGTCCCGACGCCGTCTCGGCCGCCGCGTGACCGGCGGCACGACCCCTTTCATCCGATCCGGGACGGGCCCTGATGGACCTCATCCTCCAGCTCCTCTTCACAGGAGTCGGCATCGGCGCCGTCTACGCGCTCGTCGCGCTCGGCTTCGTGCTGATCTTCCGCGCCACCAACGTGGTGAACTTCGCGCAAGGCGAGTTCTCGATGGTGGCCGCCTTTCTGATGGTGGTCTTCGCCGTCGACCTGGAATGGCCGTACTGGCTGTCGTTCCTGCTCGCCATCGGCGGCATGGCGCTGCTCGGCGCGCTGTTCAACCTCGGCGTCTACTATCCGCTGCGCCACCGCACCTACCTGCCGGTGATCATCTCGACGATCGGCGCCTCGATCTTCCTCGCCAACACCACCCTCGCCCTCTACGGGCCGCAGCCGCAGGTGCTGCCGCCGGTCTTCGAGACGCAAGGCTTCCTGGTCGGCCCGGTCTTCCTCGACACCCAGTACCTGCTCATCATCGCCGTGACCGCGGTGCTGGTGGCGTTCCAGTACTGGTTCTTCGAGCACACCCTGATCGGCAAGAAGCTGCAGGCGACCTCGCAGGACAAGGAGATGGCGGCGCTGCTGGGCATTCCGGTCGCCGGGATGATCATGCTGACCTTCGTGTACAGCGCGGTCCTGGGCGGCATCGCCGGCATCCTGGTGGCGCCGGTGCTGTTCGTGTCGATCCAGATGGGAGCCACCATCGCGCTCAAGGCCTTCGCGGCCACCATCATCGGCGGCTTCGGCGACGTGACGGGGGCGATCATCGGCGGGCTGGCGCTCGGCATCATCGAGACCTTCGGCGCCGCCTACATCTCGGTGCCCTACAAGGACGCCTTCGCCTTCATCGTCCTCGTCGCCTTCCTGGCCTTCCGCCCGCAGGGCATCTTCGGTGAACGCATCGCGGAGAAAGCATGACCGGCTCCCCTCGCCCCGTCGCGGCGGCCCCGGCGTCCGTCGCTCCCGCCCGCCGCTTTCCCGTCGGCAGCCTCGCCTACGCGGCTTTGGTCGCGGCCGCGGTGTTCCTCGCCGCCACGACCCCGTTCAGCGGCTACGTGCTCAACATCCTGATGCAGGCCGCGACCTACGCCATCGCGGTCATCGGGCTCACCGTCGTGCTCGGCCTGTGCGGGCAGATCAACCTCGCCCAGGCCGCCTTCTTCGGCATCGGTGCCTACGCGGTCGGCCTCGGCACCGTCGATCTCGGGCTCAGCTTCTGGCTCTGCCTGCCGATCGGCCTCGTGCTCGCCCTCATCCTCGGTGCGGGCTTGGGCGCCTCGACGCTGCGTCTCGGCGGCCACTACCTCGCGATGGTGACGATCTCGTTCCAGCAGATCCTGACGCTGATCATGATCAACTGGATTCCGGTCACCCACGGGCCGGACGGCGTGCCGAACATCAAGCGCCCCGGGCTCTTCACCGATGGCCAGAGCTACCTCGCGCTCTGCGTCCTCGTCCTGGGGGCGGTCGCCTACGCGATCTGGCGGATGCCCAAGACCCGGCTCGGCCGCGCCATGCGGGCGGTGCGCGACAACGAGCTGGCGGCGGGCGTCACCGGCATCGACATCTACCGCACCAAGGTGGCGGCCTTCGCCATCGGCGCCCTGCTCGCAGGCCTCGGCGGCGGGCTGTTTGCCGGCAGCTTCACCTATATCAGCCCGGACCAGTTCTCCTTCGCCGAGTCGGTGGTGTTCCTCACCATGGCGCTCCTCGGCGGCGTCGGCTCGCCGGTCGGCGCGGTGATCGGCACCGGGCTCCTGATCCTGATTCCCGAATGGCTGCGGTTCCTGAAGGAGATCCCGGGCCTGTACCTGGCGATCTACGGCCTCGCCGTCATCCTGATCGTGGTGTTCATGCCGGAGGGCATCTGGGGCTTCCTCGGCGACCAGGTGAAGCGCCTGCGGCCGCGCAAAGGCACCCCGCCCCGGGCCCAGGAGCTGACGCTGACGCAGGATGCGGCCTCCGCCGCCCCCGTGCTCGAGGTCGAGGGCCTGTCGAAGCATTTCGGCGGCCTGAAGGCCGTGGACGAGGTCAGCTTCACGGTCGCCCGCGGCGGCATCCACGCCCTGATCGGCCCGAACGGATCGGGCAAGACCACGACCCTCAACGTGCTGTCGGGCCTCTACACCCCGACCGGCGGGAGGGTGCGCCTCAACGGCCAGGACATCACCCGCTTCGCGCCGCACCAGCGCGCGGCGGCCGGGCTCGGGCGGACGTTCCAGAACATCCGCCTGTTCCGCTCGATGAGCGCGCTCGAGAACGTGGTGATCGGCGCCGAGCGGCCGGGCAACGGCATCGTCGCCCATGACCGCGCCTCCCTCGAAGCCCGGGCGCGGGCGGCGCTTGCCTTCGTCGGGCTGGAGGCCCGGGCGGACGAGCCAATCTCATCGTTCTCCTACGGCCACCAGCGCCTGGTCGAGATCGCGCGGGCGCTCGCCGGCAACCCGGTGCTGCTCCTCCTCGACGAGCCGGCCGCGGGCCTCAACTCGACCGAGAAGAACGCGCTCACCGTGCTGCTGCGCCGGATGGCCGCCAAGGGCCTGACCATCCTCATCATCGACCACGACATGACGCTGGTGAGCGACGTGGCGAGCCACATCACGGTGCTGAATTTCGGCCGGCGCATCGCCGACGGGGTCACCGCCACGGTGTTGCGCGAGCCCGCCGTGATCGAGGCCTATCTGGGCCAGGAAGCCACGGAGGGGCCCGGCGTCGGCCTCAAGACCGACCTCGCCCCGGCCTGAGCAGGAGACACACGATGGCACTCCTGGAAATCCGCGACCTGACCGTGCGCTACGGCGAGATCGAGGCCGTGCGCGGCATCTCGTTCTCGGTCGAGGCCGGCGAGGTCGTGACCCTGCTCGGCTCGAACGGGGCCGGCAAGTCGACGACGCTCAAGACCATCTCGGGGCTGGTGAAGCCGGCCGGCGGCGAGGTGCTGTTCGAGGGCCAGTCCCTCCTCGGCCTCAAGCCCGAGGAGATCGTGCGCCGCGGCGTGGCGCACGTGCCGGAGGGGCGCCGGGTCTTCCCGGGCCTCACGGTGCGCGAGAACATCATGCTCGGCGCCTCGAACCGGAAAGGACTCTCGTCGCGCCAGATCCGCGACGAGGCGGAGAGCATGTTCGAGCTCTTCCCCGACATCCGGCGCTTCGGCGACGCGCTCGGCTGGACGCTCTCGGGCGGCCAGCTCCAGATGGTGGCGCTCGCCCGCGGGCTGATGGCGAAGCCGCGCATCCTCCTGCTCGACGAGCCGTCGCTCGGCCTCGCCCCGGTGATCGTGCAGGCGGTGTTCGCGATCATCGCCGAGGTGCGCCGCCGCGGCACCACCGTGCTCCTCGTCGAGCAGAACGCCCGCATGGGCCTCTCGGTCGCCGATCGCGGCTACGTGCTGGAGACCGGGAAGCTCGTGCTCAGCGGCGAGCCGCAGGCGCTCTGGGCCAATGACGACATCCGGGCGGTGTATCTCGGCGGGCGGGCCAAGGCGGAGGCACTGGCGCACTGATCCTGGTCGGTGAAGGACATGGCGCGCCTCCCCTCTCCCGTGCGGGAGAGGGGATCCCGCGCTGTGCCGTTCCTGGGATGTTCGTGCGGAATCCGCGTCCGCCGCGCCCGCCAGTCCAACCAAGCGATGACGATCACTCGGGAGGCCCGCACAAGTCTCCGGCGTGACCGACGAAATCCATGATGGCTCGACGGTCGCCGCCGGCCGTATGATGGGCCTCAATCAGTAAGGTCCCACCCATGTCCACCCCCACGCCCCTCCACCCCACCAGCCCCCGCACCGTCCGCCTCAGCCCCGAGGACAACGTCGTGGTGGCGGTGGACCCGATCGTGCCCGGCGCCACCGTCGAGGGCGTGACGGCCTCGGCGCGCGTGCCCCGGGGCCACAAATTCGCGGTGGTGACGATTCCCGAAGGTGCGCCGATCCGGAAGTTCGGCCAGATCATCGGCTTCGCCAGCCGCGCCATCGCCCCGGGCGAGTGGGTGCACGAGCACAATGTCGGCCTCGGCGAGGACAAGGGCGACTTCGCCCGCGACTACCGCTTCTGCGAGGAGGCGAAGCCCGTCGCGATGGTGCCTGAGACCCAGCGCGCCACCTTCGAGGGCTATCGCCGGGCGGACGGCCGGGTCGGCACCCGCAACTATGTCGGCGTGCTCACCTCGGTGAACTGCTCGGCCACCGTCGCCCGCTTCATCGCCGAGGAGGCGCGCCGCTCAGGCCTCCTCGACGAGTTCCCGGGCATCGACGGCATCATCCCCCTCACCCACGGCACCGGCTGCGGCTACGACATCCAGGGCGAGGGCGCCGACATCCTCAAGCGCACCCTCTGGGGCTACGCCGCCAACCCGAACATGGGCGGCGTCATCATGGTGGGCCTCGGCTGCGAGGGCCTGCAGATCGACCGCTGGAAGCGCGCCTACGGCATCGAGGAGAGCGAGACCTTCCGCAGCTTCACCATCCAGGATACCGGCGGCACGCGGCGCACGATCGAGGCCGGCGTCGCGGCGCTCCGCGAGATGCTGCCGGCCGTCGCCAAGGCGAAGCGCGAGACCGTGCCCGCCTCCGAGCTGATGCTGGCGCTGCAATGCGGCGGCTCGGACGGGTATTCGGGCATCACCGCCAACCCGGCGCTCGGCGCCGCGGTCGACCGGCTGGTCTCTGAGGGCGGCACCGCGATCCTGTCCGAGACGCCGGAGATCTACGGCGCCGAGCACCTGCTGACCGCCCGGGCCGCGACCCCGGAGATCGGCCACAAGCTCGTCGAGATGATCCACTGGTGGGAGGCCTATACCGCCCGCAACGGCGGCGAGATGAACAACAACCCCTCCCCCGGCAACAAGGCCGGCGGCCTCACCACCATCCTGGAGAAGTCGCTCGGCGCCACCGCCAAGGGCGGCACCACGACGCTGCAAGGCGTCTACCGCTACGCCGAGCCGGTGACGGCCAAGGGCTTCGTCTACATGGACACGCCCGGCTTCGATCCCGTGGCGGCCACCGGCCAGGTCGCAGGCGGCGCCAACGTGCTCTGCTTCACCACCGGCCGCGGCTCGGCCTACGGCTGCAAGCCGACCCCGTCGATCAAGCTCGCCACCAACAGCGAGATGTACCGGCGGATGCAGGACGACATGGACATCGATTGCGGCGACGTGCTCGACGGCGTCTCGATCGAGGAGAAGGGCCGCCAGATCTTCGAGACCATCCTGCGTGTCGCCTCCGGCGAGCGCACCAAGTCCGAGGGCTTCGGCTACGGCGATGCGGAATTCGTGCCCTGGCAGATCGGCGCGGTGATGTAGCCACCACGATGTAGCGAAGCGGACCGAACCGCTTTATGGGGCGCTCCGGGGCACAAGAACGATAAGGCCCCGGAGGACACCACGATGACACCTGACGTGAGCAGCGGGAGCGATCTCACCCGCCGCCAGTGGAAGATGACGCTGCTCGCGAGCCTGGGCGGCGGTCTCGAATATTACGACTTCATCGTCTACGGGATCTTCGCCAAGGACATCGCCGCCGCCTTCTTCCCGGCGAGCGATCCCGTCGCGGCCCTGACCCTGTCGCTGGCGGTGTTCGCGGTCGGCTACCTCGCCCGGCCCCTCGGCGGCCTGGTGCTCAGCCATTTCGGCGACCGCTACGGCCGCAAGACCGTGTTCGTGGTCACTGTCTTCACCATGTCGGCCTGCACGCTCGGCATGGGCCTCGTTCCGGCTTACGCCACGTGGGGCGTCTGGGCGACGCTCCTCCTCGTCACCTTGCGCTTCGTGCAGGGGCTCTGCATCGGCGGCGAATTGCCCGGCGCCATCACATTCGTGGTCGAGACTGCCTCGCGCCGGCCGGGGCTGGCCTGCGGCATCGTCTTCTGCCTGGTCAATGGCGGCGTTCTGCTCGCGGCCCTCGTCAACCTCGTCCTGCAATCCTGGCTGCCCCCCTCGGCCATGGCCGAGTATGGCTGGCGCATCGCCTTCCTGTTCGGCGGAGTCGTCGGGCTCGTCAGCTTCGTGCTGCGGCGCTCGCTGGAGGAGACGCCCGAATTCCTGCGCCTCCAGCACCGCGCCGCCCGCCGGCCGATCGGCGAGGTTCTTCGCGATCATCGCGGCCCGGTGCTGCTCGGCATCGGCGTCGTGGCGCTCACCGCCGGCTTCAACGGCATCCTGTTCGCCCACATGCCGGCCTACCTGATCCAGGTGCTGAAGTATCCGCCCCGCGAGGTGGCGCTGGCGATGAACGTGGCGCTCTTCGCCATGTCGGCCTCGCTGCTCTTCGCCTCCTTCTTCGCCGACCGGGTGCCGCCGCGCCGCCTGATGCAGGCCTCGGCCCTCATCGTCCTGATCGGGGTGATCCCCGTCTACCAGGTGCTGGCGCGGGGCGGCGCGAACCTGTTCGTGGTGCTGCCGCTCCTCACCATGGCGGTCGCCGGGGCCAATGGCAGCTTCGCCTTCCTGCTCGCCGGGCTCTTCCCGACCCGGGTGCGGTTCAGCGGCGTCGCGCTCTCGCTCAATATCGGCTTCACGCTGCTCAGCGGCCTCGGGCCGCTCGCCGCCAATGCGCTGATCGGCGCCACCGGCTGGGCGGCGGCGCCGGGCCTCATCATCGCGGCCTCGGCGCTGATCGGGCTCGTGGTCGCGAGCCGGCTCTCCGACCGGCCGGTGACCCTGGCCGAGGCGGTGCCGGCCTCTTAGCTGAACCGGCGAACCGCCCGGGCACCGGGCGGTCCGGCCCTCAAGGAGCGTCCGGAGCCCGGCGAGCGATCCAGGCGCCCCAGAACAGGCTGGAGAAGAACCGCAGCGGCGGTCCGAAGCCGCCCTCGCGCAGCAGGTCGGCCACCGCCTGCTCCGAAGGCGGCGGGTCCGCCCCCTGCAGGATCTTGGCCCGCTTGGCCTCGACCTCGTCGGGCCCGGCGCCCTGCTGGCGCCAGCGCTCGCCCCAGGCGGCGAGGAGCAGCGGCTGGTTCGCGTAAGCCTGATGGTTGCCGGCGAGGATCAGCGGCGCATCCGGCGCCAGGCGCCGGGCGATGTCCCGCAGGATCGCCCGCTTGGCCTCGTCGCCGGCCAAGTGGTGGAGGACGCCGATCAGGGTGGCGGCGTCGAAGGCCTCGTCCTCCGGCAGGTCGGCGACGGTGCCGCGCAGAACCTCCGTCCGCTCGTCGAGGTCCTTCTCCTTCAGGCGTGCGACCGCGAGCGCCAGCATCGGCTCGGACGGATCGACCGCGGTGAAGCGCCATCGCGGCTCCAGGGCCGCCGCGGTGACGATCTCCCGGGCGCCGCCGCCGGCGCCGGCCACCAGGATCCGCGCCGCGCGGCCCGGTCCGAGGGCCGCGGCCAGCATGCAGGCGGCGAGCTCGTGGCAGGCCTCGTAGCCGGCGAGCGCGATGCGGCTCTGCTGCTCGTATTCCCCGGCGCGGGAGGCGTCGAATTTCCGGGCGGGGTCTTGCGGGGCAGGGTCTTGCGGGGCGGCGTCTTGCGGGGCAGTCACGAGTTGGGCTCCGGTCGCGGAACGGGCGGCGAGTTGGACCCGATCGGTGCCGGGGCGCAAGCCGGCGCGACCCGTCGCGCGGCGGGGGCGCAGCGCGGTCGATGCGAGCCTGCGGTGGCTGGACGGCGCGCTATGTCCGTCGGGCGAGACTCTGGCCGTAGACGTCCACCCCATCGGGCTCGAACGGGGCAGGCAGGGAGCCCGGCCCGATCCGCGTCGATCCCAATCGCGTCGCTACGGCGATCGATGCCGTGTTGGCCGGATCGATGATGCGGACGACCTTTCGCCATCCGAGACGGTCGAACGTCCAGTCGAGGCAGGCCCGTGCCGCTTCCGTCGCGTAGCCCTTGCCCCACGAGGCGCGGGCCAGGGACCAGCCTATCTCCCGCCCCGGCCAGCCCTCGGGTTGCCACGGCCCGGCACGGCCGACCCAAAGGCCCGATGCCTTTTCGATGATCGAGAAATTCCCGAACCCTTGCAGGGTCCAGGCGCCGCAATGGGTCGCGAGGCTGCGCCACGCGACCGGTCGCGGCTTCGGTCCGCCGAGAAAGCAATTGGCCTCGGCGTCGCCCATCATCGCGAGCCACGGTTCGAGGTCGTCGGCTGACGGGGGACGAAGGATGAGGCGGGGTGTCTCCAGGGTCGGGCCGAGCATCAGCGACACCAAGATTGTCGGGGTCGGGGACCAGCGGCTCCATGGCCGCCGGCGGTCCGCCGACGCCCGAGCTGAGTCGATTGGGAGAATACCTTTCCGGTTGCCGCTCGCGCCATACGGGCCAGGGACCTGCGGCATGCTCGCGGTCTGCGGCCCGACGCGCAAGTCGCGTCAGGGCCTGCGGCTCGCGAAGTAGCGGCCGGGCGGCTCGCCGAAGGCACGCTTGAAACTCGCGATGAAGTTGCTCGGATGGGCATAGCCCAATGCGTCGGAGACCTCCGTCACCGACACGCCGTGGGCGAGCCGCTCCAGGGCGTGGACGAGGCCGGCCTGCTGGCGCCAGCGACCGAAGCTCATGCCGGTTTCGGCCTGGAAGAGACGCCGCGCCGTGCGCTCCGAGAGCCCCGCGCCCCCCGCCATGGTCGCCAGCGGGTGGCGCGCGCCGGGCGCACGGAGCACGATGGCGACGATCCGCAGCAGGCGCGGATCGCGCGGCATCGGCAGGTGCAGCGCTTCCTCCGGCGCACGGCGCACCTCGTCGAGGAGCACGGCGGCGATCCGCACCTGCTCGGCGCTGAGATGCGCCGGGTCGACCCAGGCGGCGGCGCGCTGCACCAGCGCCCGCATCACGCCGTCGACCGCCATGATGCGGGGTCGGGCGGACAAGGCGGCGCAGGCCCCGGGCGCGATCAGGACGCTCCAGCCGGCGGTGACACCGCTCACGCTGACCCAGTGCGCCTCACCCGGCGGCAGCCACCCGGCCCGGCCCGGCGGCAGCAGCCACGATCCGGCCTGCGTGCGCACGTGGACCAGCCCGTTCTCGACGCACAGGATCTGGCCACGCACGTGCCGGTGCCAGTCGAATTCCTGCGTCCCGAGGCGGAACTCGCTGTCCGCATCATCGCTCGCCCAAAGCGCCACGAGATCGGGCCCGTCGGGGCACTCGCTCCAATCCAATGCGCGGCGCGGGTCGGGATTGGCCATCCCTCACTATTTATCGACCAGATGCGGTTACCGCCATGTTCGCCGTTCTTGCCAGGATCGCCGTCGACCACGAGCGGGCGGGCAATGGAATGGGACAGGGTTCGTTTCACGTCACGATCATCGGGGCCGGACTCGGCGGCCTCTGCCTCGGTCAGGCGTTGCGACGGCGCGGCATCGCGTTCGACATCCACGAGCGCGATCCTGCGCTCACCGCCCGGCCTCAGGGCTACCGCATCCGCATCGACCGGGTCGGTCGCGAGGCGCTGGCCGCTTGCCTGCCGTCGAACCTCGCCGCGCTCTTCCATCAGACCTGCGCGGCCGCCGGATCGCCCGGCCGCTTCCTCGACCCGCAGCTTGCTCCCGTTCGCGGGCGAAGCGTCGCGACATGGCACGACGCGGCGGCCGATCGCTTCGAGGCGGAGGGCGATCTCAGCGTCCATCGCGTCACCCTGCGGGAGATCCTGCTCACCGGTCTGGAGGATCGCGTCCGCTTCGGTCACGCCTTCGCGCGTTGCGAGCCCGACCCCGGCGGCGGCCTGTGCGTCCAGTTCGTGGACGGGGGCGCCGTTCGGACCGACTTGCTGGTCGCGGCCGATGGTGCCGGGTCGGCGGTGCGTCGGCAGACGCTGACCGACGCGGAGCCCGCCGATACGGGCGCGGTCTGCCTCTACGGCCGCGTAACGGCGAATGCCGGCGTCACACGCGCACGCGCGCTCCTCGCCGGGCCTGCCGTGATCTTCGCCGACGGATTCGCGGCGATCCTCGATCCGATGACATTTCGGCCGCCCCCGGTCGGCACGGCCGCAGCCGGGATCACGCCGGTCGGAGATTACCTCTACGCCGCGTTCATCGGCCCGCGCGGGACGATCGGCTTCGGGGAGGTGCTGCCTCCCCCGGGCAGCGCGCTGCTCGCCGAACGGCTGCACGCCCTCGTTCGGGCGTGGCATCCCGATCTTCGGTCCCTGCTCGGGCCGACCGAGCCCGCGTCGCTGGCGGTCCTGCCGATCCGGAGCGCCGCGGCGATCGACCCAGGCGCCTGGCCGAGGGACGTGACGTTCCTCGGCGATGCGATCCACGTCATGAGTCCCGCGGGCGGCCTCGGCGCCAACACGGCGCTGGCGGATGCCGCGCATCTCGCCTCCAGGTTGGGTGAGGCCGCTTCGGGCGAGGCCGCGCTGTCCGAGGCCCTCGCGACCTATGCCGATGACCTGCATCGGCGGGCGGCCGCGGCGGTGCGGGCCTCGGCGGATGCGGCAGCCGCCCTCTTCACCTCGGCCCCGACCCTGCTCACGACTGTCTGAGGAGATCGACATGCTCGACGACCGCACCTTCACGATCCACGACATGTCGTGCTTCCCGCTCGTGCGGGCGCGCCCGGAGGCGGTGCGGCCGGGCTACGCTGCCGCCTGGATCGCCGAGATGGACGCCCTCCTTGCCCAGGGGCAGGACTTCGTCCTTCTGTTCACGGAAAGGCGGCCGGAGGAGAGGCACGAGGACCGCAAGCGTCGCGGCCTCTGGCTCAAGCACAACAAGGACGCGCTCGCCCGGAGCTGCCTCTCCCTGATCGTGGTCGAACCCGATGCGGTGGCGCGCGTCGCCCTCGCGGCGCAGGCGGCCCTCACCGCGAAGGCTTTCGGCACGCGGATGGACGTCGTCGCGACCCACGAAGACGCAGGCAGCCTCGCGAATCGTTTGCTGTCCGGTCAGTGTTCGACGGTTCTCGATGGCGCGGAATGACCCCGGTCTTGGCGACAGCGCCAGGGCCGTCGCAGCCATTCACACTCCAGAGAGCGGAGCCTTCACCTCTCCGGGTGCCGCTCGCGCCAGCGCGGGCCGGGGCCGCGCATGTAGTGCAATTCGGGGCGGTAGGGATCCGTGATCTCCGCGATGAGATCCCGCCAGCGCTGGGTGAGGCGTCCGACGAAAGCCATCAGCATGGAACCGTCCTCCTGCGTGCGAATCGCCTCGCGGTCGAGCCACGCACGGATCGTGCCGGCTCTTCCTTGCGAAACTCTTGCAGGGAAACCTGGTCCGAGGCTTTGGCGAGAGTGCGACGACGGCGTGGAGGGCTCGAGGCAGGATCGCCTAAGGGAGAATCCCGGCGAGCTTCAGCCCGCCCGCGGCGATCACCGCCAGCACCACGCCCCAGAGGTCGAGGGGCATCGCGGCCCACCAGGCGGTGCTCTCGGCGTGCGGCAGCGGCGCGTCCTGCGCCCGTGCGATGTCGCGCATGATCGTCTCTCTCCCGGCTCCGCATCCTTCCGGCGCCCGTCTCGCGCCGGCGTCCCTGCCTCAAGGTACAGCACGACGCTGTCAGCCGCAGCAGAAAGGCGCGAAACCGCTCATGGGCTGACGCTCAAAGATGCGTCGTCGCCTGACGTTGCTCATGCGGTGTGCGATCACCTCACGCGAGCCGCGCTCACCGCGCCCCTGCGTGACCGGTTCCCGGGCCCTCCGGGACGCGGGGTGCAGGCCGGGAGGCCTGGATCGCGGATCATGATTCCGTGCCTGACGCCACAGATCGGTCCGGTCACGCCGAACGAACCAGATCCTACCTCTCCTGCGTCGCCACGAAGACCAGCATCCGCCGGTGCGCCTCCTCGTCGGTGAACTGTTCCGGCGGCGACTTCATCAGCCAGGCGGAGGGGCCGGTCAGCGCCCAGCCGATGCCGCGGTCCCGCGCCAGCGCGGCGCAGCGCATCGATGACGATGCCGGCGGAGTTCGGCGAGTCCCATACTTCGAGCTTCATTTCGAGGTTCAGGGGCACGCCGCCGAAGGCGGTGCCCTCCAGCCGGATATGCGCCCATTTGCGGTCGCTCAGCCACGGCACGTAGTCGCTCGGGCCGACATGGATGTCGTCCGGCGGCAGGGCGGTCTCGAGCTGGCTCTGCACGGATTGCGTCTTCGAGATCTTCGTCGATTCGAGCCGCTCGCGCTCCAGCGTGACGCGAAAATCGGCGTTGCCGCCGAAATTGGGCGGGTAGGTTCGCTCCAGCTTGACGCCGCGCCCGCGGAAGAGATGGGCCAGCGCCCGGGGCACGATGGTGGCACCGACCTGGCTCTTGATGTCGTCGGCGATGAGCGGCAGCCCGGCTTTCGCGAAGCGCTGGCGCCACACCGGATGCGAGGCGATGAAGACCGGGATGCAATTCACGAAGGCACAGCCCGCCGCCGGCGCGGCTTCCGCGTAGAAGTCCGTGGCGGCTTGCGAGCCGACCGGCAGGAGACCAGCACCTCGGCGCCCGCACGCCGCAAGGCCGCCGCGACGTCCGCCGGCCGGGCCGCGCTCCACCGTGACGCCGGTCGGGGCAACTTTCGCGAAAAGGGTGGTGGTGGGCGGAGCGACGATCGCCGCGGCGAGGTCGCGGCCGACCTTGACCTCGGCGACGTCGAAGGCCGCCACCACGGTCACGCCCGCTACCCGGTGGCCGCCGAGATCGGGGCTCATCAGGCCCCCACGCCACTCCGGGGCCGGCCTCCCGGTAATAGGTCAGGCCCTGCACGAAGGAGGAGGCGCAGTTGCCGCTTCCTGAAATCGCGACCCGCATGCTCTTCTGGCCCACCGCCCGCACTCCTCACCACCGACACGCTCATCTTCCAAGCAGAACACTCGGCCGGAGTATCGATGCCCGAACGAGCGTGGCCGTGCCGGCGAAGGAGCCTTAAGGTGGACCGGACACGGGAGGAGACCGCATGGAGATCTTCGACGGGCCGGAGGCCCTGAAGGCGGCGATCGGGCAGGAGATCGGGGTCGGCGACTGGGTCACCGTCGACCAGGCGATGATCGACCGCTTCGCCGAGGCGACGGACGACCATCAATGGATCCATGTCGACCCGGATCGGGCGGCACGCGAATCGCCCTACGGCGCCACGGTGGCGCACGGCTACCTGACCCTGTCGCTGGTGCCGCGCTTCATCGCCGGGGTGCGCCGCCTGGAGGGCCTGCGCCTGAGCTTGAATTACGGTCTCGACCGGGTGCGCTTCCCGGCACCCGTGGTGGTCGGTTCCCGCCTGCGCGGCCGCGTGCGGGTGGCGTCGGCCCTCGACGTGCCACCCCGGGGCCTGCGCACCACCTACGGCGTGACGGTGGAGATCGAGGGCGCCGAGAAGCCGGCCTGCCTCGCCGAGGCGGTGGTGCTGCACCACTGGTGAACCCTGCGCGTCCTGACGGATTGTCGGTGAGAGACGCAGCGAGGCCGTGAGGCAAGGGGCCCGGAATGACCTTCGAGACGGAGCGGCGCGCCCTTCAGCGCGTGGTGGCGGTGGCGGGGCTCGTTCCGGTGCTGGGCGGGCTCTACGGCGTGCTGTTCGGCCAGGCCGGGCTCAGCGGCGCCTACGACGTCTCGACCGACAGCCATTTCCGCTACCTGTCGGGCCTGCTGCTCGGGATCGGCCTGCTCTTCTGGTCGACGATCCCGGGGATCGAGACCAAGACGTCGCTGTTCCGCTTCCTGACGATGGTGGTGGTGCTCGGCGGCCTCGCCCGGCTCATGGGCCTATGGCTTACCGGGGTGCCGTCGCTCACGATGCTGGCGGCGCTCGGCATGGAACTGGTGGTCACACCGCTCCTGTGCCTGTGGCAGATCCGGGTGGCGAACCGGGCGGGGGCGCCCGTCCTGTAGGCGCCCGCCCCTTCGACGGACCGGCCGAGCGGACGCGGTCTCGGCCTCAGCCCTTCGGCAGCAACGCCGTCACCTCGATCTCCACTTTCATCTCCGGCCGCAGCAACCCTGCCACCACCACCAGGGTCGCGGCCGGGCGGATCTCCCGCAGCACCCGGCCGCAGACCGTCAGCACCGCCTCGGCATCCGCCCGGTCGGTCACGTAGTAGGTGGTCCGCACCACGTGCTCCAGCGACGAGCCGGCCTGATCCAGCACGCCCGCAATGGTGCGCCAGCACGCCTCGGCCTGGGCACCGGCCTCCTCCGGCATCGTCATCGTCGCGTAATCGTAGCCGGTGGTGCCGGCCACGAACACGAAGCCGTTCTGCACCACCGCGCGGGAATAGCCGTAGTCACGCTCGAAGCTCGAGCCGCCGTCGATCCGCCGCCGCATCCCCTGCCCTCCCGATTCGTCGCCGGGCGAGCATGACGCGTCAGCCGACCTCGCTCCAGCCCGCGAAGCCGGCGAGCGGCTCCTGGTCGTAGGCCGCCATCAGGGCCCGCATGGCGCCCTCGTCCCGCAGGCGGTCCTCGGCGGCGAGCGCCGCCAGCCCCTCGAAGAAGCCCTCGCGGTGCAAGGCCGGGGCGAAGGTGAGGGTGAAGCGCAAAGGCGCGTCGCCGCGATTGGCGAAGGCGTGCGGCTCGCCTGGGCGTACCAGGACGAAATCGCCCGGCCCCGCCGTCACGTCGCGGTCGCCGAGCCGAAGGGTGAGCGCCCCCTCGTGCACCTCGAACGCCTCGGTGAGCCGGGCATGGCGGTGAAGCCCGGCGCCGGGCGAATGCGGTGCCAGCGTCATGGCGTAGATGCCGATCGCGTCGCCCGTGGCGTCGCTGCGGGCAAGGTAGCGCACCTGCATCCCGCCGATCGTGACGCCGGTGCCGGGCTCGGGGGCCGTGTTCATGATGGGGCTCCATGCGGGGCGGTGGATCGCCAGGAACACAGTCCTGTCAGGGCGCGAGACCGTCAACCACGCCGGGTGCCTCGGCGGCTTTCGGCCGGCGGGGCGTGATCGCCTGCTGTCGCATGGTCTCGGGCATGCCCCCGAGCACGATAACCCGTCGCGGCCTCAGCGGCAGGCGTTGTGCCGGTCGCGGCGGGACCACGACGGATCCCGACCCGTTTCGCCGTGGCGTGCTCACCCACCTCGGAGGAACGCCGCAGCGGGCGCCGATGGATCACCGCGTCGACGACAGGGCGGACAGCGCGAATCGCTCCGGGCGATAGCGCCGAGACGAGGCCGCCGTTCGCCGGGACGAAGAAGATTGCCAGACGCGCGAGCCGGTGGCTGATCCCGACCTCTCCACGCCCGATCCGCCGCGCGAAGAGGGGGCTAAAACCGACTGAAGGATCAAGGGAAAGGCATTGGAGCGGGTGAAGGGAATCGAACCCTCGTATTCAGCTTGGAAGGCTGCTGCTCTACCATTGAGCTACACCCGCGGCGGCTGCCCAGATAGCACGGTCGGTCCGGGTTGAGAAGCGGGGCGGCCGGGGGAATCGGCCGGCTCCGCCTACTCCACCACCAGCTTGTAGGGCTGGCCCGCCCGCACGGCCACGCCCCTGTCGAGGCCGTTGAGGACCTGGAAGCGCTCGAGCGGCCGGTCCACCGCGGTCATGCGCTGGGCCAGGCTCTCGGCGGTGTCGCCGGGGGCGGCGGTCACGACCTGGATGTGCAGCGGCTTGAGGCTGCGCGCCTCCTCGGGCGTCACCAGGGCGATGCTGGCGAGCCAGCGGCCGAAGGCGGGCTCCGGATCGGTCGTGCCCTTGGCCGCCATGATCATCCGGAAGGTGTTGGTGCCGACCCGCACGGCAGCGAGGCGGAAGAACCACTCCTTGCCCTTCGAGACCGCGGTGACCGCCGGAAAGCCGTTCAGCATCCGATTCTCGAAGCTGCCGGTCTCGATGGCGTCGTTCCAAGTCGCCTTCAGCACCTCCTCGAGGCCCTGGCCGGCATTGGTCTCGACGGCGTCGAACAGCAGGCGGCGGTTGCCGTCCGGGGTGGTGCCGAGCACCGCACGGGCGGTGTTGTCGAGCCCAAAACCCTCCGGCGCCTCGAAGGCGACGCCGAGGCGGGGATGGATGAAGCGGCGGCCGCGGATCAGCCCGTCAGCGGGATTGTCGCCGTAGGCGATGCCGTCGATCGCCGCGAGGTAGCGGTTGCGGTCGTCGACGCCGAGGCCGGGGGCGCCGATGCGGCGCGCCGCCTGCGTCACCTGGGTGATGCGCTCGGGCGTGCTCGGATGGGTCGCCAGCATGTCGGGCTCCGAATTGAGCCCGGCCCCGGCGCGCAGCGCCGTGGTGCGGTTGAGCGCGGTGAGGAAGCGCGCCGCGCCGAACGGGTCGTAGCCGGCGCGGGCGAGCGTGCGCACTCCGGTCTGATCGGCCTCGAATTCCTGCGTGCGCGAGAAGCGGGCCAGCACGAAGCGGGACTGGTCCTGGAGCAGGGCGCCGGTCGCCGGGTCGTTCAGCACGTCGGCCACGACCTTGCTGACGAGCTCGGAGCGGAGCGCCATCTCGGTGCGGGCGCTGGCATGACGCAAGGTCACGTGGGCGATCTCGTGCGCCAGCACCGCGGCAAGTTCCGAGGTGTCGTCGGCGAGCGCCAGGAGTCCGCGGGTGACGTAGAGACGGCCGGTCGGCAGCGCGAAGGCGTTCACCACGGGCGAATCGAGCAGCGTCACCGCGTAGGTCTCGTCCGGGCGCTCGGTCGCCTTCACCAGGCGGTCGGTGACGTCGCTGACGAGGCGGAGCGCCGACGCGGCCCGGTACTCGCCGCCGAACGAGGCGACGAGCTTGGCGTGGTCGGCGTCGTTGGCCGGCCGGTCGCGGCCGGTGGTGCGCGGCGCCTCCGGAGGCACGACGGCCGCCACCGGCGCCAGCGCGCCGGTCTGGTCGGCCGTGCAGGCGGCGACGAGCAAGGCGAGAGCCGCGACCGGCACGAGAGCCGCCGCCGGCAGGAAGGCCGCCGCAGGCCGGACGGAAGCCCCGCGCGCGGCCGGCTGTGTTCGCGTGAAAGACCACCCCATGGCGATCAGCGCCGCGGCGCCTGCTCCTCGTCCAGCAACTCGATCATCTCGGCCGCGCCGATATCCAGGGTCGGCCCGCGCCACAGCTCGACGAAGCCGCGAGCCCGCACGCGCCGCCCCCGAAGCGCGACGGAAGAGAAACCACGTTCGAGCATGATCCGCCAAGTGCGTTTCGACACCGTGACCGTAACACCTTCCGTGCCGAAAGGGGCGAAGTTGAGGTAGGTCCGGCGCTCGCGCTCGCCCACGTTGCGCACCCGTCCCTCCACCACCACGAATCGGCCCACTCTTTCCTTGAGGCGCGCCACGTCCTCCGTCGGCACTGGCGGCGTCCCGGCCCAGAGCCCATGCCCGGCGCGCCGGGCCGCGTCCTCCAGCGCCAGGAGGCCCGGCCGGCACAGGCTGTCGCCCTCCCCGGCATCGACCTGGACCAGCCCGGCCGCCACCAGCCTGCCGGCGAGGTCGACCGGCTCCTCGTCCAGGGTGACGGCGTCCAGGGTGATGCGGCCCCAGCGGTCCGGCTCCGGCGCCTCGCGGGTGGCGAGCGGCCGGCCGGCGAGCCCGGCGAGCCAGGCCCGCGCCGCCTCGGCCGCCGCCGGCTCGTCGGGCCAGCGCAGGCCGTCGAGGCGCGCCCGCCGCCCGGAGGCGAGGACGAGGTCGCCCCGCGCGGCGATTGCCTCGATCCGGTCCTGCCCGCTGATTCGGCCCCGGCAGGCCGGCGGCTCGCGGCCGCGCGGGCTCGCCGCCTCCGCCGCCCCGGCGAGGAGCGCGAGGCCGAGGCAGGCCGCGATCCGTCCTCTCATGGTGGAAGCCTCGCCCAGTCGCCATCGGCGAGGTTGGCGGAAAGCGGCCGAGATGGTAAGAGGCTCGCCGTGGGTCTCCGTAGCTCAGCTGGACAGAGCACAGGTTTCCTAAACCGAATTGGGCGTCGCGACGGGAAACCACGCGGCGGATCCGCTCAAAGTCGGGGAAAGCGTCGAGCTCTTCAGGGCCTCACGCCGATCCCGAGCCAAGCCCGGCTCCCAGCCGGGAAGGTGTAGAGACTAGACGGGCGGCACCTAAGGGCTCTCGCAGGCTTCCTGCGAGGCTACGGTGAAGGGATAGTCCAGACCACGAACGCCTCGCGGCGGCGGCGAAAGCCGAAGTGGTACGAAACCTGGGGTCGCAGGTTCGAGCCCTGCCGGGGACGCCACGCATCCTTAAGCCCTTGCCGGGGCGGATGGTCCGCTCGAATCAGGGCCTTCCGGTCATCGAGCGGCCAGTGCAGGCGGGCCGTGGTCCCGATGAGCGTCCTGTCGCCGGGACGGGCATGGATCTCTTGATGCCGCTGCGTCATCCCGCCCGAGCGACGCTCCTTCATGCTTCCTAGACCCGGAAGGCCAACGGGAAGGTGCACCTTGATCTATGGAGCCGACGAAGCCTGCCTTCCGTCACCCCGCTGTGGGGCAGATTCGTCGGACACCGAGCGGGCGAGCCGCGAGGCACCCGCCAAGTTGGCCTTGCGAGGCCGGCCTCGCGGTGAGGCGCCGCCCTGCCCCTGGTCGCGGACATCGACGCGAACGGCCGATCCGGAATTTCCGAGGGGCGACGCGGAACAACGCGCTTGGGGTGGTTCGCGTCCGCAGCATCGCAAGGTCGGGCCGCCGCCACCGGCCTTCGTGCGCCCCCGCACATCCCGGACGCGCCGCCCGGAGCTAGACCGCAAGCACGCCCGCAGGCTCCGGCCTGCCCCGGCTGGCGGCAGCCTAGCGCCCGCGTTCCGCCCCCTCCGGGTGCCGGGCTGCCGCCTCATCGCTGCCGGCACGGCGTCAGATTCCACCTCGGTAGTCGTAACGGTGGACCCGCCCAAGTGCCCGTATCTGACTCTGGGCATTTGGAGTATGGCCGAAGTCATACGCCGAGGCAGCGACCAGCAATGACTCCGGATAGCGAAAACCAGCTGCGCATTGATCTTGAGGAAATCGCGCTCGATGAATTCTTCGTCGTCGTCAGACTGAGGGATAGAAAAATCGCGAGCCTGTATCTCAGAGGAGATCGGCAGTACGCGAATGAATGTCTTGAAGTCGTTCGGCGCCGGATCATTCTGACCGTTACCGGGGAGGAGCCAGGCGATACGCGCGAGAAGGTGGCCGAGGAACTCACGCGGCTGCGGGACGAGATCCGGCCCCCGCGCAGGTAGGCCGCCACCGCCCCTGGCCTCCAGGCCTCCCCCCGTGCCAGGGCCGCGTCTGCCTCCGGGGTTCCCCTCGATCGATCGACGGTCTGCCGCTCGGCGTCCTGCCCGGGCGGGCGGTCCCACGCGCCCTGGCGTGAGCGTCGGGTTGGTCGAGGCTGGTCGCGCCTTTTCCAGGACCACTCCGGAACCCGCGGTCCCGGCCGCACGTTCGTAGGCCAGCAGCGGATTCCCCAATCCCCAAGACAGCCCGCCCGCCAAGGTCCTAACCCTTCGGCGGGCGTTCTGCGTCAAGGCACCCCCCTCGGAACTGCCTTCTCCGGATCCTGCCCAAAGCGAAGGCGGCGCAATTGCCTGACGTTGCACGCGGGCGAGCGTCCACTCCGCCGGCACGGAAGACGGGCATCCGCATGCCCGGTGATCCCGGCGCATCGGGCGGTTCAAGCTTGAGCGTGACCCCGAGTCCTCACTCCCGCCTTGTTTGCGGCGCTTCCTGCCCGCTGACCCGGCCGCCGACGATGCGGCCAGACATCCTTCAGCGAGGCGGCACCATGCGTTTCATCGGCATCTTCGGCGCTCTCCTCTCCGTCGTCCTCGTCCTGACGGTCGGTGCCCTGTTCAATCTGGTGGCCGCGCCGGTACGGGCGGCCCTGGCGTTCCGGCGGGCCTGATTCCGCTGCCCAGCCTCGCGGCGCGGTCTAACCCCGCGCTCGGGCGGCCTCGCCCCTCGGGGCGGGTCGCCGTCGAGTGAGGCCCGGCGCATCCCCGCGCCGTGTCACACACCGGCCCGGACGAGCCAGATCGCCGCCGAGAGACCGACACCTGCGACGCCGATGAAGCCGACATACAGGGCCAGCGTCGGATCGAGGTGATCGTGCGCGTAGCCCGGCTTGCGGGGGGACAGGCGCCACCGTTCCTTGATCTCGGCGAAGCGGGCCCGGGCGATGTCCTTCGGCGAGAGGGCATTGCCGCCCGCTTCCTCGCAAGTCCCAAGCATTGCCATCCCGGGATCGAACACCTCGACCTTGTCGCCGCTGCGGCCGGAATCGATGTCACCCTTGAGCATCGCCGTGTTGGGTTTCGGGTCATCGACCGGAGCCGGCGGCGTGGCGCGCTGGGCCGACAGGTGCGGGGGAACGTCGGTGTCGTAGCTCATCATCGTGGCTTCCGAGAGGGGCGAGAATTGGGAAGGTCTCCGGTACTACGCTCGTCGCGGAGCGAAGTTCGGGGGCAGGTCCGACTGCAACCTGCGGCACGAGGACCAGTCGGATCCTCGCGGATGGGCCGGTGCGGGGAAAACGAATCCCTGGCCCGGAAGGTCCTCTCGATCGCCTCGTCCAGAAGGCGCTCCTGCCGCGGGCGCAGATCCTCCCCGGGAATGCGCGCGCCGGGCGCGGCGGGATCGGACCGGGCTGCTCCCGGCCCGAGCCGGCCTCTTTCAACTGCGCAGGGACCCGAAGCCCTGCGCGAGCAGAACGGGGCCGAATACCATCAGGCCGACGGCGACCGCGAGGACGAGATCGCCCGAAGCCGCCACGGTGGCGAGCCGCTCCCGGGCTTGGGAGTGGGTGGGACCGTGATGCATCTCCTGCGGCGCTCACGGCTCAACGCACGATACTCCCCACGCGTTCATGGCACGCGTTCATGGCACGGGGTCTCGCCCCGTGCCGGTTCGAGTTCGCAAGGGGGCAGGAACGCGCCGTTTCCCTCCCGGCCGAAGCGCACGTCGCGGAACGATGCGATGCAGCACGACTTGTTGCATTGCAGCACAGCGGTTTTCCTGCGGTGCTGCTGCCCTCACAGGGCGTTTCCTCCCGACTGAAGCCGCTCGTAAGGGCGGCTTCTTTTTGGGCGGGGGGCTGGCCGAGCCGCGCGGCGTCGTGCGCGCGGGACTTCCGGTGATCGGGCCGTTATATCGCGGTACCCCGCCCTTCGATTTCACGCTATGGGCTGCGACGTCCGACCAGCCCCGGTCGATGCTCTCACCTTGAACGCTCCCGGTATCATGGCGCACGAAGGCCCGTCCCAACAGGGAACCCCGCTCCAGGTCGCGCTGGAGGAAGTCGCGCCGGGCGAGTTCATCATCTCTGTTGCCTGGCGGGAGAAGACGCTCGGATCACTGTATCTCAGGGGCGACCGCGAGGAGGCGACGGCTTTCCTGGACGCGGCCCGCGAGCGCATCGTGCTGGCGATCACCGGCGATGCCCCGAACGACGTCGACCGGCAGGTCCAGCGGGAATTGATCGACCTGAGCCGCAACCTGCAGCAGCCGCGCGGGTGATCGCCGGCCCGGAGCCCGGGGCGTCGGGCCCGAGCCGCTGCGACGCCGGGGACCGTCCGCGCGCGGCGTCACGCGATCCTGGCCTCCTGTCCGGCGAAGCCTCCTGTCCGGCGAAGCCTCTTGGCCGGCGAACCGGACCGCACCCGGCGATGCCGGGAACCTTTCCCAGGGTGATCGGTAGTGTCTCCTATCGAACATCCGCGGAAGGTTGACCCAATGCCTCTCTACTACGTCAACAGGTTCGATGGCATCGCCGTCATCGACGACGTAGGGATCGAGCTGCCGGATCTGGATGCGGCGCGCGATCATGTCCGATCTGTTCTCACGGAGATGATGAATGCCGAGAGATGGACCGGCGGGGCCGCGCGCTGCCGTGCCGACGTGCGGGACGCGTCGGGCCGGCCCGTGCTGGAGGCCTCCCTCATCCTGACGATGTCGCCGGAACCACGGCAGATGCGCCCCTGAATCGCCACTGCGCCGCGCCGGCCTCACGCGGGGCCGTCATTCCCGCCTCTGCCGCTTTTCGTCTGCCTCCGCCACCCTTCGATGAGCCGGTCGACGATGCCGCCGACCATGAGGGTCGCCAGGAGGAAGCCGGTGCCGAGCGCCAGCAGACGATAGGCGCCGACGCCGCACACGATGCCGAGCGCCGCGGTCACCCAGATCGCCGCCGCGGTGGTGAGGCCGTGCACCCGGCCGCCGCCCTCGCGCTTCACGATCACGCCGGCGCCGAGAAAGCCGATGCCCGTAATGATGCCCTGGATCGCCCGGCTGGCATTCGCATCCGCATTGCTCCCGTCGCCGGAGACGCCGGATCCGGCCAGGGTCACCAGGGCCGCGCCGAGGGCCACCAGGCCCAGGGTCCGCACGCCGACGGGCTTCGAATGCATCTCGCGGTTGATGCCGACCAGCCCCCCGGCGAGCACGGCGGCGCCGAGGCGCAGGCAGATCTCGGTGGTCGAGAGCATCGCTCAGAACCGCCGCGCCGCGGCCGGGCCGGAAAGGAAAACGGGATGCACCATGACGATCCTCACGCGGCCCTGTCCCGGCTCGTCGCCTGGCCACGGTAGAGGGCGCCGTCCGCCTGCGCCATCGTTTCCGCGAGCGTTCGACCGTCGGACCGGCCCGCGGCCGCGCCGAGGCTCACCGTCCGGGCGGCCCTCGCGCGATGCAGTTCCTACCTGCTCGGCGAGGGACGGCGCCTCGGACAGCGTCGTACGGCGGAGCACGATCGCGAAGGCGTTACCGCCGAGCCGGGCCGTCAGGTCGCGCGGCGAGGGCAGCCGGACCGTGACGACGGGTACGAGCGCGTTGAGAGCACCGCATCGCCGACGGCATGGCCGCGGCTGAGCGGGTCCGGCAGTCACGGCATCGGCGGGCAGGTCGGCTCCGGGAGGCGTGCTTCCTGCCCTTCCCGGCCTGCCGGAGATCCGGCATGGGCCCGCACGGGAGGTCGTTGCCCACCCACCGCACGGTCCGACGCACGCTCCGCCATCCGCTATGACGAATGAAGCGTTCGCCGAAAGCGCCGGCATTTACGCGATTTCAATCATCAGGAATCAACAATCACCCCGTCGCCTTCCATGCCGCGGCGCGACGCGCGGGCAGACCTGCGAGCCGGGAGATGGCCGGGAAACCTGCGGATTACCGCGACGTCCATATCGGCGGCCTGATCGAGGAGCGGCGTCTGCGCGCCGGCCTGAGCCGGGAGGCGCTGGCCGCCCCGCTCGAGGTCTCGCTCTCGCAGCTCGGCAAATATCTCAAGGGCGCCAACCGCCTGAGCGCCACCGATCTCGACATCCTGGCGCGGGTGCTCGGCGTCCCGGTCGGATATTTCTTCGAGAGCATGCCGGGTCGCGAAACGGCGCAGGCGGGTCTCAGCGACCGGCCGCAGGCGCGGCTGGAGGCCCTGGAGGGATGGACCGGCTTCGCCGAGGCCGTGGCGCGGGCTGCCGACGCCCATCTCGACGAGGATCGCCGCCAAGCCCTGGGCAGCCTCGTGCGCGCCGTCGACCATGCGCTCTCCGGGCAGAAAACGTTCGATAAAGCGAACGACTCCGGCGCGCCGGATTGACGTTCGGTATTCCGGCTGTCAGAACCCCGCGATCGAAGTGTCGGGCTTCATCGGCGTGTGCGCCGCGCTCGACCAGAACTCTGGGGCTTCGCACACTATGCCGCGTTCCAACTACCTGTTCACCAGCGAGTCGGTCTCCGAGGGCCATCCGGACAAGGTCTGCGACCGCATCTCCGACACCGTGGTCGATGCCTATCTGGCGGTGATGCCGGAGGCCCGCCTCGGCGTCGAGACCCTGGCGACCACCAACCGCATCGTGATCGCGGGCGAGGTGCGCGGCCCCGACTCGGTGACCTTCAAGGACCTCGAGGAGCTGACCCGCGCGGCCGTCAAGGACATCGGCTACGAGCAGGCCGGCTTCCACTGGAAGAACAACGACGTCGCCATCCACCTGCACGCCCAGTCCGCCGACATCGCCGTCGGTGTCGATGCCGCTGGCAACAAGGACGAGGGCGCGGGCGACCAGGGGATCATGTTCGGTTACGCGACCGACGAGACCCCGGCCCTGATGCCGGCGCCGATCTACTACGCCCACAAGATCCTCAAGGATCTGGCCGATGCCCGCAAGGGCAAGCACGGCGCCGCGGCCAAGCTCGGCCCGGACGCCAAAAGCCAGGTCACCGTGCGCTACGCCGACGGCCGCCCGGTCGAGGCGACCCAGATCGTGCTCTCGACCCAGCACCTCGACGAGTCGCTCGACTCAGGCGCCGTGCGCGAGATCGTTGAGCCCTATATCCGCGCGGCACTGCCCGAGTCCTGGGTCACCGACCAGACCGTGTGGCACGTCAACCCGACTGGGAAGTTCGTGATCGGCGGCCCGGACGGCGATTGCGGCCTCACCGGCCGCAAGATCATCGTCGACACCTATGGCGGCGCGGCGCCGCATGGTGGCGGCGCCTTCTCGGGCAAGGACCCGACCAAGGTCGACCGCTCGGCGGCCTACGCGGCGCGCTACCTCGCCAAGAACGTCGTCGCCGCCGGCCTCGCCCGCAAGGCCACGATCCAGCTCGCCTACGCCATCGGCGTCGCCAAGCCGCTGTCGATCTACGTCGATCTGCACGGCACCGGCGAGGTCGACGAGGCGAAGCTCGAGTCGGTCCTGGGCCAGCTCGTCGACCTGTCGCCCCGCGGCATCCGCACCCATCTCGGCCTCAACAAGCCGATCTACGCCCGCACCTCGGCCTACGGCCATTTCGGCCGCGAGCCGGACGCGGATGGCGGCTTCTCGTGGGAGCGGACCGACCTCATCGGCCAGCTCAAGAGCGCCCTGGCCTGATCCGGCGCCCCGGTGCTAACGGGGCGTCGACACGCCCCTACCTCGGCACCGGGACACCATGGACGACCACGACACCGACGACGGGCTCGAGCGCAGCCGCGCCTTCTACGGCCGGCGCAAGGGCAAGCGCCTGCGTCCCGGCCAGGCGGAGCGCCTGGCCGCCCTCCTGCCCCGCCTGCGCCTGCCCGAGAGCGGCCCCCTCGACCCCGCAGCCGTGTTTCCGCGCCCGGTCTCCGAGGCCTGGCTCGAGATCGGCTTCGGCGGCGGCGAGCACCTCGCCGCGCAGGCCCGGCTCAATCCCGGCACCGGCATCATCGGCTGCGAGCCTTTCGTCAACGGCGTGGTGAAGCTGTTGCGCACCCTCGACGACGAGGCGATCGACACCGTCCGTCTCTGGGACCGGGATGCGATGGAATTGCTGCCGCGTCTGCCCGATGCGAGCATCGGGCGCGTCTTCCTGCTCTATCCCGATCCGTGGCCGAAGCGCCGGCAGCGCAAGCGCCGCTTCGTCTCGGACGAGTCGTTGCGCGAGATCGCCCGGGTCCTGAAGCCCGGCGGCGAGTTCCGCTTCGCCTCCGACATCGACGATTACGTCGGCTGGACCCTGGTCCGCGCCGCAAGCTGCCCCGCCCTGCGCTGGACCGCCACCCACAGCGCCGACTGGACCACGCCTTGGCCGGAATGGCCGGGCACCCGCTACGAGGCCAAGACCACGGCGGAGGGGCGAAAGCCCACCTACCTGACCTTCGAGCGGGTGTAAGGCCGCATAGGACAAGTGGGGCTCCTGTTGCGTCATCCCGGCCCGTGCTAGGCTCCGGGCCGATGACTGCCGTCGCCTCCGACACCCGGAAATCCGCCCGCGCAATCCGGGAGCGGGCTCACCTTTCCGCCGGGCAGTGGAGGGGCTGTCCGAGGTGTTCGCCGAGTCGGTCCAGGGTGGCCTGCCGACCCGGGCGGACCTACAAAGCCTCGAAGGCTCGGTGAAGGCCGAGTTCGCGGCCGTCCGGGCAGAGTCGACGGCTTTCAAGGTCGAAGCCCGGAACGAGTTCGCTGCGGTCCGGTCGGAGACGAAGACCGAGTTCGCCTCTGTCCGGCAGGAAATGACGACCGAATTCGCGTCCGCCCGATCGGATATGAAGCTCCTCGAGCAGCGGATGACGATCAAGCTCGGCGCCATGCTGGCGGCCCCTGTCGGTATCTTGCTCGCGGCGATCCGCTACATGCCGGCCCGCTGACGCGGGCACGGTGTCCCGGCACCGAAGCGTGCTCCGGCGCACCGCGCGGAGGGCGCGGACGGCCGACCTTGCCGCCGGACGCGCGGAGGGGCATGGTTTCCGCCGCGAAACCGCCAAGCCGGGCCGGGCGGGGCATGTCGGCCCGGGACGCCGCGCGGGGAAGCGGGGGCGCCCCGCCTCCGTCACGCCGTTCACCAGGATTGCGCCGCCTTGGACCAGAGGCCCGACGCCGCCCCCGGCCTGCCGGATGAACTCTTCCCCCGCTTCGCCTTCGAGGGCGCGCCGGTCGGCCTCGCCTGCCTGAGCGGGCCGGACGGGCGCATCCTCGCCGCCAACCCGGCCCTCGCCGCGCTGCTGGGCACGGATCCGGGTGCCCTGGCCGGCCGCCGGCTCGCCGAACTCGACCACCCGCAGGGGCCCGGAACCGGCCACGGCCTCGCCGGCGAGGTGTGGTGGCGCCGGGCCGACGGGTCGGCCGTGCGGGTACGGCTCCGGACCGGACCGGAGCGGGACGGGTACCGGATCGTCGCGGCCGAGGCCGTGGCGGACGGAACCGCCGCGGCCCGGGCGGAGCAGACCCATCTGGCGCTCGCCTCCGCCGGCCTCGGCGAGTGGAGCTGGAATCCGGCGGACGGTCGCGTCACCCTGTCGGACCGCGCCGCCGCGATCCTGGGCTATCCGGCCAGGGCGACGCCGACCTGGAGAGACCTGCAGGATGCGGTCGGCCGCGACGACCTCGACCGGGTCCGAGCCACGGTGCAGGACGCCGTCGCCAAGGCGATCCCCTACGCGGTCGAGATGCGCTTTCGCCGCGCCGGCGACGGGCAGGAGGCCTGGATCTCCGCCCGCGGCCAGGCGACCCTGTCACCCGACGGGATGCTCGCCGGCATGGTCGGCGTGCTGCAGGACGTGACCGCCCGGGAGGAGGCGCGGCGCGCCCTGCATGACCGCGAGCAGCGGCTGCGGGTCGCGACCACGGTGGCGGCCCTCGGGATCTTCGAGTGGCACGTGCTCGACGACCAGTCGCTCTGGGAGAACGAGCGCATGTGGGAGATCTTCGGCCGCAGGCCGCAGGATGGCACCATCAGCATGCGCGAGTTCTTCCGCACGGTGGTCCACCCGGAGGACAAGGTATCCTTCCGCCGCGCCGTCGCCCAGGCGCTCCACGGCGACGGCGTGCTCCACGCGACGACGCGCATCCGCCGGCCGGAGGGGGACGGCGGCGAGACTTGGCGCACGATCGAGATGGCGGGCCGATTCGAGCGCGACGGGCCGGCCGGCCTGCCGCGGCGCCTGATCGGCGTCGTCGCCGACATCACCGACCGGCGGCTGGCCGAGGAGCGGCAGTCGCTGCTGATCCGCGAGCTGCACCACCGGGTCAAGAACACCCTGGCGACGGTGCAGGCCATCGTCGGCTCCACCGCCCGCACGGCGTCGAGCATCGACAGCTTCTACGAGGCCTTCGTCGGCCGCATCATGTCGCTCGCCCACACCCACTCGGTGCTGACCGAGGACGTGTGGCAGACCGCTTCCCTCCACAGCCTCCTGGAGAACGAGCTGCGCCCCTATGCCGACGGCGAGATGCGGCCCGGCACCGGCGGGCGGGTGGAACTCGACGGGCCGGCCGTCGACCTGCCCTCCGAGATCGCCGTGCCGATCGGCATGGCGATCCACGAACTGACCACCAATGCCGCCAAGTACGGCGCGCTCTCGAATCGCGCCGGCCGGGTGCGGATCCGCTGGAGCGTCGAGCCCGGCGCGGACCGGCCGCGCCTGCGTTTCCACTGGCAGGAATCCGGGGGTCCGGCGGTGGCGCCGCCGACCCGCCAGGGCTTCGGCTCGCGCCTGCTGCAGCGGGTGCTGACGACCCAGGTCCAGGCCGAGGTCGCCACCGACTACGCGCCCGGCGGCCTCGCCCTGACTATGCTGGCGCCGCTGCCGGCGCGCAACGCCGCGCTCAACCCCCTGGCGGCCCTGTAGAGGACCCGTCCGGCCGGTCAGGCGCCGCGGGCGGCCCCCTCGCCGCCGGCGCCGCGAAACGCCTTCAGCTCCTCGATCGATGCGAAATGGAAGCGCCCGGCCGGGGTCTCGGCGTCGATCGTGCCGTCGGCATACATCGTGTAGGTGTTGCCGCCGGAATCGTAGGTGCCGATCACCGTCTTGCCGGGCGGCTCCTCGAGGGGAAGCTCCTCGTGAGGAGGTTCCTCCGGACGAGGTGCCTCGGCGACGGGCTCGGGCATCGGGGGCGCCGGCTCAGGGGCCGGAGGGGCAGGAGGAGGTGGCGGCGCCGCCGCGTCGTGCATCCCGCCGGCGTCGGACCGGGGGTCCTCCGCGGGCAGTGGCAGCGGCTCGTGATGCGCGGGCTCGTGCAGCAGAGGCTCCTGCGAGAGGGGCTCCTGCGAGATCGGCTCTTGCGGCATCGGCTCATGCCGGCTGGCTTCTGGCCCCTTCGCCGGCAGGTCCCGGTCCTCCGCGCGGGTCAGGCGCAGCTCGCTCGCGGCCAGCCCGGCCGCCGCGACGGTCGTGCCGGCCGCCAGTGCCGCGCCGCCGTCGAAGCCTGTCGGCCCGGCCGGGCGGGGCTCGGGTGCGGGCGGGAATGCGATCGGCGGCAGGATGGGCGGCATGACCGGCTCGCTGCGGCTCGCCCGGACCGGTGCCGCGCCGACCTCGGCCGGAGCGGGATCGACGAAGGTTTGCTCGGCGACGCCGCGCGCCGCCGGGGCGCGCTCGGTGAGGGCGCGCTCGATGCGCGCGAGCCGCGCGACCGCGGCGGTGATCCCGAGCAGCATCGCGCCGCCGCTCGCCCCGACGGTGCCGGCGATCACCATGGTCCAGCCGACCTCGAGCCGCACGAAGGGGATGCCCTGCACCATCGCGGCGACGCCGCCGATCAGCATCAGGAGGGCAAGCACGGTCAACGCGACGATCATCGGACTCTCGGGCTGGCGACAGGAAGCGGGCTGATGGGGCAGCCGAACGGGCGGTCCGGGGCCACCGCCCCGCCCGCTACGGCCCAGATTTAGGGGCAGCGCCCGCTTTTGCAAAATCGCCGCGCTTGAAGATGTGCCAAAGCCCGGGATGCCGGCGCCGCGGTGGGCTGACGGCGTTGCCGCCGGCGGGCGGCCGACTTAGGTAGACGCGGGTGCCGCGGCGGCGCCCCTCGGGTCTCGCCGCGGCAAGCCCGAATGCTTCGAGCCCAAGCGCTTCGAGCCCAAGCGATCCGGAGACACGCCGATGGCCTTCACGCTGCCCGAACTCCCCTACGCCTACGACGCGCTGCAGCCCTACATGTCGAAGGAGACCCTGGAGTTCCACCACGACAAGCATCACAAGGCGTATGTCGACACCGGCAACAAGCTCCTCGAGGGCTCGGAGCTCGCCGGCAAGAGCGTCGAGGAGGTGGTGAAGGCCTCCTACGGCCAGAACCAGCCCCTCTTCAACAACGCCGGCCAGCACTACAACCACATCCACTTCTGGCAGTGGATGAAGCCGAACGGCGGCGGCGCGATCCCGGGCGCGCTGGAGAAGAAGATCGCCGAGGACCTCGGCGGCACCGACAAGTTCAAGGCCGACTTCATCCAGGCCGGCGTGTCGCAGTTCGGCTCCGGCTGGGCCTGGCTCGCCGTGAAGAACGGCAAGCTCGAGATCATGAAGACCCCGAACGGCGAGAACCCCCTGGTGCACGGCGCCAAGCCGATCCTCGGCGTCGACGTGTGGGAGCACTCCTACTACATCGATTACCGCAACCGCCGTCCCGACTACCTCAAGGCGTTCATCGAGAACCTGGTGAACTGGGAGCACGTCGAGAAGATGTACGGCGAGGCGATCGCCTGATCGGCGACGCGGCATCGTCCAGCAAGAGCCCCCTCCCCGCCCGGGCGAGGGGGCTTTTCTATGCGGCGGGCCCGGGCACCAGCCGCAATCCCTCCCGCTCCAGGAACTCCCCGAACCGCGCCGAGCCGAGATAGGCCAGCTCCAGCGGCCGGCTCGCCACCACCGGGTCGAGGGCGCGCAAGCCGTCGTCGATCTCCCCCGGATGGCACATCACCACCGGAGCCGGGCCGAGCGCCCGGAAGCTCCGCTCGAAGGCGTCCGCGAACCCTGCCCCCTCCGCGAAATCGGAGAAGCCGGAGAAGCCGCGATTGGTGGAGAACCCCGCCCGCCGGGCCGCGGGCCCGAAGCCGAGGCCGAGCCCCGCGACCACCATTGCCTTGCCGGCGTGCGGCCGCGCCCGGATGGCGCCCGGGCGGTCGCCCGGATCGCGCAGCCAGCCGCGCCACTCCCGCTCTGCCAGCGCCGCGAGCAGCGCTCCCCGCACCCCGGGCAGGACATGGACGTGCTGGTGCCCGTCGACGAAGTCCGGCAGGCGGCCCATCGCGGCCACGAAGGCGTCGAGCTGGCGCTCGATCTCGGGGCGGATCTCGGCAGGCCTCAGCCGACCCGACAGGGCGAGCCGCAGCAGGCGCCCGAGGGGTGGCAGGCGCCCGTCCGGGGCGAGGCGCGGCAGGGGCCCGAGGGGCGCGCCGGCGGTCAGGGTGAGGTGGAGGCCGAGGCCGACCGTGCCGGGCAGCTCCCTCAGGGCCGGTGCCGCGTCCCGGAAGGCCGGGATGTTGGTCATCGACCCGGTGGCTGATATGCGCTTCCTCCGCGCCAGCGCGAGGATGCCCCGGCTGACGCCCGGGCTCAGGCCGTAATCGTCGGCGCAGAGCACGACCGGGCGCCGTTCAGGAAGCATGGCTTAGATCTCGCGCTCGAACCACCGGTGCCTGCACCGGCCTGATGACCGAAAGCCGCCGGCCCGCGCCGGGGGCGCGACACCGAAACGAGGGACAGCGCCGTGGAGCTGTTCAGACAAGCCGAGCCGGTCGACCTCAGCGTCGTCATACCGGTCTTCAACGAGAGCGCCAACGTCGCCCCGCTGCTGGCCCGCCTGCTGCCGGTGCTGGAGCGGCTGACGCAGTCTTACGAGGTGGTGTTCGTCGACGACGGCAGCCGCGACGACACCGCCGCGGTGGTGGCCGCCCATCACCAGGCCGAGCCGCGCATTGGCGCGGTCTCGTTCAGCCGCAACTTCGGCAAGGAGATCGCCATCGCGGCCGGCCTCGACCACGCCGAGGGCCGCGCCGTGGTGATCATGGATGCCGACCTCCAGCACCCGCCCGAGCTGATCGCGACCTTCTGGGAGCGCTGGCAGGAGGGCAACGTGATGGTCTACGCCCAGCGTACCGACCGCGACGACGAGAGCGCGATGCGGCGCGGCTTCGCGCGGCTGTTCTACCGGCTCTTCGCCCGCTTCGGCGAGATGCCGCTGCCCGAGGGCGCCGGCGATTTCCGCCTGATCGACCGCAAGGGCGTCGAGGTGCTGCGCTCTCTCCCCGAGCGCGCCCGGTTCTCGAAGGGGCTGTATTCCTGGATCGGCTTCCGCTCGGTCGGCGTGCCCTACCAGGTCGAGGAGCGCCAGCACGGCAGCTCGAAATGGAGTTTCCGCAAGCTCTTCCGCTTCGCCTTCGACGGCATCACCTCGTTCTCCACCGTGCCGTTGCGGGTCTGGACCTATCTCGGCGGCGCGATCGCGGGCATCGCGTTCCTGACCGCGCTCTACTTCGTCGCCGATACGCTGCTGCGCGGCCCCGACGTGCCGGGCTACGCCTCGCTGATCGTCTCGGTGATGTTCTTCTCCGGCGTGCAGCTGATGTCGCTCGGCATCATCGGCGAGTATATCGGCCGCATCTTCGCCGAGGTGAAACGGCGCCCGCTCTACGTCGTCGCCGAGCGGATCGGCCCGGCGGCTGCGGGCCACGACCGGCTGGTGCGGGACGACCGCCGGGCGGACCGGGGCGCGCGCTATTCCGGCGCCGCGTGAGGCTTCTGCGTCCCGCCTCCGGCACTCACCCTGTGCTAATGACCGCCGCATGATTCGCAGCATCCTCTCGGTCGGCGGCTGGACGCTGGTCTCCCGGGCTACCGGCTTCCTGCGCGACGTGGTCATGGCCGCCGTGATGGGCGCCGGCCCGGTCGCCGACGCCTTCGTGGTAGCCTTCCGGCTGCCGAACCACTTTCGCGCCATCTTCGGCGAGGGCGCCTTCAACGTCGCCTTCGTGCCGACCTATGCGGCCCTCGATGCGGAGGACGGGGCGGCCCGCGCCTTCGCCGACCGGGTCTTCACCCTGATGCTGCTGGTCCAGGCGGTGCTGCTGGCGCTCGCCCTGCCGCTGATGCCGGCGATCGTGCGGGCGCTCGCCCCCGGCTTCGCCGACGAGCCGGAGAAATTCGCGCTCGCCGTGACGCTCACCCGCATCACCTTCCCGTATCTCCTGTTCATCACCCTGGTGACGCTGCTTTCCGGGATCCTCAACGCCCGCAAGCGCTTCGCGGCGGCGGCGGCCGCGCCGGTGCTGCTCAACGTCTCGCTGCTGGCCGCCCTCGCCCTCGCCTTCCTGTTCCCGAATGCCGGTTACGCCGCCGCCTGGGGCGTCGCGGTGTCGGGCGTGCTGCAATTCCTCCTCGTCTGGGCCGATGCCCGGCGGGCCGGCCTCGCGCCGTCCCTCGTGCGCCCGACCTTGCGCGATTCCGGCATGCGACGGTTCTTCGCCATGCTGGGGCCGGCGGTGATCGGCTCGGCGGGGGTGCAGATCGCGATGTTCGCCGACACGATCATCGCCTCGTTCCTGCCGACCGGCGCGGTCTCGGCGCTCTACTACGCCGACCGGCTCTACCAGCTGCCCTTCGGGGTCATCGGCATCGCGGCCGGCACGGTGCTCCTGCCGGAGATGAGCCGGCGCATCGCCGCGAACGACGCGGATGGCGCCCACGCGGCGCAGAACCGCGCCACCGGCTTCTCCCTCGCCCTCTCGGCGCCCTTCGCGGTCGCGTTCCTGCTGGTGCCGGACCTGATCATGACGGCGCTGTTCCAGCGCGGCGCCTTCGACGCCGAGGCGGCGTCCCGCTCCGGCGCGGTGCTGGCGGCCTACGGCCTGGCGCTTCCGGCGGCGGTGCTGATCCGCAGCGTCGTGGCGAGCTTCTACGCCCGCCAGGACAGCCGCACGCCGGTCGTCGCCTCGCTCACCGCGGTCGCGGTCAATGTCGGGCTCAAGGTCGTGCTCACCGGGCCGCTCGGGGTGATGGGCCTGGCGCTCGCCACCGCCGCGGGCGTCTGGGTCAACGTCCTGATCCTGTTCTGCCTCGCCTATGGCCGCGGCTGGACGGCCCCGAGCCGCACGCTCATCGCCACCGCCTGTGGGGTGCTGGCCGCCTGCGCGGTGCTGGCTGCCTGCACGCTCGGCGGCCTGCCCCTGATCGAGCGGCTGATGCCGTCCCTGCCGCGCTTCCGCGATCTCGCGGTGCTCACGGCCCTGGGAATGGCCGGGCTCGTCGCCTATGCGGCGACGCTGCTCGTGGCCCTGCGGCTGTTCGGGGTGCGGCTGCGGCGGGTGTGACGGCCCCGTCGGTCGTCGCAGCCGGACGCACCTGACAGATCGGGATCAGGCGGCCCGGATCGTCGCCAGGAACTGCGCGACCTCCCCGGTCAGCTGCTCGGTGCGCCGCGCCATCGCGGAGGCCGAGGCCAGCACCTGGGCGGCGGCGGACCCGGTCTCCTCCGAGGTCTGGGCGACCGTGCCGATGGTGCTGGTGACCTCGCCGGTGCCGGAGGCGGCCTCGGCGACGTTGCGGACGATTTCCTGGGTCGCCGCGCCCTGCTGCTGCACGGAGGCGGCGATCGCGCTCGCCACGCCGGAGATCTCCCCGATCCGCGCCGTGATCCCGTCGATCGCGCCGACCGCCCGTCCGGTCGAGGTCTGGATCGCCGAGATCTGGCTCGTGATCTCCTCGGTCGCCTTCGCCGTCTGCCCGGCCAGTTCCTTGACCTCGGCGGCGACCACCGCGAAGCCGCGTCCGGCGGGGCCGGCGCGGGCCGCCTCGATCGTGGCGTTGAGCGCCAGCAGGTTGGTCTGGCTGGCGATCGAGGAGATCAGCGCCACCACGTCGCCGACCCGGGCCGCCGCGCCGCTGAGATCCTGCACCAGCGACACCGTCTGGGCGGCTTCCGCCGCGGCGACCCGGACGAGGTCGGCCGACCCGTCGACCTGCCGGCTGATCTCGGCGATGGACGATCCGAGTTCCTCGGCCGCCGCCGCGACGGTGTGCACGTTGGCGGCCGTCTGGCCGGCCGTCGCCGCGACCGCGTGGCTCTGGTCGACGGTCCGCGCGGCGGAGGCCGCCATGGCGTGGGCGGTCTCCTGCATCTCGGTGGCCGCCTGCGCCACGCCGCCGACGACCGCGCTCACCGCCCCTTCGAGCCGATCGGCGATCCGGTGCAGGTCGGAGCGCCGCCGCGACTCCTCGCCGGCCCGCGTGGTGGACGCCTCCGCTTCGAGGGCCCGGTTGCGGATCAGGCTGTCTTTGAACACCGCGACGGCGCCCGCGATCGCGCCGATCTCGTCGCGGCGCCCGGCGCCCGGGATCGCGACGGCGAGATCGCCCTGGGCGACGCGGCCGATCGCCTGGGCCATGCCGGTCAGGGGCCGGATCACCCGCACCATCGCCAGGACCAGCACGCCGATGCCGACCGCGACGGTCGCCGCGAAGCCGGCCAGCGCCTGGCGGAGCCCGCCTTCGGCCTCGGCGCGACGCTCGGCCAGGATGGCGGCCGCCCGGTCGAAGATGGCGTCGCGCAGGCGCAGGATCGGCGGCCACATCGGGACGGCCCGGTCGCGGTAGCCCACGCCGTCGAGCGGGAAGGCGCCCGTGTCGAAATGGGGGAGCAGCTCCTTTTCCAGGTCCGAGAAGACCCGGACGTAGCCGCTGCGCATCCCCTCCATGGCGACCGCCACCTCCGTGTCGGCGGTGGGGTCGGCGGCCGCCTTCCCGAGCCCGGCGAGGAGCTGGTCGACGCGGCCCTGGAAGGTCCAGAACTCGATCCGCTGCGCGGGCGTCACCGGCTTGCGAAGGACGACGAAGTTCTGGAGCAGGCCGGCCAGCCGTCCGCCGATGTCGCGCAGCTCGCCGGCCGCCGCGGCGATCTGCATCCAGCGATGGGCCCGGCCATCGATCGCGGCGAGATCGCGCGTCACGTCGGCCGCCGTCGTCACGGCGATGCCGCCGACCGACCCCATCGCCTTGGTGAAGGCGTCGATGGCATCGCCGCGCTGCTCCGGCGGCAGGGCGAACCGGGCCTGGGCCAACCGGCGGGCCGCCCCGAAGGCGGCCTCGATCTCCGCGGCCTTCGCCCGGAGCGAGGCCGCCTCCGGCAGCGTCGCGGCGCTGGCCTCGACCGCCTGGCGGAAGACGGCCACGGTCTCGTCCGAGCGGCGGCGCAGATCGGCGAGCCCGGCATGGCGCGTGGCCTCGTCGAGCGACGCCGTCGGCAGCATCAGGCCCGTCAGGCCGCGCTCGATGTTGACGGCCTGCGGGATCGCCGCGATCGCCCGCACGATGTCGACGCGGCGCAGGCCACCGTCGATCTCCGTGATCCGGGACCGGTGGAGGAACGCCAATGTGGCCGCCAGGGCGCAGGCGATCGCGCCGATCGCCACGATGGATGAGAAAAGAAGCCTCTTGATGGTCACGAATGGCGTATCCCGGGATCGGCGCGAGGGGAGATCTGCGTCTCTAACCGATGCTTACCGCAGGGGAGTTACCGATCGGTTCTGCGTCATTCTGGAGCGAGATCCCGCATGTCCTTGCGGCATATATCGCTGGTGTGCTTGACTGGCGATCCCGCCGTGACCGGCGCGCCCGGTCCTCCGCCCCGCCGCTCGCCGAAAACCTGTCTGCCGGGCAACGGCCGCTTCAGCCGCGGTTCAACGCGGGCGCACGAGGATGCCCCCATGCCGGCGGTCATCACCGCCCCCGTCCCGCCCGCCAGGCCAGTCCTGACGGCCGAGGCGGCTTCGCCAGCCAAGATCGCCACCGAAGAGTCGCCCGCCATGACCGTGCGCCCCCCGCGCCCGACCGCCCGCCTCGTCCTCGGCGCCCTCGCCCTCCTCGCGCTTGCCGGTCCGGCCGCCGCGGCCGATCTCGACGAGGATCCGCCGCCCCGCTTCGAGGGCCGGGGCGAGTGGCGCGCGCCTCCTCCTCCCCCGCCGCGCTTCGTCCATGGCCCCGAATCCTGCCGGGTCTTCGTCAAGCGCCGCATCGACCCGGACGGGGACGAGGTGGTGCGGCGGGTGCGGGTCTGCGACGAAGGTCCCGGCGACCGGGAGGGCGGCTACCGCGACGGCCCCCGGTGGGGCGGTCCGCCGCCCTGGCACCGCCACCGGCACTGGGACGACGAGCCCGGCCCCGGACGCTGGTAGGATGTCATTCGACGATCGGGATCTCCGTCCCGATCGTCACCGCGTTCCGGTCGATCCGGCAGGTGAAGGCGTGCGCCGCCACCCCGGCCGCCCGGGCGCGCCGGAACGCGGCGTCGAAGCCCGGATCGAGGTCGCCCGCGACGGCGAACCGCTCCGCCCGCATCTGCACCACCCAGATCACCACGGCGCGCCCGCCCAGGCGCACCACCTCGGCGAGTTCGTCCATGTGGCGGGCGCTGCGGGCGGCGACGCAATCCGGGAACTCGGCGAGGCCGGGCCGGCGCATCAGGTGGCAGTTCTTCACCTCGACATGGATGGGCCCGGCCGCATCGCCGGCCAGGAAATCGACGCGGCTCGCACGGCCATAGGCGACCTCCGCACGCCAGGACGTGGCGCCGGAAAGCGGGGACAGGCGCCCCTCGTGAAACGCCTCGGCCACCAGGGCGTTCGGCCGGGCGGTGTTGATGCCGACCCATTGCGGCCCGCCGGGCAGGTCGGCCTCGACCAGCTCCCAGGACCAGGCGAGCTTGCGGGCCGGGTTGGTCGAGGCCGAGAGCAGCACCGGCCGGCCGGGCTCGACGAGGCCCAGCATCGCTCCCGGATTGGCGCAATGCGCGGTGACGAGGCGGCCATCCGCCATTTCGACATCGGCGAGGAAGCGCTTGTAGCGGCGGACCAGCCGCCCTTCGGTCAGCGGGCCGGGAAAGCGCATGGGAAACCGAATGGGAAGCCGAATGGGACGACGGACGCGATGGGCATTCCCGGCGCTTAACCCGGAGAGCGCCGGGGTGTCACGCTTGAGCCCCGGGTGGCGCCGCGATAAGGCGGGCACCACCCCTGCTGCCGCCGCGGCGGCGGGCAGCACAGAAGAAGACCCTCCAGATGCCTGACGCCAGCCCCGCCCCGGTCACGGCCGCCATCCTGGTCATCGGTGACGAGATCCTGTCCGGACGCACCAAGGACAAGAATATCGGCTACATCGCCGAGTACCTGACCAATTCCGGCATCGACCTGCGCGAGGTGCGGGTGGTGCCGGACGTGGCCGAGGAGATCGTGGCGGCGGTCAACGCGCTCCGCGGCCGCTACACCTACCTGTTCACCACCGGCGGGATCGGGCCGACCCACGACGACATCACGGCCGATTGCGTGGCTGAAGCCGTCGGCGTCGGGATCGACGTCGACCCGCAGGCGAAGGCGATGCTGCTCGAGCGGATCAAGCCGGAGGATCTCAACGAGGCCCGCCTGCGCATGGCCCGCATCCCGTTCGGGGCCGAGCTGATCGAGAACCCGATCTCGAAGGCGCCGGGCTTCATGATCGAGAACGTGATCGTGATGGCGGGCGTGCCGTCGATCATGCAGGCGATGCTCGACTCGGTCGCCCCGCGGCTGAAGACCGGCGCGCGGGTGAGCGCCGAGACGATCGAGGCCGGCAACCTGCCGGAGGGCGGCTACGCCGAAGGGCTGGCGCTCATCGCCAAGGCGCATCCTGGCGTCTCGATCGGCTCCTACCCGTCGATGACCGCGGCGGGTTTTCGCAACCAGATCGTCGTGCGCGGGCGCGAGCCGGAGGCCCTGGCCGCGGCGCGCGCCGAGATCGAGGCGCTGGTCTCGCGCCTCCAGGCCGAACGGAACTGAACCGCCATGGCTGCTCCGAGCGACAAGGCTTTCCCGGTCTCCTGGGACCAGTTCCACCGCGACGCCCGGGCGCTGGCCTGGCGGCTCGCCGGCGCCGGCCCGTTCGAGGCCATCGTCTGCATCACCCGCGGCGGCCTGGTGCCGGCCGCGATCGTGGCGCGCGAGCTCGGCATCCGGCTGATCGAGACGGTGTGCGTGGCGAGCTACCACGATTACCAGGAGCAGGGCGCCCTCACGGTGCTCAAGGACGTGGCCCCGAGCATCCGGGCCATCGGCGACGGCCAGGGCCGCGGCGTGCTGGTCCTCGACGACCTGACCGACACCGGCAAGACCGCCCAGGTGGTGCGGGCGATGCTGCCGGAGGCCCACTTCGCCACGGTCTACGCCAAGCCCGCCGGCCGTCCGCTGATCGACACCTTCGTGACGGAAGTCAGCCAGGACACCTGGATCTACTTCCCATGGGACATGGGCCTGACCTACCAGGCGCCGATCCAGCCCGGAACGTCCGGTTAAGGTCATCGATCCCCTAACGCGGTCCGGCGAATGTGCCGGACCAGTTGAGCGAGGTCTTGGCCCTGTCCGCGGCGCCGCCCGCCGAGCAGGCCGATCGATAAAATTGCGCGGATCCATTTCAGTGCGGCCGAGCAGGTCGGGAGCCATTCTCCTTCGTAACGAAGGGGATGGCGCAGATGACCACGGGTTTCGGGCAGCAGGTGAAGCGGGTTCTGGTCGGCGGCACGGCGATGCTCACGGCGGCTGTGGTGTCGGCCCGGTGCAACGAGGCGGCGGCCCAGACCCTCGCCGCCCTGCCGGTGCCGAGCGTCGGCGCCCCGGATCTCGGCCACGCCAGGCCGATCGTCGGCTGGGTCGAGTTCTGCGCCCGCTACGCGTCGGAATGCGCGGTGGATGCCAGCGAGCCGGCGCAGGTGACGCTCACCCCGCGGCTGTGGCAGACGGTCACCGGCATCAACCGCCAGGTCAACGCGTCCCTGCGCGCGGTCACCGACCAGGAGCATTGGGGCGTGCCGGACCGCTGGGACCTGGCCGAGGACGGCTCGGGCGATTGCGAGGATTACCAGCTCCTCAAGCGCAAGCTCCTGGCGCAGGCCGGCCTGCCGCGACGGGCGATGCGGATGACGGTGGTGATCGACGAGAAGGGCGAGGGCCACGCGGTGCTGATGCTGCGCACCGACCGCGGCGATCTGGTCCTCGACAACAAGACCAGCGCCGTGCTGCCCTGGCACAAGACCGGATACACCTTCATCAAGCGCGAGTCGCAGGACGCCACCGCCTGGGTGTCGCTCGGCGGCGCCACCGCCCCGACCGTTACCGCCAATCGGTGACACGCCGAATCAGCCGGAAAATCTGCGTATCGAATTGGAACCAAAGTGCGGCAGGGGCGTTTACCAGGGTTTAAATTTTTCGGTTGAGCGCCGCTCGGCCCCGTGGCAGCTTGGATGCAAGAACCAAGCTAGAGTCGATGGGGCAATGCGGGCAGTGATGGACGGCCTCGGCCGGGCGAGCCATGTCGATGCGCGGCATGTCGATCGCCAGGGCCTCCTGAAGCGCGGCGCCCGGGCGGCGCAGCTGGGACTTCTCGGGACGCTGCTGCTCATCGGTGGCGCCACGGCGCAGGGACAGACCCAGACCCTGGCGGCTCTGCCCGATGCCAGCGCGGCGATCGAGCGCGGCGGCGCGGCCAAGCCCGTGAGCGCCTGGACCGATTTCTGTGCCCGCTACCCCGCGGAATGCGCCGTCGACACCCGCGAGCCGGCCACGCTGACGATGACGCCGTCCCTCTGGCGCACGCTCACGGCAGTGAACCGGCGCGTCAACAGCCGCATCCGCCCGGTGATCGACCAGGACCATTGGGGCGTCGTCGACCGCTGGGATTTTCCCGATGACGGCATGGGCGATTGCGAGGATTACCAGCTCCTCAAGCGCCGGATGCTGGTGGAGCGCGGCCTCGCCCGCCGCGCCCTGCGGATGACGGTGGTGATCGACGAGATCGGCGAGGGCCACGCCGTCCTGATGGTCCGCACCGACCGCGGCGACTACATCCTCGACAACAAGACCAACGCGATCCTGCCCTGGCAGCGCACCGGCTACACCTACGTGAAGCGCGAAGGCCAGGACGGTCTCGCCTGGGTCGCGCTCAACGGCGTCACTTCGCCGGTCACCACGGCGAATCGCTGATCCGCGGGGTCGCCGGAGGGCCGGCCAGGTCCGGCGCAGGACGTCCTCCGCGATACGGCCCCGCATTGCCTGGAGCTTGCGCATAGGCGCAGCCGGTCCCAGGACTGAGGCTTCCTGCCATTTGCCCAGGGCGGCGCATTCCTCCGCCAGCCGCGCCCGGTTCGCGACCGTATCGGCGTCGAGGAGCCGGTCGCACAGAAGCCTGTCGGTTTCTCTTGGAGTTCACGCTCCAGACGATCGCGCGCTGCGCCGTCCGTCGCTTGGTGAACCGAGAAGGTCCGGTCCGCACTCCGTCGAGGGATGTCGGCGAGGCCGCCGAAGGCCGGCATGATGTCGGTCCAGTCCCAGGTCGAGGATCGCCCGGTCTTGGCGGCGCGGACGGCACGGCCGACCGTCAGGCACAGGAGAGACGGGTGATCGGCAGGCCGGCACGCATCCCGGACGGGAGGGATGCGTGCGAGAACCTGCGTTGCTCCCGCAAGGTCAAGGCCGTGCACACGACGACGGCTTTGGCCCGGACCGCGTGCCTCAGGCGCCCGAGACCAGATGAGCGAGATCGAGCACGACCCGGCCCGAGACAAGGCTCCAGCCGCAGGCGAGCATCGTCGCCAGCATCACGAAGGGCATCGGGCGCCTCTCGATCCGCCGCCCGCGCACGGTGTTGCGCAGGATGATGAACGGTGCCCCGAAGGCGAGGATCGGCAGGGAGGCGAGCGCCACGAGGCCGCCCCCAGACAGGAGACCGAAACTCGCCCGCCGCGCCGTCGCCCATTCGAAGGCGCTTGCCAGCAGGCCCGCGAAGGCGAGGCCGAGCACCAGGGTCTGGATGTTCTCGAGGGCGGAGGGCGAGAGGTTCATGGGAGGTTAAATTCCGGCAAGCGCGTTCGTCCCACCCTGCGCCAGGCGCGATTTTGGGTTATGGTTAATTTTTCGTTATCCACAGATCTTTGAGGCGGGTCCCATTGCGGGAATCCTCTCGGCATGACGCAGCCGAGCCACAGATTTTCGCCCCCTGACCGGGTTCTGGTAAGGAGCCGTTAACGGTCGGAGCCGAACGTTCAGGGACATGCCCTTTCCGGGCATCGATCGAACGAATCGGAGGCGGGCGCCATGGGGCCTGCACTGAGCGCCGCCGCGGCGCGTCTCGAACGGGATGTGGTGCGCTCGAGCCGGATCGGCCGGCCGTCCTCAGTCCCGCCGGTTGCCGGTCAACCGGCCGACCGGCGCCTGATCCTGGCGGCGGCCCTCGGCCTCGCCGGCTCGCTCGCCCTCACCGGCGTCGTCGCGGCCTGGCTCGCCCGCCCGCCGGCGCCCGCCGGGCCGGTGGTGGTGAGCACCCTGACGCCCCGTCCCCTCGTGCTGCCCGCGGCCTGGATCGTGCGGCCCGGTGCCGCCGAGGCAGTGTCGGAGCGGATCGATCTGGCCATTCCGTGGAGCGACCTGACGGGCAGCGCCCTGCCCGGCCTGATGCGGGTGACGGCGACCCGCGCGCCCGAGACGGAGGCCCCCTTGAGCCCGGCCCGGCGCTACGCCCGCTTCCTGACCGCCGAGGCGCAGCCGCTGACTGACGGCCTGATGCGCCGGCGCTTCCGGGCCGGCACGCCCTTCGAGGGCGAGGACCTCTACCTGGCGGAAGGCGAGGGCAGCCGGTTCGCGGCGCGTTGCGCCACCGGGCCGATGCCGGAGCCGGACGCCGCCTGCCTCAGCGAGATCCGGGTCGGTACCCTGGCCTTGCGCCTGCGCTTCTCGGCCGACCGGCTCGCCTCCTGGAACGCCGGCCTCGCCGGGCTGGAGCGGCTGTTCGGCGTAAGCCCCTGACAGCCTGTTTGAGCTGATCGACCCCTTCCAAACCTCTCCGTCATCCGAGGGCCGCGCAGCGGAACCCGGGATGACGGAGAGGGACGTGGGCATGAGCAGCAAATCGACCGGCGCAACCGATCAAGCAGCCCGTAATGCCTGAGACTACTCGTCCAGGTCGGTGTCGAGGATCGCCATCGAGAAATTGAACGAACGGTCGCCGTCCTCATCGTCGACCGACAGCACGCCGACGAACTCTTCGCCGATATAGACCTCGGCCGAATCCGTCTTCTTGGGACGGGCGACGAGCCGGATGTTGTGGTTGGCGAAAGTGCGGCGAAGGTAGCCTTCCACCTTCGTCATCTCGGTCTTGTTCACGCTGGCCTCTTCACGTGCTTGGGCGTCGCAGCGACCGCACCCGGAGCGAGCGCGGCGCGTACCGCCTTCATTGAGGACCCCGAGAGCCGCGGGCGGGCTCGGGATGCGACAACGCCCCCTCCCCTCCGGGCGCGCCGCGCGGGCGGCCCACGGGGGGCTTGGGTCGGTAGGGCTTCCGCCTTGCCACGGGAGGGCCGGGTCGGCAAGGCGGCTTCGGCGGGAGCACCCGTCCTCTCAGGGCAGATCCCGTTCCGTCAGATGCCGTCCATCAGGTGGATGAACTGGTCCATCGCCCGCGCCGGGTCGGAGCAGCCGGCCGAGCCGACCACCCGGGCCGGAACGCCCACCACCGTGGTGCAGGGCGGCACCGCCTGGAGCACCACCGAGCCGGCGGCGACCCGGGCGCGGGCGCCGACCTCGATATTGCCGAGGATCTTGGCGCCGGCGCCGATCATCACGCCCTGACGGATCTTCGGGTGGCGGTCGCCGCCATGCTTGCCGGTGCCGCCGAGGGTGACGTCGTGCAGCATCGACACCTCGTCCTCGATCACCGCCGTTGAGCCGACGACGAGGCCGGTGGCGTGGTCGAGGAAGATGCCGCGGCCGATCCGGGCCGCCGGGTGGATGTCGGTCTGGAAGACCTCGGAGGAGCGGCTCTGGAGGTAGAGCGCCAAGTCGCGCCGGCCGCGGGTCCAGAGCCAGTGGCTCAGGCGGTGGGCCTGGATGGCGTGGAAGCCCTTGAAGTACAGGACCGGCTCGATCGCCCGGCCGGCGGCCGGGTCGCGGTCGATCACCGCGCCGATATCGGCCCGGAAGGCCTGGCCGATGCCGGGATCGTCCGCCACCGCCTCGCCGAAGCTCTGGGCGATCAGGTCGGCGGTCAGCGCCGGATGGCCGAGCCGCGAGGCGACGCGGTGCGCCACCGCCGATTCGAGGGTGGCGTGGTTGAGCACGCTGGCGAACAGGAACGAGGCCAGGCGCGGCTCGTCGCGCATCACGGCCTCGGCCTCCTGGCGCAGCCGCCGCCAGACCGGGTCGACGGTGCCGGCGACCGGATCGGCATCGGGGATGGTGGGAGCGCGGCTGGGCGACAACGGCCTTCTCCTCGGCAGCGGCGGCGGGCGGACGAATCGCCACCCGCCGCTCATAGCGCGACGGCATTCTCCCAGGATAGCGTGGAGACGCACCCGCCGTTCATCAAGCCCCCCATCACGCCCGTCTGCGGCAACGCAGCCCGGTCCTCAATCGCCCTCCGGCCGGAACACGTAGCCCATGCCCCTGACGGTCTTGATGAAGCGGGGATTGGCCGGATCGGGCTCGACCTTCTTGCGGATGCGGTTGATCCGCACGTCGATCGCCCGATCGAACGCCTCGGGATCGCGGGCATCGGCGAGATCGAGCAGGCGCTCCCGGGTCAGCACCCGCTTGGGATTGTCGAGGAAGGCCTTGAGCAGCGCGTATTCGGAGCGGGTCAGGATCTGCTCGGTGCCGGCCTCGTCGCGCAGGCGCAGGGTCTCGGTGTCGACGATCATCCGGCCGAAGCGGACGCCGCTCTCCGGCTTCGCCGAAGGCTGGACCCCTTGCTGGGTCCCCGGTCGGGCCGGGTCGGGGGACGTGCCGCGCGCCTGCGCGGCCCGGCGCAGCACCGAGCGGATGCGGGCGACGAGCTCGCGCAGCTCGCAGGGCTTGGGCAGGTAATCGTCCGCCCCGAGCTCGAGGCCGACGACCCGGTCGATCGGGCTCGCGGTGGCGGTGAGCATGATGATCGGGATGGTCGAGCGGCCCTTGAGGTCGCGCACGATCGACAGCCCGTCTTCCTCCGGCATGTTGAGGTCGAGGACGATCAGGTCGGGTGCGACCTCGACGAGGCGCCGGCGCAGGGCGCGGCCGCCGTCGCACAGGCTGACCTCGAAACCGTGCATCCGCAGGTAGTCGCCCACCATGGCGCGGGCGTCGGGCTCGTCGTCCACCACCACGACGTGCGGCGCCGCACCGGCCTTCACGCCGCCCCCGGGTGGGCCGCCGGCCCGTGTCCCCGCCTCGCCATCATCCTGCGCCCCCGTGCCGCAGCGGCCCCGAGAGGCCGGAGCGCCAGTGACGACAATGCCGTGCTGGGCGCATTCCGTCCACGTGCCGCGCCGGTAGCCGGGCTGCGGCGCCAAATTTGTCCTCAGCTCATCCGATCGCCGCGGCCGGTCCGCCGTCTCAGGCGAGAATGCGGGCGAGCCGCTCGGCGATCCGGGCACGGGCGGCGTCCGAGAGGGCGCCGGGCGCCTCGGCCTCGATCAGGGCGGCGATCTGCGCCCGGCTCAGGCGCCGCGGGCGGGAATCCTGTAGCAGCGCGTTCAGGGCTTCCAGATCGTTCCGCCAGGGCTGTTCCTGCCCCCAGGGCGCGTCACCCGGCAGCGGAGCGGCGGTCGCGCCGACATGTCCCGGGACCACGTGAAGCATGGCGTGCCTCCCTGTTCTGCAAGCGGGGCGCTTGTAGGCGGGCTCTGTTGCGCGATCATTACGTCGCGAATGTCGCCGTCCGGGATGTGCTCTCGCGCACCTGACGGGCCGTGTCGTGTCCCGCGCGAGGCCCGATGATCCGGTCATCCGCCGCGATGCCGTCGCTCCACCGATCGGTCGAGGCAGGACAAATCAAATAGGAGGGGGACACTTCGTCTGCGGCGACCTTGTCGTTCCGCGTCCTCCCGGCCAGGATGCCGGCGCCAAGCCTTGCGGGCCGCCGGCGCGGCCGGGCCTGCACGCCGAAATGATCGATGCTTGGAGCGAGACTTGGACGGTCGATGAGCGACGACGACATCCTCTTCCTGCTGCCGGACGACGAGCCCGGCGAGGACCTGCAAGCCGCCGCCTGGCCGGTGATGGTGGTGGACGACGATCCCGCGGTGCACGAGGGCACGCGCTTCGCCCTCTCGGGCTACCGCCTCGACGGGGCGGGTCTCGAGCTCATCTCGGCCTATTCGGCATCCGAGGCCAGGGCTATGCTGTCGGGCCGGCGCGGCATGGCGGTGATCCTGCTCGACGTGGTGATGGAGACCGACGACGCGGGCTTGAGGCTCGTCGACTTCGTCCGGCGCGAGCTGAAGGACGAGACCGTGCGCATCATCCTGCGCACCGGCCAGCCCGGCCAGGCGCCGGAGCGGCGCGTCATCGTCGATTACGACATCAACGACTACAAGGCGAAGACGGAGCTCACCGCCGACAAGCTGTTCACCAGCCTGACCGCGGCGTTGCGCGCCTACCAGCAGCTCAAGCGCCTGGAGGAGACGCGGCGCGGGCTCGAGATCATCATCGACGCCGCGCCGATGCTGCTCGACTACAAGTCGATGCAGCGGCTGGCCGAGGGCGTGCTGACCCAGGTGTCGTCGCTGCTCAACGTCGCCTGCGAGGGCATCCTGGTCCTGCGCGAGCAATCCGGGCCGCAGGATGCGGTGAGCGTGCTCGCGGGCTCGGGCTGCTACCAGCACCTCGCCGGCGGGGACCGGCAGCAGCCCCTCGACGACGACGTGCGGGCGATCGTCGCCCGCGCCTTCTCCGAGCGGCGCCACACCTTCGGCGACCGCTGGTCGACCCTCTACGTCCACACCGCGAGCGGCAGCGAGATCGTCGCCCTCCTGAAGGCCGACCGCTCGCTCTCGGAGACCGACCGCGCCCTGATCGGCCTGTTCACCTCGCGCCTGTCGGTCGCCTTCGACAACGTGATCCTCTACGAGCAATTGCAGCGGGCCAATATCGGCCTGGAGCAGCGGGTGGTGGAGCGCACCGGCGAGCTGATGCGGGCGAACCGCCGGCTGGCCATGCAGCGCTCGGACCTGCGGCGCGCCAACCAGCTCAAGACCGAGATCCTGGGCACGGTCGCCCACGACCTGAAGAACCCGCTCTCCGTCATCCTCGGCCGGACCGAGATGCTGGGCGACATGATCGACGCCAACCCGCCGCCGACCGAGGCGATGCACGCCCAGATCGGCCATATCCGCGAGACGGCGCGCCGCCTCACCGGGATGATCGAGACCCTGATCGCCGACGCGATGAACGACGCCCTCGACATCGTGCTCCGGCGCGAGCCGGTGGATTTCGCCGGGCTCGCCCGGGAAGTGTCGCAGGCCAACGCGCCGCTCGCCGAGACCAAGGGCCAGACCCTGCGCTCGGCGATTCCCCACAGCCTCACGCTCCACGGCGACGCCGAGCGCCTGCGCGAGGCGATGGACAACCTGATCTCGAACGCCATCAAGTATTCGCCGGCCGGGGCCGAGATCGTCGTCACGGTGGCGCAGGAGGAGGCGGAGACGGTCTACGCCGTGCGCGACCACGGGCCCGGCCTGTCGCCGGAGGATACCGGCCGCCTGTTCGGCCGCTTCCAGCGCCTCTCGGCCAAGCCGACCGCCGGCGAGGGCTCGACGGGGCTCGGGCTGTCGATCGTCAAGCGCATCGCCGAGCTGCATGGCGGCCGGGCGACGGCCGAGACTCACGCGCACGAGCCGGGCTCGACCTTCGCGATCCGGCTGCCGAACGGGGTTGGGGAGGTGGTATGAGCGCGGCGTGTTGACTGTTGGTCGGCGGGCCATACAGTTCGGCCCTGGAGCGGGGCGAGGAGCTTCCGCTCCTCGCTCCTTTCGATGGGGCTTGCTTAGCCGAGCTGTACGCGGAGCATCAGGACTACACTGGTCCTCCGCACTCGCTTAATAGACCATCGAAACGCGAAAGCGTGGCAGGAACCACACCATCGTCGCCTCCCGGGTTCGTGACCGGCGATGCTCTCGTCCAAGACACACGGCCGCTTGCCGGGTGTGAGGCTGTGGTGCCTTGGCGGTTTCCGCTCGATCACCTCGTCAGATGACGACAGGTCAGTTTTGGTCGCAAGATGGCTTGGCGACCTGCCTCACCCCGCATCGCTCGCCCCGAGCCCCTGCTCCTGCGGGTCCGCCACCGCGTCCGGGATCGGGCTCTTCGCCTTCGGAGTGATCTTCAGGGCGGTCAGGGCGAGCGGGTCGAGGCCGTGATCGGCCTCCTCGCAATACGTGACGAGCTGGTCGCGCATGCGCGGGGTCCAGAACGCCGTGATGTGCTTGTGGATGCCCGCCACCGCCTCGTCCTGCGGGTAGGAGCGGAAGAAGGCGGCGATCTGGTTCGCCATGCGGACGAGCTTCTCGTGGGGATCGACGGCGCTCATTGCGAAACACTCACGGAAGGGTCAGGCGCTCGGGGGCGGTGAACAGGGTGACGGTATCGTGGCGGGCGATCGCCGCCAGCGTCAGGCCGTGCAGGGTGGCCCGCTCGACCGCGAGCGAGGTCGGAGCCGAGATCGCCACCAGCACGGCAGCGCCGAAGCTCGCGGCCTTCTCGACCATCTCGAACGAGCAGCGGCTGGTGATGACGAGGAAGCCGTCCTCGGCCCGGATGCTCGCCCGCAGCAGCGCCCCGATCAGCTTGTCGAGGGCGTTGTGCCGGCCGACATCCTCGCGCACCGTCACGACGTTGCCGTCTCGGTCGGCCCAGGCGGCGGCGTGGACCGCCCGGGTCTCGCGGCCGAGCACCTGGAGGTCGTCGAGGGCCTTCAGCGCCCGCTCGACCGCCGAGAGGGAGATCGCGACGCCGTCCGCCGCGCGCCGCTCCGACCGGGGAATGTCCTTCAGGTCGTCGATGCCGCAGACGCCGCAGCCGGTGCGGCCCGACAGCGCCCGCTTGCGGGCGAGATGCTCGCGCAGGCGCCCCGGCGCGAGGTCGACGACGAGGCGCAAGCCCCCCTCCCCGGCCTCGACCGCGGCGCCGCGGATCTCGTCGGCGCCGGCCACGATCCCTTCGGTCAGGCTGAAGCCGTAGGCGAAATCCTCGAGGTCGGCGGGCGTCGTCATCATGACGGCGTAAGGCACGTCGCCGTAGATCACGTTCACCGGCATCTCGACCGCGAGCGGGCGCGTCCGCTCCCGCGCCTCGCCGCGCCCATAGGCGACGACCCGGGTCGGGACGGGGACGCTCGTCGCGACGCCGCTACTCGGCGGCATCGAGGTTGTGGGCGATGCGGGTGAGGGAGATGTCTTCCTCATAGAACCGGGCCTGCCAATCGGACGGCCGGTTGGTACGCCGAACCTGCACCGCCGTCACCTTGTACTCGGGGCAGTTGGTGGCCCAGTCCGAATAGTCGGTGGTGATGACGTTGGCACCGGTCTTGGCGTGGTGGAAGGTGGTGTAGACGACGCCGGGCTGCATCCGCTCGGTGACCCGGGCCTTGAGGGCGATGTCGCCCGACCGGCTCTCCAGGCTGACGAGGTCGCCGTCGACGATGCCGCGGCTCTCGGCGTCGAAGGGATGGATCTCCAGCACGTCCTCCGGGTGCCACAGCGAATTGGCGGTGCGCCGCGTCTGCGCCCCGACATTGTACTGCGACAGGATCCGCCCCGTGGTCAGGATCAGCGGGAACTTGCGCGTCGTGCGCTCGTCGGAGGGCACGAACTCGGTCAGCATGAACCGGCCGAGGCCGCGCACGAAGCGGTCGACATGCATCATCGGCGTACCCTGCGGCGCCTTGTCGTTGCAGGGCCACTGGATCGAGCCGAGTTCCTCCAGCTTGGCGTAGGAGACGCCGGCGAAGCTCGGGGTCAGGCTGGCGATCTCGTCCATGATCTCGGACGGGTGGCTGTAGTTCATCGGGTAGCCCAGCGCATTGGAGAGCAGCATCGTGCCCTCCCAGTCGCCGTATCCGCCCATCGGCGCCATCACCTGGCGCACCCGGCTGATCCGCCGCTCGGCATTGGTGAAGGTGCCGTCCTTCTCCAGGAACGAGGCGCCCGGCAGGAAGACGTGGGCGTATTTCGCGGTCTCGTTCAGGAACAGGTCCTGGATGACGATGCATTCCATCGCCTTCAGGCCGGCCGTCACGTGGTGCGTGTCGGGGTCGGACTGGGCGATGTCCTCACCCTGGATATACAGCCCCTTGAACGTGCCGGCGACGGCCTCGTCGAGCATGTTGGTGATGCGCAGGCCCGGATCGGGCGAGAGCTGCGCGCCCCACAGGGCCTCGAAGGTCTCCCGGGTCGCGTCGTCCGAGACGTGGCGGTAGCCTGTCAGCTCGTGCGGGAACGAGCCCATGTCGCAGGAGCCCTGGACGTTGTTCTGACCCCGCAGCGGGTTCACGCCGGCGCCCGGCTTGCCGATATTGCCGGTGGCCATGGCGAGGTTCGCCATGCCCATCACCATGGTCGAGCCCTGGCTGTGCTCGGTGACGCCGAGCCCGTAATAGATCGCCGCCGCGCCGCCCTTGGCGTAGAGCCGGGCGGCGGCCCGCACCTCGGCCGGGTCGCAGCCGGTCAGCGCCTGCACCGCCTCCGGCGCGTGGCGCTCGTCGGCAATGAAGCGGGCCCAGATCTCGAAATCCTTGAGGTCGCAGCGGGCGCGGACATAGGCCTCGTCGACCAGCCCCTCGGTGACCACGACATGGGCGAGCGCGTTGACCATCGCCACGTTGGCGCCCGGCTTGACCGGAAGGTGATGCGTCGCCCGGATATGGGGCGACTTGACGAGGTCGATCCGGCGCGGATCGATGACGATCAGCTTGGCGCCCTGGCGCAGGCGCTTCTTCATCCGCGAGCCGAAGACCGGGTGACCGTCGGTCGGGTTGGCGCCGATCACCAGGATCACGTCGGATTGCTCGACCGACTTGAAGTCCTGGGTGCCGGCGGAGGTGCCGAGCGTCGACATCAGCCCGTAGCCGGTCGGCGAGTGGCAGACCCGGGCGCAGGTATCGACGTTGTTGTTGCCGAAACCGGCGCGCACCAGCTTCTGGACGAGGTAGGCCTCCTCGTTGGTGCAGCGCGACGAGGTGATGCCGCCGATCGAATCGCGCCCGTACTGCGCCTGGATGCGCTTGAAGGCGGATGCCGCGTGCTGGATCGCCTCCTCCCAGGACACCTCGCGCCAGGGATCGGTGATCTTGTCCCGCACCATCGGCGTGGTGATGCGGTCCTGGTGGGTGGCGTAGCCGTAGGCGAAGCGGCCCTTGACGCAGGAATGGCCCTCGTTGGCCTTGCCCTCCTTGTAGGGCACCATCCGGACGATCCGGTCTCCCTGCATCTCGGCCTTGAACGAGCAGCCGACGCCGCAATAGGCGCAGGTCGTCACCTTGGAATGCTCGGGCTGCCCCATGGCGATGACGGATTTCTCCTGCAACGTCGCCGTCGGGCAGGCCTGCACGCAGGCGCCGCAGGAGACGCATTCGGAGTTGAAGAAGTCGGTCGGCCCGGCCGCCACCCGCGAATCGAAGCCGCGGCCGGCAATGGTCAGCGCGAAGGTGCCCTGCACCTCCTCGCAGGCCCGGACGCAGCGGTTGCAGACGATGCACTTCGACGGGTCGTAGGCGAAGTACGGGTTCGACTCGTCCTTCGGCAGGTAGAGCTCGGAATTCTTCGAGACGTGGTTGGCGCCGTCATAGCCGTAGCGCACCTCGCGCAGGCCGACCGTCCCGGCCTGCGTCTGCAATTCGCAATCGCCGTTGGCCGAGCAGGTGAGGCAGTCGAGGGGGTGGTCGGAGATGTAGAGCTCCATCACACCTTTTCGCAGGCGCGCGAGCTTGTCCGACTGCGTGTGCACCACCATGCCCGCTTCGGCCGGCGTGGTGCAGGAGGCCGGCGTGCCGCGCCGCCCGTCGATCTCGACGAGGCAGAGGCGGCAGGAGCCGAAGGGTTCGAGCGAATCGGTGGCGCAGAGCTTCGGGATCTGCGTGCCGGCCTGCATCGCCGCCGCCATCACCGAGGTGCCGGCCGGAACTGTGACGCTCTGGCCGTCGATCGTCAGCGTCACGGTCTGGTCCGAGACGCGGATCGGGGTGCCGTAGTCGACTTCCTTGATGAGGGCCATCGGACGCGTCCTCACTCGGCGGCCAGCGGCAACCGGGCGCCGCGGCCGGAAAAATCTTCCGGGAAATGGGTGAGCGCGCTCATCACCGGCACGGGCGTCAGCCCGCCCATGGCGCAGAGCGAGCCGTCGGTCATCACCTCGCAGAGGTCGGTGACGAGGGCGAGGTTTTCGCGCGGCGACTCGCCGGCGATCACCTTGTCGATCGTCTCCAGCCCGCGCACGGCGCCGATCCGGCACGGCGTGCACTTGCCGCACGATTCCGCGGCGCAGAACTCGAAGGCGAAGCGGGCCTGGCGCGCGAGATCGACGGTGTCGTCGAACACCACGATGCCGCCATGGCCGAGCAGGCCCTTCTTCGCCGCGAAGGCCTCGTAGTCGAGGGGGGTGTCGAACAGGCTCTCGGGGAAGTAGGCGCCGAGCGGCCCGCCGACCTGGACCGCCCGCACGGGACGGCCGGAGGCGGTGCCGCCGCCGATCTCCTCGATCACCTCGCGGAGCGTGAGCCCGAAGGCCGTCTCGATCAGGCCGCCGCGCCTCACGTTGCCGGCGAGCTGGATCGGCAGGGTGCCCAGCGAGCGCCCCATGCCGTAGGCGGCATAGGCGGGACCGCCATGCTCCAGGATCCACGGCACCGCCGCGAAGGACAGCACGTTGTTGACGAGCGTCGGCTGGCCGAACAGGCCTTTCAGCGCCGGGATCGGGGGCTTGGCCCGCACGATCCCGCGCTTGCCCTCCAGGCTCTCCAGGAGCGAGGTTTCCTCGCCGCAGATATAGGCGCCGGCCCCGAGGCGTGCCTCGAGGTGGAAGGCGCGGCCTGAGCCCATCACGTCGGCGCCGAGAGTGCCCGCCCTCTCCGCCGCCGCGATGGCGGTGTTGAGCGCCGCGAAGGCGTGCGGATACTCGGAGCGGCAATAGATGTAGCCCCGCGTCGCCCCGACCGCGACGGCGGCGATCGTCATGCCCTCGATCAGCGTGAGGGGATCGCCCTCCATCAGCATCCGGTCGGCGAAGGTGCCGGAATCGCCCTCGTCCGCGTTGCAGACCACGTATTTCTGATCCGCCGCGGCCAGCATCACCGTGTTCCACTTGATGCCGGTCGGGAAGCCGGCACCGCCGCGGCCGCGCAAGCCGGAGGACTTCACCGCCTCGACTATGCCGGCGGGACCGGCCGCGAGCGCGGCCTCCAAGCCGCGGTAGCCGCCATGGGCCCGGTAATCCTCGACCGAGGCCGGATCGACGATCCCGCAGCGGCCGAAGGTCAGGCGCTGCTGGCGGGCGAGATACGGGTGCTCCTCCGGTCGGCCGATCCGCAGGCGATGGGCGCCGCCCTCGGCCAGCCCGGCATCGAGCAGGGACTCGATGTCGCCCGGGCGCACCGGCCCGTAAGCAATGCGCCCGGCGGGCGTCGCGACCTCGAGGAGCGGCTCCAGCCACAGCAGGCCGCGCGAGCCGGTGCGCACCAGGGTGACGTCGAGGCCGCGGGCGGCAGCGGCCCGGCCCAGCGCCTTGGCGACCCGGTCGGCGCCGAGGGCGAGGCTGGCGGCGTCCTTCGGCAGATAGAGGGTGATGCTCACGCGGCCCGCTCCGTCAGCGCATCCGCCAGGGTGTCGAGATCGAGGCGGCCGACCGGCTCGCCGTCGACCAGGGCGGCGGGGCCGCAGGCGCAGAGCCCGAGGCAGAAGACCGGCTCTACCGTCACCTGCCCGTCCCGGCTCGTGCCGTGCCAGGCGACGTCGTAGCGCGCCAGCACCTCGGCGTGCAGCGCGTCGGCCCCGACCGCCTGGCAGGCCTCGGCCCGGCACAGCTTCACGATGTGGCGGCCCGCCGGCTCGCTTCGGAAGTCGTGGTAGAAGGTGAGGCAGCCATGGATTTCGGCGCGCGACAGGTTCAGCGCCTCGGCGATCAGAGGCACCGCCTCCGCATCGACATATCCGAACGTCTCCTGCAGCGCATGCAGGATCGGCAGCGTCGCGCCCTCGCGGCGGGCGTGGCCGGCGATGATCCCGGCCGCCCGCTCGGCGTCCCAGGGCTCACATGCGCTCGCTTGGCCAAGGTCTCGGCCCGGCATCGGTTTCCAACCCAGATCGTTGTCGTTCTAGGCTGCAGCCTGGGCGGTCTAGGCCGTCGGATCAATCGCCGGGTTCGGTGGCGCGACAAGGATTTTTTGTTAAACCGGGCTGGTACGAGGGAGAAAGGCCGAACAAGCGGTGCGCCCGCGACGAAAGTTCGAGGCGGGGGCGGGCGTTTCAGAGCGCCGCCACCTCCGCCGCCAGCCCGGGGGCGATCGCCCGCGCCTCGGCCAGGAAGGCGGCGACGAGCGGGGTCATCGGGTCGCGCTCGGGCACGACGAGGCCGATCATGTGGCTGACGTCCGGATCGGTGATCGGCACCGCCCGCACCCGCTCGGTGAGGCGGAAGGTCTCGGCGAGCGCCGCCGGCATGATGCTCGCCCACTTGGCGGTCCGCACATGGGTGACGAGCACGATCATCGAGTTCGATTCGAGCAACGGCGCCGGCTCCGCCCCGGCGGCGCGCAGGTGGCGGTCGATGATGCGGCGGTTCTGCATCGCCGGCGTTAGCAGGCAGAGCGGGATGCGCCCGACCTCGGCCCAGGTCACGCTCGCACGCGCGCCGTAGATGCCGTCGGCGGCGGTGAGCAGCCGGTAATGCTCGCGGTAGAGCGGCAGCGCGGTGACGCGGCCGAGCGGCTCGTCCTCGATATAGGTCAGCCCGGCATCGAGCTCGAGATTGGCGATCTGGCGGGTGATCTCGTGCGAGGTCGAGGATTGCACCGAGAAGCGCACCGCCGGATGGCGGGCGCGGAACGGCGTGGTGAGCGCCGCCACCATCGGGGTCGCGGTCGGCACCGCCGCCATCCGGAGCGTGCCGGAGAGGCCGCGGCGCAGGGCCGCCACCTCCTGGCGCATGGCGCGGGCGTCGCCGACGATGCGCCGCGCCCAGTCGAGCACCCGCTCGCCCTCCGGGGTGAAGCCCTGGAAGCGCGAGCCGCGTTGCACCAGGAGCACACCCAGGCGCTCCTCGAGCTGCTTGACGCCGGCCGAGAGGGTCTGCTGCGACACCCCGCAGGCCTGGGCGGCGCGGCCGAAATGCTGCTCGCGGGCGAGCGCCAGGATGAACTCGAGACGGTCGATCATCGAAGGGTGAGGGTCACGTCCGGCACGCTCGACGAGGCGCCGGGGGACCCTGCGCGCTTTTGCGGAATCATTCGAGCCTCACGACGAATGTCCAGTGCCCACAAGCGAATTCCGGACGCCGATGCGACGCCAACGCCGTTGCGCTTGCGGCGGCATTGTGGTGAGAGACGCCGACCGGGTCTCGGCCGGCTTCCGGCCGCAGGGCGGCGGGCCGGCGCCGTGCGGCCGAAACAGGACGGCGCTCCCGCCGCGCGGGCAGCCGTTGCCGGCAGACAGCCTGTTGGGGAGCATCGAGGGCACCATGGGGATGGCGAGGGCGCAAGGACGGCTGAAGGGCCGTGGGTTCTGGGGACGCGCCGCGGCGCTGGCAGCGACCGGGATCCTCGGCACCGCGACGGCCGTGTCGGCGGCGGGCGTGGGCCAGCCGGTGCCGTGGCAGATGGACTTGCAGCGGCCCGTGACCGAGGTGGCGACGGAGATCTACAATTTCCACCACCTCCTGAACTGGATCATGCTCGTCATCGTCCTGTTCGTGCTCGCCCTGCTGATCGCGGTGATCGTCAAGTTCAACGAGACGAAGAACCCGACCCCGTCGCGCACCACCCACAACACGATGCTGGAGGTCGCCTGGACGATCGTTCCGGTGCTGATCCTGGTGGCGATCGCGATCCCGTCGTTCCGGGTGCTGCGCACGCAGCTGTCGGATCCGAAGGCCGACCTGATGGTCAAGGTCATCGGCCATGCCTGGTACTGGTCCTACGAGTACCCGCAGGATGTCGGCGGCTTCAAGTTCGACGCCAACCTGCTCGAGGGCGACGACCAGGTGAAGTCCGGCCAGCCCAAGCTGCTCGCCACCGACAACGAGATGGTGGTGCCGGTGAACAAGATCGTGAAGGTCCAGGTCACCGCCGCCGACGTGATGCATTCCTGGGCGATGCCGTCCTTCGGCTTCAAGATCGACGCGATCCCCGGCCGCCTCAACCAGTTCTGGTTCAAGGCCGAGCGCGAGGGCACCTATCACGGCCAGTGCTCGGAGCTGTGCGGCCAGCGCCACGCCTACATGCCGATCACCGTGAAGGTGGTGAGCGAGCAGGCCTTCCAGGCCTGGACCGCGGAGGCCAAGACCAAGTTCGCCCGCACCGACGGCGGCGCCAAGTTCGCGGAAGCGCAATAAGGTTCGCGGAAGCGCAATAAGGCCGGCCGCGGACGCCGACTGATTTCATGACGCGGGGCGGCGCGGCAAGCGCCCCCCGCCCCTTTCGACAGACCGACCGAGACATTCCTCGAAGAGGCTGACCCCATGGCTCAAGCCGTCACGGCAGGGCACGACCACGCCCACGACCACACTCCACCGTTCTTCCAGCGCTGGTTCAACTCGACCAACCACAAGGACATCGGCACCCTCTACCTGCTGTTCGCCTTCTCGGCGGGCATCGTCGGCGCCTTCCTGTCCTTCGGCATCCGGATGGAGATGGAGGCCCCCGGCCTGCAGTACTTCTCCAATCCACAGACCTACAACGTGTTCGTGACCGGCCACGGCCTCATCATGGTGTTCTTCATGGTGATGCCGGCCCTCATCGGCGGCTTCGGCAACTGGTTCGTGCCGCTGATGATCGGGGCGCCCGACATGGCGTTCCCGCGCATGAACAACATCTCGTTCTGGCTGACGGTCGCGGGCTTCATGAGCCTCGTCTGCTCGCTGTTCGTCGAGGGCGCCCCGGGCGCGGTCGGCGCCGGCACCGGCTGGACCGTCTACCCGCCGCTCTCCACCGCCGGCCATCCGGGCCCGGCCGTCGACTTCGCGATCTTCGCGCTGCACCTGTCGGGCGCGGGCTCGATCCTCGGCGCCATCAACTTCATCACCACCATCCTGAACATGCGCGCGCCGGGCATGACCCTGCACAAGATGCCGCTGTTCGCCTGGTCGATGCTGGTGACCGCGTTCCTGCTGCTGCTGTCGCTCCCGGTTCTCGCCGGCGCGATCACGATGCTGCTCACCGACCGCAACTTCGGCACGACCTTCTTCGATCCGGCCGGCGGCGGTGACCCGATCCTGTACCAGCACCTGTTCTGGTTCTTCGGCCATCCCGAAGTCTACATCATGATCCTGCCTGCCTTCGGGATCGTCTCGCACATCATCTCGACCTTCTCCCGCAAGCCGGTCTTCGGCTACCTGGCGATGGCCTACGCGATGGTGGCGATCGGCGTCGTCGGCTTCGTGGTGTGGGCCCACCACATGTACACCGTGGGTCTCACGCTCCAGACCCAGTCCTACTTCGTGTTCGCCACCATGGTGATTGCGGTCCCCACCGGCGTGAAGATCTTCTCCTGGATCGCCACGATGTGGGGCGGATCGATCCGCTTCACCGCCGCCATGCACTGGGCCGTCGGCTTCGTGTTCCTGTTCACCGTCGGCGGCGTCACGGGCGTGATCCTGGCCAACGCCGCCGTCGACCGCTACCTGCACGACACCTACTACGTCGTGGCGCACTTCCACTACGTGCTGTCGCTCGGCGCGGTGTTCATCATCTTCGCCGGTGTCTACTATTGGTTCCCGAAGATGACCGGCCGCATCATCCCCGAATGGGCCGGCAAGCTGCACTTCTGGCTCGCCTTCATCGGCGCCAACGTGCTGTTCTTCCCGATGCACTTCCTGGGCCTGGCCGGCATGCCGCGTCGCTATGCCGACTATCCGGAGGCCTTCGCGGGCTGGCATTACGTCGCCACCATGGGCGGCCACATCTTCGCCCTCGGCATGGTCGTGTTCGTGATCGGCGTGGTGCTCGCCTTCCGCTCCAAGGAGCGGGCTGCGGACAACCCGTGGGGCGAGGGTGCCACCACCCTCGAGTGGACCCTGTCCTCGCCCCCGCCCTTCCACCAGTACGAGACCCTGCCGGTGATCGTGGACGAGCCGTCCCACGCCCACTGAACGATCGAGAGGGGGCCGCCGAACGCGGCCCCCGCTCTTCCCCCGAGCGCCGTCAAGCAGGCGTTCCGGCGAGGAGCGCGACACCTTCACTCCCTTCACACGATGGCCGCGACATCCAGCATGACCACCCTGTCGAACAGCGCGATCTCCGACCGTCCCTTCGCCGAGGCGAGCAGCTCCGGCGGCGAGGTCGCGGATTACTTCGCGCTCCTGAAGCCCCGGGTGATGGCGCTGGTGATCTTCACCGCCCTCGTCGGGATGACGGTTACGCCGTCGCATGTGAATCCGGTCATCGGGGCGATCTCGCTCCTGATGATTGCGGTCGGGGCCGGCGCCTCGGGCTGCCTCAACATGTGGTGGGACGCCGACGTCGACGCGGTGATGACCCGCACCCGGACCCGGCCGATCCCGGCCGGGCGGATCCAGCCCGGCGAGGCCCTGTCCTTCGGGCTCACGCTCTCGGTCGGTTCGGTGCTGGTGCTCGGGCTCGCGGCGAACTGGCTGTCGGCGGGGCTGCTCGCCTTCACCATCGTGTTCTACGCCGTGATCTACTCGATGTGGCTGAAGCGCTCGACGGCGCAGAACATCGTGATCGGCGGCGCCGCCGGCGCCCTGCCGCCGATGATCGGCCAGGCGGTGGTCACCGGCTCGATCGGGATCGAAGGTACGGTCCTGTTCCTCATCATCTTCGTCTGGACCCCGCCGCATTTCTGGGCGCTCGCCCTGGTCAAGGCCGGCGAATACGCCCGCGCCGGCATCCCGATGATGCCGAACGTCGCCGGGCCCGATTCGACCCGCCGCCAGATCCTCGCCTATTCGGTGCTGCTGGCGCCGCTCGGCCTCGCCCCGGTCTTCCTCGGCTTCGGCGGCCTGATCTACGGCCTCGTCGGCCTCGTCGGCGGCCTCGCCATGGTGGGCCTGAGCGTCCAGGTGCTGCGCCGGCGCGAGGGCGAGGCGGCCAACAAGGCGGCCATGAGCCTGTTCGGCTTCTCGATCCTCTACCTGTTCCTGCTCTTCTCCGCCCTCCTGGCGGAACAGGGCCTCGGGCTGTTCCGGCCGGTCTTCGGCTGAACGCCCCTCCCCTCCGGTTGATCCAGCGATGAGTGCGGTGCCCCAGCAACTGACCCCCGAAGAGATCCAGCGCCGGCGCAAGCGCTCCATCGCGATCGCGATGGTGCTCGCCGCCCTGGTCCTGATCTTCTACGTGCTGACGATCGCCAAGCTCGGCCCCCAGGTCCTCAACCGGCCGCTGTGACGATCCGCGAGGCGATGCCGTCATGACAGATCCGCGCCGAGAGACGCAGACGAGAGAGGCGCAGAAGCGGGCCCGCTCCACGGCGCTGGCCTGCCTCGGCATCGTGGTCGGGATGACGGCGCTCGCCTTCGCCTTCGTGCCGCTCTACGACCTGTTCTGCAAGGCGACCGGCTATGACGGCACGCCGCTGCGGGGCGCGGCCGCCGCCGGCCCGGCGAGCCAAGGTGACCCGCAAGGTAGCATGGTGGTGCATTTCGACACCAACGTCGCGCCCGGGCTGCCCTGGCGCTTCGTCGCGGAGACGCCGCAGATCGAGGCGCAGCTGGGGGCCACCAAGACGGTGTTCTTCCGCGTCACCAATACCGGGACCGTGCCGAGCACCGGCATCGCCACCTTCAACGTCCAGCCCGGGCTGACCGGCGGCTACTTCGTCAAGGTGCAGTGCTTCTGCTTCAACGAGCAGACGTTGCAGCCCGGCGAGACCATGGACTTCCCGGTGGTGTTCTACCTCGAGCCGGGCATCAAGGCCGATGCGAACACCCGCGACCTCACCGAGATGACCTTGTCCTACACCTACTTCGCGTCGAAGAACGGGCAGCCGCAGGCGGCCCTCGCGACGCCGGTGGGGACCAAGGCCAATTGACGAGGTGACAACCGCGCCGGGGCGGCATTAAAGCGTGACCGTGAGGCGCCGGCGGCGAAAAGGCCGGGGCGCCGGGAGCGAGCCGCCCCGCGTCAAACGAGATCCACGGCCGGCGCGGGGCGCGACCGGTCGTAAGACCAGGCAGGAGACCCGACACGATGGCCGAGGCGCACGGGAAGCACCACGACTACCACCTCGTCAATCCGAGCCCGTGGCCGCTCGTCGGCTCGATGAGCGGCTTCACCATGACGACGGGCGCCGTCCTGTGGATGAAGAGCCTGACCATCGCCAATCTCGCGGTCGGTCCCTACGTGTTCTTCGCCGGCGTCATCGGCGTGCTCTACACCATGCTGAGCTGGTGGCGGGACGTCGTCCACGAGGCCAATACCGGCGACCACACCCGGGTGGTGCAGCTGTCGCACCGCTACGGCATGATGATGTTCATCGCCTCCGAGGTGATGTTCTTCGTCGCGTGGTTCTGGGCCTATTTCGAGGCGGCGCTCTATTCGGGCGACCCGATCCAGGCCTCGCGGGTCGAGTTCACCGGCGGCCTGTGGCCGCCGAAGGGCGTCGAGGCGTTCGACCCCTGGCACCTGCCGCTGCTCAACACCCTGATCCTGCTCACCTCGGGCACCACGATCACCTGGGCCCACCACGCCCTGCTGCACAACGACCGCAAGGGCGTGAAGTACGGCCTGTGGCTGACCATCGCGCTCGGCGCGCTGTTCTCCTGCGTCCAGGCCTACGAGTACGGCCACGCCCATTTCGGGTTCTCGGGCAGCATCTACTCGGCCACCTTCTTCATGGCGACCGGCTTCCACGGCGCCCACGTGCTGATCGGCACGATCTTCCTCGCGGTCTGCCTGTACCGGATCTATCTCGGCCAGTTCACCCCCAAGCAGCACCTCGGCTTCGAGTTCGCCGCCTGGTACTGGCACTTCGTCGACGTGGTGTGGCTGTTCCTGTTCGCCGCCATCTACGTCTGGGGCTCGGGCGTCGGCCACGCCGCCGCGCACTAAGCATCGTTCGCCGGAGCGGTCACCGGTTCGGCGGCAAAAACGATGCGAGACCAAGACCCTGGGCAGAGTTGCGCCATGCCACTCTGTTCAGGGCCCGCGCCGCACGCGCCAGGGTCATGAGAGGGCGGCGAGAGCCGCCCTTTTTCTTGGGGCGACGAAGCCCCAGATCGCCGTCACGCATCCCGTTCAGGAGCAGGCCCGTGGATACCAACCGCACCGTCGACTCACCGGCGACCGTGGGCCTGCGCGGCCGCTGCCCGCGCTGCGGCGAGGGGCACCTGTTCAAGGGCTTCCTCAGCTTCCGCCCGTCCTGCGAGGTCTGCGGGCTCGATTTCCGCTTCATCGATTCGGCCGACGGCCCGGCCTTCTTCGTGATGTCGATCGTCGGCATCGTGGTGGTGGCGCTGGCGATGTGGGTCGAGTTCACCTACGAGCCGCCGATGTGGGTCCACGCCGCGCTCTGGGTGCCGCTCTCGATCGGCTTGAGCCTGATCCTGGTCCGCCCGCTCAAGGGCATGATGGCGGCCCTGCAATATTCCAACAAGGCCGCGCAGGGGCGTTTCCGGTGACGGCACCGGCCCGGGCAGCGGAGCGGCGCGCGGCCCTGCGGGACCTCGTCGCCCCTGCCCTCGCGAGCCTGGTCTGCTTAGGCATCCTGATCGGACTCGGGGTCTGGCAGCTCGAGCGCAAGGCCTGGAAGGAGGCGCTGATCGACCGGATCGTCGCCCGCTCGCGCATCGAGCCGCCGGCGCCGCTGCCCGCCTTCGACGGCTTCGATCCGGCGAGAGACGAGTTCGAGCGGGTGCGCGCCACCGGCCGCCTGCTCAACGACAAGGAGACGCTGGTCCACGGCCTCGCGCCGGGCGATACGCCGGGCCGGGCGCTCCAGGGCTACTACGTCGTGACGCCGTTGCGCCTCGACGACGGCCGGATCTTGCTCGTCAATCGCGGCTTCGTGCCGACGGAACTCAAGGATCCGGCCCGCCGCGCCGCGGCCCAGGTCGAGGGCGAGACCACCGTGACCGGCATGCTGCGCCAGAGCGAGGCGCGGGGCCTGTTCGTACCGGCACCGAACCCGCAGACCGGCGAGTGGTTCAACCGCGACGTTCCGGGCATCGCGGCGGCGAAAGGCCTGACGAATGTCGCCCCCTACCTGATCGAGGCCGACGCGACGCCCAATCCCGGCGGCTGGCCGAAGGGCGGGCAGCTCCGGGTCGACCTGCCGAACAACCACCTGCAATACGCCTTCACGTGGTTCGGCCTCGCGCTCTGCCTCGTCGGGGTGTTCACGGCCTTCGCGCTGCGCCGCCTGCGGGGTGAGGCGGTGGAGAGTGCCGCACCGTCACCGGCCTCCCCGCCGCGTCCTTAAAACAGCCGCGTTGTCGATGTCGGGTCCGTCCATGTCCGGTTCAGGCCGCCGGGCGCCTCCTGCCGCAGGCTTCGTCCCGGCCCTTGGTCATCGATGAACGCGATCCTCATCAAGCTGTTTGCCACGGCCCTGACGCTGAGCCAGGTCACCACCCGTCCCGACGCGATCCGGACGCAGTTCGATCCGGACAGGGACGGGCCGGCGGTGGTTCAGCTCCTGCGCGACGGCTGCGCCCATATGCGCAAGGCCTTCGACATCGAGGACATCAACCTCGATGACCTGATCTCGACTGCGATGGAGGATCCGAAAGCCGTCGCCGGCGAGTCGAAGCTCCTGCACGGCCTCGACATCGGTGAGCTCAATACGAGCTACAAGCAGTTCTGCAAGGGCGAGAACCCGGCGAACTCGCCCTTCGAGGCGCGCGCCGTGATCGAGTTCTACAACAAGGCGGTCACCGACCTGCCGGATGCCAACGCCCTCAAGACCCTGCGGCTGCCCGGCGCGACCACGATCCTCGACGGGCGCGGCGGCCGGTTCTCCGAGACCTTCGAGCCGAACGGGCGCCGCGTCGCGGTGCCGATCGGCGAGATCCCGCCCCTCGTCCAGAAGGCCTTCATCGCCGCGGAGGACAAGCGCTTCCTCGCCCATCACGGCATCGACGAGCGCGGGGTGATCCGCGCCTTCATCGGCAATCTCGCCTCGCCGGGCCGGCCGCAGGGCGGCTCGACCATCACCCAGCAGGTGGTGAAGAACCTCTCGGTCGGCGACGACGTCACCTACGAGCGCAAGATCCGCGAGATGATCGTCGCGGCCCGAGCCGAGCGGGTGATGACGAAGCCCGAGATCCTCGGCCTCTACCTCAACGGGATCTATCTCGGCCGCGGCGCCTACGGCGTCGAGATGGCGGCGCGCAGCTATTTCGGGAAGTCCGTCCGTGATCTGACTGTTGCCGAGGCCGCGCTGCTCGGCGGCATGCCGAAGGGCCCGAACTTCTACAATCCCGACCGCTACCCCGACCGGGCGCGGGAGCGCCGCGCCTATGTCCTCACCCGCATGAAGGAGGAGGGCACGATCACCGAGGCCGAGATGAATGCCGCGCTTGCCGCGCCGCTCGGCCTCGCGCCGCTGGAGCGCCTGCGCCAGGATGCCGGCTTCCACTTCGTCGACCATCTCACCCGCGAGGCGCGCACGCTGGCGGGCCTCGAATCACTGACCGCCGGCGCCTATACGGTGCGCTCGACCCTCAATGCGGGCCTCCAGGCGGCGACCGAGGGCATCCTTCAGGAAAGCCTGTCGCGCTACGAGGCCTCGACCGGCCGCGCCCGTTTCGAGGGGCCCGAAGCGAACCTCGCCGACGCCGTGCGCAGGATCGAGGCCGCCGCGCCCGCGCCCGAGCCGGTCCCCGCTCCGTCGCCCGAGCCAGCGCCCAGGGGGAAGAAGGGGCAGAAGCCGCCCAAGGCGGCGAAGCCCGCCGGCCCGAAGCCGGCCTGGCAGCGGGCCCTGGAGACCGCGCGCCTCCCGCTCTACGACGTGCACTGGCCGGCGGCCGTGGTGCTCTCCACCGGCGGCCAGGGCGGCGCGCGGGTCGGCCTCGCCGACGGGCGGGTCGCGAGCCTCAACCCGGGCTCCGCCCGCGGGCGGCTCGCTCCGTTCGACGTGGTGCGGGTGAAGCTGTGGGAGGGCAAGGGCGCGCCCCGGGCGGACCTGCGCATCCGTCCGCAGGTCCAGGGCGCGGTGCTGGTGATGGAAAACCGCACCGGGCGCATCCTCGCCATGACGGGCGGTTTCTCCTATCCCTTGAGCCAGCTCAACCGGGTGACGCAGAGCGTGCGCCAGCCCGGCTCGACCCTGAAACCCCTCACCTACCTCGCCGCGCTCAATGCCGGCCTGCAACCCAACACCCTGGTGATGGATGCCCGGGTCACCCTGCCGCCGATCGGCGGGGTGGGCGATTCCTGGTCGCCGAAGAACTACGAGGGCGGCGGCTCCGGTCCCACCACCCTGCGCCGCGGCCTGGAGCACTCGAAGAACCTGGTCACCGCCCAGCTCCTGCGCGGCGGCATCGCCGAGAAGGCGCCGGCGAGCCTCCAGAAGGTCTGCGACATCGCCCTCGAAGCCCAGCTCTACGCCGAGTGCGAGCGCTACTATCCCTTCGTGCTCGGCGCCCAGCCGGTGCGGATGATCGACCTCGCGACCTTCTACGCCGCCGTCGCCAACGAGGGCGAGCGGCCCTCGCCCTACGGCCTGGAGAGCGTGGTGCAGGGCGACAAGGTGCTCTACCAGCACGCCGACCGGCCGATGGCCCGCATCGGCTCGGCCGACCGGGTGGCGTTCTACCAGCTGAAGAGCCTGCTCCAGGGCGTGACCCAGCGCGGCACCGCCGCCGCGCTCGCCCGGTTCTCGCCCTACGTCGCCGGCAAGACCGGCACCTCCGAGGACGAGAACGACGCCTGGTTCGCCGGCTTCACCAACGAGATCACCATCGTGGCCTGGGTCGGCTACGACAATGCCGACGGCAAGCGCCGCACGCTCGGCCGCGGCCAGACCGGCGGCCATCTCTCGGTGCCGATCTTCTCCCAGGTGCTTCAGGCCGCCTGGGCCAACGGGGTGGCAAAGTCTCCGCTTGCCGGCCCGAGCCCCGAGGCGAAGCGCCTGATCGCCGACGAGCCGATCGACCTGCGCTCTGGCAGCCGGGTCGCCGGCGGCGGCTTCATGGAGCATTTCCGCCTCTCGGTGGACGGGCGCCTCGCCGAGACCCGCTTCCGCCTGGTGCCGCAGGAGCAGATCTACGCGATGCGGCCCGACAGCGAGCAGGACGGCGACGCGCTGGAGGGCGGTCTCCCGGGCGAGAATCCGGGCCGGATGCCCGACGAGGCCCCGGATTCCGACCGCTACGATCCGTTCGGCTCCCTGTTCGGCCGGCCCGAGCCACGCCCCTATGCCCGCCGGGCCCAGCCGGTGCCGCCGCCCGAGCCGTACTGGCCCGGGGCGCGCAGCCGCTCGCCCTTCGGCGACGACGACGAAGGCATCCGCCGGCCGCGCCGGCGCGACCCCGACTACCCGTTCGGCGACGACCCGACTTACTGACCCCCAGACAGGACATTTCCCGTGCCTGACAGCCTGACGGCGCGCCCGCGCCTCGTTCCGCTCGTGCTCGCCGCAGCGTTCGCGGCCTCGACGCTTGCGGCTTCCCCGGCGCTCGCCGAGTACCGCACCAAGGACGTGCCGGCGGTGACGGGCCTCGACCCGGCGACCATCGCGCCGAACACCATCGCGTTCACCGATCACCGCGACAACCCGGCGAGCCCGGAGAGCGGCCTCGTGCCCTTCACCGAGTGGGGCAAGCGCAGCCCGGCGCAGAAGGCGCTGCTCGCCCCCCATCCGGCCTATGCCGAGCCGGATTACGTCCAGACGGTGAACGGCGTCGCGAAGCCCCGGCACGAGGTGCTGAAGGTCTACGTCGCCGAGGCGCGGTTCATCGTGCCGCGCAGCGCCGACCGCATCGACCTGAAGCGCTTCGCCACGATCCCGTTCCTGTCGCGGATGGACCCGGCGATCAAGCACAAGGCCCTGAGCCCCGCGGACGCCACCCCGACCAAGGACCCGGCCGCCGCCTTCGCCCGCCGTCCCGACCGGCCGTGGTGCGAAGCGCCCGACACCACCTGCATCGAGTCGCGCTACGACCTGGAGGGTAAGCTGCCGCTCGGGGTGAAGCTGGCCAACAAGCTCGAGGACGGCGGCAAGAAGATCGCCGAGTTCGTCTCGTTCCAGAGCGAACTCAGGGTGCTGCCGCCCGACGAGGCGGGACAGCTCGTGCAGCTCACCAGGATCGAGGCGCCGGTGGCCGGCGCGATGGAGCAGAACATCTTCTGGGTCAACCAGATCCTGCGCTTCGGCAAGTTCCTGGCGGTGATGCAGCCGGTGGGGAGCGACCCGAACAAGACGGTGGTCACCGCCTACATGACGCTCGGCATCAAGGCCGACGTGCTCGACCGCAAGAAGGAGTACGAGCGCGTGCCGGTGCTGCGCAACCTGCTGCCGGCCCAGGTGCTGATGGGCAATTCCTCCTTCAACACCGGCACCTCGATCAGCGCCGGCCTGCCGACCTACGCCCGCAACCGCATCGCAGCCTTCGCGGACGCGTTGGCGAAGGAGTGATCCACCCTCGACCTGATCGACCTCGTTGAAATAGAGCGCGCCCCCCCTCTCCCGTATGGGAGAGGGGGGGCGCGCTTGACCTTTATACCATCGCGCTGTCGCATCGACACGTCGATGCGAAAGCGTCCGGCGCATCAGCGCCGGCGCCCATTCGGGCTTAGCCAGCGCCTTCGAACGAGTCCGTTCGAAGGCGCGGCGGTATTATTCGATCGGATCAGGCGGACGGCGATGCGTCAGCTTTCGTGAGAATCGGCTGATCGCACCGGCGCCACCGGAAACCCGATCCTGACCCGCAGTCCCGGCCCGCCCCGCTCACCGTCATGAAGCGTCACGGCGGCGCCGATCCGGTCGGCGAGGGCCCGGACGACGGCAAGACCCAACCCGCTGCCCTCCGGTCCGCCGCTCCGGGCGATCCGGTAGAACCGCGAAAAGACCTTCTCACGGTGCTCCGGCGCGATGCCCGGTCCGTCATCCTCGATCTCGGCAAAGGCACCCTCGGCCCCGTCCGCGACCCGCACCACCACCCGGGCGCCGGGTCTGGCGTAGCGGATCGCGTTGTCGATGACGTTGCCCAGGATCTCGCCCATCAGGGTCGGGTGCCCCATCACCATCACGGGCCCGTCCGGCCCCTCGTACTCGACCTCGACGCCGGCAGCGAGCGCCCGCGGGACGTGGTCGGCCAGCACCGTCGCGGCGAGCCCGGCGAGATCGAGTTCCGTCAGGGTGATCGCGCCCGGATCCTCGTCGGCGCGGGCGAGCGCCAGGAGCTGCGCGAGCAGATGCTCCAGGCGGCGCGCCGCACCCTCGATGTCGTCGAGGGCGGCACGGCCCTCGGGGCTCACGCCGGCGCCGTGGCGGCGGGCGAGATCAACATGCATGCGCAGGACGGCGAGCGGCGTGCGCATCTGGTGCGACGCGTCGCCGGTGAAGCGGCGCACAGCCCCCATCGCCGCGTCGAGGCGCCCGAGCAGGGTGTTGAAGGCGAGCACCGGCGCCCGGGCCTCCACCGGCACCTGCGAGGCGTCGAGGGGCTTCAGGCTCACCGCGCCGGGAGCGGCGCGACCCGCGATCTCGGCGCTCAGCCGGTCGAGGGGTGAGAGGCCGCGGCCGATCCCGTACCAGGTCAGGACCCCGACGAGGGCCAGGAGGACCGTTTCGAGCAGGAAGAGCCCGGCGAGGAGCCGCCATTCCAGGCTCCGGCGCGCGTCCCGGGTCTCCGCCACCTGCACCAGCACCGCGCCGGGCTTGCCATAGACCGGCCGCGCCCGCGCGGCGATCCGCACGGGCGCGCCCCGCATCACGGCGTCCCGGTGCCGGGTGGGGCCGGGCTCCACCTCGCCATCGGGGCGGGGCAGGTCGCGGTAGCCCGTGACGAGCTGGTCCCGATAGCTGACGCTGTAATAGACCCGGTCCTGCGACTGGCTCTCCAGCATGCCCAGCGCCACCCGCGGCAGGTCCACCGTCACCTCGTTGTCCTCGTCCAGCGCCACGCGCTCGGCGATGGCGAGGACCGAGCCGTCGAGGAGGCGGTCATGCGTCGTCTCGACCACGTCCCGGATGACGAGGGCGCCGCCGAGGCCCAGCACCAGGGCCAGGGAAGCGGCGGGCAGGAACATCCGCAGCAGCAGCCCGCGCCGCAAGGAAGGCGGGCGGCGGCTCATCGGGCGTCGAGGAGGTAGCCGAGGCCGCGGATCGTGCGGATCTCCGGCCCGTTCGGCTGCAGCTTCTTGCGCAGGCGCGCGACGTAGAGCTCGAGGGCGTTCGGCGCCACCGCATCGTCGAACCCGAACACCTCGCCGGACAGCCGCTCCTTGGGCACAACCTGCCCGGCCTTCGCCATCAGCACGCCCAGCACGGCGAGTTCCCGGCGCCGCAGGGGCAGGACCGCGCCGTCGAGGGTGACGGTCCCCGACGAGCGGTCGAGGACGAGCGCCCCGCATTGCAGGACGGGACTGCGCAGTCCCTGGCCGCGCCGGATCAGTGCCCGCACCCGCGCCTCGAACTCCGGCAGCGCGAAGGGCTTCGCCAGGTAGTCGTCGGCCCCGAGATCGAGCCCCTGCACCCGATCGGTCATGGCGTCGCGGGCCGTGAGGATCAGCACCGGGACGGCGCTCGCCGCCCGGATGCGCCGCAGCACCTCGAAGCCGGACAGGCCCGGCAGGCCGATATCGAGGACGATCAGGCTGTAGGGCTCCGACAGGGCGACCCGGGCCGCGACCGCGCCGTCCGGCTCGTGATCGACCGCGAACCCGGCGATCCGGAGCGACGCCACGAGGCCCCGGGCCAGAGCCGCGTCATCCTCCACGACGAGCACCCGCATCCCGCCCGCCCCTCTTCCAGCCAAGCTCCTCGCGAGCGGGCGCATGCCGGCCGCCGCGGCCGACACCTCCGCGAGCTTGGATTCGCCGGCCGAGCCTGTAGCCTGCGATCCTCGCCGCGACGCGAGCCGCGGGCAACCGGAAACCTTGGGGCACGAAGGGGTTTGGGACCGTGAAGACGCTGGCGGCCAGCCTCCTGGGCCTCGCCCTCCTCCTCGGCCCCGCGCTGGCGCAGATCGAGCCCGTCGCGCCGATCGAGGGCGAGGCGGGGCGGGAGGGCATGGTCGTGGTCCGCGCGACGACCGACGAGGCGGAGGCCTCCGCCCTGCTCGCGGGCTTCCGGCGGCGCTTTCCAGGTGTTGCGATCTCCTACGCCAAGATGACCTCGTCGCGGCTCTACGACGAGTTCCTGGCCGAGGCCGCGTCGGGCGGGGGCACAGCGGACATCCTCTGGAGCTCGGCCATGGATCTCCAGATCAAGCTCGTGAACGACGGCTATGCCGAGCGCCACGTCTCGCCGGAGACGGGCGGATGGCCGGCCTGGGCGGTATGGCGCAACGAGGCCTACGGCATCACCGCCGAGCCCGTCGCCCTCGCGTACAATCGCAGATTGCTGCCGGAGGCGCGGGTGCCGCGCAGCCATGCCGAGTTCCTCGCTGCCCTGACCCGGCATCCCGAGGCATGGCAGGGCAAGGTCGCGACCTACGACCCCGAGCGCAGCGGCGTCGGCTTCCTGTTCCTCACCCAGAACCTCGACGTGACGCCTCGGACCTGGGACGTGGTCCGGGCGCTGGGCCAGGTCGGCGCGAAGCTCTACACCGCGACCGCCACGATGCTCGACCGCGTCTCCGCCGGCGAGACGCTGGTCGCCTACGACGTGCTCGGCTCCTACGCGCTCGAGCGGGCCAAGCAGGACCCGGCCCTCGGGGTGGTGCTGCCTGGCGACTACACGCTCGTCACCTCGCGCATCGCCTTCATCCCGAAGGCGGCCCGGCACAAGGCGGCGGCCCGGCTCTTCCTGGATTACCTTCTCTCCCGGGAAGGCCAGGCGCTGCTCGCCGCCCGCTCGGTCACGCCCGTGCGGGCCGAGGCCCGCGCCCCCGACGATCCCGCGAGCCGCTCCACCGCCTTGCGCCCGATCCCGGTCGGGCCGGAACTCCTGACCTCCCTCGACCAGATCAAGCGCACCCGCACCCTGCGCCAATGGCGGCGGGCCATCGAAGGGCGGTGAGACCGGACGGGACGATCCAGGAGCCCGGATCCGTGACAGGTTCCTGACAGGTTCGCCCGCTAGCGCAACGACCAACGAATCCTGGAGGGAACGATGCAGGCCACGGGCATCCCGTAAGGCGCGATCCGGCTGCGATCGGCAGATTTCTTCCGGCTCGCCCCGCCGCATCGCGGCCCGACCGCAAGCGGACGTTCCCGCGGACGGCTCCTCGTTGCGGGCCTCCCCCGACGCGGATGGCGGGCGGTCCACGGGACCGGCGCCCCTCACCTCGGCGACACGACGCTCACCGGACCATCCGCGCCGATCGCGGGCTGCGCCGGCAAAATCATCACTCAGCAAGAACATCATCTGGGAGGATACCGCGATGGCCTTAGGGACCGCAGACTTCGCCAAGTCTCACGAGACGGCGCCGACGAAAGAAACGATGACTCCGGCTTCCGGCAAGTTCTGGCCGCACGGCTGGTGGCGCCTGATGGACATCAAGATCGGCATCATCCCGATCCCGGTCTACCTGATCCTGGCCGCGCTCCTGACGATCCTGACCTTCGAGCGCGAGATCAAGGCCGACGCGCCGACGATGATCGCCGTCCTGGTGCTGGGCGGCTTCACCTGCGCCGAGATCGGCAAGCGGCTGCCGATCCTGCGCAACATCGGCGCCGGCGCGATCTTCGCCACCTTCATCCCCTCGGCGCTGGCCTACTACAAGCTGATCCCGCCGCAGATCGAGAAGTCGATCATCGACTTCACCAAATTCACCAATTTCCTCTACCTCTACATCGCGGCGATCATCGTCGGCAGCATCCTGGGGATGGACCGGGGCGTGCTGATCAAGGGCTTCCTGAAGATCTTCGTGCCGCTCGGCATCGGCTCGATCGCGGCGGGCATCGTCGGCACGCTGGTCGGGATGGCGCTGGGGCTCGGCGCCTACCACACCTTCTTCTTCATCGTCGTGCCGATCATGGCCGGCGGCGTCGGCGAGGGCGCGATCCCGCTCTCGATCGGCTACGCGGCGATCCTCGGCGCCTCGCAGGGCGACCTGTTCGCCCAGGTGCTGCCCCCGGTCATGCTCGGCAGCCTCACCGCCATCGTGTTCTCCGGCATCCTGAACTTCGTCGGCAAGAAGTACCCGCATCTCACCGGCGAGGGCCGGCTGCAGCCGGGCGAGCACGACGACATGGACCCCAAGGACGAGGCGGTGACCGCCGAGAAGGGCGGGCAGATGGACGTCTCCACCATCGCGGCGGCGGGTCTCACCGCGGTGACCCTCTACCTGCTCGGCGTGATGCTGCACCACGTCATCGGCCTGCCGGCCCCGGTCGCGATGCTGTTCCTGGCGGTCCTGGCCAAGCTCTCCAGCGCCGTCTCGCCCCACCTGCAGGCCGGCGGCTTCGTGGTCTACAAGTTCGTGCAGACCGGCATGACCTACCCGCTGCTCTTCGCCATCGGCGTCTCGCTCACCCCCTGGGACAAGCTGATGTCGGCCTTCACGGTCCCGAACCTCATCACGATCATCGCGACGGTCTTCACCCTGATGGTCACCGGCGCCTTCGTCGGCCGCCGCCTCGGCATGTATCCGATCGAGGCCGCGATCGTGAATGCGTGCCATTCGGGCCAGGGCGGCACCGGCGACGTCGCCATCCTCACCGCCGCCAACCGCATGCAGCTGATGCCCTTCGCCCAGATCGCGACCCGCATCGGCGGCGCCGTCACCGTCACGACCGTGCTGGTCGTGCTGCGCTGGATCGCCTGACGATCGGCTCCGGCCCGCGGACCTGCGCCCGGCCGGCGCAGGTCCGCGCTGACCCAGGGTGAGAAACGCTCTAAGGTGACGTCCCACCTCCCCTCACGCGAGCGATCCCGCCGATGACCGCCCCTTCGCCCGCCCCCGACGCCAGCTGGGGCCCTCCCGTGATCCGCACCATCGCCATGCCGGCCGACACCAACCCGGCCGGCGACATCTTCGGCGGCTGGCTCATGGCGCAGATGGATCTCGCCGCCGGCAACGTCGCGGCGCGCCGGGCGCGGGGGCGCTGCGCCACCATCGCGGTCGAGGGCATGACCTTCCTGCAGCCGGTGGTGGTCGGCGACGAGGTCAGTCTCTACGCCCACATCGTCTCGGTGGGCCGCTCCTCGATCCGCATCCAGATCGAGGCCTGGCGCCGCGCCCGGGAGAGCGAGGAGACCATCAAGGTCACGCAGGCGCTCTTCACCTTCGTGGCGATCGACGAGAACCGGCGCCCGCGGCCGGTGCCGCCGGGCCCCGCGGGCTCCAGCCCGGCCTGAACCCGAACGCCTGTCGCCCCGGTCTTTTCCTGCCCGCCATTCCCGCGCAGAATGGGCGAAAAGATCGGGGAGGACGCGATGCGCTCTGCCGTGATGGCGCATATCGACGAGCTCGTGCGGGCCGCGAGCGACGGCGGCGGCGCGCGCGATCCGCTGATCAGCCAGTCCTGGCAGCGCTGCATGGCCGAGTACCGCCTCGACCCCGCAGCGCCCCGGCGTGCCTACATCCACAGCCAAGCGCGCCTGCGCGAGCACCGCGACGCCCTCGACGACCTGATCCGGGTGGCGCGCTTCGGCGTCGAGGCCCTGTACCGGCAGGTCTCGGGCCTCGGCTACGTGCTGATCCTGGCCGATGCGCGCGGCGTCGCCGTCGACTTCATCGGCGATGCGAGCCGCGACGGCGACCTGCGCCGCGCGGGTCTCTATCGCGGCTCGGACTGGAACGAGCACCTCGCCGGCACCTGCGCGGTCGGCACCTGCATCGCCACCGGCGAGGCGCTGTCGGTCCATCTCGACGACCATTTCGCCGGCGACCATATCGGGCTGACCTGCACGGCGGCACCGGTCTACGCCGCCGACGGGACGCTGGCCGCCGTGCTCGACATCTCGGCGCTCCAGGCCCCGGCGCCGAAGGCGAGCCAGCACCTCGCCCTCCAGCTCGTCACCTCGTTCGCCCACCGCATCGAGACCGCGAGCCTGCATAACGGCTTCCGGCGCGAGTGGATTCTCCACCTGTCGCGCTCGCCGGAATTCGCCGACATCGAGCCCGAACTGGCGCTGGCGGTCGATGCGGGCGGGCGGATCCTCGGCTTCAACAGCCGGGCGCGGGCGCTGATCGACCGCGCGCTGCATCGTCCGCCCGGGCCGTCCGACTTAGCGCATGCCGGGCTGGGCCTGCGCCTCGACGCCCTGTTCGAGGCCTCGGTCGACGACCTGCCGCGTTTCACCCGGGCGGTGCCGGTCGAGCGGCGCGTGCTGCGCCTGCGCGGAGGCGAACGCTTCTACGCCCTGGCGCTGGAGCCGGCGGCCCCCCCGGCGCCGGCCGCGCGGCCGAGCGCCCCGCCCCCGCCGCCCGATTTCGCCGATCCCGCCCTCGCGGCGACGGCCCGGCAGGCCGCGCGCCTGTTCGCCGCCGGCGTGAGCCTGCTGATCGGCGGCGAGACCGGCACGGGCAAGGAGTTCTTCGCCAAGTCGCTGCACCGGGCGAGCGGGCGTGCCGCCAAGCCCTTCGTCGCGGTCAATTGCGCGGCCCTGCCCGAGACGCTGATCGAATCCGAGCTGTTCGGCCACGAGGCGGGCGCCTTCACGGGGGCGGCCGCCAAGGGCAGGACCGGCCTGGTGCAGCAGGCCGATGGCGGCACCCTGTTCCTCGACGAGATCGGCGACATGCCGCTCACGGCACAGACCCGCCTCCTGCGCGTGCTGGCCGAGCGCGAGGTGACGGCGCTCGGCGCCACCACGCCGCAGGCGGTCGACATCCGGGTGATCGCCGCGACGCATCGCGACCTCGCGGCCCTGGTGCGGGAGGGCCGTTTTCGCGAGGATCTGCTGTACCGCCTGGCCGGCGCCCGCTTCGTCCTGCCGCCCCTGCGCGAGCGCACCGACCTCCCGGTCCTGGTCGCGCGGCTGCTGGCGGGACGGCCCGGCTCCCCTCGCCTCTCGGCCGAGGCCACGGCGGCGCTGGCCCGCCATTCCTGGCCCGGCAACGTCCGGGAGCTGGTGAGCGTGCTCGATCACGGCTGCGCCCTCGCCGAGGGGCCGGAGATCGGCCTCGACGACCTGCCGCCCACGGTGCTGGCGGGACGGGCCGACGCTGCTCCGGCCGAGACGGCCTCCAGGGGAGACGACGCCCTCGCCGCGGCCCTTCGCCGGCGCGCCTGGAACGTCTCGGCGGTCGCGCGCGATCTCGGGCTCGATCGCTCCACCGTGCACCGGCGCATGCGCCGCCTCGGCCTCGTCTCGCCGAACCACGGGGGTTGAGGGGCGCGACACCTGTTGCAGGGGCTTGTCTCACGCGACAGGTGTGGCGCCACAGATGGGACGGCGGTCGCTTCTGCCGTCGAAGGCCGGCGAGTGGTGACCATCCGGCAATCGAAATCGTGGAGACGACGCGCAGACATCGTACCTCCTCTCCGCAACCTCATCCTGCGGCGCGAGTGAAACGAGCCTCGAAGGAGCCCTCCAGGGATCACGGCATTTTCTTGACGCCTCCTTCGAGGCTCCGCGATCTTCGATCGCTTCACACATCGGGACGAGATCACGGATGGGATCAGTAGTCGATTGATCTGGACCGGTCGGCAGAGGGAACGAGATTTCGGCTCAGCCTCGGCTTGGCACACCGCTTGCGCAACCTCCCCCGTATAACACAAGGAGGAAACCCCGATGGACGCCATGGTTCGTGACGTCGAGCGCCTGTCGCCCGCCGATGCGCGGGTGATCGCCTGGCTCGACCGGTTCGAGACCGCCCTGAAGGCGCGCGACGCCGCAGGAGCCGCGGCGCTGTTCGCCGAGACCTGCTTCTGGCGCGACCTCGTCGCCTTCACCTGGAACATCACCACGCTGGAGGGGCGCGGGGCGATCCGCGACATGCTCCGGACTCAGCTCGGCGCGGTCTCGCCTGGGAGCTTCACCCTGGAGGAGGCGGCCAGCGAAACGGACGGCGTCACCGAGGCCTGGATCGCCTTCGAGACCGGGGCCTTACGCGGGCGCGGCTACCTGCGCCTGAAGGACGACGAGGCCTGGACGCTGCTCACCGCGGCGCGGGAACTGAAGGGGTTCGAGGAGCCGGGCGGGCCGCGCCGCGAGCGCGGCGTGCATCACGGCGTCGAGCCCGGGCGGCGCTCGTGGTCGGAGCGGCGGCGCGACGAGGAGGCCGAACTCGGCCGCACCCGGCAGCCCTACGCGCTGGTCGTCGGCGGCGGCCAGGGCGGCATCGCGCTCGGCGCCCGGCTGAAGCGCCTCGGCGTTCCGGCCCTGATCGTCGACAAGCACGACCGGCCGGGCGACCAGTGGCGCAGCCGCTACAAGTCGCTGCACCTGCACGACCCGGTCTGGTACGACCACCTGCCCTACCTGCCCTTCCCCGATCACTGGCCGGTCTTCGCCGCCAAGGACAAGATCGGCGACTGGCTGGAGATGTACACCAAGGTCATGGAGCTGAACTACTGGTCGAAGACCGAGGTGCATGCGGCGCGCTACGACGCGGCGGCGGGCGAATGGGAGGTCGACCTCACCCGTGACGGCGAGCGGCTGAGCTTACGCCCGAAGCAGCTCGTGCTCGCCACCGGCATGTCGGGGGTGCCGAACCTGCCGACCTATCCGGGCATGGAGCGCTTCCAGGGCGAGAGCCACCATTCGAGCCGGCATCCGGGCGGCGAGGCTTATCGCGGCAAGCGCGCGGTGGTGATCGGCTCCAACAACTCGGCCCACGACATCTGCGCCGACTTCTACGAGAACGGCGCCGACGTCACCATGGTGCAGCGCTCCTCGACCCACATCGTCAAGTCCGACACGCTGATGGAGCTGGCGCTCGGCGGCCTCTACTCGGAGGAGGCGCTGGCCAATGGGATCACCACCGACAAGGCGGACATGCTCTTCGCCTCGGTGCCCTACCGCATCATGCACGAGTTCCACGTGCCGGTGTACGAGGAAGCGAAGAGGCGCGATGCGGACTTCTACGCGAGGCTCGAGAAGGCCGGCTTCCGGCTCGATTTCGGCGATGACGGCTCGGGCCTGTTCATGAAGTACCTGCGGCGCGGCTCCGGCTACTACATCGATGTCGGCGCCTCCGACCTGATCGCCGACGGGAAGATCAAGCTGGCGCATGGCAAGGTCAAGGAGATCACCGAGGACGCGGTGGTGCTGGAGGACGGCACGCGGCTGCCCGCCGACGTGATCGTCTACGCCACCGGCTACGGCTCGATGAACGGCTGGGCGGCCAAGCTCATCAGCCAGGAGGTCGCCGACCGGGTCGGCAAGTGCTGGGGCCTCGGCTCGGACACCACCAAGGATCCGGGCCCCTGGGAGGGCGAGCTGCGCAACATGTGGAAGCCGACCCGGCAGGAGGCCCTGTGGTTCCACGGCGGCAACCTGCACCAGTCGCGCCACTACTCGCTCTACCTCGCCCTGCAGCTCAAGGCGCGGATGGAGGGGCTGGACACGCCGGTCTACGCGCTGGCCGACACGCACCACGCGGCCTGACGACTGACGTCATGGCGCGATCTCGAATCCCCCCGCCTCGGGGTTGGGCTCGCAGATCGCGCCGTCCGGCGTCCGGCGCGCGCGGCAGCGCAGCCGGGCGCCGGGCCGGGCCCCGCCCAGCAGCTCGGAGCGCACGGTGACCTGCATGTCCCGGCCGAGCTGGTTGGAGATGAGGTCGGCCTTGCCCTCCACGGGCCGGGCCTCTTCGAGCCGTAGGGTCACAACGCCGTAGCCCGGCAGACCCGGATGGCTCGCGAGCCCCAGGATGGTGCCCACGATGGTCGTGAGGTTCTCGACAGCCTGGATCATGTCCGCTCTACCCTCCTGGCGCGGAGGCGCGCACCAGCATCCGGGCGAGGGTTTCGCTGATCGGTGCGCCGGTCTCCGCCTCATAATAGCTGAAGGCCGGCATCGGGTTCGCCTCGAAACAGACCCAGCCGCCCTCAGGCCGGTGCCGCAGGTCGATGCCGCAGAGCGGCAGGGACAGGGATTCGGCGAGCGCCAGGCAGCGCTCGCGCAAAGCCGGCTCCGCCTCCACCGGGCGCAGCACCGCCGCGGCCCCGCTGCGGACGGCGTAGCGGTAATCCGTCGCCTCGCTCTCGATCTCGGTGGCGAACACCTCCCGGCCCACCACATGGACCCGGACGTCGATGCCCGGCACCCAGGCCTGGAACTGCGTCGGCAGGTCGCGCAGGAAGCCCAGCCGCGCGGCATGGCGTTCGGTGAGTTCCTCGACGATCGACCGCACCCCGCTGGTCGACTTGAACACCACGCGGCCGTGGCGCCGGCGGAACGCCTCCAGCGCTGCGGGGTCGTTCGTCACGAGGGTGTCCGGCGTCGCGAAGCCGGCCCGCGCGATCAGCTGCGCCTGGAACGGCTTCGAGGCGTTCGACGCCATCGCCCGCGGCCGGTTGACGACGAGAGCCGGCGTGAGATCGAGCCATTCCAGGAAGATCGCCTGGAAGGCCCGGGCCCGCTGCCCCGCGTAACGCTCGACCGCCGGCGGCAGCCCGAGGATCCGGGCATAGACACCCGCGACCGACCCCAACGGGATCGCACGACCGGCCACGACGACGAGCCCGTCCAGCCCGCCGGGCCCCAGGGTGGTGACGATGTCCTCGCGGTCGAGGTGGCGGTCGTCGATGAAGGCGTAATCGGCGCCGAGCGCCTGCAGGGCCTCCAGCACCAGGGCGATGGGCGCGTCGTCGCGCCGGCCGAAGACGAGGATCACGGGGGGCCTCCGGCGCCCGCGGCGATCTCGGCCAGGAGCCGCACCACGGCCTCGACCTCCGCCGCGTCGGAGAGGGCCGGCACCGTGTCGACGTCCGACAGAACCGGGCGGCCGTCGATCCGCGCGAACACGAATTCGGCCAGCCGGTAGCCGGCGGAACGGCCGAGCCGGCGGCAGGCCTCGCCGAAGGTGCCGGCGAGCGAGCCGCCGATGAAGGTCCCGGCGACCAGCACCCGCCCGAGGGTCGGACCGCCTCCCGCCAGGGGATCATGGGAGGCCGGCAGGCCCGGAAGGGCGGGGCTTGTGACGAAGCCCCGCGACGACGCATCCGCCGGCAGCAGCCGCCCCGCGGTCGCGTGGGCGTCCCGCGGGACCGGCAGGCCATGGGCCGCCGCATCCCGCATCCAGGCGCGAAGCGGGCGCGGGCCGCCGAGCCAGGTCCAGGGCCCGGCCGGGTTGACCAGCCGCGGGCCGAAACCCGCCAGCCAGCTCGCCAGCAGGGCCTGGAGCTCGGCGGCGGCGTAGTCGCGGTCCTTCGGGGACGAGCGCGCGAAGCGCGGCAGCGGCGGCAGGGCGAGCACCCGGTCGAGGACGCCGCGCACCTGACGGGAGTCGATCACCGCGCCGCCGGGAGGCGCGAGCAGGGTCTGCACCGCGCCGTCGGGCGCCACGCCGTGCCGCCAGCGTCCCTGCACGAGGTGCCCGGCGGTGAGCTGCACGACCCGCCCCGCCCCGTAGCGCCCCGCCAGCGCGGCGGCGACCGCGCCGGCGGCGGCGTCGCCCGCCTCGGCGAGGACGAGGAAGTCGGGCGTCACGGCTGCGGCGCGTCGAGGGCGAACTTCGCCGTCCGGTCGCCGTGGTGCAGCGGCCCCGGCGAGGCGGAGGACGGCATCCCGTGATCGGCCCCGCCCGGAAGGTCGGGGCGCCGGTCCGCGCCGATGAAGGGCTCGGCCCCGCCGGACGCGCCCAGGCCCGCCTCGAGGGCTTCGAGCCGCTGCTCGATCGCCAACAGGGCGGTGAGCAGCGCGTCCTCCCCGCCGCCCGGCGCAGCGGTGCCCGCCCCCATGCTGCCGGCTCCCCGATCCGGGCCCTGCGGCGAGACCGGGACGTCGCGCGCGTCCTTGACGACGGATTTTTCCCGCAGATCCTTTGTATCCTTGATGCTCTCCTTGCGATCCTTGGAATCCTTCACGGCTGTCTTGTCGCGGGCATCCTTGATCTCCTTGACGTGCTCCTTGCCGTCCTTGTGTTCCTTGACGGCTGTCTTGTCGCGGGCATCCTTGAATTCCTTGACGGTTTCCTTGTTGTCCTTGATCGTTTCCTTGAGGATGCCCTTGCTGCTGACCCGCACCACCGCGGACATGGTCGGGCCGGCGGCGGAGATGCTCGTCACCGAGACCAGGGTCGGCTGCCCCCCGTAGGAGTTGGAATTGGGCGCGCTGCTGCCGGTGAAGGCGGTGTTGTTGGCCCCGCCCGGATAGGGGTCCCCGGCATCGCCGCGATTTGCCGCGCGTTCGAGGTCGCGCTTGCCGTCGGCCTGGACCAGGCCGACCTTGTAATGCGACTCGTCGGTGTTGCTCGTCTGGCTCTCGTCGATGTGCCAGATCAGCAGGCCCGCCCCCGGCAGGCCTTCATCGTATCCGGTGCGCTGGCGGTTCTCGAGCAGGAAGTATTCCGGGCCGCCGCCGCCATCCTTCCACAGCCGGTGGACGTTGCGGCTGGCCTTCACGTCCGGAATCGTCACCGTGCCGGCGGCCGTGACGTTGGTGGTGGTGGCCCAGCCCTGCTGGATCTTGCACCAGGCCGAGGGGTGGGCGGGGATGTCGCCGCCGCCGTTCCAGGACCCGCCGCCCATCAGGCACCAGTTCCCGACGCCCTCGGAGGTGTCGTCGGTGTCGTACAGGTCCGGGAAGCCGAACAGCAGGTGGCCGAGCTCGTGGGCGCAGACGCCGATGCGGCAATCCTCCGGGATCGTCAGGTAGGCGAAGATCTGCTTGCCGTCCGCGGGGCGAGCGCTCGGGAGCGTCCATTTGTGGGACCAGATGTCGCCGGGATGACCGGTCTGCTCGCCGCCGCCGCCGGCATGGACCACGATGAAGGCGTCCACGAACCCGTTGCCGTCATTGTCGTAGAGGCCGAAATTCACCGAGCCGTCGGCCGCCGCCGCGGCGTCGTTCGCCATCACGTTGGCCCGGGCCTCGCCGGAGGGTCGGCCGATGCCGAAATTGTTGTTGGCGTACCAGGCCAGCGTCTGCGGCAGGCGGAACGGTCCCACCACCTCGCCGGCCAGGTCGACGAGGCCGCCCGTGACCTCGCGGTAGTATTCCTTGACGCTGCCATGCGGCAGGGAGCCGGTCGAGAAGAACAGGTCGCGGAAATGGTCGGCCGATTGCGCCATCGGCTTGTCCGAATAGTCGACGAGGACGACAATCACCCGGACGGTGCCGCGCAGCGGCGCACGCTCCAGCGCGGCGGCGGCGACCGCCCGCTGCGGCGTGCCCAGGGGGAATTGTTCGGGCGGGATGATCACGCCGTCGTTGAAGCCGAGCTTGCGCGGCAGGCGGCTGAGCGCGAGGATTCCCGCCAGCGGCGCGCCGCTCGAGCGGAGCTGGGCGAGTTCCGCCTTGAGCCGGTCCCTCAGCTCGGGGCTCGGGGCCACCGCGCAGAAATCCGACCAGACGGCGATCGCGGCCCGGCGCGTCTCGGGCTCGCACCCGCAGAAGCTCTTGCGCATGTCACGTCCTCCCTGTCGTCGAGCTTGCCGTTGTCGAGCTCGATCATCCTTCCCGCGCGCGGCCGGCGCTGCGCACGCAACGTCCTGGCGCGACACCCGACGGCCGCCCGACCGGACGCCGCATGCGCGAGATCGGCCCTCCGTCCAAGGCTGCCGGCCCGCTCCGAGCGAACACGGGCGGCATGGCGTGCAGGTACAGGGCCGCTCACACGTCAGTCGGGGGCGACATGATCCTTGCGTTGTTCTGCGAACGATTCATGATCTGAAAAATAACGCCCGAAATCGCCCGCCCTTAAAAACGTCCTGCGATGCGATATAAAAAATACAGACTTGGGAAATGAAATTAATACAAATCACATTAAATAAAAATGATTTTTCATGTGGCTTCCTGCCTATTGTTTCTATAAATATTCTTGATTTCTGCGGCAAGATCGTATCTTTATTCAACTATAGCGCTTCACAATGTTATTTGCAACCATTCCGCGCACAATCGGCATGGATGCACAATCGATATTGCGGTTAAATGAGACTTTATCCCTCATTTGAAGGATGCGTGGGGACGAGATCGTGATGCGACGGATGCCCGTCCGCCCCGCAGAGACGGCGGTCAGACACGCGCATCCGTCAGGTGCGCGAGCTGGGCCCCTATCTCGTAGACGGCCTCCTTCAACCGCCGGCGCGGCGCCGGGACGGGGTCGGTGACCGGGAGGGGCAGGTCGTCATCGCCGATCGCGCCCTGGACGAGCCCGGCGAGGCAGCGACCGAAGACGGTGCCGGGGGCGATGCCTCTTCCATTGTAGCCGCTGAACGAGATCACGTTCCGCCCGAGGCGATGGAAGCGCGGCAGGTTGTTGGTGGTCATGCCGATCTGGCCGTACCACTCGGTCTCGAACGGCACGCCTGCGAGTTGCGGGAACAGCCGGGCGAGGGCCCGCCGGCCCCAGTCGCGGTGGATCGCCAGGCCCGGTCCGCGCAGGGCGCCGACGCTGCCGAAGACCAGCCGGCCCTGGCGGTCGAACCGGAAGGAGCTCAGCACGCTCTTCGTGTCCCAGGCGCCCTGGCGCTCGGGCAGGATCGAGCGGCGCAGATTGTCGCCCAGCGGCGCGGTCGCCATGTTGAAATACGGCAGATGGACGAGCTCCGCCCGGATCTCCGGCCAGACCACGCTCGTATAGGCGTTGGTCGCCACGATGACGTGGGCCGCCTCGACGCGGCCCTGCGGGGTGTCGAGGCGCCAGCCCCCGCCCTCGGCGGTCACGGCGACGACCGGGCTTGCCGTGTGGATCCGGGCGCCGGCCGCGATCGCCGCCGCGGCGAGGCCGCGCGCATAGGCGAGCGGCTGGATCGTGCCGGCCCGGGCGTCGAGGAGCGCGCCCGCATAGGCTCGGGTCCCGACCATCCGCGCCGTCTCCTCGGCGTCGAGCAGCCGGACCGGGGCGCCCCGCGCCTGCCATTGCCGGGCGCGCTCCTGCAACTCGGCGAGACCCGTCCGGCCGACGGCGCAGTGCAGCGTGCCCCGGCGCTCAGGCTCGCAGGCGATGCCGTGCCGCTCGATGAGGTCGAAGACGGCAGCGGGCGCCTCGCCGAGGAGATCGAGGAGGCGTGAGCCGTAGCGCTCGCCAAGTTCGCCCGGCAGGTCGTCCGGCATGACCCACATCCCGGCATTGACGAGCCCGACATTCCGGCCCGAGCCGCCGAACCCGATCTCGACCCCTTCGAGGAGGGCGACGCGGGCGCCGCCCTGCGCGAGGTGGAGCGCCGCGGACAAGCCGGTGAACCCGCCGCCCACGATCGCCACGTCGACCGCGATCCGCCCGTCGAGGGGCGTCGTCGGCGGGGCCGGCGGAGCCGAGCGCTCCCAGAGGCCGTGGCTGCGCGGATCGTCGTTCATGGCTCGTCAACTCTCGGGACTAGACTGTCGGGACCGACACGGATCGCCCGGCGCGACAGGCATAGCCGATCTCGGGGCTGGAGGCGCAAGGCCGGTCGGCCGCGTGCCAGACATCGATACCAGGACCGAGAACGCGGGACGCTATCGGGAAGCGCGACCGCACCTGACGCCCCGTCCGCCTTGCGCTGGATCAAGGCCCCCACCGCGGACGCGGCCATCATGGCACCCGCATCCAGCCATGGGAGACGGTGATGACGATGGTCGCGAAAGCTGCGGACGGGGTCGGCCTGCGCCATGTCGGCATGCCGAGGGGCACGGCCCGGCCGGCGCCCGTGATCGAAGACGGGGCGACGGTCGAGGACATCTCCCGCTACCGGACGATCGGCAGCGGCGCGGCCCTGGTCGCCGCGATCGGCGCGGCCCTCCTGGTGACCGGCCTTATCCGGATCGTCCTCTGAGCAGATCTCGCGAACGTGGCGGCCGGTTTTGCGGCGACAATCCGCGACATGACAAGAATCCACGCGGACGCAGCGCGGGCCTGCCAACGCAAGTCCGCCGAGCGCCGGAATCGCCGATGGCGGGGTGAAGCTCCGCAGCAGGGCCGAACCATGCTCGTCGTCCTGTCCACCAGCATCGTCCTCGTGGCCGTCACCATCCTGGTGCTCTACGAGACCCTGCGGCTGACGTCGGAGCACCTGGCCGACCTGCCGGTGCCGCCCCGCACGCGGATCATCGTCGTGGTGCTCGCGGCCTTCGTCGGGCACACGGCGGCGGTGTGGATCTATGCCGGCGCCTACTGGCTGCTGGTGCTCCGGCTCGGGCTCGGCGCGTTCTCGGGCGTGCCGGTCGAGTCCTTCGAGGATTGCCTGTTCGTCTCCGTCGTCGCCTACACGTCGCTCGGCTACGGCGACCACGCGCCCCTCGGCCATGCGAGGCTCCTGACCGGGGTCGAGGCGCTCAACGGTCTCTTGCTGATCGGCTGGTCCGCCTCCTTCACCTATCTGGCGATGGAGCGCTACTGGCCGCTGCACGGCAAGAAGTCGTTCCGCAGACCCTTCCGCAAGGCGATCCTGCCCGGGGCCGCCGGGCGCGAGCGCGGCGGCGAGGCTCAAGCCGGCCGGGAAGCCGTGCTTCCGCCGGCTGCGCCGCCGTGACCGTGTTCCGGCCGGCAGGCCGGCGCCGCCCTGACGTCAATGCGCCATCAGGACCGGCATGCGCGCGGACTCGATCACCTGGCGGGTGACACCGCCGAGCAGGAATTCGCGCACCCGGCTGTGGGTGTAGGCGCCGAGGGCCAGCAGGGTGGCGTCCTGGCGCTCCGCCGCCGCCAGGATGGCGGCTCCCACCGACGCCCCCTCCCCGACCGTCAGGATGCTGGCCTGGGCCACGATGCCGTGCCAGCGCAGATAGGCGCAGAGATCCGCGGCTTTCGCCTCCTCGGCGCGTCCGGTCCGCGCCTGCACCACCGTGACCCGGCTCGCCGCGCGCAGGAGCGCGATCGACTGGCCGACGAGGCGCGTCCCCTCCAGGCTGCCGTTCCAGGCGATCACCACGTGCTCCAGGAGATCGTGGGGCACGGTCTCGCCCACCATCAGCGCGGGACGGCCGACCGAGAACAGGGCGGTGTCGAGGGCACGGCCGCTGAAGGGCTCGTCCGGGTCCGGCCGGTCGACGATGACGAGGTCGTTCACCCGGCCGGCCAGGGTCAGGACGCGCTCGACCTCGCCGGACCACTCGGTCCAGGTGGCGAAGGTGGCGTCCAGCCGCTCGACCTCCGGCATGAACGGCACCGCCTCGCGGGCGCACCAGGCCTGGAGCGCCGCCCGGCCCTCGGCGGCGGCCGCCCGCGTGCCCTCCCGGATGGCGGCGATGGTCGCGCTGGCGATCGGCGCCGTGCCGGCGAGCGCCGCCAGCACCTGCTCCGGCCCCGGGGCGATGAAGCCGACGCCGATATGGGCGTGCAGGCGCCGGCCCAGGCGCAGGGCGGCGTCGAGCCGGCGGGTCGCGTCGAGGCCGGGCGCGGTCGGGACGAGGAGGCAGCGCAGGAACATCGTCGGTCTCCCGGTTCAGCGTTCGAGGGACTTGAGGTAGGCGATGAGGGATTGCGCCTGGTCCGGATCGAACCGGAATTCGGGCATGCTCGGATGGCCGGTGCGGATGCCCTCGGCCAACGCCTCGGCCAGGTCCTCGACGGGATAGCGGTCGTGGAGGTCGCGGAAGGGCGGCGCGGCGAGCAGAGGGCTGGTGCCCGCGCGTCCGACGGCGTGGCAGCGGGCGCAATGGGTGCGGGCGAGCCTCCCGCCCTGATCGACCTGCCGATCCCAGGCCCGGGCAGGCCGGGACATGGGCAACGGCAAGGGCAGGGACAGGAGCGCGACGGCGCCCGCCGCGAGGAGGGACCGGGTGCGCATCAATGGCTCATCAGGCAGCAGAGGGGGGTGGTGCGCAGGATGTCGCGGGTGACGCCGCCGAACACCCATTCGCGCAGGCGCGAATGGCCGTAGGCGCCCATCACCAGGAGGTCCGCGCCCTCGCGCTCGGCGAAGCGGAGCAGTTCCTCCGCGGCGTTCAGGCCCGAGCCCGGCAGCAGATGGGTCGTCGCCGCGACGCCGTGCCCCGCCAGGTACCGGGCCGTCGCCTCGGCGCCGCCGTGATGGGCGTCCGGCCCGACGGCCACGATCGCGATCCGCTCGGCGCCGGCGAGGAACGGACGGGCGTCGTGGACGGCACGGCGGGCTTCCCGCGTGTTCTTCCAGGCCACGACCACCCGCCTGGGCACGAACCGCTCGAGTCCGGGCGGCGTCACCAGGACCGGGCGGCCGGCCGCCATCAGCACGGCGCCGGCGGAGACGCCCAGCGGACCCGGATCCCCGTCGGCTGGCCCCTGCCGGCCGACGACCACGAGGTCGGCGGCGCAGGCCTGCTCGACGAGGAAGGCCGAGGGCGAGGCCAGGGCGCCGTGCCAGGCGCGCTTCGCGGCGGCGCCGGCCTCGCGCTCGAACACGGCCTGCGCGGCCGCCAGCCGCTCGTGGGCCCGCTCCTCCTCGAGGGCGTAGAGGCGTTCGGCCTCGAGCCTGTCGCCGGCCGGCGCCGGGCCGGGAGGCGGGCAGGCCGCGACGCCGACGAGCCGCGCATCGCACGATGCGGCGAGGCCGGCGGCGAGCTGGATGCGGTCGGCGCAAGGCGCGCCGAGATCGACCGATACCAGGATGGAGGAGAGCGTCATGACCATCTCCCGCGCCGGGGCCCGATGGCCCGGCGGGGATCACTCTCGCGCCCGGCCGCCCCCCGAGCCTTGATTCACCGCAATCGTGCCGAAGCACCTCGCCCATGGACCGGAGGGCGAAGGTCGACACCGACGACGACGCGGGCAACGCTCTTCCCGCGAGGATCGACGTGGCCGCTACCATCGACGACGGGCAAGAAGAAGCGCGGCATCGACGCTCCGATCGGCAGTATGGCGGGAGCCGATGCTCTCACCCGCGCGGGCGCGCCGGACGCGCGAAGCCCGCGATGGCCCTGTTCTGCCAAGAAGATCGAGCGGGTGCATTCGTTTTTGTTAGGTCGCTTGTTCCTGGCCACCGGTGTCGCCGCTGGTGGGCGGCGGCCCGAAGAAACCGCGGCGCGGTGCGGCTCCCCGATGCCCGACGCCGTGCGCTCTCCACCCCCCGGCTTGCGCTGGATCAAGGCCCTCTGCCGTCCCTGGACGAACCATCGTGGCCGGCTCAGACCGGAGACGACCCGCCATGTCCAGATTCCCTTCCTCCCCGCTCGCCGCCCTGCGCGACATCCTGATCGGCAGCATCGTGGAGGGCGAGCACGATCCGATCCCGCCAGCGATCGGGTACGGGCTGTCGCTGGCGGAGGCCGCCGGCGCCCATGTGACGATACAGTCGGCCTCGTGGTGCCTCGTCGGCAGCGATGCCTGGCTTCAGGGCACCACCGACGAGGGAATCGGCGTCATCGACCGCCGGCTCGACGCCCTGGCCCGCGCCTTCGCCGAGAAAGCGGCCGGCGCGGCGGCGCAGGCGGGCCTGGTCTGCACCTGGGAGGCGCCCAGCCTGCCCTATCCCGAGGTGGTGCACCGGCTGGCCGCCGAGGCCCGCCTGCACGACCTGACGGTCCTCGACCTCGACCCGGTCACCGAGGTGCTGTCCCGGGAGACGATCGAGACGACGCTCCTGGCGAGCGGCCGTCCGGTCCTCGCCGTGCCGCGGGCGTATCAGGCCTTCGCCGGGCGGCGGATCCTCGTGGCCTGGGACGGCAGCCTGCAGGCGGCCCGCGCCGCCAACGAGGCCATGCCGCTCCTGCGCGCGGCGGAGGCCGTGGACATCGTGTCGGTCGGCGACGCGGAGGACCTGCTCACGACGGTGCCGGGGGCCGAGTTCGCCCGCCACCTCGCTCGGCACGGCGTCGCCGTCACGGTGAGCGACCTGCCGCAGGCGGGCAGCATCGCCGACACGCTCAGGACCCATGCGGGCGTCGTCCGGGCCGACCTGATCGTGATGGGAGCCTATCGGCATTCCCGCACGCAGGAATTCCTGTTCGGCGGCGCGACCCGCTCGCTCCTGAAGAACCCCCCCGTCCCGCTCTTCCTGGCCCATTGACCGAAGGGAGGCTCGCCATGATCCGGCGATACCCGACCGAAGCCACCCTGGCCCGGGCTGCGCGCAGGCATCGGGCGATCCGGCACAAGCCCGCGCCGGCCCCCGCGCAGCCCCGGCCGGACGCGCCCGCACCCCCCGCGCCGGCCGCGGCGGAGGAGTGGGAGCCGTTCGACGAGCACGACCTGCGCGCCCTGCGCTCCGGCTGGGGCTTCGTCGAGTAAGGCGCGCGAGGTCCCCTGCCCCGGTCCGCCCGCGGTCAGGCCGCGGCGCGGCGGGAGACGGTCGGCCCCGTGAGGGCCCGCATCGCGTTCAGGATGACGGCGACGTCGATCGCCTCCTGCGCGAGGGCGCCCTGGAGCGGCGAGAGCGCGCCGAGGGCGGCGGCGATCATCCCGGCGAGCGAGAGGCCGAGTCCGACGAGCACGCTCTGGAGCGCGATGGCGCGGGACCGCCTGGCGATGCGGATCGCACCCGGCAGCGGCGCCAGGCTGTCGACCAGCAGGACCACGTCGGCCGCCTCCGCCGCGGCGGCGGCGCCCCGGGCGCCGAGGGCCACGCCGAGATCCGCCGCCGCCAGGGCCGGCGCGTCGTTGATGCCGTCGCCCACCATCATCACGGGGCCCCGCAGCCGCTCCTCGACGACGATCTTCGTCTTGTCCGCCGGGTCGAGATCGGCCGCGACCGCGTCGATGGGCAGGCCTGCGGTGAGCGCCTCCGCCACCTCGCGCCGGTCTCCCGTCGCGAGCACCACCCGGGCGATGCCGCAGGCGCGCAGCTCCGCCAGGATGGCGCCGCCGTCGTGCCGCAGCGGGTCCGCGAAGCGCAGGATCGCGGCCGGGCTTCCATCGACCGCGACCAGGACCGTGGCCGAGGCGCCGCCCTGCCCGTCCGCTGCCGGGCCGGGGAGCGGGAAGTCGATGCCCTGCTGGCGCATCAGGCGCGGGCCGCCGACGTTCACGCGCCGCCCCTCGACGAGGCCGGTCACGCCGTCCCCGGGCGCCTCGCGGACCTCCAGGGGCGGTGCGAGCGCCAGGCCGCGCGCCTGCGCCTCCTCGACCAGGGCCCGGGCGATCGGATGGCCCGAGGCCTGGTCGAGGGAGGCGGCCAGACGCAGGGCGTCCCGCTCGGCGATCGCGCCGACCGGCGCGACGGAGGTCAGGTGCGCCCGGCCATGGGTCAGGGTGCCGGTCTTGTCGACCACCAGCACCTCCACCTTGGCCAGGGCCTCCAGGGCACCCCCGCCCTTGACCAGGACGCCGGTGCCGGCTGCCCGGGACAGGCCGGAGACCAGGGCGACCGGCACCGCCAGGATCAGCGGGCAGGGCGTCGCCACCACCAGGACGGCCAGCGCCCGCAAGGCATCGCCCGAGACGGCCCAGGCACCGCCGGCGAGGAGCAGCGTGGCGGCGAGGAAGACGAGGCCGTAGCGGTCGGCCAGGCGCGCCATCGGCGCCTTCGCGGTCCGCGCCGCCTCGACGAGCCGCACGATGCCCGCATAGGTGCTCTCCGCCGCCCGGCGGTCGGCCAGGAGGGTGAAGGCCTGGCCGACATTGAGGCTGCCGCTGAGCACGGCGGCGTTCGCCTCGAAGACGGTGGGCAGCGACTCGCCGGTGAGGCTCGACAGGTCGAGGACCGCCCGGCCCGCGGCGACGCGCCCGTCGACCGGCAGGACGTCGCCGGCCCGCACGAGGATCCGGTCGCCCGGGGCCAGGGCCGCGAGCGGAACCTCCTGCACGCGAGACCCCTCCCCCTCCTCCCGAAGGGCGGTGCGCGGCTGGCGCGCGATCAAGGCGGTCATCGTCCGGCTCGCCCGCCCGGCGGCATAGGCCTCCAGGGACTGGCCGCCGGCATACATGAGCGCGATGACGGCGCCGGCCAGCGGCTGCGACAGCACGAGCGCCCCGCCCATCGACAGGAGGGCGACGAGATCGAGCCCGACATCCCCCCGCGCCAGGCTCGTGGCCACCTGGACCAGCAGGACGGCGAGGACCGCCAGGGTGGCGAGGCTCCAGGCCAGGGTCGCGGCACCCGGATGGCCGAGGGCCTGAGCGCCGAGACCGCCGCTCAACCCGACGAGCGGCAGCGCCACGAGCCCGCCGCGCAGGGCCGCCGCCCATCCGGCCGCCCCGTTCGTCGCGGATGTCCTGTCCATGGCCGCCTCCCCTCGCCGCACCTCCGCAAGGCTCTCGCAGGAGCCGGCCGCAGGGCCCTTGAGCAGGATCAATTCGGGACGACGCATCCGGATGCAGGATCCCCGCCATCGTCGGGAGATCGCGGCCGGGAGATCGCGGCCGGGAGATCACGGCCAAGACAACACGATGCGACGGAGGCTTGTCATGCTGGCACGCGACATCATGCACCGCGACCTCGTCACGGTGACGCCCGAGACGCCGCTGGGGACGATCGCCCGGCTGCTGGTCGAGAAGCGCTTCGGTGCCGTTCCGGTCACGGACGAAACGGGACGCCTCGTCGGGCTCGTCAGCGAGGCCGACCTGCTCCACCGCGAGGAGCTCGGCACCGAGCGGCGGCGCAACCGCTGGCTCGACGCCTTCGCGTCGATCGAGACGCTGGCGAACGCCTACCGGAGCGCCCACGGCCAGCTCGCGCGGGACGTGATGGCGACCTCCCTCGTCACCGCGGCGCCCGACGCGCCGCTCATCGAGATCGTCGAGCTGATGGAGCGCCGGCATATCCGTCGCGTGCCGATCGTCGAGGCCGGGCCCGACGGGAACGAGCGGCTGGTCGGGATGGTCACCCGCGGCGACCTCGTGCGGGCGCTCGCGACCCTGGTTCCCGCCACCCTCGACCGGGCCACCGACCGGGCGCTCACCGACCGGCGCATCCGCGACTTGCTGCTGGCCGAGATCGCCCGCCAGCCCTGGACCGACAAGGCCGAGGGCAACGTCACGGTGCTGGACGGCGTCGTGCATCTCTGGGGCACGGTGGCGAACGAGGCGGAGAGCCGCGCGCTGGTGACCATGGCGGAAGGCATCCCGGGCGTCGTCGCGGTGCGCGACCACACCTTCGTCGCCTATTGGGGCGCCGACCCGGTGATGCTGTAGGTGCACGTCACGAAACTCCCGCTGCGCGGGCGACGCCAGAGCGAGCAGCGACGGGTGACCGCGAGTTTTGTGAGAGACACCGAGGCCGGCGGGGTGCCCCCGCCGGCACATCGCCGCCCGGAAGTCCGGGGTCGACGACGAAACGGCCGCGATCGTGCCGCTTCGTCTTCGACGAGCCGCCATCCCCGTCGCCGGAGACAGGCCTCCGGGCGGCGCCGGGTCACCCGGCGCGACGGCACGCGACAGGACCGTGACCGGGGCACGCGGTAGACCGCTCGCGCTCCATCGACACGATACGGACCGCTCTCCGACGCGGCGCCCGCCGCTGTCCGGGCCCGAGAACGGCGTGGCGGACTCGGCGAGGAGCCATCAGGGCGCGCCCGCCGCACGGCTCCGCCTGCCTCGTTCGAAAAAACTACCCTCCAGTATGTATCCGACCCATGGCCGCCCCCGCGCCCCGGCCTATCTGGCCCCGGACGCCGATCGGCCGGAGGCGCATGACCACGACCTTCTTCCTGGTGCGGCACGCCGCCCATGGCCGGCTCGGCCGCATCCTCTGCGGGCGGATGCCCGGGGTGACGCCCGGGCGCGAAGGGAAGGCGCGAGGAGAGGCGCTGGCCGCGCGGCTGGCCGGCGAGGGGCTGGCGGCGGTCTACGCTTCGCCGCTCGAGCGGGCGCAGGAGACCGCGGCCCCGATCGCGGCCCGGGCCGGGCTCGCGGTCGGGACCCTGCCGGCCCTGAACGAGATCGGTTTCGGCGCCCGGGCCGGGCAGAGCTTCGACGCCCTGCACGGCGACCCGGCCCGGGCCGGCTGGAACCAGGCCCGCCACGTCACCCGGCCGCCGGGGGGCGAGACGGTGCTGGAGGCTCAAGGCCGCGTGATGCGGGGCCTGGAGGACCTGGGCGCCCGCTACGGCGAGGCCCGCCTCGCCCTCGTCAGCCACGCCGACGTGATCAAGCTCGTCATCGCCCACGCCCTCGGGCTCGGGGCGGACGGTCCGAAGCTGCACTCATCGAGCGGCGCTATGCGGGCGATCCGACCAACCGGTGGGCGCCCAACCGCGCCTGCACCGAGGCGATGCTGCGGGCCTGCGGCTTCCGGATCGAGGCGCATCCGGAGGAGGAGGTCTATTTCTGCCGCCGGACCGCGATGCCGGTCGACGGCCGGCCGGTCTATCCGGCGCAGTCAGGGGCCTGACCGGTACACGGGGCAGCCCTGCCGCCTATAACAGGTCACGGGGCACGCGGCTTGCCACGCTCGTGGCGCCCTGTCAGGACCCGCGCCCCGTGACCGCTCCCATCCGATGAAGCCTTTTCCGATCCGCCGCGGGACCCTGCGCGAGCCGGGGCCCGACCTCGCCCGGCTGCCGGTGGCGCCGGACCTCACCGGCATCAGCATAGCCGAGGGATTGCGGGCCGCGGTCGCCTTCGCGAGCATCGTCCTGCTCGAATGGTGGCTGGCCTGGCCGCCGCTCCTCACCATGGCACTCGCCGCCAACCTCACCTGCTTCTGCGACATCGGCGGGCCGATCCGGCCGCGGCTCCGGGCGCTCCTCGCCTTCGCGGGCCTCGGCGGCCTGTTCTGGGGTGCCTTCGGGGTGATGGAGGGCTACGGCCCGGCCCTGGTGCTGCCGGTGGCCCTCGTCGTCATCTTCGGCTGCACCTTCGCACGCGTCTGGGGCGTGCCGGCCCAGACCGTCGGCAACGTGCTGGTGGTGGTGCTCTGCCTCGCTCTCGACCGGGCGTTGAGCGTGGAGCAGGGCGCGGTCGTCGCCGCGATGTTCTGGGCCGGCGGGCTCTGGGCCGCCTTCCTGGCCCTGGTCGTGTGGCGGCTCCATCCCTACCGGCCCGCCCATACGGCGATCGGCGGCGTCTGGCGCGGCCTGTCGCGCCTCGCCCGCGACCTGCGCCGGCTCTCGGCCGGCCCGCACGGGTCGGCCGACCTCGCGGTCTGGGAGGCGCATGCGCGCGGCCATCGCCGGGCGGTGCGCGACGCCATCGAGACCGCCCGCACCCTGGTCCTGGATCTCGCCCGCAGCCGCGCCCGGCTCTCGGAGCGCAACGCCCGGGCGCTGATCCGGCTGGAGGCCGCCGAGCAGCTGTTCGGGGTGATGATCGCCCTGTCGGACTACCTGGAGCGCGCCACCCCGGCGCAGCGGGCGGACGCCGCCAGGCTCCTGCGCCTGCTGCCGCCGACGCTGAAGATCCTGTCCCGGGCGATCCGCCGCGACCGGCCGGTGGACCTGCGGCGCATCGAGCGGGCGCTGGCCCGGGCGAAGCCGACTGCTGACGCCGACCCTGCCTATCGCCGGATGGCCGAGCGCATCCTCGACCGGGTGCGGATCGGCGCCAAGCTGTCGGGACCGGAGGATCTGGCCGGCGGCGGGGGGCTCGCCGGCGCGCCGGCCCCGCCCTGGCGCGAGACCGTCTTGCAGCCGCTGCGCGCCAACCTGACCTGGTCCTCGGCCAACCTGCGCCACGCCGTGCGGGCGACCGTGGTGGCGCTGCCGGCGCTGGCCGTCACCTTCTGGTGGCCCGGCCCGTTCACCCACTGGCTCACCATCACGGTGGTGCTGACGATGCAGCCCTTCTACGCCGCCACCTGGCAGCGGGCGCTGGAGCGCATCGGCGGGACGGTCCTGGGCGGAGTGATCGGGGCGGTGCTGGCCTTCTACGCCACCTCGCCGCCGATCCTCGCCGCCATGATGGTGCCGCTCAGCGTGCTGGGCTTCGCCGCCCGGGGCGTGAGCTACGGCACCTTCATCGCCTGCCTGACGCCCCTCGTCGTGGTGCTGGTGGAGCTGGTCGAGCCCGGTCACTCCTCCTGGGAGATCGTCGGGATGCGGGCCCTGTTCACGGTGCTGGGCGGCGCGGTGGCGGTGCTGGCCGGCCTCCTGCTGTGGCCGCTCTGGGAGCCGGGCCGGGTGCGCGACGCGCTCCGCACGGCACTCCAGACCCATGCCCGCTACGCCGAGGCCGTGGTGGCGGAGCGCTTAGGGGAAGGCCCGTCGGCCGCCGCCGAGGCCGCGGCCCGGGCGGCGGGACTTGCCAGCAACAACCTCGAGGCGGCGCTCTCCCGCGCGCTCCAGGAGCCGCGCCAGCGCGGCCGCTCCCGGATCGAGGCCGCGATGGTCGCCGACGCCACCCTGCGCCGCATGGCCGGCCGTCTGGCGATCCTGCGCCACGAGCCGGAGCCCGAGGGGCCCGACGCCGCGGCCTGGCGCGCCTGGCGCGACTGGCTGAATCAGGCGCTCGCCCGCACCGCGGCCGGCGAGCGGCTGCCGTCCAAGCCGGAAGGCGCGGATTCGGAGGCGTTCGGGCGCATTGCCGCTCAGGTCGAGCTTCTCGCCGGGACTCTCAAGCGGGCGGGGATCGGCGGCGTCACGCCGCCCTGACCTCGCTCAAGAAAGCTCCCACCGCCGCGCTCATCGCCTCTGCCTGCCGCCCGAGATCCTGGGTGGAGCCGGTGACGCGGGCGGCGGCCTCGGCGGTGCCGCCGGCATCCTCGCGCACGCGGTCGATCAGGCGGGCGACCTCGTCGGTGCCGGCGCTGACGTCGCGGGTGCTGCGGGCGATCTCGGCGGTGGCGGCGCTCTGCTCCTCGACCGCGGCGGAGATCATCGCGCTGCTCTCGCTCACGCGCCCGATCGTCTCGCGGATGCGCGCGATGGCCTCGACCGAGCCTCCCGCTGCCGCCCGCATGGCGTCGATCTGCCCGACGATCGTCCCGGTGGCCCGGGCGGTCTGCTGCGCCAGGGCCTTCACCTCCGCGGCGACCACCGCGAAGCCGCGGCCGGCCGCTCCGGCGCGGGACGCCTCGATCGTGGCGTTGAGGGCCAGCAGGTTGGTCTGGCTGGCGATGCCGGTGATCAGCGTCACCACCTCGCCGACCTGCGTCACCGCCCCGGCGAGCGAGGCGACCCGTGCCGCCACCGCGTCGGACTGCTCCACCGCGTCCTGCGCCACCGCGTGGGAGCGGCCGACTTCGCCGGCGATCTCGGCGATCGCCGCGCGCAGCTGCTCGGCGGAGCGGGCCACCTGCTCGGTCCCGGCCGAGGCCTCGATCACCGCCGCCGCCACGGCGGTCGCCGCCTCGGTCGAGCGGGCGGCGTTGCGCGACAGGGCGCCGACGGTGCCGTCGAGGGAGCGGGCCTGGTCGGCGACCGCGCCGATCGCCGCCCCGACCCGCTCCTCGAAGGCCTGGGCCAGGGCCGCGGTGGTGCTGCGGCGGCTCGCCTGCTCGGCGGCCGCGTAGGTCTCGAGCAGCACTTCGAGGTCGAGCCAGGCCGCCCGGGTGAGGGCGCCCTGAAGCGCCGCCCGGGACTTGGCCGCCCCGATCTTCCCCCCGACCAGGCGGTGCGGGCCGGCGAGGCCCAACGCCTCGGCGAGCCCCGCCGTCACCGTGGCGTGGCAGATCGCGACCGCGTAGGCCGGCACCCGCCGCGCGTAGAAGACCGAGGCCAGCCGCTCGGCCGAGGCCGTGAAGTCCGGGCCGAAATCGCCGCTCACCACCCGCACCCAGTGGGCCACCCGGGCCGCGCGCACCTGCGGGTCGCGCAGGGCGTCCTGGATCTCCGGCCAGTCCCCGAAACGGGCGTTCCACTCGGCGAGGAGACCCGGCAGCCGCTCGCGCGCGAAGCCGGCGAGGCCGCGCAGGCGGGTCAGGTCGTCCTCCGTGAGGCCGAAGGTGGCGAAGCGCCGGGCTTGTGCGGCGGTGACGGCCGTCTGGTCCATAGCTCAGTTGCACCTTTTCCGGTTCACAACTGATGCGAGTGGGCCGATAATTTTTTCTTACCGACGATCGATTGCGTCACAAATATCTGGCCGCTCATCGTTGCTTGTCGTGCCTTCCGGGCCAGCCGCGAGGCTGCGGGCACAGTCGGCGATCTGCCGGCGCAGCCAGGCATGGCCCGGGTGGCGCTCGACGCGCCGGGCCCAGACCAGGACCGAGTGGGTGACCGGCAGGTCCGGATCCGCCGGCAGGGCCGCGCAGGCGACCGGATGCACCGTCGCGAGGGTACGGGCGATCCGCTCGGCCATCACCGCCACCAGGTCGGACCGGGCGAGGATCGGCGCCGCCGACAGGAACGGGGCTGCCATGGCGACGCGGCGCGGGGCCAGGCCCCGCCGGGACAGGATCGCGTCGAGGAAGCCGACATCGTCGCCGGTCGAGGAAACGACGAGGTGCGACAAAGCCGCGAGACGCTCGTAGGTGAGCGGCTCGTCGAGCGCCGGATGCCCGCGCCGGCCGACGACCGCGAACCCGTCCCGGATCAGCGTCCTGGTGCCGAAGCGCTCGCCCTCGACCCGGCCGGCGCCGACGATCGCGAGGTCGACATCCCCGCGGTCCAGGAGGTCGTCGACCCGCACGGTCCCGCTCGGGCTCATGTGGAGGAGCAAGGCCGGCGCCCGGCTTCCGATCCACTCGGCGACCGGCGCGGCCAGGACCACGGCAGCGGTGTTGTTGAGCACCAGGCGGAAGCTCGCGGTGGACGAGGCCGGATCGAACCGGTCCTGGTGCAGCGCGCCCTCGATCGCGGCCAGCGCTTGCCGCACGGGCCCGGCCAGGTCGAGGGCGCGGGGTGTCGGGCTCATGCCCTCCGGCCGACGCACGAACAATTCGTCGCCGAGGGCGCGGCGCAGGCGCTGCAGGGCGTGGCTCACCGCCGACTGGCTCAGGCCCAGCCGCTCTCCGGCGCGCGTCACGTGGCGCTCGCGCATGATCGCGTCGAACACGATGAGCAGCTTGAAGTCGAACGCGTCCCAGTTCACCGGCGCGTTGTAGCGGAGGGGAGCGGGCGGGAACAGACGGGGCCGACCGGGCGGCGCTGCGGCCCGCGGGCCTCAGGGGGCTTTCAGCGCCGCGGCCGGGCGAGCCTGACGACGCCCGAACAGGCGAGCAGGATCAGCACGCTCATCAGGCAGGGCGAGCCCGGGGTGCGGCCCGGGTCACCCCTGGCCAAGCACCACGAGGCGGCGACCGGCAGGAGAATCGCGGTCCACCGCAAGGTCGGGGCGTCCTCCAAGGAAGGCCACGTCATGCCCGCGCGCCGGCCGCCCATCCGTGTCCTGCGGCAAGGCGCGAGGACGGGACTCTTCCGCCGGGGCCGGGCCCATCGGGACCAAGCTCGGCAGTTTGATCCCGATCAAGGTCGGGGTGGGCGGGACCGTGAAGGTGGGCGCGCCGGCCTCGCCGGTGCCCTTTTCCCTATCTCCGGATCAGACGACGTCTCATGTCCAAGAGGACCAAACTCAAGCGGACCCTCCTCCTCGCCGCCGCGCTCGTCCTCGGTGCGAACGGCGCCCACGCCGCCGATCTGCCGAGAGCCGCCCCGTCCCCGGATTTCGTGCCGGTGACGTGGTCGCCGTGGCTGGTGCGCCTGCGCGTCCTCGGCGTCCTGCCCGATCCGGACGCGCGCCTCTCGGCCGCGGGCGTGCCGCTGGCGGGCGCGAAGGTCGGCATCACCGACTCGGTCATCCCCGAGCTCAACATCACCTACTTCTTCACGAAGGCCATCGCGGCCGAGCTGATCCTGGGCGTGACCCGTCACGGCATCCACGGCGCCGGCGCCCTGGCGGGCACCCGCATCGGCACCACGTGGATCCTGCCGCCCACCCTCACCCTCCAGTATCACTTCGACGGCCTCGGGCCGTTGAAGCCGTATCTCGGCGCAGGCGTGAACTACTCGGTCTTCTTCGGCGAGCAGGAGCGGGGCGGCTTCACCGCCTTCCGCCTGACGAACAGCGTCGCCCCCGCCCTGCAAGCGGGCTTCGACTACATGCTCGACGAGCATTGGGGCATCAACGTCGACGTGAAGAAGATCGTCCTCGACACGAAGGTCAAGCTGAACGCCGGCGTGATCCGGGGCCGCGTCGACATCGATCCCTGGATCGTGGGAGGCGGCATCACCTACAAGTTCTAGGGCGTCCTTGCGACGGAGCGGCCCGGCGTCACGCCTCGCGGATGCCGGGCTTCACGCCGGGCTCGAAGGTGAACACGATCCCGGCCTTCTCCAGGGCGCGCCGCACCGCCAGAACGGTGTCGGGGCGCGGCCGGACGGCGGAGCCGGAATCCTCCAGCCGGTTGACGGTCGAGATCGAGACCTCCGCCAGCTTGGCCAGGTCTTCCTTCGACAGGCCCGCCATGCCGCGGGCGGCGCGGATCTGGGCGGGCGTGACGAGGGCGTCGGCGGCCGGCGCGGCGCTCGGCACCGCGGCGGGCGTCTCGGGCGGGGGCGCGCCGTAGCGGGTCCGGCCCGGGACGTTCAGGCAGACCCCGACCCATTCCCGCACCGAGCCGTCGCGGTTGAGGACCGGGGCGCCGCGGGCGTTGAACCAGCGATAGATCCCGTCCGCGCACAGGACGCGGTAATCCGTGTTGTAGGGCGCCGTGTGCTCGATCGCCGTCGTCCAGGCCGCAAGCGTCCGAGGCCGGTCCTCGGGATGAACGGCGTCGAGCCAGCCCAGGCCCTGCATCTCGGCGTGGGACTGGCCGGTCAGCGCCATCCATTGCGGCATCTCGCTCGGCTCGCCATTGGCCTTGTTGACCCAGAACACCGATGCCGTCGCGGCGATCAGGGCGGTCAGCCGGTCGTGGCGCTGCAGCAGGGCGCGCATCGCGTCGTGCTGCGCCGTCACGTCGAACACCACGCCCATGCCCTGGCACGGGACCCCGTCCGGGCCGAGGATCGCCTCGGCATGGTGGAGGATCCAGCGCTGGGTCCGGTCCGGCCGGACGATGCGGAACTCGCGGCTGATCGCCTGGCCGGAGCGGAGGACCGCGATCTGGTCGCGGTGCGCGGCTTGGTCGTCCGGATGGATCATGTCGAGCCCGAAGCCGAAGGTCATCTCGGTGGCCGGATCGATCCCCAGGATGCGGTAGAGGCCGGGCGAGGCGGTCAGCCGCTCGGAGCGGAGGTCGGAGGACCAGAAGCCGACCTTGCCGGTATCCTCGATGAGCTTGAGGAAGTTGCGGGAGGAGAAGGCGTGCGGGGCGACGGCCGGATGAGGCGTCGCGGGCGGTTGCATCAGGGCACGCGTCGGCATTCGTCCTCCGGCACTTCGTCCGACGCGGCGCGTCCGGCCGTCACGGTGGATGATTTCGTGCCATCCAAGCGCTTAATGAAAGCTTGAATGAATCGAAGACTGGCGTAAGGGGGACGTATGCCGGCCTTCCGTCCTCAGCAAAAGCCGTCATCTGCCATACAATGACAGCAAATCGTTCAGCTCCGCCCGAATTCGCTTTCCACATGCGGAAATGACAGGAAACCGGGGTCAAGAATCTTGGCATACGCCTGTTTCTCGCGGTTTCCGTTGAGGCCCTGGCAGTCTGCCTGATTCATGCTGCGGCGTGAGGAGCAAGGCTCGTCCGTCCGAGGCAGGGGCGGCCAGACCTGTCTTCCCGAAGTCAGGGCGGGGGTGTGACTGCCCCATTTCGCGGATCGCGGCGACGATGCTGCTGGGGCACACCCACCTCAAGGCCAAGCTGAACGCGCTGGACGCCTCGCAGGCCCTGATGGACTTCGACCTGGACGGCACCGTCATCACCGCCAACGCCCACGTCCTGGCCACCCTGGGCTACCGCCTGGAGAAGATCCGGGGGCGGCATCACTCGATGTTCGTCGATCCCGCCGAGCGCGACGGCGACGCCTACCGCGCGTTCTGGGCGGCCCTGCGCCGGGGCGAGCATCAGGCCGTCGTGGCCCAGGAGATGTCGGCCAGCATGCAGGCCCATGACGGGGGCCGTCGGCGAGATCAGCCGGACCATCGGGGCGATCGCCGCCTCGACCCGGAAGGTCGACGCCGCCGCCCGCCTGCTCCGCGACGCCTCCCGGAGCATGGCCGGCTGACCGGACACTCGCCGACCGGACGCTCGCCCTCCGCGATCGCCGGCGACGCCGCCGCCCGTGGACCGAGCCTCCGCGCCGATCCCGGCACCGGCGCGGCGACGGAGACAGCATCGTCGACGAACCGCTGTCCATTCCGTCACAGCCGGTTCGGCCGATGTCGTACGCGTCTCCTCCCTGCATTCTCATCATCAAGTGCTGGCGATCGGTGATCGCGGGCGATCGGAGATCGCGGAGCCTCGAAGGAGGCTTCCAGGGACCGCGGAGACGTCTGGAGATCTCCTCCGAGGTCTGCCGATCACGATCGACCGATACCTCAGGATGAGGTCGCAGATGGGCGGGAACGTTTCGCTACGATTCATCCTCGCGGATCAAGCAGTCTCGCAGACGACGCCCCACCGGAGCGGTGGCCGGTCTCGCGACAAAAATCTGCGACATAACAACAACCTACGCGGACGAAGCGTTGGCTTGCCCGCGCAAGTCTGCTTAGGTTCGGAGCTGTGCCGAAGCCCGGCCCGAGACCGTGCGGCACGCTCCGGAGGATTTCCGCCATGCGCCCGACCCTGCTCCCCGCCCTCGCCGGCTCTCTCCTGGCGGCGCTCGCCGGCGGCGTGCTCACGCGCCCGGCCGGTGCGCAGGGCATCCGCAACGCCCCGCCGCCCCGGGCGCTGGAGACGGCGGCCTACGTGTTCGCGGCGGCCAATGTCTGCGGCTACCGCATCGGCACCGCGCCGTTCGAGGCCCTGCTCGCGCGCTACCAGGTGTCGATCGAGGATGTCCGGCCGCCCCGCGGTCCCTTCGGGGCCAAGGTGCAGACGATCTTCGCCCTGATGTCGAACCAGATGATGCAGAACCGGGACGCCGCCTGCCGGGCGGTGGCGGGCGAGTACGGCCCGGAGGGCAATGTCGCCCCGGGCATCCTCCTGCCTGCCGCCCCGGCGGGGGCGCCGCCGGTCAAGCAACCTTGAAACAGAATACGGAGACACGGATGAGCGACGAGGCCCGCCCGCAGGGACAGCCGCACGGCCGCTACGCCTACAGCCCCCTGCCGCAGCGCCCGCCTTACGCATGGCCCGGGGCCAGGCGGCTCGCGGTCTACGTCGCCCTCAACGTCGAGTGCTTCGAGTTCGGCGGCGGCCTCGGGGCCGAGCTGGCGCCGGGCGGGCCGCAACCGGACGTGCTGAACTACGCGTGGCGCGACTGGGGCAACCGCGTCGGGGTGTTCCGCCTCGCCGAGCTGTTCGACGAGCTGTCCCTGCCGGCCTCGGTGCTGGTCAACAGCCGCATCTACGGCGAGTGCCCCGGCCTGATGGACGTCTTCCGGGCCCGCGGCGACGAGGTGGTGGGGCACGGCCGCAGCAATGCCGAGCGCCAGGGCACCCTGCCGGAGGACGAGGAGCGGGCGCTGATCGCCGAGGCTACCGCCATCCTGGCCCGGGAGGAGGGCAAGCCGCCGGCGGGCTGGCTCGGCCCCTGGATCTCGCAGAGCCGCACGACCCCGGACCTGCTGGCGGAAGCCGGCTACCGCTACCTCCTCGACTGGTGCCACGACGACCAGCCGACCTGGTTCTCCGCCCGCGGCGGCAAACGCATCCTCTCGGTGCCCTACCCGCAGGAGCTGAACGACATCCCCTCCATCGTCGGGCGCAAGGATTCGGGCACCCAGTTCGCCGAGATGATCGTCGACACCTTCGAGGAAATGCGCGCTGCCGCCTCCGCCGCGCCGCTGGTGATGGGCATCGCGCTCCACCCCTACCTCGTCGGCCAGCCGCACCGGCTGCGGCCGCTGCGCCAGGCATTGGCGCATCTCGCGCAGCACCGGGACGAGGTGTGGATCACCCGCGCCGGCGCGATCGCGGATCACGCCATCGGGCTGCCGGAGGGCATGGTGCCGGGGTAGGGACAGCGCCGAGCGGGCTGCCGTCCTGCGCGCTCCGTCCGGAGCCGTCGCGCCTCGAGGACGATCGAGGCGCCAGGAGGATCGAGGTGCCAGGAGGATCGAGGCGCCAGGAGGATCGAGGTGATCATGCAGCGTTGGTGCGCGATAGGATCGTTCGCCGCCGCAGAGCGAAATCTTAACCGGCCATCAACAATATTAGACCATGGACGATGAGTATCGTCCCATTCGGTTCATGACATGTTGCACAGGCTGACCGTTCGATCCCGCCTCTATGTCGGTTTCGCGTCGTTGATGATCATCGCGGCCGGCTTGGGCGGTCTCTCGATCTACCAGCAGGCCGGCCTCACCGAGCAATACGAGCGGCGGGCGCTGCTCGACGACCTGTCGCGCTCGGCGCTCGGCGTGACCGTCTCGACGAGCACCCTGTCGGGCCTGGCCGAGCAGTACCGGCTCTCGCCGCGGCCCGAGCTGATCGCGGGGATCGACGGGGAGCGCCAGACGATCGAGGCCGCGGGCGATCTGATGGCCAGCCGGGCGATCTCCGAGGAGCGCCGCCGGCTCTATGGCGCGATCCGCGACCGGGCCCGTGACCTGAAGCCCGACCTGCAGCGGCTGGAAGCGGCCGGGCGCAGCATGGCGGAGACCAAGGACAAGCTGTTCAAGGGCGGCGACGAGCTGACCCGCGCGACCAGCGCGATGCTGGCCGAGATGCGGGCCCGCGCCGGCGAGGCGCAGATCCTCCAGGCCGCCGCGGCCGAGAGCGCCGTGCTGCTGGTGCGGGTCGCCAACTGGCGCTTCCTGGCGACCCAGGACCCGAACGGCCCGGCGACCTTCGCGAGCAATGCCGGCAAGGCGGAAGCGGCCCTCAAGGCCCTGCGCGGGACCGATACCGCCGGGACCTTCGCGCCGGCGATCCGCGCGACCGAGCAGGCGCTCGGATCCTACGTCGCCGCCTTCCAGGCCTACAACGCCGCCGCGGGCGAGGGCCGGAGTGTCTACGACACCGGCATCAAGACGGGCGTGACGGCCATCGACCAGACGACGAAGGCCGTGCGGGCGAAGGTGGAGGGCGCCGTTCGCGAGATCGCCGCCGACACGGCGGCGATGACGGCCCGGGCGCGGACCATTCAGCTCGTCCTGGTCGCCCTCGCCCTGTCCGTCGGCGCCGGCCTCGCGGTCCTGATCGCCCGCAGCATCGTCGGGCCGATCGGCGGGATGACCGCGGCGATGAAGCGGCTGGCTCAAGGAGAGACCGACCTGACCGTGCCCTCCCGCGAGTCCCGCGACGAGATGGGCGAGATGGCCCAGGCGGTCGAGGTCTTCCGCCAGAACGCCATCGCCCGCACGGCCCTGGAAGCGCAGCAGCGCGACGAGCAATCCGCCCGCCAGCGCCGCGCCGACCGGGTCGACCAGCTCGTGCGGGGCTTCCAGCAGCGGGTGGCGGGCTCGCTCGAGATCGTCACCTCGGCGGCGACCGAGCTCGACGCCACGGCCCGCACCATGACGGGCGTCGCCGACACCACCAGCGCCCAGGCGCAGGCCTCCAGCACCACCGCCGAGCAGACCTCGGCCAACGTCCAGATGGTCGCGGCGGCGGCCGAGGAGATGGTCGGCTCGCTCCAGGAGATCGAGCGGCAGGTGCTGCGCTCGAACGAGGTCGCGGGCAACGCCACCCGCGAGGCCGCGGCGACCGACGCCGCCATGACGAGCCTGAGCGCCGCCGCCACCCAGATCGGCGCCGCCGTCGCGACGATCACCGCCATCGCCGACCAGACCAACCTGCTCGCCCTCAACGCCACGATCGAGGCGGCGCGGGCGGGTGCCGCAGGCCGCGGCTTCGCGGTGGTCGCCGCCGAGGTCAAGGAGCTGGCCGCCCAGACCTCCCGGGCGACCGTGGAGATCGGAGGGCAGATCAACGCGATCCAGGCGGCCACCGGCCGGGCGGCCGGTGCCATCGGGCAGATCGGCCAGACCATCGCGACGATCAACGAGATCAGCGGCCTGATCGCCGCGACGGTGACGGAGCAGACCGCCGCCACGGCCGAGATCTCGCGCAACGCCTCGCAGGCCGCCCAGAGCACCCAGGACGTGACCGCCGCGATGGCCGGCGTCCTCGGCTCCGCCGGCGAGACGGGCAGCGCCGCCTCTCAGGTGCTGGTGGCCGCGGCCGAGCTCGCCACGCAGTCGCTCACCGTCAAGCAGGAGGTCGACGGCTTCCTGCGCGAGATCCAGGCAGCCTGACGGGGCGAAGAACTCACGTTCGTCCGGAACTCCGCACATCGAACAAAGGCCCTGCCGCGTCGCCGCGGCAGGGCCGTTCCGTTGTCACGTCCTTGCGCCGCACCTGCCGGTAGACCGACCTCGCGAAAGCCTGCCACGTGACGTGACGGCCGGTGCGATGCCGGATCGTCCCCGCCGCAGCGTCACCGCGACGATCGCGGTGTTTCCACTCACGACCACCTCTTCGATCGAGCTCTGCGAGGGCGGCGGCAATTCGAGAACAAGATGTCGGGCAGATACGGCGGCGAAACGACTTTGTGCGCTGGCGCACACCGGGCACCGGTCGGGCGTCGCTGGCGAGTGACGAATATTGACATTCATCACTCATCCGGTAGGTTGCTGGACATGCGGCCGGGCCGGCCGCGACCTTGAGTTGAGCTCCGCCCCCTCGCTCCGCTCAAGGCCGTGGATCGGCCCGGCCGTACCCGTTTCCGGGAAGGCCGCTTTACGCGGGCCGGCATTTCTGGCACCGCCCGCTCATGTCGCTGCGCGCCTGCCTCGCCCTCGCCCTTCTCGCCGGCCTTCTGGGCTTGTCCTTGCGCCTCGCCGTGCCGGTCACGCCGGTCGACCAGGATTATCGCGACGTGGTGGCGTTCTACCGCGCGATGCCGGCGGGCAGCGCGCACTGATCCGTCAGCCGATCTCCCGGCCCGCCGCCTCGGCCAGCGCCCGGAAGCGCTCGCCGGTCATGCCGGCTGTCCAGGATTCGTAGAGCAGCCGCCCGCCATTCGGCAGGGTCCCGAAACCGTCGTCCGGCGCCTCGCGGAAGCGCTCGAGGGCGATCGGGACCTGGTTCAGGGTCGCGGCCTGGCTCGCATGGGCAGCGAAGAGTTCCGCCTTGAAGGCGCAATCCTCGGGATCGAGGTGGAGCGCGATCGCCCGCCGCGGCGGATCGGCGGGCAGGAAGCTGCCGGCATCGAACCCGTCCGGCCCGGCATGGTAGAACGGCATCTCGATCACCGCGAGGCGGTCCGGCCCGAGCAGCCGGCGGGCGCCGCGCAGGCCGAGCGCCACGGCGTCGTGGTCCGGGTGGCCGCCCTCATAGGCGTGGGTCAGCGCCACCGTGATGCCGCGCGCGGCGAAGAGGCCTGCCAGCTGCCTCGCGAGCGGCGCGATGCCCTCGGCCACGCCCTGGTCGGGATATCCCAGCGCGATGCGCCGCTCCGGCGCGACGCGTGCCAGGGTCAGGGCGGCATCGAGCTCCCGGGCGCGGACGGTCGCGTAGGACGCGGGGTCGGCGAAGCCGCGGCGCGCCGCGTCCCGTCCGTCGCGGGGCGCGCCGTCGGTGACGTGAATCACCGTGAGGCCGGAAAGGCGCGGCAGCTGCGCGCCGCAGCCGATGCTCTCGTCGTCCGGATGGGCGACCACGAGCGCGACGTGTTCGGCCGCGACCGGCCCGCAGGCCGGGTCCGCGAGGGCCGCCAGGAACCGCTCGGCGGCCGGCGAGGTCGGGGCGATCGCCACCATCGCGGTCAGATCGCCGGCTGCGGCCCGAGGGCCGGCCCGGGCCGCATCATCCCGGCATAACGACGGACCATCGCGGCGCAGAACTCGGCGAATTCCTCCTTCACCAGCGGCGGGCTGGTGTGGTGGGGGGCGATGCCGCGGTGCTCGGGGGTAAAGCAGAAGGTCACGGTCACGTCGAACTCCGCCAGGGCCTCCATCTGCCGGTCGAACCAGTCGAGGGCATCGGGCCGGAACGAATCGGCCCAGGACAGGCCGGTGCGCAAATAGGTCACCCCGAGCCGCCGCATCCAGGCCACCGCCTCGCCGAGGCGGTGATCCTGGTAGTGGAACCACTGGCACAGGCCAAGCGCCGGCGTGTGGCGGGCGACATGCTCGAGCGCCGGCTTCGGCGTCCCGTCATCGTGCAGGAGCCCCATGTAGAAAGGGGGCGGTAACAGGAGGAGCCCTCCGCCTCCCGGTGCCGGGTGGTGGCGCGCAAGGCCTGCGGCAGGTCGTGGAGGCTGTACCAGTGGATCCGCGGCGCCCGGCCGACCAGCAATTCGGCGGTGCGGTCGAGCCCGAAGACCTGCACCTCCTCGGCCCCACAGGTCGAGACGCCGACCTCGGTGACCCAGACCGGCCTCGAGGTCACCGCCCGGATCTCAGGGAGCTTCGCCGGCCACTCGTTGATCTGCCAGAGAGTCCAGTCGAGGGGGACGCCGTGCACCGCCACCACGTCGACGTGGTCGAGGGGGCCCTTCCCGTCGAGCATCCGGATGAAGGCCGGGTCGATCGGCGAGATGCCGCCCAGCACCGTCGGGAGGTGCGGCGCCTCCGTCTTCACGGCCTTCGCGGCGCAATCCAGCATGTCGGCGAAGAGCGACCAGCCCGGATCGATCTCCGGATCCCAGTGCGACTTGATTGTTCGGCTCGTCCCGGATCATGGCCGCTTCGATCATGCGGGCCTCGTCGCAAGGAGGGGAGGAGCATGGCGGCCCGTCATGGAGGCAGGCCGGGCGCGGTACAGGCCGTCCTCGGCGGCCGGCGTTCCCCCAAGGCCAGCACCCGGCCCGCAACTGGCCGGGACTTGGCTGCACCCGGCGAGCGGCGCTATCGTTGCGTCAGAGGCGGCGCCGCGGCGAGCGGGCGGGATTCGCGGAGAAGTCCTATGCTTCGGATCGGATTGCGGGCGGCGAGGGGTTTTCGGGCGGAGGATGTCCCGGCCGGAGCGGTCGGGCCCGCGCGGCGGACCTTCTTGAAGGGCGCCTGCGCCTGCGCGGGCCTCGCCTTCCTGCCGCGGAACGCAGCGGCGGAGATCGGGGACGCGCCCGTGCCGGCGCCGGCCCGGCCCGTCCACGACGTCCTCGACGCCGCGGCGCGGGAGGTCGAGGCGGCGATGATCGCCTGGCGGCGCGACATCCACGCCAATCCGGAGCTCGGCAACCAGGAGCACCGTACCGCCGCCCTGGTGGCCCGGCACCTGCGCGGCCTCGGCTACGAGGTGCGGGAGGGCGTCGCCCATACGGGGATCGTCGCATTGCTGAAGGGCGGGGGCGGCCCCGGCCCGGTCGTCGCGCTCCGGGCCGACATGGACGCGCTGCCGGTCACCGAGGAGGTCGACCTGCCCTTCGCCTCGAAGGTCCGGACCGAGTGGGGCGGCCAGCAGGTCGGGGTGATGCATGCCTGCGGGCACGATTGCCACGTCGCCATCCTGATGGCGGCCGCCCAGGTCCTCGCCGCCCATCGGGCCCGCCTGCCCGGCACCGTCAAGCTCCTGTTCCAGCCCGCCGAGGAGGGGGTACCCCGGGACGGGGTCTCGGGGGCGCAGCTGATGGTGGAGGAAGGCGCCCTGCGCGACCCGAAGCCCGACATGGTCCTTGCCCTCCACGTCATGAGCGCCCTGCCGGTCGGCTCGATCGGCTACCGGCCGGGCCCGACGCTGGCGGCGAGCGACCGCTTCACCCTGCGGGTCACCGGGCGCCAGACCCACGGCGCGATGCCGTGGAACGGCGTCGACCCGATCGTCATCGGCGCGGCGATCGTCACCGCGCTCCAGACCGTGGTGAGCCGCGAGACCGACATCGTGCGCAGCCCCGCGGTGCTCACCGTCGGCGTGTTCCGGGGCGGGGTGCGCAACAACATCATCCCGCAGCAGGCCGAGATGGAGGGCACCCTGCGCACCTTCGACGAGGCGCAGCGTCAGCGCATCCGGCGCCGGGTCGGCGAGATCGCCGAGTCGATCGCGGCCGGCATGAACGGCAAGGCCGAGGTCACCTGGGGTAAACACGGCTACCCCTCCGTGCGGAACGATGCCGGCCTGACGGCCCGCTCGGCCCAGACCCTGGCGCGGCTCGTCGGCGACCGGGCGGTGCGGGTCGACCCGGTGATGGCGAGCGAGGATTTCTCCTACTTCTCCCGCGAGGTGCCGGGCTTCTACTACCTCGTCGGCATCACCCCGCCGGGGACCGATCCGGCGAATGCGGCGCCCAACCACTCGCCGCGCTTCACCGTCGACGAGGCCGGGCTGATGACGGGCCTGCGCGCCACCCTGCACCTCGTGGCGGACGTCACCGGGATGGCGTGAGCCTGCCCGGGGCGCGAGCACACTGGAAGCATTCCGAAGAACAGCCGGTTGTCCCTGCGGCTTGACCGCCACGCAGACCCCGCTTGTGCGGCGACGCCTTGACGGCGATGCCGCACCTGCGAGATGACCTCTCCCAAATCGAGAACCGTCGACCCGTCGAACGCCTTCAGGATTCCTGGCACGATGAGCAACTTCAACGAGGAGCGCGTCCTGTCCGTCCATCACTGGACGGATTCGCTCTTCAGCTTCCGCACCACCCGCGACCCGTCGTTCCGCTTCCGCAACGGCGAGTTCACCATGATCGGCCTCAAGGGCGAGGGAGCGAAGCCGCTCCTGCGCGCCTACAGCGTGGTCAGCGCCAATTACGAGGACGAGCTGGAGTTCTTCTCCATCAAGGTGGCCAACGGCCCGCTCACCTCGAAGCTGCAGCACCTGAAGGTCGGCGACCCGATCGTGGTCAGCCGCAAGGCCACCGGTACCCTGGTGCTCGACAACCTGCTGCCCGGCCGGCACCTCTACCTGCTCGGCACCGGCACCGGCCTCGCGCCGTTCCTGGCGATCATCAAGGATCCGGAGACCTACGAGCGCTTCGAGAAGGTGATCCTGGTCCATGGCTGCCGCCAGGTCCAGGAGCTGGCCTACGGCGAGACGATCACCGAGACGCTGCCGAACCACGAGCTGATCGGCGACATGGTCCGCGACCAGCTGATCTACTACCCGACCGTGACCCGCGAGCCGTTCCGCAACCGCGGCCGCATCACCGACCTGATGACGTCGGGCAAGCTCTTCGCCGATATCGGCCTGCCGATGATGACGAAGGAGGCCGACCGCTTCATGCTGTGCGGCAGCCCCGACATGATCCGCGACACCCGCGACCTGCTCGCGGGCGCCGGCTATATCGAGGGCAACCACGGCGAGGCCGGCCACTACGTGATCGAGAAGGCCTTCGTCGAGAAGTAGCGGCGTGATAGGCGGGATGCGCCGGGAGACCGACCGCATGCGCATCCTGCTCATCAACCCCAACACCACGCAAGCCGTCACCGAACAGGCGGCGGCGCATGTCCGGCGCCTGATCCCGGCCGAGATCGTGCCGGCCACCGGCCGGTTCGGCGCCCGCTACATCGCGAGCCGTGCCGCCGCGGCGATCGCCGGCCACGCCGCCCTGGACGCGCTGGCAGCGAACGTCTCGGGATGCGACGCGGTCTACCTCGCCTGCTTCGGCGATCCGGGCCTGCTTGCCCTCAAGGAGGTCTCGCCCGTGCCGGTGGTCGGCATGGCGGAGGGGGCGCTGCATCTCGCCTGCACAAGGGGACGCCGGATCGGCATCGTCACCGGCGGCGTGCTGTGGAAGCCGATGCTGACCGAGTTCGTGGCGATGCTCGGCCTCACCGAGCGCCTCGCCGGCATCCGCACCGTGGCGCCGACCGGCGGCGAGATCGCCCGCGACCCCGACGCCGCTCTGGGCCGCCTGGCCGCCGCCTGCCGCGACTGCGCCGAGATCGACGGCGCCGACGTGGTGGTGCTCGGCGGCGCTGCGCTCGCGGGCCTGGCCGAGCGCGTGCAGCCTCAGGTCGATGTGCCGGTGATCTGCTCGGTCGAGGCCGGAGCGCGGGCGGTCATGGCCGCCGCGGGGCTCGCCGGGGCGCGCCCGACGCTGCCGCCGACCGAGAGCGTCGGGCTGTCGGACGCGCTGGCGCGGATGCTGCGCGCCGAGCGGTGAGGGGTTTCACCTCCCGTCAGTGGCAGGGCTCTCCAGGACAAGAGGCGCGGGTTCCTCCTCTCCCCGACAGATCCCGGGCCTGCCCGGGATCTGCAAGCAACGGACGCAGTCGGGCAAGACCGACCTCTCGCGGGGTGTGGGGAAAGACCCGCGCCATTCTCGCCTCGGAAAATCCCCGGACCGGCCCGCAGACTTCGGAGCGGGGAAGACGGAAATCCGCCGGACCGGCGCCCCCTCCCCTCACTCCGCCGGCATGTGCCGGCCCGCCTCCCCGTCCGGACGGCTCGCCGGCAGGCGGCCGCGACGCAGCGACAGGACGAGGCGGGTCACGCCGGTGCCGAGGCGGTCCATGTAGAGGTAGAGCACGGGGGTGATGAACAGGGTGAGGAGCTGCGAGACCAGGAGCCCGCCCACCACCGCGACGCCGAGAGGCTGGCGCAGCTCGGCGCTCGCGCCATGCCCGATGGCGATCGGTAGGGTGCCCATCACGGCCGCCGCCGTCGTCATCATGATCGGGCGGAACCGCAGGGCGCAGGCTTCGCGGATCGCCGCCGCGGGCGACCAGTTCTGCTCGCGCTGCAGCACCAGGGCGACGTCGATCATCATGATGGCGTTCTTCTTCACGATGCCGATCAGCATCAGGACGCCGATGATCGCGATGACCGACAGGTCCATCCCGTAGAGCTGGAGGGCACCCAACGCCCCGATCGCCGCCGCCGGCAGGCCGGTGAGGATGGTGAGCGGGTGGATGAAGCTCTCGTAGAGGATACCGAGGACGAGGTAGATGGTGATGACCGCCGCCGCCAGGAGCAGGCCCTGGTTGGCCAGCGCGTCCTGGAACACCTGGGCGGTGCCGGCGAAGGTCGTGGTGATGGTGCCCGGCACCCCGAGCGATTCCTTGATCTCGGCGATGCGGTTCACCGCCTGGCCCAGAGCCACGCCGGGGGCGAGGTCGAACGAGATCGTCACCGCCGGCAGGAGGCCGAGCTGGTTGATCGAGAGCGGGCCCGGCACACGGGTGACGCTCGCCACCGCCGAGAGCGGCACCAGCTTGCCGCCGGACGAGCGCAGGCGGATCTCGTCGAGCCGGTCGGCGGTCCAGTTCAGGCGCGGATCGAACTCGGTGATGACCTGGTAGCTGTCGGCGGTGCCGTAGATCGTCGAGACCTGGCGCGTGCCGAAGCCGGTATAGAGCGTCTGGCGGATCTGGTCGGAGGTGATGCCGAGCGCCTGCGCCTTGTCGGTATCGACCGTGACCCTGGCCTGGAGCGCGGCGTTCTGGAGGTCGCTGGTGACGCCCGCGAAGGTGGCACGGTCCTTGGCCAGGGCCTCGGTGAGCCGCTCGGACCAGCGCTCGAGCTCGGGGCGGTTCAGCCCCTGCACCACGTACTGGTACTGGCTCTTCGACTGGCGCCCGCCGAGGCGCAGGTTCTGCACCGGCGTGATGAACGAGGTCAGGCCCGGCACCGTGGCGAGGTCCCGGCGCAGCTCCGTGATGGTGCGGCTCAAGGGGGGACGCTGGTCGCGGTCCTTCAGCTCGACGAAGAACGAGCCCTGGTTGAGCGTGCCGGAGAAGCCGTTCGAGCCCGCCCGGCTCACCACATGGGCCACGGCCGGATGGCGGGCGAGGATCACCTCGGCCTCGTGCTGGAGGGCGCTCATCGCGTCGAAGGACACGTCCTGCCCGGCCTCCGTCGCGATCTGGAGCTGGCCGATATCCTCCGCCGGGAAGAAGCCCTTCGGGATCGCCACGAACATCCAGGCGGTGAGCGCGACGCTCGCGAAGAACACCATCAGCACCGCGAAGGGCCAACGCAGGCAGAGATCGACGCCGCGCTCGTAACCTGCCTGCATCCGCGCGAAGCCGCGCTCGAACAGGTTCTTCTTCTGGCCGTGGCCGGCGGCGTCCGCCGGCAGGCGGGCGGCGAGCATCGGGGTCAGCGTGATGGAGATCACCGCCGAGGCGACGATGGCGATCGTCACCACGATGGCGAACTCGTTGAAGATGCGCCCGACGACGCCGCCCATCAGCAGGACAGGGATGAATACCGCGATGAGCGAGATGGTGATCGACAGGATGGTGAAGCCGATCTCGCCCGCCCCCTTCAGCGCCGCCTCGAACGGCTTCATCCCCTCCTCGACGTGCCGGACGATGTTTTCCAGCATGACGATCGCGTCGTCGACGACGAGGCCGACCGCGAGCGTGAGGCCGAGGAGCGATATGTTGTCGATCGAGTAGCCGAGCAGGTACATCGCCCCGAAGGTGGCGATGATCGAGATCGGCACCGCGACCGACGGGATCAGCGTCGCGGCCAGCCGCCCGAGGAAGAGGTAGATCACCGCGACGACGAGGACGATGGTGAGCACGAGGGTGAACTGCACGTCGTGCACCGCCTCGCGGATCGAGACCGAGCGGTCGTTGACGACGTCGATGGTACCGCTGCCCCCCAGTTGCTCCTGGAACTTCGGCAGCATGGCGCGGACGCGGTCGACCACGTCGACCGTGTTGGCGTCGGGCTGGCGCTGGACGGCGAGGACCAGTCCGCGGGTGCCGTCCTTCCACGAGGCGATGCGGTTGTTCTCGACCGAGTCGATGACCCGGGCGACCTCGCCGAGGCGCACCGGCCGGCCGTTGCGCACCGCCACGATCACGTCGCGGAACCCGTCGGCGTTCATCAGCTGGGTGTTGGTCTGGATGGTGAGGTTCTGGCCCCTGCCCTCGACCACGCCGACCGGGGTCGAGGTGTTGGCGTTCTGGATCGCGGCCTGCACCTCGTCGACGCCGATGCCGCGGGCCGCGAGCACGTTGGGATCGAGCTGCACCCGGACGGCGAATTTCTGGCTGCCGAAGACCAGCACCTGCCCGACGCCGGTGATGGTGGAGAGCGAGGGCGAGATCACCGTCTGGGCGAAGGCGTCGAGCGTCGGCAGGGGGGTGGTCTCGCTCGACAGGGCGAGGAGGATCACCGGCGCGTCGGCGGGGTTGAGCTTGCGGAAGCTCGGCGGGATGGTGAGCTCGATCGGCAGCCGGCGCAGGGTCCGGGTGATCGCCGCCTGCACGTCGGCGGCGGCCTGGTCGATGTTGCGCGACAGCTCGAACTCGACGGTGATCGAGGTGAAGCCCTGGTAGTTCGTCGCCGAGATCGTGGCGATCGACGGGATCGTGGAGAACTCCTTGATCAGGGGCGTCGCCACGGAGGACGCCATCGATTCGGGCGAGGCGCCGGGAAGCTGCGCGGTGACCGAGATGGTCGGGAAATCCACGGTCGGCAGCGCCGCCACCGGCAGGAAGCGGTAGGCGAACAGCCCCGACAGCGTCAGCGCGATCGAGAGCAGGATCGTGGCGACGGGCCGGCGGATGAACGGGGCCGAGAGGTTCATGCGGTCACTCGATCCGGGTGGGGGGCGTGCGGCCCGCGGCTTGCTCGCCGGAAACTTGCGCCTCGGTCGCGTCCTGCGGGCGCTCGCTGACGGGCTGGCCCGGCCGGACCCGGAACTGGCCTTCGACTACCACCCGCTCGCCGGCCTTCAGCCCCTGCGCCAGGGCGGCGCGGCCGTCGCGGGAGGCCAGCACCTCGACGATGCGGCGCTCCGCCGTGCGGTCGGGCCGCACCACCCAGACGAAGCTGCCCTCCTGGCCCGGCTGCACCGCGGCCTGCGGCACCGTCACGGTGCCGGGCCGCGAGCCGAGATCGACCTCGATCCGGACATACTGGCCGGGCCACAGGCGATCGTCCTCGTTCGGAAAGAGCGCCCAGGCGGTGACGGTGCCCGAGGCCTGGTCGACGCTCGAATCGACGAAGGAGAGCCGGCCGGTCGCCAGCACCGCCTCGCCGCCGCTCGGATAGACCCGCACCGGCGCGGTGCCGGGGCGCGCCAGCGCCGCCCGCAATCCGTCGAGGTCGCGCTCAGGCAGCGAGAAGGTGGCGCGCAGGGGCCGCATCTGCGTGATCGTCACGAGGCCGGTGCCGGCCGATTCGTTGCCCTTGACGAGGTTGCCGGTGGTGACCCGCACCGTGCCGAGGCGGCCGGCGATCGGCGCCCGCACGGTGGTGTAGTCGAGCCGGACCTTGTCGGCCTCGATGGCGGCCTGGGATGCCGCGACGTTCGCCGCCGCCACCTTGGCCTCGGCGGTGGCGACGTCGAACTGCGCCTGCGAGGCGGAAGAGCGGGACAGGAGTTCGCCGACGCGGCGGACGTCGTTCTGGGTGCGGACCTGGGTCGCCTGGTCGCGGGCGAGCGCCGCCTCGTCGCGGGCGAGCTGGGCCCGGATCTCGCGGTCGTCGAGGCGGTAGAGCACGTCGCCCGCCTTCACCACCTGGCCGTCGCGGGCGAGCTGCTCGGTGATGACCCCGTCGATGCGCGGGCGCACCACGACGCTCGCCATCGGCTCGACCCAGCCCACCGCCGAGCGGGTGAGCGCGAGGTCGGTGATGCCGGCCGCGACCGTGGTCACGACGGGACGGGACGCGGCGGGGTTCGCGGGCAGCGGCGGCGCCGGCGGCGCGTAGGCGACCGGCAGGTGCTCCGGCAGGTACCGGGCGAGATCGGCCGGCAGCGCCCCCCGGGCCGTGCTCCAGGCGGCGCGGGTGTCGCCGCCGTGGCGCTGCACGAGCCATCCCGCCCCGGCCGCGACGGCGACCAGGAGGACGAGGAGGAGGCGGATCATCGCTTGGCTCCAGTGCGGGGCGCCGGTCGCGCGCCGAGGCCGTTGAGGAAGAAATCGGTGACCGCGGCCGAGGCCGGCGGGCGCCGGCCGGTGCCGTGCACCGCCATGCGGATGCCGCCGAGGATCATCAGCACGGCGAGGTCGATGTCGGGCACGTGCAGCTCGCCCGCGTCGACGCCGGCGCGCAACAGGTCGGCCAGCGCCCCGCGCAACCCGTCGAAGCCCTCGCGCAGGACCCGCCGGCTGCGCTCGCCGAACTCGGCGCCGCTTCCCTCGATCGCGGTCAGTGCCGGCGAGAGGGCACTGACCCGCTCCAGCACCAGCCCGACGGCGGCGCGCAGGCGCGCGGGCGCGTCGACCGCCCGGATCGCCCCGATCGCGTCGCGCAGCTCGGCGAGCGTCCAGGCGAGGCCGGCGATGAACAGGGCTTCCTTGGTGGGGAAGTAGCGGTACAGCGTGGGCTTGGCGACACCGGCCTCCGCCGCGACCGCATCCATGTGCACGGCCGCGTAGGGCAGCCCTGAGAACAGCCCCATCCCGGCTTCGAGGATGCGGCGACGGCGTCTAGGATCGAGCGGACGGTCGGCGGCACGACCGATGGAAGGGCGATCGGCCTCGGGACGATCGGCTTGGCGGACGGCGTCGCTCATGAAGGCCTAACTGAACTGACGGGTTCAGTTAGGCGTGCGGCCCGCTGGGCTGGCAAGCGTTGGTTTCTGCGACACAAAAGCGCAACATCGCGAGGGCGAAGTGTCCACGTTGCGATACATCCATAAATTGCGGAGATGGATCGACATCATCGCATCTCCCCACGACGCAAGAAGAGACGATCGGATCGTGAGCAGCGTATTTCCACCCATCCCGTCACTTGCGCGCCGCGAAGCGGAGCCTGGGATCCGGAACCTCCGGCTATTCAGGATCGGGCCGAAAACATCTCGCCTCGTTCTTCATCGCCTGCAACAGTGAGCATGACGTCCCGATCCCGGACTCCGCTCGCGCGGGGCCGGGACGACGCAAGAGATGTCGGACGAACCGGACGATGTCCGGGGGACCGGCGGCTGTCGCAGCCGGTGCTCACACCAGATGGATCGCGTGCGGCGCGAAGAGCCCGACCGCCAGCATGGCGATCCCCGCAATCCCCAGCGCCCCGCCCGCGAAGGCGAGCGCCGCGATGCCGGTGATGACCTGGGCGGAGGCCAGCACGATGCCGATCTGGAAGGCGGCGGAGCCGAGTTCGTAATGGTGGTAGCGGGCGAGCGAGAGGTCGCGCTTGGCCTCGGCCGCCTTGGCCTTGGCGGCGAGTTCCTTGCGGCCGTCGCCGGAGGCTGGATCGGATTCCCAGCGCGCCATGGTCTTGGCCCACTCCTCGGTCTGCTTCTTCACGGCGTCCGGGGCGGCGCCGGGATCGAGGGCGGCCTGCTCGGTCGCGGTCTTCAGCACCGTGGCGCGGATCGTACGGGCCTGGAAATAGGCCCATTGGTTGGCGGATTCGACGTTGGCGCCGAGCGCGTCGGTCTGCGCGCTCTTCGCCAGGGTCTCGCCGAGGGCGAGGAAGAGCGCCAGGACCGAGATCAGCAGCGCGACCTTCTTGTTGGAGGCGTCGACCGCCCCGTGACCACCCGACATCGTCGTCTCCCCTCAACCGGCCATGACAGGCGCGCCGCGCGCCCGGTCTGGCGAAACCCTGCGACAGGACGAAGACCAGCCGCGCCGCGCGCGAGCGGCGAATCGGCGGCACCCGCGCCTTCATAGCCGGGCCGCAGGGCCGCGCCAGCCCCCGCTTGCGGCCCAGGGCCCGACCGGGCAGTCCTGCGCGACGGCCCCGCTCACGGGCCGGTCCTGAGAGACGCCCCACCATGTCGCAAGCCCGTTTCCTCGCCCGTTTCCTCGCACCGCTCCTCGCTTGCCTGGCGGCCGCCCTTCCCGCCCGGGCCGCGGGGCCGGACTGGCCCGACACCTACCTCTCCCGCGTCGAGGCGACGGCGGTGATGCAGAGCCTCAACGCCGCTCTCCTGGCGAGCCGCAGCGCCACCGCGACCCTCGAAGGCTGGTGCGCCGCCCACCGCATGGCCGAGACGCCGCGCCTCGTCGCCCGGCTGGAGCGCGGCGTCGACAAGCCGGCGAGCCCTGAGACCCGCAAGCGCCTCGCCGTCGGGCCCGACGAGCCCCTGCGCTACCGCCGGGTGCGGCTCGCCTGCGGCGATCACGTGCTGTCGGAGGCCGACAACTGGTACGTGCCCGCCCGCCTGACCCCGGAGATGAACCGGGTGCTGGAGACCACGGACACGCCGTTCGGCCGGGCGGTCTCGGCGCTGGGCACCACCCGCCAGACCGTCGGCGCCGAGCCGCATTGGCAGCCCCTGCCCGAGGGCTGGGACCAGGCGGCACCCCCGGCCCCGTCCTGCGGCACGCTCGACGTGCCCGAGCACCTGTTCAGCCATCGCGCGGTGCTGTTCACGGGCGAGCGGCAGCCCTTCTCGGAAGTGGTCGAGACCTATACGCGCGCGGTCCTGGACTTCACCCGCGCCGCCCGCCCGGCCGATCCAGCCTGCCCGAAGCCCTAACACTCCGCGCCGATGGGCAGCAGACTTGCATCGGGACCCGGAACCCGGATGCTCCGGATCTGTATGCTGAACCCGGACCGGACGGAGGCTGCCCCAAGCGCATGGACACAACCCTCACCCTGCTCGATCTGTGCGGCGCCGTGGCGCTGCTGCTCTGGGGCATCCACATGGTGCAGACGGGGGTGCAGCGCGCCCTCGGGCCGCATCTGCGCCGCCTGCTCGGGGTGGCGCTCGGCAACCGGGCGAAGGCGCTGGCGGCGGGTCTCGGCGTCACGGCGCTCCTCCAGAGCAGCACCGCCACCGGCCTGATGGTGGCCTCCTTCGCGGGCGCCGGGCTGGTGGCGGTGGTGCCGGCGCTGGCCGTGATGCTCGGTGCGAATATCGGCACCACCCTGATCGTGCAGATCCTGTCCTTCGACGTCGCCCGGGCGGCCCCCGTCCTGGTGCTGGTCGGCGTGATCCTGTTTCGCCGCGGCTCCGCGCCGCGCACCCGTGACATCGGCCGGGCGGCGATCGGCCTCGGGCTGATGCTGATGGCGCTGTCGCGCCTCGTCGAGGTCATCACCCCCTACGAGGACGTGCCGGCCCTGCGGGTGCTGCTCGGGGCCGTCGCGACCGACCGGCTGATCGCCCTCCTGCTCGGCGCGGTGCTCACCTGGGCGGCGCATGCGAGCGTGGCGATCGTTCTCCTGGTGATGTCCTTCACCCAAGCCGGCGTGCTGCCGCTGGAAGCCGGGATGGCCCTGGTGCTCGGAGCCAATCTCGGCTCGGCCCTCAACCCGGTGCTGGAGGGCGCCCGGGACGGCGAGGCCGCCGGGCGGCGGGTGGCGCTCGGCAACCTCATCACCCGGGCGCTCGGCTGCGCCGTCGCCCTGCCCTGCCTGGGTCTGATCGGGCCGCTCCTGGTGACCTGGCAGCCCGACCTGTCGCGGGCCGTGGCCGATTTCCACACCGCCTTCAACCTCGTCCTCGCGCTGATCGTCCTGCCGCTCCTCGATCCCTTCGCGGCCCTGCTGCGCCGGCTGGTGCCAGAGCGGATCGATGCCCATGATCCCGGCCGGCCGATCCATCTCGACGAGGCGGCGCTGGAGACGCCGCCGGTGGCGTTGGGTGCCGCCGGCCGCGAGGCCCTGCGCATGGCCGACGTGCTCGCCGAGATGACGAACGGCGCCGGCGAGGCGCTGACCGGCGGCGACCGCACCCGGGTGGCGCAGATCCGTCGCATGGACGACACGCTCGACCGGCTCAACGCCGCCATCAAGGCCTACCTCGTCCGCCTCGATCCGGATTCCTTGAGCGAGGACGACGAGCGCCGGGTCGCGGCCTTGCTGGCCTTCACCACCAACCTGGAACATGCCGGCGACATCCTCTCGCGCAACGTGATGACCCACGCCGCCAAGCGCCTGAAGCGCGGGCTGACCTTCTCGGCCGAGGGCAAGGCGGAGGTGCAGGCGCTGCTGGGCCGGCTCTCGGCCAACCTGAGCGCGGCGGGCGCCGCCTTCCTGACCGAGGATCCCCGCGCCGCCCGGCGCCTCGCCGACGAGAAGGCGGTGTTTCGCGATCTCGAGGCGCGCGCGACCGAGGCGCATTTCCGCCGCCTGCGCGAGGCCGGCGCGGCTGCGGGCCCCGTCCCGGCCGAGGCCGCCGCCCTCTATCCCGACCTCGTGCGCGACCTGAAGCGGGTCAACGATCACCTCGTCGCCGGCGCCGCCTACCCGATCCTGGAGAGCCGGGGCGCCCTGCGGTCGAGCCGCCTCGAAGCCCCGTGACCGCTCGCCGCCGCGGCGGAGCCGCTGCGGCCTTGGCGCGGACGTTCCGAGCTTTCATCGATTGACAAGCTGACATGTCAGTGAGAGATCACTGACATGAAACAGCGCGACCAGGCCTACGACGCCTTCGTCCAGCAATTGCTGGACGGTCGCCTCGCGCCGGGCTCCTTCGTGACGCAGCGCGAATTGGTGGCCCTCACCGGCCTGCCGCTCGGGGCGGTGCGCGAGATGATCCCGCGGCTCGAGGCCGACGGGCTGATCACGACCCTGCCGCAGCGCGGGCTCCAGGTGGCGTCGGTCGACCTGCGGCTGGTGCACGAGGCGTTCCAGCTCCGGGAGATCATCGAGGCCGCGGCGGTGGCGCATTTCGCCCGCACCGCGCCCGCCTCCCTGGTGGGGACCTTGCGGGCCGCGCATGCGCGGATCAGCGCGCAAGCCGCGGAGGGCGTCACCGAGGCGCTGATCGCCGAGGCCCAAGCGACCGACTGGGGGTTGCACGATGCGATCGTCGGCCATCTCGGCAACGGCCTCGTCGCGGAGATCCATCGGGTGAACCTCATCCGCATCCGGGTCATCATGCAGAGCCGCGTGGCACTCTCGCCCGAGGTGCTGCCCCCCGCCTTCGCCGAGCACGCCGCCATCCTGGCGGCGGTCGAGAACCGCGACGCGGAGGGTGCGGTGGCGGCCCTGCGCCGGCACCTCGACACCTCGCGCCGCCGGGCGCTGGGCCTCGATACCGGCCGGGAGGCCGATCGGCGCGACGCGTCCGCCACCCCTGTTTCAACCGGGCCACAAGCATGATGCCCCTTCGGAGGATCGCATGACCAACGCCATCACCGGCCTGTGGGTCGCCCTCGCCACGCCGCTCGACGCGACCGGCGCGGTCGATCACGGCGCCCTCGTGCGCCACGTCCGGTTCCTGATGGAGCGGGGCTGCGACGGCGTGGTGCCGTTCGGGACCACCGGCGAGGGCACCTCGTTCTCCGCGCCTGAGCGCCTCGCGGCGGTCGAGGCGCTGCTCGCGGCCGGCATCCCGGCGGAGCGGATCGGGCTCGGCGCTGGCACCCCGGCGATTCCCGACGCGGTGGCGCTGTCCAAGGCGGCGCTGGGCCTCGGCCTCACCCATGTCCTGGTGCTGCCGCCCTACTTCTACCGCGACGTGACCGAGGCCGGGATCGTCGACGCCTTCGCGGCGTTCCTCGACGGCGTCGGCGACGACCGCCTGCGGGCGACGCTCTATCACATCCCGCAGACCTCCGGCGTCGGCCTGCCCCCGGGCGCGGTGGCCACCTTGCGGGCGCGCTACGGCCGGCTCGTCGCCGGGGTGAAGGACAGCTCGGGCGACTTCGCCCAGTTCCAGGCCTTCCGGGCGGCGGCCCCCGAGGTGGCGGTCTGCGTCGGCAACGAGGCGGATATCGGCCGGGCGCTGGCCGAGGGCGGGACCGGGACGATCTGCGGCATGGCCAACCTCGTCCCCGACCTCGTGCGGGCGATGTTCACCGATCCCGCCGCCGCCGAGCCGATGCGGGCGGCGATCGGCCTGATCCGCGGGCCCTTCGTGCCGGTTCTGAAATCCGCCATGGCGGCGATGACCGGCGAACCCGCCTTCGGCCGGGTGCGCCCGCCGCTGGTCGCGGCGGATCCCGCGACCGGCCAGCGCATCGCGGCCGATCTCGCCGGCCTCTCGCGCGCCGCGGCGGCGTAATCTCTGGTAGATCACCGCGACGAGCGGCGATTCACGCCGCCTTCGGGAGGAGACATCGGATGACGGCGATGCCGGACGTGTCCCGCGGCGAGGCGGTGGTGGCCGCCCTCGTGGCGGAGTTGGGCGAGAAGACGGTGCTCAGCGGCGCCGAGCGGCCGGCCCGCAACGCTTCCGACTGGAGCACGCTCGGGCCGCAGGCCCCCCTCGCGGTGATCCGACCCGCCACCACCGAGGCGGTCGCTGCCGCGATGCGGATCTGCGCCCGGCACGGCGTGCCGGTGGTGCCGCAGGGCGGCCTCACCGGCCTGTGCGGAGGCGCCCGGCCGCTCCCCGGCTCGGTCGCCCTGTCGCTCGAACGGATGACCGGGATCGAGGCGATCGACCCGGCCTCCGCCACCATGACGGTGCGGGCCGGCACGCCGCTCCAGGTGGTGCAGGAGGCCGCCGACGCGGCCGGCTTCCTGGTCCCGCTCGATCTCGGGGCGCGGGGCTCCTGCGCCATCGGCGGCAACGCCTCCACCAATGCCGGCGGCAACCGGGTCATCCGCTACGGCATGACCCGCGAGATGATCCTCGGCCTGGAGGTGGTGCTGCCCGACGGCAGCGTGGTCACCAACCTCAACCGGATGATCAAGAACAACGCCGGCTACGACCTCAAGCACCTGTTCATCGGCTCGGAGGGCACGCTCGGCATCATCACCCGGCTGGTGCTGCGGCTGTTTCCGAAGCCCGCCTGCACCTTCGCGGCGCTCTGCGCCCTGCCGGACTACGCCTCCGTGGTCGGCCTCCTGACGGCGGCCCGCCGGGGCTTGGGCCCGATGCTCTCGGCCTTCGAGGTGATGTGGCCGGATTACTGGGAGACGGTCAGTTCGATGCCGGGCGTGCGGGTGCCGTTAGCCCAGGGCCACGCCGCCTATTGCCTGATCGAGGCGCAGGGCACCGACGAGGCCTTCGACGGGCCGCGCTTCGAGGCCTGGCTCGAGGCGCAAACCGAGGCGGGCCTGCTCGCCGACGCGGTCCTGTCCCGCTCGGTGGCGGACGTGAAGGCGTTCTGGGGCGTGCGCGACGCCTGCTCGGAATTCCCGCAGGTGCTGGGTACCCACGAATCCTTCGATATCGGCCTGCCGGTGGCGGGGATGGACGACTACGTGCGGGCCTGCAAGGCGGCACTCGGCCAGCGCCTGCCCGGCATCACCGCCCTGTTCTACGGCCATATCGGCGACGGCAACCTGCACATCGTGGCGGGGGTGAAGGGCGCCCACCCGCAGCCGAAGGACGTGATCCAGGAGGTGGTCTACGGCCTCGTGCGCGAGTTCGGCGGCACGGTCTCGGCCGAGCACGGCATCGGGCTGACCAAGAAGCCCTGGCTCGGCCATGTCCGCTCCGAGGCCGAGATCGCCCTGATGCGGCGCCTCAAGGCGGCCCTCGACCCGGACGGGATGCTGAATCCGGGCAAGGTCTTGCCGGGCAAGGACTTGCCGGGAAAGACGTTGCCAAGCGAGATCCTGCCCGGCGACGCCGTGTGAGCGGAGGCCCCGGTGATCGTCTGCTTCGGCTCCCTCAACGCCGACCTGATCTTTCGCCTGCCCGAGATCCCGCGCTCGGGCCAGACGCGGCTCGCCGACGACCTCGCGGTGCAGGCGGGCGGCAAGGGGGCGAACCAGGCGGTGGCCGCGGCCCGCGACGGGGCCGAGGTCGCGATGGCCGGCGCGGTCGGGGCCGATGCGCTGGCCGAGGTGGCGCTCTCGGGCCTGCGCGAGGCGGGCGCCGACATCACGCGGGTCCGCCCGGTGGCGGCGTCAACGGGCTGCGCCTCGATCTGGATCGACGCAGCCGGCCGCAACCGCATCGCGGTCGCATTGGGTGCCAACGGACAGGCGCGGGCGGACCAGATCACGGATGCCGATCTCGCCCGGGCCACCTCGCTGCTCCTGCAGATGGAGGTCGATCCGGCCGAGACCGCCGCTCTCCTGCGCCGGGCCCGGGCACTCGGCCTGCGCAGCATCCTCAACCTCGCCCCGGCCCTGCCGCTCGATATCGAAACCCTGCGTCTCGCCGGCCTCCTCGTCGTCAACGAGGACGAGGCGGAGGCGACCGCCGCGCGCCTCGGCTGCGCGCCGGAGGCGGCGGCCCTGCACGCGGTCCTGGGCATCGACGTGGTGCGCACCCTCGGCGAGGCCGGCTCGGAGGCGGCGACGGCCGGCGGCGCCTGGCACGTTCCAGCCCGGGCGATCGACCCGGTCGACACCACCGCGGCGGGCGACGGCTTCGTCGGCGTGCTGGCCGCCTCGCTCGATCGCGGCGCGCCGTTGCGCAAAGCGATGGAGCGGGCGAGCATCGCGGCGGCGCTTGCCTGCGGCCGGCGCGGTAGCCAGGCGAGCCTGCCGTGGCGCGCGGAGACCGATCGGGCTTGCGAGGGCTGACGGGACCTGGGCCGATCAGGCCGGGCACCGCTCAGGATCGCTCGTCACCGGAAAGGCGGCCTCGCGCGCCTTGATGAGGGCCACCACCGTGTCGTTGACCGGGGTCGGCACGCCGCAGAGCCGCCCCAGGCGCGGGATCGCGCCGTTGATCGCCTCGACCTCGCCGCGGCGCCCGGCCCGGTGGTCGAGCAGCATCGAGGGCCGCGCCTCCGGAATCTTGCCGCCGAGCCGGCGGATATGCTCGATCGGATCGCCGACCTGCAGCGTCACGCCCATCGCCGATGCCACCGCGATCGCCTCCTCGGCGCACCCCCTCGCCACCCGCCAGGCCTCCGGGTCGGCCATCACCCCGCCGATGGTCAGGCCCGTGAGGGTGGTGGTGCCCGAGAAGGTGACGTTCATGATCAGCTTCTCCCACACCATCCGGCCGAGATCATCGAACAGGCTGACCTTGAACCCGGCCGCATCCCAGATCGCCGCCGAGGCCTCCAGGCGCTCCCGCGGCAGCCCCGCGAAGGCGCCGAAACGGATCATCTCGAGCCCGTTGTGATGCGCGTGGCCGGGCCCGCGCATCGAGGCGCCGAAGCCGCCGACCACCCCGACGGCGATCCGGTCCGGGTCGATCACGGTCGCGGCCACCTCCGGCGAACCGAGCCCGTTCTGGATCGTCTGCACCACCGTCCCGGGCCCGATCAGGGGCGCGCAGCGGGCGGCGGCCGACGCGACGTCGAAGGCCTTGGTGGCGATGATGACGAGGTCGCAGGGACCGATCCCCTCGGTGGTCGTGCCGGCACTCGCGAGCCGCACGGTCCGGTCTCCGCTCGCGCCCTCGACGCGCAAGCCCTGCTCGCGCATCGCCGCAGCATGGTCGGCCCAGAGCGTGACGGCATGAACCTCATGGCCCGCTGATGCCATCAGCGCCGCGTAGACCGAGCCCATGGCCCCGCACCCGACGATCGCCACCTTCGCCATCCTGGCTCCCTCCCCTGGTGATCGTCCGGCGCTTCCCGCGGCGCGCCCGGCTCCGACATCAGCCGCCGGCCATCATCGGGCACGAGCAGGCGGTTCTCCAGGTTCCTACGGCAGCACCACCACCTTCGTCCCCACCTTCACGCGATCGTAAAGGTCGATCACGTCCCGGTTGGTCATGCGGATGCAGCCCGAGGACACCGCCGCGCCGATCGTCTCCGGCTCGTTCGAGCCGTGGATGCGGTAGAGCGAGGAGCCGAGATAGAGCGCCCGGGCACCCAGCGGGTTGTCGTTGCCGCCGGCCATGTAGCGCGGCAGGTCGGGGCGGCGCTTGATCATCTGCTCAGGGGGACGCCAGGACGGCCATTCCTTCTTCATCGTCACGGTCTTGGTGCCGGACCAGGAGAAGCCCTCGCGGCCGACGCCGACGCCGTACTGGACCGCCTCCTGGTTCGGCAGGATGTAGTAGAGACGGCGCTGGCTGGTCGAGATCACCACCGTGCCGGGCTTGTAGGGGCTGTTCCAGCCGATGGTCTGGCGCGGCACGCCCTGCTGGCGGAAGACCGTCAGGAAGTCGGCGATCGGCCCGCGGTCGAGCAGGCTGATGGCCTGGGCCGGCCCCGGCACGGCCAGCGGGGCGGCGATCAGGGCGGCTGCCAAGGCGGCGTTCAAGAGCGGCCTCAAGCGGCGCCGCGGCGCGGTCAGACGGGTCATGGTCCCCCTCCCGTTCGAATGTGGTCGAACGGGGTTGGCCGCCGGGCTGTGGCGAAAACAGGGCAGACACAATCGCCGTCAGGCCCTTGGTGCTTTCGCGCCACAGGCCAACCTGCCGTCATGCCCTGCCATCGACGGGTCGACGGCAGGGCCTCCGGCGCATGCACGCCGACGCCCGGCCGGGCTTGCATCAAGCGCCCGCTTGCGTGGAGGGATGCGACTACTCCGCCGCCTGGCGCAGGGGCACGAAGCCGATCGGCTGGCGCTGCGGGCCCTCCTGCTTGAGGGTGCGCAGCATCGTCTCGTAATCCTGCTCCATCTCCGGCGTCACCGAGGCGCGGGTCTCCCGCAAGGCCGCGTCGAAATGCGCCTGGGTCACCCGCTCGCTCGACAGGTTCTCGCGGAGCGCCATCAGGCCGGCCCGGCGGGTCAGGTCCTCGAGATCGGCACCGGTGAACCGCGTCGTGCGCTCGGCCAGCCCGTCGAGGTCGACGTCGTCGGCGAGCGGCATGGCGCGGGTGTGGATGCCGAGGATGTGGCGCCGCCCCGCGATGGTCGGCACCGGTACGTAGACCAGCTCGTCGAAGCGACCGGGTCGCAGAAGGGCCGGGTCGACGAGGTTCGGCCGGTTGGTGGCGGCCATCACCACCACCCCTTGCAGTTCTTCCAAGCCGTCCATCTCGGCGAGGATCGTGTTGACCACCCGCTCGGTCACGGCGGGCTCGCCGAGGCCGCCGCCGCGCACGGGGGCGAGGGAATCGATCTCGTCGATGAAGATCACCGTCGGGGCGACCTGGCGAGCCCGGGCGAACAGGCGCGAGACCTGCTGCTCGGATTCGCCGTACCATTTGGAGAGAAGGTCGGAGGACTTGGTGGCGACGAAGTTCGCCTGCGCCTCGCGGGCCACCGCCTTGGCAAGCAGGGTCTTGCCGGTGCCGGGGGGCCCGAACAGCAGGAAGCCCTTGGCCGGGCGGATGCCGATGCGGCGGAAGGCCTCCGGCTTGCGAAGCGGCAGCTCGACGCCCTCGCGCAGCTTGGTCTGCACCTCGCCCAGGCCGCCGACATCGTCCCAGGTGACGTTCGGGACCTGGATCATGATCTCGCGCAGGGCCGAGGGCTGCACCCGCTTCAAGGCGTTCAGGAAGTCCTCGCGGCAGACCTGGAGCGTCTCCAGGATCTCCGGCGGGATGCCGTCCTTCAGGTTGATCTGCGGCAGGACGCGGCGCAGCGCGTCCATCGCCGCCTCGCGGGCCAGGGCCGAGAGGTCGGCGCCGACGAAGCCGTAGGTGGTGCGGGCGATCTCGTCGAGGTCGACATTGTCGCCGAGCGGCATGCCGCGGGTGTGGATCGTCAGCACCTCGCGGCGGCCGGGCTCGTCGGGCACGCCGATGATGATCTCGCGGTCGAAGCGGCCGGGGCGGCGCAGGGCCTCGTCGATGGCGTCGCGCCGGTTGGTGGCGCCGATCACCACGATGTTCTGGCGCGGCTCGAGGCCGTCCATCAGGGTGAGCAACTGGGCGACGATGCGCCGCTCGACCTCGCCGCGGACCTCCTCGCGCTTCGGGGCGATCGAGTCGATCTCGTCGATGAAGATGATGGCGGGCGCGTTGCGCTGGGCCTCGGAGAAGATCTGGCGCAGGCGCTGCTCGGATTCGCCGTACTGGCTGCCCATGATCTCCGGGCCGGCGATGTGGAAGAACTGCGCCTCGGTCTCGTTCGCCACGGCGCGGGCCAGCAGCGTCTTGCCGGTGCCGGGAGGCCCGTAGAGCAGCACGCCCTTCGGCGGGTCGATGCCGAGGCGCTGGAACAGCTCGGGATGGCGCAAGGGGAGCTCCACCATCTCCCGCACCTGGTCGACGGTGGTGCCGAGGCCCCCGATATCGTCGTAGGTGACGTCGGCCCGGCGGACTTCCTTCGGCTCCTCGTAGAGCGGCCGCAGCTCGACTTCGGTCTCGGCGGTGACCTGGACGATGCCGCGGGCCGGCTGGGTCGAGACCACGACGAGGCGGATCTCCTGCAGGCCGTAGGCCGGCAGGCTGAACATCTGGCGCAGCTCCTCCGGCACCTGGTCGCGGGCGAAGCGCGACGGGACCGAGGTCGAGATCACGTCGCCGGAGACCAGCGGCCGGCGGTAGAAGGTGCGGCGCAGGGCCTCGCCCGAGCCCTGGAGGCGCAGGTTCTTCTGCGCCGGGGCCAGCACCACCCGGGTGGCGGGGCGCACCTCGGCCTTGCGGATCTCGACATGGTCGCCGGAGCCGACCCCGGCATTGACGCGCTGGAGGCCGTCGAGCCGGATGATGCTCAGGCCCTCGTCCTCCTGGCCGAGCGCGATGGCGAGCGCCGTGGTGTGGCGCTTGCCGATGATCTCGATCGGCTGGCCCTCCTGCAGGCCGAGGCTCGCCAGGACCGCCGCGCTGACCCGGGCGACGCCCCGTCCCACATCCTCCGCCCGCGCATTCGCGACCTGCGCTCTCACGCCGCCTGATTCGTCCGCCATCCGCGTGACCTCGCTCCTCGGGACCCGAAAGGCCCCGCCGCGGGCGGGAAGGACGCACCGCCCCGTCGCAGCACCGGCGCGGCCGCGAACGGTCGCGCATCGGCGGGAGAACGCCCGCTCGCCTGAAATGTTGCGGGTGCCGTCAGGCCTTGAGGGTCAGGGTGCCGAGATCGCCGAGGCCCCCCTCCGGCAGGAGGCCGCGCAGGGTGGCGGTCAGGGAGAAGCCGGTGCCGCTGCGCTCGATCTCGTAGAGGTGGTAGCCGGCGCAGTGCTTGAGCGCACCGCCACGGGCGGAGGCCGAGGGGGCGCCGATCACCGGCACGCGCCGCCCACCGGGGGCCATCAGGAAGGCGACCGAGCCGACATGATTGTGGCCGTGCAGCACGAGGTCGGCCCCGACCCGGCCGATCATCGCCTCGAAGGCGTGGGCGTCGGTGAGATTGCGCCCCGCCTTGGCGCCGCCGACATGGGGCGGGTGGTGGATCATCACCACCCGGCACGGCCGCTCGGGCTCGGCGGCGAGCGCCGCCAGCATTCGCTCGGCGGCCCGGATCTGGTCGGAGCCGAGGCGCCCGCTCGCCACGAAGGGCGCGGTCGGGATCGCCGAGGACAGCCCGACGAGGGCCAGCGGTCCCCTCCGGCGCAGGTAGGGAAAAACCTTGTCGCGGCCGGTATCGTCCTGGGTCCAGGGGCCGACCGCGTCGAGGAGGCCTTTGAGCGAGCCGCGCACATAGGCGTCGTGGTTGCCGGGCACGAAGCTGACGAAGCCGGGCTCGCCGAGACCCTCCATGAAGGTCCGGGCGGTCTCCCACTCGCTCGGCAGGCCGATATTGCAGAGGTCGCCGGTGCAGGCGATGTGGTCGGGCGCGGCGGCGCGCATGTCGGCCACCAGGGCGGCCAGGATCTCCATGTCGTGGGTGAGCTTGCGGCCGCGGCTCCAGTTGACCCAGCCGGTGGCGCGCTTGCTCATCAGCTGGCGCAGGCGCGGGCGCGGCAGCGGTCCGACATGCGGATCGGTGAGGTGGGCGAGGCGGAACATCATCGAGGACAGGAACGCATGAGAAGGGATCGGGTCCGTCGCGCCGGAGTCGCGGCGGCTTCCCCGTAGCAGCGGACCGGGCCGTCACGCATCCCCTTCGGCCTCGTGACACGCCACGCAGAGCTTGTTGCCGTCGAGATCGCGAAAATACGCGCCGTAATAGGCCGGATGATAGTGCGGCCGCAGCCCTGGCGGCCCTTCGCAGGTGCCGCCCGCCGCCAGAGCCAGGGCGTGGCAGCGGTCGACGCTCGCCCGCGAGCGGGCCGAGAAGGCCGTCATCGGCCCATTGCCCGGAGCGGGGGCCTCGCCGTTCCACGGGCGGCCGACGATCACGAGGGGCCGGTCGGCGTCGAGCGGCATCCAGCCGGCCCATCCGCGCTCCGGCTCGTGGAAGCGGAGCGTGAGGCCGAGCTCCCCGAACAGCGCGGCATAGAAGGAAATCGCGCGGGCGAGGTCGGCCGTGCCGAGGCAGACATGCGAGATGACGCTCATGGCCGTGAGGTCGCTCCCTCGACAAGACGATGAATGTCAGGTTTCAGATCCCGGCGTACATCCGCCCCGGATTGAACAGGCCGGCGGGGTCATGCGCGGCCTTGAGGCCGGCGGTGATCCGCATCAGGGGCTCGGACAGGGGCTCGAAGACCGGTACCGCCGCCCGCACGGGATCGGGCGCCCGCACCAGCGTCGCGTGGCCGGCGCCCCCGAGCGCCGCCCGGACGTCGCTTGCGCCCGCATCGCCCGTCGCCGGCGTCGCGAGCCAGACGAGCCCGCCGCCCCAATCGTAGAACCAGCGCGCCGGCCGGGCCGCCGCGATGGCGGCCGTGACCGTCGGGCCGCGGCTCGGCGCGGTCGAGACGCGCCACACCGCGTCGTCGCCGCCGGCGAAGGGCAGGACGTCGCGCACGGAGCGCCACAGGGTCGCGGCGGGCTCGCCCTCGCGCGTGTCGGGTTTGCCGAAGCGGCGCAGCAGGCGGGTCAGCTCGCCGAGGCGGTAGTCGATCGAGGCGGAGAAGCCCTCGATGCGCAGGAGCGTGCGCGCCGGGCCGTCGATCCCCTCCGGCAGATGGGCCGCGCCGGTGATCTCGAAGGGCGAGCCGAGGGCGAGGCTCATCGCCTCGACGGCGCGGGCATCGTCGAGGCCGGAGAGCACCAGGGTGGCGGTCCGCTCGGGAACTGGCAGCACCTTGAAGGTGACCTCGGTGAGGAAGCCCAAAGTGCCCCAGGAGCCGGCCATCAGCTTGACGAGGTCGAGCCCGGTGACGTTCTTCATCACCCGGCCGCCCGACTTCACGGCCTCGCCGCGCCCGTTGACGAAGCGCACGCCGATCAGGCTGTCGCGGGCCGCCCCCCCGGCGATGCGCCGCGGCCCCGAGATGTTGCCGGCGGCGACCGCGCCGATCGTCGGCTCTCCGGAGGTGCCGAGGAGCGCCCGGTGGTCCATCGGCTCGAAGGGCAGCATCTGGCCGCCCTCGGCGAGGCGCGCCTCGACCTCGGCCAGGGGCGTGCCGGCCCGCGCCGCGATGACGAGCTCGGCCGGCTCGTGAAGGGTGATGCCGGTCAGGCCCGCCGCCGACAGCGTCGCCTCATCTTGCGCCGGCCGGCCGATCCCCGCCCGGGTGCCGCCGCCGACGAGCCGCAGCCGCTCGCGCCGCGCCGCCGCCCCACCGATCAGGGTCGCGGCCTCCGCCTCGCTCCGGGGCTGGTAGATGCTCATCGCGGGCTCGCTCGGACAGGGCCGCGCCGGGGGCGCGGGGAATTGGGGCGCGGATCATTGCGGGCAACCGGGGCGGGTTGCAAGCGGGGGGGCGTCCGGTCGAGGCGGCGATCGCGCCGACGAGGTCGTGACGGCGACCTCAGACGGGGTTCAGGCGGATACCCTCTCGCGCGAGCACGGATCCAATTGTGTTTGGAACATCCCAGACCGCGTCGAGATCGCCCCGGGTCGCCGTCAGCACGTCCGCCCGGATCCCGCTGTCCCGCTGGAGGCGCCAGCCGAAGACCGGATCGAGCAGGGCGTCGTCGGCATCGTCGGGGAGCACGACGAGCAGATCCCGGTCGCTGTCGGCCCGCGCCTCGCCCCGGGTTCGGCTTCCGAACGGCCGGATGTCGAGCGGAGCCGCGTCCCGGACGATGCGGGACACGAGCGGCTTCAGAGCCTCCGCGACATCGGCACGGCGGGCAATGTCGGTCATGCGATCCTCGCGCTCGATCGTGCAAAGGGATCGCACGGGCCGCAACCTCCTACCCCGCCGGAACGACCCGGCCGAACCGCGCGAGCACGGCCGTCCGCAAGCCCGCGATGTCGAAGCGCCAGACCAGGGCACCGTAGACGAGGCCGCCGGCGACGAGGCAGGCCGGCAGGGCGAGCCAGGGATTGAGCCCGCGCAACGGGAGGAGCGCGACGGTCATCGCCCCGGTGGCGAGAACCACGGCGAGCGGATCGCGCCAGGACATCCGCAGGCGGCCCGGCCCGGTGAGCGCACGGATCCCGAGGAACAGCATGGCGGCGAGGAAGCCCAGGGACTGCGCGGCGGCGATGCCGTGGGGGCCGAAGGGCCTGGCGAGGGCGAGGGCTGCGACGCCGTTGACGAGCGCCCCTATACCTCCCGCCGCGACGAGGGGCAGGGTGCGGCGGCGGATCTGGAAGATCGGGTTGAGGGCGAAGTTCATCAGCGCCAGGGCGACGAGGCCCGGAAGCAGCAAGAGCGTGTAGGTCACGAAGTGGCCGCGAAAGGCCTCCGGCACCGCGATCGCCTCGAGCGCCGGGGCAAGGGCCCAGAATCCGGCGGCACTCGGCAGGATCAGCGCCAGCACCACCGCGCCGTTGCGGGCGACCTGCTCCTCCCCGGCCTCGTGGCCGTGGGTCTCCGCGGCGAGCACCGCGATCTGGAACAGCAGGAGGTCGAGGGCGGCGCCGAGCGTGCTGAAGATCCGCCCGCCGATATCCGCCGCCAGCGAGAAGTAGCCCGCCTCGGCGAAGCCCGCCGCCGCCGCGACGGCCCAGCGGTTGGCGAAGGGCATCAGCTGGTAGACCACGTTGGCGGCGACGATCGGCAGGCCGTAGCCCATGAAAAGCCGGAGGCTGTCCTGACGGCGGGCTGCCACGTGGGCGATCGGCGGGTCCGCGAAGGCGCGCCGGACGAGGAGCGCGGCGAGGAACTGGCTCAGCCCCCCGGCGAGCATCACGGCGGCGGCGTCCGCCGTCGTCCAGGCGGTGCCGACCATCAGCGGCAGGGACAGGCTGTTCTTGACCAGGACGAGGCGAAGGTAGAGCCCGCCGACGAAGCGGGCCCGGGCAAGGGCCGCCGCGTAGTCGAACAGGCCAAGCCCGATCGCCGCCGCCGCGGCGGCCGAGGCGAGCAGGGCCGGATCGCCGACGAGGGAGCGCCCGGCGAGAGCGAGAAGGGCCGCGCCGCCGAGCCCGACGACGGTGGCGAGGTAGGCGCGGTCGAGCATCCCGCGGATCCACGGCTCGGCCTGTCTGACGCGCTCGGAATAGAACCGGGTCGCCGAGAGGCGCAGCCACTCGAACAGCAGCGTGTTGAGCGCCACCGCCCCGGCGGTGCCGAGGGCGAAGCGGCCGAACCCCGCCGGCCCCAGGATCTGCGCGATGAGCAGGCCGAGGGCCAGGTTCATGACCGCGTTGACCACGAAGGCCGCGATGACCGCCATTGGGGTGGGTGCTCGTGCGAGAGGCCGGGCGTACGGCGTGGTTCGGGCGGATTTGCTTGGAAAAACGGTGTGAGTATGGAGCACGGGCTTCTTCATGAAGCAGAGCTCACGATTCTACCCCACTGCCCGCACTGGCGGCGTCGCCCGCCCTCCCCGCCCGGCCACGTCCCGGTACACCCGCTCCAGCCCGTCGAGGTGCCGCTCCAGGGTCAGGGGATCGGCCCAGAACAGGTCGTAGGCGCTCCGTCCCATCCGCATCGCCGTCGCGTCGTTGGCGAGGTGGGCCATGGCGTCGGCGAGCGAGCGCGGATCGTTCGAGCGGAACCACAGACCGCTCTCGCCGTGGCGCACCGCCTCGCGGCCGGCGCAGACGTCGCTGACGAGGACCGGGGTGCCGAGGGCTAAGGATTCGAGCACGGTGAGGGGCTGGCCCTCGTACCAGACCGACGGGAAGACCAGGGCGCGGGCCCCGCGCAGGACCGCCTTCACCTGGTCGGGGCTCTGCCAGCCCAGGAACTGCGCCTCCGGGTAGCGCGCCTCCAGCTCCGCCCGGGCCGGTCCGTCGCCGGCGAAGATTGCCCGCATCCCGGACAGCCGCGCCGCCTCGGCGAAGAGCCCCGGGCCCTTCTCGGGCGAGAGGCGGCCGACGAACACGAAGTCGCCCGGCGGGCCGGCCCGGTGGCCGAGGGGCTCGGCATCGACCGGGTTCGGCACGTCGTAGTAGCGCATCGCCTTCGGCAGGTGCGGCGCCAGCACCTCCCGCTGGAGCTTGCTGATGGTGATCATGGCGTCGATGCCCGCGACGAGGCCGGTGCGGCGCATCAGTTCGTGGCGGGCGACCCGCATCAGCTTGCGCGGATAGGTGCGTGAATCGCAATTGTGGGCGAGGCAGGCCGGCCCGTTCGGAATCCGGTGGCAGGCGGCGGCCACGGGATAGTCGTAGAAGCCGCCATTGGGGCAGGCGAGGTAGTATTCGTGCGCGGTGTAGACCACCGGCGCGGCGCAGCCCCGCAGCACCGGCCCGATCGACGGTGACAGGGCCTTGGCCCAGGCATGGACGTGGACCACCGTGTCGCGCGGATCGGACTCGTCGACGAGGGCCCGCAGCTGGGCCGCAGCAGTCCCGTTCCACAGCCACTGCACCCCGAACCGCGCGAGGGAGCGGGCCTGCGTCACGTCGGTCTGGCCGAGGAGCACCGTGCGCACCCCGGCCTCGGCCAGGCGCGGATCGGCCGGGCCGACGGCCGCGAACAGCACGACCTCGTGGCCACGGCCGGCGAGCCCGATCGCGCTCTCGAGCGAGACCTTGGCCTGGCCGCCATTGATGGAGGCGTGGTCGGCGACGAGGACGATTCTCATCCACGCCCCCCGCGAGGCCGGCCGGGACCATCGTGCAGCATCGGTCTGGCTCCCTTCGGACGACGCGGATCCGAGGCCGACGATGGAGCCGACCCCTTAGGAAACGCCTAAGCGCCCCGAGCCCACCGGCCTTGCGCCGCGCTCCTCCCCGGGCCATCCGGCTTGCACCATGCGCTCCCCCTCCTCCTCCGCCTCCGCGATCCTGCTCGCCGCCCTCGGCATCGGGCTCCTGTCGCTGATGGACGCCACCATCAAGGGCCTGTCCGACCGATACGGCGTGACCGGCATCGCCTTCTCCCGCTACCTCGTCGGCACCCTCGTGATGGCGGGCGTGCTCGCGGTGTTGCGGCCCGGCTGGCCCTCGGCCGAGACCTGGCGCACGAACGGCCTGCGGGCGGTGCTGGTGGTCGCGACCGCGCTCTGCTTCTTCCACGGCCTGTCGGTGCTGCCGCTCGCCGAGGCGCTGGCCCTGTCGTTCCTGAGCCCGATCTTCATCGCGCTGTTCGCCGCGCTCCTGCTGCGCGAGCGGGTGCGGCCGCCGGTCTGGGCCGGGCTCCTCGTCGGCTTCGCCGGGGTCGGGATCGTGGTGGCGGGACAGGTCGGGACGGACGCGCCCCGGGCGGCCGGCTCGGCCTGGGGCATCGCCGCCATCCTCGCCTCCGCCCTCACCTACGCGCTCTCGATGGTGCTGCTGCGCGCCCGCGCCCGTCACGACCCGGTGGTGACCATCGTGGCGATCCAGAATGCCGGCCCCGCCGCGATGCTGGCCGCCCCCGCGGCCTGGACCTGGATTCCGGTCGCCACGCCCGACTGGGCGCTCCTCGTCCTCGTCGGCATGCTCGGCGTCGCCGGCCACCTGGTGCTCAGCCGGGCCTACGCCAAGGCCGAGGCGTCGCGCCTCGCCGCGATGGAATACACCGCCCTCCTCTGGGCGATCGGCCTCGGCTACGTCGCCTTCGGGGAGGTGCCGGGGGTGGCGACGCTGGGGGGTGCGGGTCTGATCCTGGCCGGGTCGGCGCTGGCGGCGCGGCGGTGAGCGGGCGTCAGAACCACCCCTTCAGCTTGAAATAAACAGCCGGCACCAGCGCGCTCGCCGCGATCACCGCGAGCCCGAACGGATAGCCGAAGGTCCAGTCCAGCTCCGGCATGTGCTTGAAGTTCATGCCGTAGACCGAGGCCATCAGGGTCGGGGGAATGCCGATCACCGAGACGACCGTGAGCACCCGGAAGGTGTTGTTCTGCTCCATGTTGATGAGGCCGAGGGTGGCGTCGAGCAGGAACTGCACCGTCTCGGACAGCCGCGTCTCGAACTCGTCGAGGGAGGCGACGTCGAGGCGCAGGCTCTCGCAGCGGGCCCTCTCCTCGGGCTTCAACCAGCCTTCCGCCTCGCCGGCGACGTATGGCAGGATGCGGCCGAGCCCGAGGAGCGCAGCGCGCAGCTTCGACAGGGCCTTGCCGCGCCGGCCGATGGCGCGCAGCAGGCGCCGCAGGGCGAGGTCGCGGCGCTTGGGTGCGAAGCTCTTGGGCCCCGATTCCTCGCGGCGGCCGTTGCCGTTGGCGCTGGTGTCGAAGGTGAAGATCCGGGTCGAGAGCGAATCGAGCTCGTCGCTCAGCGTCTCGAGGGTGTCGGCCAGGCGGTCGATCAGCTCCTCGACGAGCGCCAGGAAGGTCTCGACGCTGGAGGCCGGTCCGTCCCGCTCCGCTTGGCGCGCCTTGACGGTGTCGAAGGCGGCGAGCGGCTGGAACCGGACGGTCAGCAGCCGCTCCGGCGTCAGCACGAAGCCGAGGGGGCGCAGGCTCAGGTCGTCGTCGCGGAACGAGACCATCGGGGTGCTCAAGTAGAACGCGTCCCGGCGCCGGTTGAGGCGGCGCGAGTTCTGCACCTCGCTGAGCGCCGAGCGGGATGGGACCGTGAGGCCGGTCACCGTCTCCGCGAGCGCGGTTTCGGCCTCGCTCGGGTCGTCGAGGTCGAGCCAGGTGCCATGGGCCGGCAGGGGCCGCGCCGCGCAATCCTGGCCCTCGGCGACGACGCCCTCCGAGCCGTGCAGCGTGATCATGCGAAGGGTGGGCTCCTGAGGGCGGCAGAGGGGGCGGCCAAGGGTGGGGTCCGAAGGGTGGGGCCGAAGGGTGGGACACGGCGCGGAGCGTGCCGTGGAGGCCACACACCAGAGTCTTGACTCAAACCCGCGCCCCGATTATCTCCACGCCAGCCTTAGCACTCACCTCACGAGAGTGCTAATGCCCGGGTTGGAAGGCGGCTTCGGCGCCAGCACCAACCGCAATGCGTTCTGCGAAGCAAGAGGGCAGCACATGCAATTCCGTCCGCTGCACGACCGTGTCGTCGTCCGTCGCATCGAGAGCGAGGAGAAGACCAAGGGCGGCATCATCATCCCGGATACCGCCAAGGAGAAGCCGCAAGAGGGCGAGATCGTCGCCGTCGGCCCCGGCGCCCGCGACGAGTCCGGCAAGCTGAACCCCCTCGACGTCAAGGCCGGCGACCGCGTCCTGTTCGGCAAGTGGTCGGGCACCGAGGTCAAGATCGACGGCAAGGACCTCCTCATCATGAAGGAGTCCGACATCATGGGCGTGCTGGCGTAATCGCCACCCCCTGACCAGCCCCGAAGCCTGACGGCGGCGCCCCGACCGGGAGCTGACGCCGGAGGGTTTTCCCTGCAACACCGATCTGAAGTGAGGATTCACCATGGCAGCGAAAGACGTTCGTTTCGCCTCCGACGCCCGCGAGAAGATGCTGCGCGGCGTGGACATCCTGGCGGATGCCGTGAAGGTCACGCTCGGCCCGAAGGGCCGCAACGTCGTGATCGAGAAGAGCTTCGGCGCGCCGCGGATCACCAAGGACGGCGTCACCGTCGCCAAGGAGATCGAGCTCGCCGACAAGTTCGAGAACATGGGCGCCCAGATGGTGCGCGAAGTGGCCTCGAAGACCAACGACATCGCGGGTGACGGCACCACCACCGCGACCGTGCTGGCCCAGGCGATCGTCCGCGAGGGCGCCAAGTACGTCGCCGCCGGCATGAACCCGATGGACCTGAAGCGCGGCATCGACCTCGCCACCCAGGCCGCCGTGAAGGACATCCAGAGCCGCGCCAAGAAGGTGTCGGCCTCGGAGGAGATCGCCCAGGTCGGCACGATCTCGGCCAACGGCGACAAGGACATCGGCGAGATGATCGCCCATGCCATGCAGAAGGTCGGCAACGAGGGCGTGATCACGGTCGAGGAGGCGAAGACCGCCGAGACCGAGCTCGACGTCGTCGAGGGCATGCAGTTCGACCGCGGCTACCTCTCCCCGTACTTCATCACGAATGCGGAGAAGATGATCGCCGAGCTCGAGGATCCCTACATCCTCATCCACGAGAAGAAGCTGTCGTCGCTCCAGGCGATGCTGCCGGTGCTCGAGGCCGTCGTCCAGACCGGCAAGCCGCTGCTGATCGTCGCCGAGGACATCGAGGGCGAGGCCCTGGCCACCCTGGTGGTCAACAAGCTGCGCGGCGGCCTGAAGGTCGCGGCCGTGAAGGCGCCGGGCTTCGGTGACCGTCGCAAGGCCATGCTCGAGGACATCGCGATCCTGACCCAGGGTCAGATGATCGCCGAGGACCTCGGCATCAAGCTCGAGAACGTGACCCTCCCGATGCTCGGCCGCGCCAAGCGCGTCCGCATCGAGAAGGAGAACACCACGATCATCGACGGCGCCGGCGAGAAGGCCGACATCGAGGCCCGCGTCCAGCAGATCAAGGCGCAGATCGAGGAGACGACCTCGGACTACGACCGCGAGAAGCTCCAGGAGCGCCTGGCCAAGCTCGCCGGCGGCGTCGCGGTGATCCGCGTCGGCGGCGCGACCGAGGTCGAGGTCAAGGAGAAGAAGGACCGCGTCGACGACGCTCTCCACGCCACCCGCGCGGCGGTCGAGGAAGGCATCGTCCCCGGCGGCGGCACCGCGCTCCTGCGCGCCAAGAAGGCCGTGGCCGCTCTCACGAGCGACAACGCCGACGTCCAGGCCGGCATCAAGATCGTCCTGAAGGCCCTTGAGGCCCCGATCCGCCAGATCGCCAGCAACGCCGGCGTCGAGGGCTCGATCGTGGTCGGCAAGATCAGCGACAAGGGCGACTCGGAGACCTACGGCTTCAACGCCCAGACCGAAGAGTACGTCGACATGATCCAGGCCGGCATCGTCGACCCGGCCAAGGTCGTGCGCACCGCCCTGCAGGACGCCGCTTCGGTGGCCGGCCTGCTGGTGACGACCGAGGCGATGGTCGCCGACGCCCCGAAGAAGGACAGCCCTGCTCCGGCCATGCCGGGCGGCGGCATGGGCGGCATGGACTTCTAAGTCCTTCGCCAGCCAGTCCCGAGAGACGGGAGGGGGTCGCCGCGAGGCGGCCCCTTTTCCGTTGGGAGGATGCGTCGCGGTCTCATGCATTCGACGCTCCACCCCAAGGATTGACCACTCCCCGGTGGGCGCGATGCGCAAGGTTCACCTGTCACGGCCATCTGCGAGCCGCTGCGGGAGCCAGGTCACCCCGGGCTCGCCGCCGATCCCGCCAGCCCCCCATCCAGGTTGAGTTCGGCCCGCGTCATGTCAGCAGCCTCGTCCGAGGCGAGTATCGCCGCTACCGCCGCGATCTCCTCCGGACGCCCGAAGCGCTCGAGCGGGGTATCGGCCACGAGGGCCGCCATCCGCGCCTCGCGCCCGGGCCCCTCCCGAGCATCGGCTCCCAGATCGGCGTCAGGATGGCATCGGCGAGGCGCAGCCAGTCCTCTTCCGGCCGACATCCAGGCGGAAGAACCGGGCGCCGATCTCGGCCGCGGTCGCGGCGCCCGCACTCCCGTCGCGCTCGGTGACGATGCGGGCCTGTCCGGTCGGCTGCTGCATGATCGGCCTCGCCCGCGGGAGGGAGCCAGTTCGCCGCTGCGGGTCGAGACGCCCATTCAGGATCTCATCCTGAATGGAGGGTGAGAGCGTCTGCATGACGGGCGACACGGATGGGGCGCCGAGCCCTCTACCCCGCCCGCGCCGTCGCCCCGTGCACCATGGCGAGCACGCCGGCCCGCAGGAGGTCGTACTTGGTCGGCAGGCCGGGCCCGGTCGGCAGCCGGCCGGCGGCGGCGAGCGTCGCGATGCCGTGGGACAGCGCCCAGACCTCCAGGGCGACGAAGCGCGGATCGACGTTCGCCGAGAAGCCGTCCGGGAAGGTGCTCCGCAGGGCCTCGACCAGGAGCCCGAAGGCGTCGCGGTCGCGCGGCGCCTGCGCGGGCGGGCCGCCGTCGGGGCCGATCGGCCGGGCCTCGAAGATCGCCGCGTAGTAGCCCGGCTCCTCCTCGGCGAAGGTCAGGTAGGCCTCGCCCATGCGGGTGAAGCGCTCCAGCGGCGTGCCGGGCCCACGCAGCGCCCGGGCGAGGCGGGCGGCGAGCTCTGTGAAGCCGCGCTCGGCCACTTCCTCCAGCAGGGCCTCGCGGCCGCGGAAATGGCGGTAGAGCGCCGCCGGGGACACGCCGACGAGGCGCGCCGCGTCGACCAGGGTGAAGCCGCCGATCCCGCGCTCCGCGATGAAGCGGCGCGCGGCCTCGATCAGGGCCTCCTTGAGGTTGCCGTGATGGTAGCCGCGCCGGTCGGACGGGCCGCTGCGCCAGGGTCGCACCGTGTCTCTGTCTCTTGATCAAGGGGCCGGAATCGGCCGCCTGCACAGCCCCATAGAGCATTTTTTCGCGGGCGGCAGGCTCAACCCGCGCGTCGCTTCAGAAGGAAGCGCGGCACGTGGTCCGGCCGCACCGTGGTGGTCGCTACCGGCAGGACCGGCCGGTCGTCGGCAAGCCGCAGGTGGAACGCGCGGGCGAGCCGGGCGAGGACCAGGGTCGCCTCGGCGAGCGCGAGCTGCGCGCCGATGCAGATCCGCGGCCCGGCGCCGAAGGGCAGGTAGACGAAGCGGTCGGGCTCCGGGCGGTCGAGGAAGCGCCCGGGGTCGAACACCTCCGGCCGGTCCCACCAGCGCGGGTTGCGGTGGAGCACCCAGGTCGGGATCATCACGATGCTGCCGGCCGGGATCGTGGTGCCCTCGACCACGCTCGCCCGCGCGGCGCGCCGCGCGATGACGTAGACCGGCGGATAGAGCCGCAAGGTCTCCTGCGCCACCGCCTTCGCCAGCCGCAAGGACGGCAGCGCTGCGGCGGCGCCCGCCTCGGACAGATCGAGCCCGGTCGCTTCCGCGGCGAGCGCGTCCTGCATGCCCGGCTCGCGGGCGAGCAGGGTGCAGGCCCAGAACAGGGTCGAGGCGGTGGTCTCGTGGCCGGCGACGATCAGCGTGCCGACCTCGTCGGCGAGCAGACCGCCCGGCGCGTCGCCATGAGCCTCGATCAGGAGGTCGAACAGGTCGCGCGGCGCGCCCCAGGCCCCCTGTCCTTGGGCCCCCTGCCCGCGCCGCGCCTCCAGCACCGCCCCCACCAGCCGGAGCCACCGGCGGCGGAACAGGGCTCGGCGCGGGCTCGACGGGGTCGGCCAGCCCGGCGGCAACAGGAAATCGGTCACGGTCGGCTTGCCCAGCCGGTCGAGATAGCCGGAGACCAGCGCCCGGATCTCGGCGCCGAGCGCCCCGGTCTCCAGGGAGAACATCGAGGTGGTGGCGATGTCGAGGGCGACCCTTTGCATCTCGCCCCGGAGATCCGCGGGCGCGCCGAGGCCGGCCTCCAGCCGGCAGCAGGATTCCTCCGCGCTGCGGGCGACGAAACGCAGCATCAGGGGCAGGGTGCGGGGCGTGAAGGCGGGGGCGAGCACCTTTCGCTGGTGACGCCAGGCCTCGCCATCGGCGAGCACGAGGCCGCGCCCGGCGATCGGCCCGATCACCCGCCGGCCGGCGGGTAGGCGCACGAAGTCGTCGGTGGCGGTGAGCAGGACGTGGCGCGCCCCGGCCGGGGTCGAGAGCAGCACCATACGGCCGCCGGGCAGCGGAATGGTCACCGCCGGCGCGTCGAGGCAGGCGCGGGGAAACGCCTCCAGAGTGTTGCGCCGAAAAGCGCCGAGGAGCCTGAGCCAGCCGACCCGCTCGGCGAGGGCCGGCACCGGCGGCGCGTAACCGGGCCGCGTGTCGGGAGCCGTCAGGGACAAGGGGGCGACTCGGACAAGGGGGGTCTCCGGGGGCGCCCGAACGACGTGACGGGACGGACCCCGCAAGATTTACGCGAGCCGCTCCGCTTCCGCCACGCCGAGATGGCGCGCCACCATCCGGCCGATCTCAGCAAAGCCGATCCGGCCGAGGGATGCGGGGGCTACCTCCGGTCCGAAGACGATCACCGGCACCTGCTCGCGGGTGTGGTCGGTGCCGGTCCAGGTCGGGTCGTTGCCGTGATCGGCGGTGACGAGGCAGAGGTCGCCGGGCTTCAGCGCTGCCCGGATCTCCGGCACCCGCGCGTCGAAGCGCTCCAAAGCCGCGGCATAGCCCGGCACGTCGCGGCGATGGCCGTACTCGGTGTCGAACTCGACGAGGTTGGCGAAGACGAGGCCGCCATCGGGCAGGCCGGCGAGGGCGTCGAGGGCGGCGGTGAGGCAGGCATCGTTGCCGCCGGGCTTGATCTCGCGGCCGGTCGCGCGATGGGCGAAGATGTCGCCGATCTTGCCGACGCTCACCACCGGCCGGCCGGCGGCATTCAGGCGGTCGAGGAGCGTGTCGGCGGGCGGCGGCACCGCATCGTCGCGCCGGTGGGCGGTGCGGGTGAAACCCGAGGCCTGGTCGCCGGTGAACGGCCGGGCGATGACCCGGCCGATGCGGTAGGGATCGCAGAGACGGCGGGCGATGGTGCAGAGGGCATAGAGCCGGTCGAGCCCGAATGCCTCCTCGTGGGCGGCGATCTGGAACACGCTGTCGACGGAGGTGTAGCAGATCGGCTTCCCCGTCCGGACGTGCTCCGCGCCCAGCTCCTCGATGATCGCGGTGCCGGAGGCGTGGCAATCCCCGAGAATGCCCGGCAGCCCGCCCTGTTCGATCAGGGCCCTGGTCAGCTCGGCCGGAAAAGCCGGCCGCGTCGCCGGGAAGCGGCCCCAGGCAAAGTCCACCGGCACGCCGACGATTTCCCAATGGCCCGACACCGTATCCTTGCCCTGCGCGCTCTCGACCGCGTGGCCCCACGCGCCTTCGACGGGGCCGGAAGGGGCGAGGCCGGGCGGCATCCGTCCGCTGGCACCTCGCGCGGCGAGGCCGAGGCCGAGGCCGGCGAGGTGCGGCAGGCGTAACCGGCCGGCGCGCAAGCCCGCCCGGTCGCCGCGCCCGTCAGTGCAGGCCTCGGCGATGTGGCCGAGCGTGTCGGCGCCGGCATCGCCGAATGCATCCGCGTCCGGGGCGCCGCCGATGCCGACCGAATCGAGGACGATGAGGAGCGCCCGGCTCATTCGCTGACCGCCCCGGCCGGGGCCGCCGCCATGTCGAAGGCGGCGGCGAACAGGGCGCGGGTGTATTCGGTGCGGGGCGCAGAAAAGATCTCCTCCGCCGCGCCCTCCTCCACCACCTGGCCGCCCTGCATCACCATCACGCGGTTGGCCAACGCCCGGACCACCTTGAGGTCGTGGCTGATGAACAGGTAGCCGAGGCCGCGCCGGCGCTGGAGTTCGCGCAGCAGCTCGACGATCTGGGCCTGGACCGACATGTCGAGGGCCGAGGTCGGCTCGTCGAGGACGACGAAGCGCGGATCGAGCGCCATGGCGCGGGCGATGGCGATGCGCTGGCGCTGACCGCCGGAGAATTCGTGCGGGTAGCGGTCCATCGCCGCCGGATCGAGCCCGACATCGTCGAGCGCCCGGGCGACGGTCCGGCGGCGCTCGGCATCGCTGCGGCCTTTCCCCTGCACCTCCAGCCCCTCGGCGACGATCTCGGCCACCGACATCCGGGGCGAGAGCGAGCCGTAGGGATCCTGGAACACCACCTGCATCTCGCGCCGCAGGGGCCGCATGGCGCGGGCCGACAGCCCGTCGATGCGCCGGCCGAGATAGACCACGGGTCCGTCCGAGGCGATGAGGCGCAGGATGGCGAGGCCGAGCGTGGTCTTGCCCGATCCCGATTCGCCGACGACCCCGACGGTCTCGCCCTCGCGCACGCTGAGCGCCACCCCGTCCACCGCCTTGACGTGGCCGGTGGTGCGCCGGAGGAGCCCGGTCTTGATCGGGAAATGCACCCGGATCGGCCCGGCCTCGACCAGGATCGGGGCGCCGTCCGGAACCGGGTTGCCGCGGCCCTTCGGCTCGGCGGCGAGCAGGCGCTTGGTGTAGTCGTGTTGTGGATCCGAAAATACCGCGGCGACCGGACCGGTCTCGACGATGCGGCCCTGGAGCATCACGCAGACCCGGTCGGCGACGCGGCGCACGATGCCGAGATCGTGGGTGATGAACAGCATCGCCATGCCGAGGCGCGACTTCAGGTCGGCGAGCAGCGCCAGGATCTGGGCCTGGACGGTGACGTCGAGGGCGGTCGTCGGCTCGTCGGCCACCAGCAGGTCCGGCTCGCAGGCGAGCGCCGTCGCGATCATCACCCGCTGGCGCTGCCCGCCCGACAATTCGTGCGGATAGGCGCCGAGGCGCCGCTCCGCGTCGCGGATGCCGACGAGGTTCAGGAGTTCCAGCGTGCGGGCGCGGGCCGCCTCGCCGCTCATCCCCTTGTGCAGCCGCAGCACCTCGCCGACCTGCTCGGCGATGCGGTGCAGCGGGTTCAAGGAGGTCATCGGCTCCTGGAACACCATGGTGATGTCGGCGCCGCGGACCGCGCGCATCTCCGGCTCGGAGAGGGTCAGCAGGTCGCGGCCCTTGAACAGGATCCGCCCCTCCGGCGTCGCGCCGTCGACGAGGCGCAGGATCGACAGCGCGGTCACCGACTTGCCGGAGCCCGACTCGCCGACGAGGGCCACGGTCTCGCCCGGCGCGATGGCGAAGGACACCCGCTCGACGGCGCGAGTCTCGCGCCCGCCCTGGCGGAAGGCGACGGAGAGATCCTGGACGGAAAGGAGCGGGTCGGTCATCGGCTCAGTGCTAGGGCGGCGGAGCGCCGGGGAACCGGTGTAGGTCATTCCCAGGCGCGCGCAAACAACCGCCCTACTCGTCCACCCGCGGTGCCTGGCCGCTGTCGATCGGCAGGGGCCGGAAGGCTTTCAGCTCCTCGCCGCTCGGCAGGCTGCGCGTGTCCCAGCCGCCGCCGATCGCGCCGATCAGCGACACCGCGTTGGTGAAGCGGTTGAGCCGCACCTGCAAAGCCGTGACCTCGTTGTTGAGTTCCAGCGCCTGCGCGGTGACGACGGTGGTGTAGTTCTGGGTGCCGGCCCGATACTCGTTCAGCGCGATCTCGACCGCCCGGCGCGACGACTGCACCGCCAGTTCCTGCGCCGCCTGCTGGCGGGCGAGGATGCGCTGGCCGGCGAGCCCGTTCTCGACCTGCTGGAAGGCCGCGAGCACCGTCTGCCGGTAATTGGCGACCGCCGAGTCGTAGGCCGCCTCGACGGCCTGGAGCGCCGCCGTGCGGGCGCCGCCGTCGAACAGCACCTGGCTGCCGGAGGCCGCCACCGACCAGAACGTGTTCGCGGCGGCAAAGAAGTTGCGCGCCGGATCGCCCGCGATGCCGCCGCTCGCCGAGAGGGTGACGGTCGGGAAGAACGCAGCCACCGCGACGCCGATCTGGGCGCTCTGCGACTGCACGGTGCGCTCGGCGAGCGCGATGTCGGGCCGGCGCTCCAGCAGGTCGGAGGGCAGGCTGACCGGCACGGCGGGCGGCCGCATCGGCAGGGCGCCGCGGGCCAGCGACACCTCGGAGGGCGGCCGGCCGATCAGCGTCGCGATGGCATGCTCCAGGTTCGCCCGCTGCAGCCCGACCGCGATGGCATTGGCCTGGGTGGTCTGGAGCTGGGTCTGAGCGGTGATGACGTCCGAGCGGGCGGCGACGCCGGCATTGTACTGGTTCTGGGTGATGTCGAGCGAGCGCTGATAGGCCTGGGCGGTGCGCTCGAGCAGGCTCTGAAGCGATTCCTGGTAGCGGAGCTGGTAGTAGGCGGTGGCGAGTTGCGTCTGCAGCGCGAGGCGCACGGAGGCGAGGTCGGCGGCGCTGGCCTGGGCGGCGGCGACGTCGCTCTCGATCGTGCGCCGGATGCGCCCGAACAGGTCGAGTTCCCAAGTTGCCGAGCCTTGCAGCGTCAGGGTGGTGCGCTCGACCCCGCCGGTGCTGGCGCGGCTGATCGAAGGAGCGCCGAGCGCCGTGGGAAACAGCTGGGCGCGGGCCTCCTGCACCAGGGCGCGGGCCTGCCGGTAGGCGGCGACCTGGGCGCGCAGGTTCTGGTTGTCGACGTCGATCAGGCGGATCAGCCGGTCGAGGGCGGGGTCGCGGAACACCCGCCACCAGTCGCCGCGCTCCGCCTCGTCGAGGGGCCGCACCGGCCGCCAGTTGCGCGGCGGCATCGGCCGGGCGCCGCCCTCCTTGAAGGCGGGGGGCGTCTCGACGGTGGGACGGGCATAGTCGGGCCCGACGAGGCAGCCGGCGAGGAGAAGGGGAAGCAGGGTCGCTGCCGCCAGATGCGGGGCGCCACCACCCACCCTCCCCCCTCTTCGGGGGAGGGTGGCCCGGCCGTGAGGCCGGATCGGGAGAGGGGATGGCGCTTCCGGTGAGGGCTCGCGCTTCATGAAGGACGCCAGCTGGATCAGCGTCGCGGTTCCCTCTCCCGCCCCACTTCGTGGGGCACCCTCCCCCGACCCAAGTCGGGCTTGCCCGGCTTGGGCACGTGGATGCGGATCTCGGGCAAGCCCGAGATCCGTGGGAAGAGGGTTCGGCTGCGCGCGATCGTTCAGGACAATGAAATCGGAAAGAGCGGTCATTCGGCCGGCAGCGCCCGCGTGGCGGAGCCCCGGCGGCGGCCGACCCAGAGCCGGAACCGGTCGAGGTACAGGTAGACGACGGGGGTGGTGTAGAGGGTCAGGACCTGGCTCACGATGAGGCCGCCGACGATGGCGATGCCGAGGGGACGGCGCAGCTCGGAGCCCTCGCCGCCGTCGAGAATCAGCGGCAAAGCTCCGAGGAGTGCGGCCAGGGTTGTCATCATGATCGGCCGGAAGCGCAAGAGGCAGGCTTCGCGGATCGACTCCCGCGGGCTCAAGGACCGGGTGCGCTCGGCGTCGAGCGCGAAGTCGATCATCATGATCGCATTCTTCTTCACGATGCCGATGAGCAGGATCACCGCGATGAGCGCGATCACCCCGAACTCCTCGCCGGCCATCATCAGCGCCAGGATCGCCCCGATGCCGGCCGACGGGAGGGTCGACAGGATGGTCAGCGGGTGGACCCAGCTCTCGTAGAGGATGCCGAGCACGGCATAGACCGCGAGCAGGGCCGCCAGGATGAGCAGCGGCTGGCGCGAGGACGAGGACTGGAAGCTCTTCGCCGCACCGGCGAACTCGCCGTGGATGGTCGCCGGCATCCGCAGGTCGCGCATATGGCCGTCGATGGCCGCGGTGGCGTCGCTCAGGCTCTTGCCCGGCGCGAGGTTGAACGACAGCGTGGTCGCCACGAACAGGCCCTGGTGGCTGACCTGGACCGGGGTCGAGCCGGCCTCGAAGCTGGCGAACGCCGAGAGCGGCACCATCGTCTCCTTGGCGCTGCTGACCGCGGCGCTCGACGAGGCGCTGGAGCGCCCGGCCGAGGCGATGGAGTTGGTGGCGGCGTTGCGGGCCGAATCGGTGGCGACCTGGGCGGCGGCGGCGTTCGCGTCGGTGGTCGCGGTGGCGGCGCTCGCGACCGTGCCGGCCACCGCGTTGGTGGTGGCCGCGCCGCGGGCCCGCGCGCCGGAGGTCGAGACGTAGATGAGCTTCAGGGTCTCGGGGTTGTCGAGGTAGCGCGGCGCGATCTCCATCACGACGTGGTACTGGTTCAGCGGGTTGTAGATCGTCGAGACCTGGCGCTGGCCGAAGGCGTCGTAGAGGGTGTTGTCGATCTGGTCCGGGGTCAGGCCGTAGCGGAAGGCGGTGGGGCGGTCGATGACGAGGCGCGTCTCCAGCCCGCCCTGCTGCTGGTCGGAGGTAACGTCGGTGAAGGTCGGGTCCTTCTGCATCACTTCCAGCAGCTTCGGGGTCCAGGTGTAGAGGTCCTCGCTGGTGTCGCCCTGGAGGGTATACTGGTACTGCGAGAAGCTCTGGCGCCCGCCGACCATGAAGTCCTGGCGCGGGAACAGGTAGAGCCGCGCGCCCGGGATCCCTGAGAGTTTCGGCCGCAGGCGGCCCATCACGTCGCTGATCGGGTCGCGCTGTCCCAAGGGTTTCAGGCCCACGAACACGTTGGCCGAGTTGGTGCCTCTTCCGCCGGTGAAGCCGACCACGCTCTCGACCGCCGGATCGGCCTGGACGATCGCGGCGGCGCGGCGCAGCTTGGCGCTCATCGCCTGGAACGAGATGCGCTGGTCGGCCTGGATGCCGCCGATCATCTGGCCGGTATCCTGCTGGGGGAAGAACCCCTTGGGCACGATCACGTAGAGGTAGACGTTGAGGACGACCGCCCCAAGCAGCACCAGCATCACGGTCACGCCGTGGCGGAGCGCCCGGTCGAGGGTGACGCGGTAGAAGCCGAGCAGCCCCGAGAAGGCCCCCTCCAGGATCCGCGCCAGCAGGCCCGGCCGGGCGCCGGGGACCTCGGCTTTCAGGAACCGGGCGCACATCATCGGCGTGGTGGTGAGCGAGACGACGAGCGAGATCAGGATCGACAGCGACAGGACGACGGCGAATTCCTGGAAGAAGCGCCCGATCAGGCCGCCGGCGAGCAGGATCGGCAGGAACACCGCGATGAGCGACAGGCTCATCGACAGGACCGTGAACCCGACCTCGCGGGCGCCGAGCAGAGCCGCCTCGACCCGCGAGCGCCCGTCCTCGATGTGGCGCTGGATGTTCTCCAGCACCACGATCGCGTCGTCGACGACGAAGCCGGCCGCGATGATGAGGGCCATCAGCGAGATGTTGTCGAGGCTGTAGTCGCACAGCCACATCGCGGCGAAGGTGCCCACCAGGGAGATCGGCACCGCCACCGCCGGGATCAGGGTGGCCCGGGCCGAGCGCAGGAAACAGAATACCACCAGGATCACGAGGCCGACCGAGATGATCAGCGTGCGCTCGGCCTCCGCCAGCGACGCCCGGATGGTGAGCGAGCGGTCGCCGGTGACGATCAGCTCGGTGTCGCCCGGCAGCGCCGCCTTGAGCTGCGGCAGCGCCTCCTTCAGCCGGTCGATCGTCTCGACGACGTTGCCGCCGGGCTGCTTGTAGACGATCAAGAGCACGCCGCGCTGGCCGTTGACGAGGCCGAGATTGCGCCGGTCCTCGACGCCGTCGACCACCTGGCCGACATCGCGCAGGCGGACGCCCGCCCCGTTGCGGTAGGCGACGACGATGTCCTGGTAATCCGCGGCCTTGCGGCCCTGGTCGTTGGCGTAGAGCTGGTAGCGCCGCTCGCCGGCCTCGATCGCGCCTTTCGGCGAGTTGGCGTTGGCGCTGGCGAGCGCCGCGCGGATGCCCTCGAGCCCGATGCCGTAATGGAACAGGGCGTGCGGATCGAGCTCGACCCGCACTGCCGGCAGCGACGAGCCGCCGATCTCGACATTGCCGATCCCTTCGAGCTGCGACAGCTTCTGGGCGAGCACGGTCGCGGCGGAATCGTAGAGCGCGCCGGGGCTCAGGGTCTTGGAGGTGAGGCCGAGGATCAGGATCGGCGCATCGGCCGGGTTGAACTTGCGGTAGGTCGGGTTGGAGCGGAGCGCCGTCGGCAGGTCGGCCCGCGCCGCGTTGATCGCCGCCTGCACGTCGCGGGCGGCGCCGTTGATGTCCCGGTCGAGCCCGAATTGCAGCACGATCCGGGTCGACCCGACCGAGCTTGTCGAGGTCATCTGGTCGACATCGGCGATCTGGCCGAGGCGCCGCTCCAGGGGCGCGGCCACGGTGGTCGCCATGGTGTCGGGGCTGGCGCCGGGCATCTGCGCCTGGACCAGGATGGTCGGGAAGTCGATCTGCGGCAGCGGCGCCACCGGCAGCCGCACGAAGGCGAACAGGCCGGCGAGCAGCACCCCGAGGGTGAGCAAGGTGGTCGCGACCGGGCGCAGGATGAAGGGGGCGGAGAGGTTCACGGGCGGTGGACCCCGGGCGCACCGCCAACAACCCTCCCCCCTCCACGGGGGAGGGTGCCCCGCAGAGCGGGGCGGGAAAGGGGAACCACGCTTCCGGAACGGACTGAACCGTTCTGACGGGCGCGAGCTGGATAAGCGTCGCGCTGCCCCTCTCCCGGCTCGCTTCGCTCGCCACCTTCCCCCGCGGAGGGGGGAAGGTTCATGCGCTCAGGCCTCGTGCCCCTCACGGCACCGCCTCCCCGGGCGCCAGCCCGCTCCGGCGCCGTCCGCTCAACCGGCGCCCGAGCCGGTCGAAGGCGAGGTAGATCACCGGCGTGGTGTAGAGCGTCAGCACCTGGCTCACGATCAAGCCGCCGGCGATCGAGATGCCGAGCGGCTGGCGCAGCTCCGAGCCGGTGCCGGTCCCGAGAATGAGCGGCACCGCCGCGAACAGGGCCGCGAAGGTCGTCATCATGATCGGGCGGAAGCGCAGGATGCAGGCCTCGTAGATCGCCTCCCGCGGGCTCATGCCCTCCTCGCGCTCGGCCTGGAGCGCGAAGTCGATCATCATGATGGCGTTCTTCTTCACGATGCCGATCAACAGAACGATGCCGATGATGCCGATGATGTCGAGGTCGTGGTTGAACAGCATCAGGCCGGCCAGCGCCCCGATGCCGGCCGAGGGCAGGGTCGACAGGATCGTGATCGGGTGGACGAAGCTCTCGTAGAGCACGCCGAGCACGATGTAGACCGTGACGATGGCGGCGAGCACCAGGAACAGGGTGTTGTCGAGCGAGGCCTGGAAGGCCAGCGCCGAGCCCTGGAAGATCAGCCGGAAGCTGTCGGGCATCCCGAGCTCCGCCTCCGCCGCCTTGATCGCCGCGACCGCCGGACCCAGCGAGGCGCCGGGGGCGAGGTTGAACGAGATCGTGGTCGCCGGGAACTGGCCGAGATGACTGATCAGGAGCGGCGCCCGGCGCTCGCTCACCTGGGCGATCGCGGTGAGCGGCACCTGGCCGTTGGTGGCGGTGGAGGACGGCAGGTAGATCCGCGACAGCGAATCGAGCGTCCGGTGCAGGTCCGGATCGGCCTCCAGGATCACCCGGTACTGGTTCGACTGGGTGAAGATCGTCGAGATGATGCGCTGGCCGAAGGCGTCGTAGAGTGCGTTGTCGACCGAGGCCGGGGTGATGCCGTAGCGGCCCGCCGTCGCGCGGTCGATGGTGACGTAGGCCGCCAACCCGCTTGCCTGCCGGTCGCTCGCCACGTCGGCGAGGTCGGGGATCTGCTTCAAGCGCTCGACGAGGCGCGGGACCCAGATGTCGAAGGCGCCGAGATCCGGGTTCTCCAGGATGAACTGGTACTGCGTGGCGCTCACCGCCGTGTCGATGGTGAGGTCCTGGACCGGCTGCATGAACAGGGCGATGCCCGGCACGTCGGCGACCCGGGCGTTGATCCGCCGGATGATCGCGCTCGCGTTCTCCGCCCGCTCCTCGCGCGGGCGGAGGTTGATGAGGAAGCGGCCGGAATTGAGCGTCACGTTCTGGCCGTCGACGCCGATGAACGACGACAGGCTGACCACGTCCGGGTCCTTCAGGACTTCCTCCGCCAGGCGCTGCTGCCGCTCGGCCATCGCCCGGTACGACACGGTCTGGTCGGCCTGGGTGATGCCCTGGATCAGCCCGGTATCCTGGACCGGGAAGAAGCCCTTCGGGATCACGACGTACATGTAGATCGTGACGACGAGCGTGCCCAAGGCCACCAGAAGCGTCAGGCCCTGCCAGGCCAGCACGCCCCGGAGCGTCCGGCCGTAGAACGCGATGCCGCCCTCCATCAGCCGGCGCCCGGCGCTGGCGATCCGCCCGGCGGCGCGGGCCTGGGGCGGCTGGTGGCGCAGCAGGCGCGCGCACAGCATCGGCACCAGGGTCAGGGAGACCACGCCGGAGATCACGATGGTCGCGGCGAGCGTGATGGCGAATTCGTGAAAGAGCCGGCCGACCACCTCGCCCATGAACAGGAGCGGGATCAGCACCGCGAGCAGCGACACGGTGAGCGAGATGATGGTGAAGCCGATCTCTCGCGAGCCCTTGAGGGCCGCCTCCATCGGGCTGTCGCCCTCCTCGACGTGTCGGGCGATGTTCTCGATCACCACGATCGCGTCGTCCACGACGAAGCCGGTCGCGATGGTGAGCGCCATCAGGGACAGGTTGTCGAGGGAGAAGCCCCACAGGTCCATGACCGCGAGCGCCCCGACGAGGGAAAGCGGCACCGACAGGCTCGGGATCAGGGTGGCGGACAGCGAGCGCAGAAAGAGGAAGATCACCAGCACCACGAGGGCGATGGCGAGGAGAAGCTCGACCTGCACGTCTTCGACGGAGGCGCGGATCGTCACCGTGCGGTCGGTGAGCGGCGTCACCTGGATCGCGGCCGGAAGGGTTGCCTGGAGCTGCGGCAGCAGCGCCTTGATCCGGTCGACCACCGCGATGACGTTGGCGCCGGGCTGGCGCTGGATGTTGAGGATCACCGCCGGGGTCGTGTCCATCCAGGCGCCGAGCTGGGTGTTCTCCGCCCCCTCCACCACCTCGGCCACCGCCGAGAGCCGCACCGGCGCGCCGTTGCGGTAGGCGATCACCGCGTCGCGATAGGCTTTGGGGTCGCGGATCTGGTCGTTGGCGTTGATGGTGAAGGACTGGGTCGGCCCGTCGATCGAGCCCTTCGGGGTGTTGACGTTGAGGTTGTTGATGGTGGTGCGCAGATCGTCGATGTTGAGCCCGTAGGCCGCGAGCGCCGTCGCGTTGAACCGCACCCGCACGGCCGGCCGCTGCCCGCCCGCCATCGAGACGAGGCCGACGCCCGAGACCTGGCTGATCTTCTGCGCGAGCCGCGTCTCGGCGAGGTCGCGGACCTGCGTCAGGGCCAGGGTCTTGGAGGTGAGCGCGAGCGTCAGGATCGGCGCGTCGGCCGGATTGACCTTGGCGTAGACCGGTGGGGCCGGCAGGTCGCTCGGCAGGAGGTTGCCGGCGGCGTTGATGGCGGCCTGGACTTCCTGCGTCGCGATGTCGATGCCGAGGTCGAGGCTGAATTGGAGCGTGATGACGGACGCGCCGGCCGAGGATTGCGACGTCATCTGGTTGAGGTTGGCGAGCTGGCCGAATTGCCGCTCGAGCGGCGCCGTCACCGCCGAGGTCATCACCTCGGGGCTGGCACCGGGATAGAAGGTCTGGACCTGGATCGTCGGGTAATCGACCGAGGGCAGGGCCGAGAGGGGCAGGTTGAAGTAGGAGATCAGGCCGGTGAGCAGGATCGCCAGCATCAGGAGCGTGGTGGCGACCGGCCGCAGGATGAACAGGCGGGACGGGTTCATCGGGCGGCCCCCTCGAAGGGCGCGCCGCCCCTAACCCTCCCCCCTCTGCGGGGGAGGGTGGCGAACGCAGTGAACCGGGAGAGGGGCAGCGTGACGCTGCTCCAGATGGCGCCCATCAGAACAAGCGCGACCTTCCCGGAAACGGGGTTCCCCTTTCCCGCCCCGCTCCGCGGGGCACCCTCCCCCGCAGAGGGGGGAGGGTTCTCGGCGGCGTGCCACGTCAAAGTCACGGGTTCTGGCTCTGCTGCCGGCGGCGGTGCGGGCGCTCACCCTCGGGACGCGGCCCCTCCTGGCGCTGCCCGTCCTGACGCGGCGGGGCGGCGCCCTCCCCCTCCGTCGGCTGCACGGGCTTCGCCTCCGCCTCCGGCCCGGCCGCCTTCTCGGGCCGGCCGCCGGTCACCCGCACCTGCGCCCCGTCCTTCAGCCGGTCGGTCCCGTCGACCACCACCCGGTCGCCGACCGCCAGCCCCTTCGTCACCACGGTCCGCACCCCGTCGCTCTCGCCGATCTCGATCGGGCGCACCGCGACCTTGTCCTCGCCGGTGAGCAGGTAGACGTAGGTGCCGGGCGTGCCGCGCAGGACCGCCGCCGCCGGGACCAACGCCGCGTCGCGCACCGTATCGACGTCGAGGCGGGCATTGACGAACTGGTTGGGAAACAGCCGGTCGTCCTTGTTGGGAAACAGCGCCCGCAGCTTCACCGTGCCGGTGGTGACGTCGATCTGGTTGTCGACGGTGTCGAGGGTGCCGCGGGCGATCTCGGTGGTGTCGGAGCGGTCGAAGACCCGCACCGGCAGGGTGGCGCCGGCGCGCAGCCGGTCCATCACCCGCGACAGCACGGTCTCCGGCAGGGTGAACAGCACCGAGATCGGATGGAGCTGCGTCACGACGACGATGCCGGTCGAGGCGGCGGTGACGTAGTTGCCCTGGTCGATCTGGCGCAGGCCGACCCGGCCCTCGACCGGCGAGGTGATGCGGCCGTATTGGATGTTGAGCTTCTGCTGGTCGATCTGCGCCTGGTCGGAGGCGACGACGCCCTCGTACTGCTTGACCGTGGCGGCCTGCGTGTCGACGTTCTGCTTCGAGATCGAGTCCTGCCGGTTCAGGGTCTGGTAGCGAACGAGGTCGAGGCGCGCGTTCTGCAACAATGCCTGGTCGCGCAGGAGCTGGCCCTGGTACTGCGCGAGCAAAGCCTCGTAGGGGCGCACGTCGATCTGGGCCAGGAAGTCGCCGGCCTTGACGGTCTGGCCCTCGCGAAAACCGATCTGGGTCAGGTAGCCGCTCACCTGCGAGCGCACCGTCACGGTGGCGAGCGGCGTCACCGTGCCGAGGCCCGACAGCACCACCGGCATGTCGCCCTTCTGCACGGTGGCGACGCCGACCGCCTGCGGTCCCTCCCCGCCCGCGCCCCGGCGACCGCCGCCGCGCCGGCCGGCACCGGCCTGCTGCGTCTGGGGCTTCCTGAACCCGTCGGGAAAGTAAGTCCGGTAAGCCCAGTACCCGCCGCCGGCGAGCGCCAGCAGCACCAGGAACCAGACCAGCCCGCGACCGCGCCGGCGGGGTGGCGCCTCGACCGCGTCGTCGGTCCGGATGGGAGACAATTCGTTCATCGATCTGGACAGCCCGGACCTGGAAACACCAACCTCGCCCCCGCGACGCCCCTCATGTCGTGCCGACCGGGCAGACTTGCGCCTGCGGCACGTCGCCTTCCGACCGGTCGCCCGCGGACGCGGGCCCCCGCAGGCATTCCGCACGGCAATGCGTCGCCAGTACGACGACCATGTTGCCTCACGATTGCTGAACGACGCCCGCGCGCTGCCCTGGAAGAGCCACGATCGATCCCCTTATCTCAGGGGATCGGGGCGCGACATGGCGCCGCCCTGCATCGCGTGCCAGCGGAACCAGAATGCACTTTCTCCACGACCTGCCGGTCGCCGACCTGATCTCCCATTACGGCTATTGGGCGATCTTCCTGGTCATCACCCTCGAGAGCGCGGGCGTGCCGATGCCGGGCGAGACCGCGCTGATCTCGGCGGCCGTCTATGCCGGCTCGACCGGGCAGCTGCGCATCGGGCTCGTGGTGCTGGCGGCGGCGGCGGCCGCGATCATCGGCGACAATGTCGGCTACTGGGTCGGCCGGCGTTGGGGCATGCCGCTGCTGCTCAAGCACGGTGCGAAGATCGCCCTCGATCATCGCCGGCTCAAGCTCGGCCAGTATCTGTTCCAGCGCCACGGCGGCAAGATCGTGTTCTTCGGCCGCTTCACCGCCATGCTGCGCGCCTACGCGGCGTTGCTCGCCGGGGTGAACCAGTTCGACGCCCGCCGCTTCTTCCTGTTCAACGCCGCCGGCGGCATCGCCTGGGCCTCGCTGATGGGCTTCGGCGCCTATCTGTGCGGGCGCTCGATCGAGCACGTCGTCGGGCCGATCGGCCTCGGCCTCCTGGCCTTCGTGGTGTTCGGCGGCATCGCCCTGTGGCTGTTCGTGCGCCGGCACGAGGCGCGGCTGACCCACGAGGCCGAGCAGGCGATCCCCGGCCCCCTCGCCTGACGCCGCGCGCATTGCCGCCCGCGCCGACCGGTGGCATGAGGCGCGCCGAGAGACTTTGACGTCACGATGTTTCACCCGCCTCGCCGTCGCGCGGGGCGGCCGCGGTGCGCCGCGGCTTCGAACCGGCCCGATGACACAGACCACCCATCCCTTCGGCACCTTCGCGCCCGCCGGGCTCGTGCGCTGGATCCTCTCGCGCACCGAGCGCCTGCCCGACGAGAGCTGGCGCGCCCGGCGCCTCGCCCTGTTCCTGCGCCGCTGCGCCATCCGCCTGCTGCGCGGCCGGCCCCTCGACGTCGAGCGCTACGGCGCGCGCATGCGGCTGCACCCCTACAACAACAACTGCGAGAAGAAGGTGCTCTTCACCCCGCAGTTCTTCGATCCGCTGGAGAGACGGATCCTGGCCGAGCGGATCGGGCCGGACTGCGTCTTCCTCGATATCGGGGCGAATGTCGGCGCCTACGCGCTGTTCGTGGCGGCGGCCGCCGGTCCGGGCGCGCGGATCCTGGCGGTGGAGCCGCAGCCGGACATCTTCGACAAGCTCACCTTCAACATCGCCCAGAACCCGTTCGGCAGCGTCAAGGCGGTGGCCTGCGCGGTGGCCGACAAGGCCGGCGAGATGACCCTGTTCGTCGATCCCCGCAACCGGGGCGAATCGAGCCTGAAGGTGGTGGGCACCAACGAGGGGGCGGCGATCCGGGTGCCGGCGGTCCCGCTCCTCGACTTGGTGCGCGGCGAGGGCCTGACCCGGATCGACGCGATCAAGCTCGACGTCGAGGGCGCCGAGGACCTGATCCTCGAGCCCTTCCTGCGCCAGGCGCCGCCATCCCTGCACCCGCGCCTCCTCGTCGTCGAGGACGGCACCGACCTGTGGCAGACCGACCTCGACGCCCTCCTCACCCGCCACGGCTACCGCCGCATCGCCAAGACGCGGCTGAACCTGATCTTCGAGCGGGAGGGGTAGCGGGCCGGCCCTTGCGGCGCCCCCGCTCCTTTCCGATCTGAGGGCGTGCCGATGGCCGCCTTCGCCGCTCCCCCGCGCTCCCGCTCGCCCGACGCCCTCGCCGGGTCGATCGAGCGCGTCACCTTCCACAATGCCGAGAGCGGGTTCTGCGTCCTGAAGGTCAAGGCGCGGGGCCGGCGCGACCTCGTGGCGGTGATCGGGCACGCCCCGGCGGTGGCCGCGGGCGAATGGGTGACCGCGACGGGCGCCTGGGTCAGCGACCGCGAGCACGGGCTGCAGTTCCGTGCCGACACGCTCGCGGCGACGCCGCCCACCGGCGTGGAGGGCATCGCCCGCTACCTCGCCTCGGGCCAGATGCGCGGGATCGGGCCGGAGATGGCCAAGCGCATCGTCGCGGCCTTCGGGGCCGACACCTTCGGGGTGATCGAGGCACAGCCGGAGCGCCTGACCGAGGTGTCGGGCATCGGCCCGACCCGGGCGGCGCGGATCACGGCGGCCTGGGCCGAGCACAAGGCCGTGCGGGAGATCATGGTGTTCCTGCACGCCCACGGCGTCGGCACCGCCCGGGCCGTGCGGATCTTCAAGACCTACGGCACCGACTCGGTCGCGGTGATGACCGAGGACCCCTATCGCCTCGCCCGCGACGTGCGCGGCATCGGCTTTCGCACCGCGGATGCCATCGCGGCCCGGCTCGGCCTGTCGCCGACCGCGCCCGAGCGCCTGCGCGCCGGCCTCGCCTACGCGCTCCAGGCGGCGATGGATGACGGCCACTGCGCCCTGCCGGTGCCGGACTTGATTACCCGCGCGGCCGAGCTGCTGGCGGTCGATGCGGGCCTGTTGCGCACCGCCCTCGTCGAGGAGGTCGGCGGCGAGTCGGTGGTGATGGACACGATTTCCGACGTGCCCCACCTTTTCCTGCGCGGCCTGCACGCGGCGGAACAGGCCATCGCCGAGCGGCTGATCGCCCTCGACGACGCGCCCCTGCCCTGGGACGAGATCGACACCGGGGCGGCGCTGGCGACGGTCGAGGCCGGGACCGGCCGGCCGCTCTCGCCCTCGCAGCGGGCCGCCGCGGCGACGCTGCTCAACGCCAAGGTGGCGGTGATGACCGGCGGGCCCGGCGTCGGCAAGACCAGCACCCTCGACGCGCTGCTGCGGATGCTGGACGAGGCGGGTGCCGAGGTGCTGCTCGCCGCCCCGACGGGCCGCGCGGCCAAACGGATGAGCGAGCAGACCGGGCGCGAGGCCAGGACCATCCACCGCCTGCTCGAGATCGATCCGCGCCACGGCGGATTCCAGCGCAACGAGCACAGCCCGCTGTCCTGCGACCTGCTGGTCCTGGACGAGGCCTCGATGATCGACGTGCCGCTGATGAACGCCCTCACCCGGGCCCTGCCGCGCCACGCCGCCCTCTGGCTCGTCGGCGATGTCGACCAGCTCCCCTCCGTCGGGCCGGGCCGGGTGCTCGCCGACGTGATCGCCTCCGGCCGCGTCGCCGTGGCGCGCCTGACGGAAGTCTTCCGCCAGGCCGCCGAGAGCCGGATCGTCACGGCCGCCCACCGGATCAACGCGGGCAAAATGCCCGAGGGCGCCGACACGCCGGAGGGCGACTTCTTCGTGGTGAAGATCGACGATCCGGAGGCCGGGGCCGAGAAGCTGGTCGAGATCGTCGCGAAGCGCATCCCGCGCCGCTTCGGCCTCGACCCGGTCAAGGACGTGCAGGTGCTCTGCCCGATGACCCGCGGCGCCTTGGGGAGCCGCCACCTCAACCAGGCGCTCCAGCGGGTGCTGAACCCGAACCCGCCGGTCTCGGTCGAGCGCTTCGGCTGGGTCTTCGCCCCGGGCGACCGGGTGATGGTGGGGCAGAACGACTACGACCGCGAGGTGTTCAACGGCGATCTCGGAGTGGTTTTGCGGGTCGATCCCGAGGAGGGTTTGCTGGTCGCGGGCTTCGAGGGCCCGGACGTGACTTTGCGCGAGGTGACCTGGCCGTTCGAGGAGCTCGACGCCTTGAGCCCCGCCTACGCCATCACGATCCACAAGTCGCAAGGCTCGGAATACCCCGCCGTGGTGATCCCGTTGGCGCTCCAGCACTACACGATGCTCGCTCGCAACCTCCTCTATACGGGCGTGACGAGGGGCAAACGGCTGGTGGTGCTGGTGGCGCAGAGCCGGGCCGTGGCGATCGCGGTGCGGGCCGGGGCGCGTCCGCGCTTCACGAAGCTGGCGGAGTGGTTGCAGGGGCAGGCCCCGAGTCGCGTCGGCGGCGCCCGGCGCCGCTCCATCCCGTAGGCCTCCGGCCCAGAGGCCTCCGGCGGGTCGAGCCTGCCCGGTCGGGTCAGGTCCACCTTGGTCCTGGAGCTGTCGTGACCGGGTCCGGCCGCCTGGCTCGCATCGCCGCAACGCTTCCGCTCCCAACCCTCTACCGGATGCCCGCGGGCCGCACCGCATCGGCACGGGCCTCGGCCAGATGGTCGGTGATGAAGTGGCCGGCCTCGGCGAGACGGGCGGCATCGATTCCGGTGTCGATGCCGAGGCGGGCGAGGTCGGCCACCACGCCCTCGGTGGCGACGTTGCCGGTGGCCCCGGCCGCGTAGGGGCAGCCGCCGAGGCCCGCGACGGCGGCATCGACCACGCTCACCCCGAGGTCGAGGCAGGCGCGGATATTGGCGAGCGCCAGGCCCCGCGTGTCGTGGAAATGCAGGGCGAGCCGCTCCGGCGGCACCAGCGCCGCCACCGCTGCGACGCAGGCCCGGGCCTGATCCGGCGCGCCGGCCCCGATCGTGTCGCCGAGCGAGACCTCGCGGCAGCCGATCTCGACGAGCCGGCGGGCCACCGACGCCACAGGCTGCGGCGCCACCGCCCCCTCGTAGGGGCAGCCGAGGACGCAGGAGACGTAGCCCCGCAAGGCGATCCCGGCGGCGCGGGCCGCTTCCGCCACGGGCACGAACCGCTCCAGGCTCTGGGCGATCGAGCAGTTGATGTTGGCCCGCGAGAACGCCTCGGAGGCCGAGGCGAAGATCGCGACCTCGTCGGCGCCGGCCGCCCGCGCCGCCTCGAACCCCTTCAGGTTCGGCACCAGCACGGTGTAGCGGCCGCCCGGGTTGGGCGGCAGCCGGGCCATCACCGCGGCGGTGTCGGCCATCTGCGGCACCCAGCGCGGGGAGACGAAGCTGCCGACCTCGATCGACGTCAGGCCCGCGGCGCGCAGGCGCTCGATCAGCCCGACCCTGACCGCGACCGGCACCGTGACGGGCTCGTTCTGCAGCCCGTCGCGCGGACCGACCTCGACGATCCGGACCCGGGACGGGAGGGTCACGGCGCCTTGACCAGCGGGCAGCGCCCCTCGGCCAGCGGCCGGAACGCCTCGGCCGCGGGAATCGTCTGCACGCGCTTGTAGTAGTCGAACGGGCCCTTCGACTCGGCGGGGGTCTTCACCTGGAACAGGTACATCGGGTGGATGTGGCGACCGTCCTCGCGCACCCGGCCCTCGCCGAACAGCGGGTCGTTGGTCGGCTCCGCCTTCATCCGGGCGACGACGGTGCGCCCGTCGGTGCTGCCGGACGCCGCCGCGGCGCGCAGATAGGCGAGCGCGCCCGCATAGACGCCGGCCTGGTTGGCGGTCGGCCGGCGGCCCTTCATCGCTTGAGCGAAGCGGTCGGCGAAGGCGCGGGTGCCGGGATCGGTGTCCCAGTAGAACCCTTCCGTCAGGTAGAGCCCCTGCGCGTCCTTGAGGCCGATCGCGTGCACGTCGGAGAGCTGCATCAGCAGGGCCGCAAGGTCCTGGCCGCCGCCGGTGATGCCGAACTCCGCGGCCTGCTTGACCGAGTTGACCGTGTCGCCGACGGCGTTGGCCAGGGCGATCACCTGGGCGCGGCTGGCTTGGGCCTGGAGCAGGAACGAGGAGAAATCCGCCGCCGCCGTCGGATGGCGCACGCCGCCGACCACCGTGCCGCCCTCCTGCTTGACCACGCGCGCGGCATCGGCCTCGAGCGCGTGGCCGAAGGCGTAGTCGGCGGTGAGGAAGAACCACTTGGTCTTGCCGGCGCGCACGAGCGCGAGCGCGGTGCCGTGGGCGAGCGCCCAGGTGTCGTAGGTCCAGTGCACGGTGTTGGCCGAGCATTTCGGGCCGGTCAGGTCCGAGGTGCCGGGGCCCGAGGCGATAAAGGCGGCCTTCGAGTCGCGCACCACCTCCTGCACGGCGAGCGCCACCGAGGAGAACGGCACGTCGAGGATGGCATCGACCTGGCCCTCGGCGATCCAGCGGCGGGCGGTGGCCGAGCCGATATCGGGCTTGTTCTGGTGATCGGACTGGATCACCTCGACCTTGATCCTGGGCTGCTCCTTGAGAAAGTCCTCCACCGCGAGCCGGGCCGCGACCACCGAGCCTTCGCCGGTGGAATCGGCGGCGAATCCGCTGAGGTCGGTGAGCACCCCGAGCTTCACCACGTTCACCTCGGCGCGGGCGGCACCGGCCGCGACGAGGAGGGCGGCGCCGGCGAGCAGGCGGGCGGCGAGGCGGGCGGTTCGGGTGCGGCTGGCTTTCGGCATGGTTCTCCTCCCGTTCTGGTGTTTGTTGATTGGCGGATCGGTGGCTGCTCGGATCTTGTTGCAGGCCTGAAAGGCCCTGCTTGCCCCACCCGCAACCTCATCCTGAGGTGCAGGCGATCGAATATCGCGCGCAAAGCGGAGGCCTCGAAGGAGGGTCCAGAAGTCTCGGCGCAATCTGGAGACCTCCTTCGGGGTCAGTCGATGTTCAATCGGCTGACACCTCAGGACGAGGCCGCGGGCTGGACAGGGCTGCGGCAGAGGGCGATGCGCCCCTCACCCCCGCCGGATCCCGGCCAGCACCTCCTGCGCCACGTCGAGGCGGACGCGATGGCCTTCGACCAGCACCCGCGCCACCGCCTCGATCTCCTCGCCGACCGCGCCGGCCATCATGGCGATGTTCTGGGCATGCAGCGCCATGTGGCCCTTCTGGATGCCCGTGGTGGCGAGCGCCTTGAGGGCGGAGAAATTCTGCGCCAGCCCGACCGCCGCGATGATCCGCGCCAGGCGCTCGGCCGTCGTCGCGCCGAGGATCTTCAGGCAGGCCTGCGCGGTCGGATGGAGCTTGGTCGCCCCGCCGACCAGGCCGACGGCCAGCGGCAGCTCGATCGAGGCGCTGAGGTCGCCCGAGGCCGTGACCTCGTAGCGGGTGAGGCTGGTATAGCGGCCCGAGCGCGCCGCGTAGGCGTGCGCCCCGGCCTCGATCGCCCGCGTGTCGTTGCCGGTGGCGAGCACGACGGCGTCGATCCCGTTCATGATGCCCTTGTTGTGGGTCGCGGCGCGGTAGGGATCGGCCTCGGCGAGGTGGTAGGCGCTGATGATGCCATCGCGCACCTCGGGCCCGCCGATCGCGTCGGTGCGCCAGACGGCGTGGGCGCGGGCGAGGCGCCGGTCGGCGAGGTTCGAGAGGATGCGCAGGTAGACGCGGCCCCCGCTCCAGCCGGCAATGTGAGGCGCCACCGCCTCCGCCATGGTGTTGACGGCGTTCGCCCCCATCGCGTCGCGGGTGTCGACGATCAGGTGGGTCACCACCATCGGGCCGCTCAAGCTGTCGAGCACCCGCACCTCGACGTCGCGCAGGCCCCCGCCGAGGCGCACCAGCACCGGATCGCAGGCGTCGCAGAGCGCGCGCAAGACCTCGCGCTGCTCCAGGATGCGCAGGCGCGCCGCGTGAGGATCGCTGACCCCGACCGCCTGCACCTGTGCGATCATCAGGTTGCCGGAGACCGAGGTGGTGAAGCCGTCCTCGTAGACCTGGCGCGCCGCGTTGCAGACCGCGGCCACCACCGAGGATTCCTCGGTCGCCATCGGGATCAGCACGTCCTCGCCGTCGATCCGCATGTTGGTCGCGATGCCGACCGGCACGTTCATGGTGCCGACGACGTTCTCGATCAGCCGGTCGGCGAGATCGGGGGCGAGGTTGCCGAACTCGGCGAGATGCGCGACCTCGGATTCCGAGAGGTCGGCGAAGGCGGCAACGAGGTCGAGGCGCTCGCGCGGGGTCTTCTTATGGAAGCCGGCGATGCGCGAGGTGCGGTTCGCCCGGGTCGTGTCCTGCATGGGGTGTCTCGTCGATCGGCATCGCGATCGGGCGGTCCGCACGCGCCGGACGAGGGGGACCCCGGAGGCCCGGATGGGGCACGGTGGCCGGGGCGTCGCTCTCCCTCGTCCGGGCTTGTAAGAACCTGCCCGTTGCCTGCACCGTACCCATCCGTATCCTCCCCACAAGGAACGCTTTGCGCCTTTTCCGGAGTGACCGTACCCTCAGTCCGATGGATACGATCGTGACGCCCGAGCCCCGGACCCGGGTCGAGCAGGTGGTCGCCGGGCTGGCGGAGCGGATCGACCGCGGGCTCCTGCGCCAAGGCGAGCGCCTGCCCTCGATCCGGGCGGCGGCCTCCGCCTTCGCGGTGTCGAAGAACACCGTCGTCAACGCCTATGAGCGCCTCGTCGCCTCGGGCCGGGTCGAGAGCCGGCCGGGCTCGGGCTTCTACGTCTCGGGGCGCCGCCCAGCCCCGGTCGCGCCGCCGCCGCCTGTCCCGCTCCAAGCGGTGGACAGCATCTGGCTGCTGCGCGAGCAGCTGGACCGGCACTACGACGTGCGCGTCGGCGACGGGCGCCCGCCGCCGGCCTGGATGGAGAGCGCGGAGGTCGGCCGCCATGCGAGGCCGTCGCGCCATGCGGCGAGCGAGAGCTACGGCAGCCCGGACGGCTACCTGCCGCTGCGCCGGAGCCTCGCCTTGCGGCTCGCCGAGCGGTCGATCCACGCCGCCCCGGAGGACGTGCTGCTGACCGCGGGCGCCAACCACGCCCTCGACCTGATCATCCGCCAGTTCGTGGCGCCCGGCGAGCCGGTGCTGGTCGACTCGCCCGGCTACTATCCGCTCTTCGGCAAGCTGCGGCTCGCCAAGGCCCGGATCGTCGGGGTGCGGCGCAACCCGGACGGGCCGGACGTCGCCCATCTGGAGGCGATGGCACGGGCCAGTGGCGCGCGGCTGTTCTTCACCCACTCGCTCGCCCACAACCCGACCGGGTGCTCGCTCACCCTGCCGGTCGCCCACCGGCTGCTCCAGCGCGCCGGCGCCCTCGATCTCCGGATCGTCGAGAGCGATCCCTTCGCCGACGTGCTGCCGGCGGCGCAGCCCCGGCTCGCCGCCCTCGACCAGCTCGACCGGGTGATCTACGTCGGCACCTTCGCCAAGACCCTCTCGGCCAGCTTGCGCTGCGGCTACGTTGCGGCTCGGCCCGAGGTGCGGGAAGCCCTGCGCGACCTCAAGATGCTGACGAGCGTCAACAGCTCGGGTTTCGTCGAGCGGGTCGTCCACGACCTGATCGAGAGCGGGCGCTACCGCCGCCACCTGCGCCGGCTCGGCGGCCGGATCGAGGCGGCGACGCTCCAGGGCCGGGCGGTCCTGCACGGCCTCGGCCTGCCGGTCTTCGGGGAGCCCCGGGGCGGCTTCTATCTCTGGTGCGGCCTGCCGGAGGCGTGCGATCTCGACGCCCTGTCGCGCAGGGCCGCCGCGCGCAGCATCCTGATCGCGCCGGGCGGCCTTTTTCTGCCGGAGGGCGCGGCCGGCCCGCCGATGATGCGGGTCAACGTCGCGTATCTGGGTGATCCGCGCTTCGCGCGGTTCCTGCGCGAGGAGACCGGCGGCCCGTCGAGCACGCCATGAGCCGCCCGGAACCGACGCCGCGTTCCGCCGCTGTGTAACGGCGCGAATCCTGTATCATGAAGACCAGACAAGACGGGAGCCGGCCCGACGCCCGCCCGCAGAGAGGCCGAGAGGGGAGGCCGCGATGCACGGGACCCTGGACCCAGCCGGCGCCACCGACGGGAGCGCCCTGGAGCGGGCCCTGCGCGGCGCCGTCTCGGGCGAGGTGCTGACGAGCCGCTTCGACCGCGGCCGCTACGCCACCGACGCCTCGATCTACCAGATCTTTCCCCGCGCCGTGGTCCTGCCACGAAACCCTGAGGAGGTCGCGGCCGTGCTGGCAGTCGCCGCGGCCGAGGACGTGCCGGTGATCCTGCGCGGCGGCGGCACCTCGCAGAACGGGCAGCCGATCGGCGACGGCATCGTGGTCGATTGCACGCGCCACCTCGACCGGGTGCTCGCCTACGACGCGCAGGCCGGCACGGTGACGGTCGAGCCCGGCACGGTGCTGGAGCGCCTGAACGCGCGCCTGAAGGCCGACGGCTGGTTCTTCCCCGTCGAGCCCTCGACGGCGAGCCGCTGCACGATCGGCGGCATGGCCGGCAACAATTCCTGCGGCGCCCGTTCGCTGCGTTACGGCAAGATGGTCGACAACGTGCTCGGCCTCGACGGGCTCCTCGCCGACGGGACCGCGTTCCGGCTCTCGTCGCAGGCCGTGTCCGGCATCGAAGACCTGTCGCGCCGCATGCTGGCGCTGGCGCGAGACGAGCGCGACGAGATCCTCCGGATGTTCCCTCAGGTGCAGCGCCGGGTCGGCGGCTACAACCTGGACGCGCTCCTTGGTGCCCACCCGAACCTCGCCCATCTCCTCGTCGGCTCGGAAGGGACGCTCGCGGCGACGACCGCGGTGACGCTCAAGCTCGCACGCCTGCCGGCCCACCGGGTCATGGGGGTGTGCCACTTCCCCTCCTTCCGCGCGGCGATGGAGACGGTGACGGCCCTCGTCGCCCTGGGACCTGCGGCGGTCGAGCTCGTCGACAACAACGTGCTGGTGCTCGGCGCCGACATCCCGCTCTTTCGCGCGACCCTCGCCGACATCACTCGCGGGCAGCCGGACTGCCTGCTGCTCGTCGAGTTCGCGGGCGAGGAGGCCTCGGCGCTGGCCGCGGACCTGCGCAGACTCGACGCCTGCATGGCCGATCACGGCTTTCCCGACGCCGTGGTGGAGGTCCGCGAGCCCGCACGCCAGCGGACGATCTGGGAGATGCGCGAGGCCTGCCTCAACATCATGATGTCGATGCGCGGCGACGCGAAGCCGGTGTCGTTCATCGAGGATTGCGCCGTCCCGCTCGAGCACCTGGCCGACTACACCGACGCGGTCACGGCGTGCTTTGCCCGCCACGGCACCACCGGCACCTGGTACGCCCACGCCTCGGTCGGCTGCCTGCACGTGCGCCCGATCCTCGACCTGAAGCGCGCCGGCGGCGTCGCCACGATGCGGGCCATCGCCGAGGAGACGGCGGAGCTGGTGCGCCGCTTCAAGGGCTCGTATTCGGGCGAGCACGGCGACGGCATCTCGCGCTCCGAGTTCGTCGCGCCGATGTTCGGCCCCCGCCTCGCCCGCGCCTTCGAGGCGGTCAAGGACGCCTTCGATCCCGGCAACCGGCTCAATCCCGGCAAGATCGTCCGTCCGCTCCGGATGGACGACCGCAGCCTGATGCGCTTCTCGGACGGCTACCGGATCGCCGCGCCGGAACCCGCCCTCGACTGGTCGGACTGGGGCGGGCTCGGCGGCGCGGTCGAGATGTGCAACAACAACGGCACCTGCCGGACGCTCGCCGGCGGGGCGATGTGCCCGTCCTACCGGGTCACCCGGGCCGAGGAGCACCTGACAAGGGGCCGCGCCAACACCCTGCGCCTCGCCCTCTCGGGCCAGCTCGGGCCCGACGCGCTCACCGCGCCGGAGACGAAGCGGGCGCTCGACCTCTGCGTCTCCTGCAAGGCCTGCCGCCGCGAATGCCCGACCGGCGTCGACATGGCGCGGATGAAGATCGAGGTTCTGCACCACTACCATGCCCGCCACGGGCGCTCCCTCGGCGAGCGCGTGCTCGCCCACCTGCCGGCCTATGCGGGGGCCGCCGCGGCGCTGGCTCCCCTCCTCAACCTGCGCGACCGGGTGCCGGCGCTGGCGCGCCTGTCGGAGCGGGTGCTGGGGCTCTCCGCCGCGCGCCCGCTGCCGCGCTGGCGCCGGCCCTGGCGCGAGGCGGGCGAAATCGCCCATCCCGGCGACGTCGCGGGCGACGGCCGCGACCTCGTCCTGTTCGGCGACACCTTCAACCGCGCCTTCGAGCGCGAGACGCTGGAGGCGGCAGACAGGGTGCTGCGCGCCGCCGGCTACCGGCTTCACCGGGTGGCCGCCGCGGGCGGGGCGCGGCCGCTCTGCTGCGGGCGCACCTACCTGGCGACGGGCGACACCGACCGCGCCCGCGCGGAGGCGCGGCGCAGCCGCGACGCGCTCCTGCCCTTCGTGCGGGCCGGCGCCCGGATCGTCGGGCTCGAACCGGCCTGCCTGCTGACCTTCCGCGACGAGGTCGCGGCGCTCCTGCCGGGCGAGGAGACCCGGGCGCTGGCCGAGGCGGCCCTGCTGTTCGAGGAGGTCCTCGCCGCCGACCTCGCGCGGGGCCGCGTCGCCCTGCCCCTCGCGCCTCAGGGCGGGCGGGTCGCGCACCTTCACGGCCATTGCCACCAGAAGGCCTTCGGGGCGATGGGCGCGGTCGAGGCCGTATTGCGCGCCGTGCCGGACCTCGATGTGCGGGTGATCGAGTCGGGCTGCTGCGGGATGGCCGGCGCCTTCGGCTACCGGGCCGACACGCAGCAGGTCTCCCGCGCCATGGCCGAGCTCGCGCTCTTTCCGGCCCTGCGCGCCGCCGGTCCCGCCGACCTCGTCGTCGCCGACGGGACGAGCTGCCGCCACCAGATCCGCGACGGGCTCGGCCGCGAGGCTGTCCACGTCGCCCAGGTGCTCGCGGCGGCGCTGGAGCCGGCGCGCGACGGCGTGGCGCGCGACGCGGCGTGACGGTGAGCCCGGCGGCGACGAACGGGTCCCTATGCGACGCGGAAGCCGACGGGGCCCCGCCGAGCCCCATCCCTTACGGGTAGCGCACCGGCGGCGGGTCCTCGGGCAGCGGAATGAACTCGGCGTCGTTCGGCACCGTGTCGAACCGGCCCTGGCGCCAATCCTCCTTGGCCTGCGCGATCCGCTCCGGCCGCGACGAGACGAAGTTCCACCAGAGATGGCGCGGCCCGTCCATCGGCTCGCCGCCCAGCACCATGAAGCGGGACTCTTCGGTCGCCCGCACGCTGATCCGGTCGCCGGGGCGGAAGACCAGGAGCTGGCCGGGGCCGAAGCCGTCGCCGGCGATCTCGATCGCGCCCGACACCGTGTAGATCGCGCGCTCGTCGTAATCGGGGTCGAGCGGCAGGACGGCGCCGGCCTGAAGCGCCACGTCGGCATAGACCATCGGGGTCGAGGTCCGCACCGGCGAGCGCGCGCCATAGGCCTCGCCGGCGATCAGCCGGACGGTCTTGCCCTCGGCCGAGACGATCGGCAGCGAGGCGGCGTCGTAATGCTCGAAGGCCGGGGCGGTCTCCTCGTCCTGCGCCGACAGGGCGACCCAGCTCTGGAGGCCGAACAGCCGCGAGCCCGTCTGCCGCAGGGCGCCGCCGGTGCGCTCCGAATGGGTGATGCCGCGCCCGGCCGTCATCCAGTTCAGCTCGCCCGGACGGATCGGCAATTCGGTGCCGAGGCTGTCGCGGTGCATGATCTCGCCGTCGAACAGGTAGGTGACGGTGGAGAGGCCGATATGCGGATGCGGCCGCACGTCCATGCCCTGCCCGAGCAGGAATTCCGACGGGCCCATCTGGTCGAAGAAGATGAAGGGGCCGACCATCCGGCACTGGGTCGAGGGCAGCGCCCGCCTCACCGCGAACGAGCCGAGGTCGCGCGAGCGCGGCACGATCAGGGTCTGGATCGCGTCGCAGCTGAAGCGGTCGCCCGGGACCGGGTCGTCGGCACTGTGCCAGCTCATCGCTCATGCTCCTTCTCGCGGCGCCCGATGCATCGTGTCGGGCCGGGTGCGTCCGAACGGCCCTACCTTGAGGCCTTGCATTCCACTTGAAAATGGAAACGACCGAAACGCATCGTTTCGCATACTGCTATGCTGCCGAACTCGCGGACGGGTGCGCGGGCGCCGCTCGCCGCTCGCCGCTCGCCGAACGATGATGGCGGCGGCTCTGGCGGTCCGTGCCCGGCCGCACGGACCGCACGACCCTCGGGCCGGACGAACTGACGTAGCGGCACACAAGCCCGGCACAATCCAGCGGAGGCACGCTCCAGAGTGACTGACAGGAGGTATCGCGCCGTGAGCCATGATGCGCTAACGGAGGAACAGGCAGCCGAGCGCCTGGCCCACCATCTTCTCAAGGAGGCCTACCAGGATCTCGCCTCGGTGTTGCTCAGCGCCAACGCCAAGGCGGCCGAGAGCCTGTTCTACGCCATCGAGAAGCGCACCGCGGACGCGCTCCGGGCGATCGTGACGGACCAGAGCGAGGGGGCCGCCTCGACCCGCATCGCCCGTACCGTCGGCAGCGAGCTCAACGACTTGTTCGAGCGCGTGCATGGCCGCGGCGGGATCGCGGCGCCGAAGCGGGTGGCATAAAACCGACCATCCAGGGCCCGCATGACGATCGGCGGCGAGTCCGTGCCGGAGAAGTGCGGCCTTCAACGCCGGCTGCGCCGCGCGAAGCATTGTCGGGTCGAGGTGGCCTTCGCCAAGCCTGACGGGACGGAGCGGCGCGACCCGCAGCGCGACGCGGCGGTGGACCGGCGGCTCGGCGGGAGCGGTGGGGCCGGTCGGCAAGTGCGGCGGCCAGGCCGCCGTGACGGCTACAGGAAGCTCTGCGGGTCGACGTCGATCCCGACCTTCAGATTCCCCCGCGGTTTCGGCCCCCGGGCGAGCCAGTCGCGCAGGTAGCTCTGGAGGTCGATCTCGCGCTCGGTCTTGACCAGCAGGCGGAAGCGATAACGGCCGCGCACCAGGGCCAGCGGCGCCTCGGCGGGACCGAGCACCATCACGCCGGGCGGCGGCTCGGCGACGCGGGCGAGCGCCCGGCCATGGGCCTCGGCGGCCTCGCGGTCGGTGCAGGAGATCACGAGGGCCGCGAGGCGCCCGAAGGGCGGCAGGCCGGCGACCTCGCGCGCCGCCGTCTCCTCGGCATAGAAGCGCTCGGCGTCGCCCGAGATCAGTGCGGCGATCACCGGGTGCTCGGGCTGGTAGGTCTGGACGAGGGCCCGGCCCGGCTTCTCCCCGCGCCCGGCGCGGCCGGTGACCTGCTGCAGGAGCTGGAAGGTGCGCTCGGCGGCGCGCGGATCGCCGGAGGTGAGGCCGATATCGGCGTCGAGCACGCCGACCAGGGTCAGGTGCGGGAAGTTGTGGCCCTTGGCGACGAGCTGGGTGCCGACGACGATGTCGCAGCCGCCCTCGGCCACGGTCTGGAGTTCGGCCCGCAAGCGTTCGGCTCCGCCGGGAAAGTCGCTTGAGAGCACGATCACCCGCTTGTCCGGGAAGGTGGCGGCGACCTCCTCGGCGATGCGCTCGACGCCCGGCCCGCAGGCGGTCAGGTTGTCGAAGGTGCCGCACTCGGTGCAGGCCTCGGGCCGCCGCTCGGCATGGCCGCAATGGTGGCAGACCAGCGCCCGGCGGAAGCGGTGCTCGACGAGCCAGGTCGAGCAGTTCGGGCATTGGTAGCGGTGGCCGCAGGCCCGGCACAGGGTCAGCGGCGCGTAGCCGCGACGGTTGAGGAAGAGCAGCGCCTGCTCCCCCCGGGCGTTGGTCTCGGCGATGGCCGAGACCAGGCTCGGCGACAGGTAGCGCCCGCGCGGCACCTTCTCGGTGCGCATGTCGATGGCGCGGATCTCCGGCAGCCGCCTTCCGCCGAAGCGCTCGGGCATCACCACCCGGCGGTAGCGGCCGCGCTCGGCATTCACCCGGGTCTCGATCGCGGGGGTGGCCGAGGCCAGCACCACGGCGGCGTTCTCCAGCTTGCCGCGCACCACCGCCATGTCGCGGGCGTGGTAGCAGACGCCATCATCCTGCTTGTAGGCGCCTTCGTGCTCCTCATCGACCACGATCAGGCCGAGCTTGCGGAACGGCAGGAACAAGGCCGAGCGGGCGCCCACCACCACCTGCACCTCGCCCGAGGCGACGCCGGCCCGGATGCGCTCGCGCCGGCGCCCGCCGACCCCGGAATGCCAGGCGGCGGGCCGCACGCCGAAGCGCTTGGCGAAGCGGTCGAGGAACTGGGCGGTCAGCGCGATCTCCGGCATCAGCACCAGGGATTGCACGCCCCGGCGCAGGGCCTCGGCCACGACCTCGAAATAGACCTCCGTCTTGCCCGACCCGGTCACGCCTTCGAGCAGCGTCACGCCGCCCTCCCCCGCCGCGCCTCCGCCGGGGGGCGGCGCGGTCAGGGTGGCGATCAGCGCGCGCGCCGCCTCGGCCTGGGGCTCGGAGAGGGCGTCGTGCGGGTGGTCGGGATCGGGCGGCTCGGCGACCCGCTCGGGCGCCAGCGCCACGGTCTCCAGCACGCCGTCGTCGATGAGCCCGTCGACCACCCCGGCGCTGACCCCGGCCTCCAGGCTGAGCGCCCGCTTGCCCCGCACCACGCCGTCGGCCGCCACCGCCACCACCTTGGCCCGGGCCGGGGTCATCCGGCTCGGCGGCATCCCGGTCGCCCGCACGCCGATCCGGGCGGTCTCGGTGCGGCTTTCCTCCGGCAGGCGGAGCGCCATGGCGAGCGCCGAGCCCTTCGGCGCCAGGGTGTAGCGGGCGATCCACTCGACGAGGCGGCGGAGCGCCGGGCTCAGGGCCTCGACGCCGATCCGGCCGCTCACCCGGCGCAGGTTGGAGCCGGCGCCGTCGCGCAGGGACCACACCACCCCGACGGTTTCCCGCGGCCCGAGCGGCACCTGCACCACGTCGCCCTCCTGGAGGGTGAGTTCGGGCGGCACGGCGTAGCTATAGGCCTGGTCGAGGGCGAGCGGGATCAGGACGTCGGCGATCGGGGCGGTCATCGGGGCTTCGGAGCGGACGGCATCGTCCGTTCATATAGGAACGGTCACGCCGGCTCGCCCCCGGCCGCCGCGGATCCGTGCGCCCCGGATCCCGGCGTTTCCTCGTCCTCGCCGATGCGCCGCCGCACGCCCCATTCGGCCAGGACGGCATTGAGGTCGTCGAGGATGAAGTGGCGGGCGCTGTCCTGGTCGTAGCCCTCCTCCAGGAGGGAATCGTACTCGGTGAAGACGTGGCGGGCGTAGGACACCAGGCCGAGCCAGGCGGCGGTCTCGGGCGCCGCGCCGCGCAGGCCCGGGCTCGCCAAGGCCCGGTCGACGATCGCCTCCGCCTCGAAATCCGGCACCCGGGGCGCGAGGCGGGAGAGCGCCGCCTCCACCGCCTCGCGGCGGGTGGGGAGCGCGCGACGGGGCGCGGGATCGGGGCGGCGGCTCATCGGCGTCCTTCGCGGGCGGGAGGGCGACCCTGCCGGACCGGGGCGATCGTGTCACCCCCGGGCTCGCGGCCGCGGATCCCGGGATACCGGATCCCCTGCCCGCAGGGCCCGCACCAGGGCCTCCGCCTCGCCGCCCTGGAGGAGCGGCACCAGGGACCGCACCCGCTCCGGCGGCAGCGCCCACCAGGCGGTCTCGACCAGGGCCGCCACGATCTCCGGCGGGAAGCGGTGGCGGATCACCCGGGCGGGATTGCCGGCAACGATGGCGTAGGGAGGCACGTCGCGGGTGACCACCGCGCGGGCCGCCACCACGGCGCCGGGGCCGACCGTGACGCCCGACAGGATCAGGCAGCCCGAGCCCAGCCAGACATCGGCGCCGATCGCCACGTCGCCCCGGGACGCATGGTACTCCTCCGGTGCGTCGAGGTCGGGCCACAGGCCCCGCATCGCCGCGAACGGATAGGTCGAGACCCAGTCGGTGCGGTGGTTGCCGCCGAGCAGGATCTCGACCTTGTCGGCGATCGAGCAATAGGGGCCGATCGACAGTCGCGCGCCCGATTCCGGAAAGCGGATCTTCGGCCTGCCGTAGGAGTACGGACCGATCTGGAAGCCGTAGCGGGCGGCGAGCTTGGCCAGATGCAGGCGGGTCTCGTTGTGAGGGTTGCGCCCCTGCCGCAGGCGGTGCAGGAAATCCTTCACCCGCGGGCACCGTCGTGAGTCGCGGGCGGGGCGGCGGGCCCGAGCTTTCGGGCGATCCGGGGAGAGTACGCGGTGAGCAGCAACATTTCGGACGATCTGAAGAGCGGCGCGCTGTTCTATCACCGTCATCCGAGACCCGGGAAGCTGGAGATCCAGCCGACCAAGCCGCTCGGCAACCAGCGCGACCTCGCGCTCGCCTACTCCCCGGGCGTCGCCGCCGCCTGCGAGGCGATCGCCGCCGATCCGGAGGAGGCCGCGACCCTAACGGCGCGCCAGAACCTCGTCGCGGTGGTCTCGAACGGTACCGCGGTCCTCGGCCTCGGCGATATCGGCCCGCTCGCCTCCAAGCCCGTGATGGAGGGCAAGGCGGTCCTGTTCAAGAAGTTCGCCGGCATCGACGTCTTCGACATCGAGCTCAACGAGAAGAACGTCGACAAGCTCGTCGACGTGGTGGCGGCCCTGGAGCCGACCTTCGGCGGCATCAACCTGGAAGACATCAAGGCGCCGGAGTGCTTCGAGGTCGAGGAGCGCTGCCGGGCGCGGATGAACATCCCGGTCTTCCACGACGACCAGCACGGCACCGCGATCATCGTGGCGGCCGCAGTCCTCAACGGCCTCGAATTCGCCGGCAAGCGGATCGCCGACGTCAAGATCGTCACCTCGGGCGCGGGCGCCGCGGCTCTGGCCTGCCTCAACCAGCTGGTGTCGCTCGGGGCGCGGCGCGAAAACATCTTCGTCACCGACATCGAGGGCGTGGTCTACAAGGGCCGTGACACGCTCATGGACCGCTGGAAGGCGGTCTACGCCCAGGACACCCAGGCCCGCACGCTGGCCGAGGTGATCCCGGGGGCGGATGTCTTTCTCGGCCTCTCGGCCGGCGGCGTGCTGAAGCCCGAGATGCTCGAGCGGATGGCCGAGAAGCCGCTGATCATGGCGCTCGCCAACCCCTATCCGGAGATCATGCCGAATCTCGCCGAGGAGAAGCGGCCGGACGCGATGATCTGCACCGGCCGGTCGGACTTCCCGAACCAGGTCAACAACGTCCTGTGCTTCCCCTACATCTTCCGGGGCGCGCTCGATGTCGGGGCGACCACGATCAACGAGGCGATGAAGGCGGCGGCCGTGAAGGCGATCGCCGGGCTCGCCCGCGAGACCCCGTCCGACGTCGTCGCCCGCGCCTATGGCGGCGAGGCGCGGCCCTTCGGCCCCCATTCCCTGATCCCGAGCCCGTTCGATCCGCGGCTGATCCTGCGCATCGCGCCCGCCGTGGCGCAGGCCGCCATGGAGTCCGGCGTCGCCAAGAGGCCCCTGCCGGACGTGCAGGCCTATACCGAGTCCCTCGACCGGTTCGTGCACCGCTCCGGCTTCATCATGAAGCCGGTCTTCACTGCGGCCAAGGAGGATCCGCGCCGGGTCATCTACGCCGAGGGCGAGGACGAGCGGGTGCTGCGCGCCGTCCAGGCGATCGTCGAGGAGGGGCTGGCCAAGCCCATCCTGGTCGGCCGTCCGAACGTGATCGAGACCCGCCTGAAGCGCTTCGGCCTCGCCATCCGGGCCGGCCAGGACTTCGAGCTGATCAACCCGGACGACGACCCGCGCTACCGCACCTACGTCGCCACCTACATGGACCTCGCCGGGCGCCGCGGCATCACGCCGGACGCGGCCCGCACGCTGGTGCGCACCAACAACGCGGTGATCGGCGCGCTCGCCGTGCGCCGGGGCGAGGCCGACGCGCTGATCTGCGGCCTGGAAGGCCGGTTCGAGAGCAAGCTGCGGGTGATCCGCGACATCATCGGGCTCGCGCCGGGCGCCCGGGACTTCGCGGCGCTCAGCCTGATCGTCACCTCGAAGGGCGCCTACTTCCTGGCCGACACCCATGTGCGGCCCGACCCCAGCGCCGAGGAGATCGCCGACGTCGCCATCGCCTGCGGCGACACCGCCCGCCGCTTCGGCCTGTCGCCGAAGATCGCGCTGGTCAGCCACGCCGATTTCGGCTCGTTCGACACGGCGTCGGCCCGCAAGATGCGCCACGCCCTCACCCTGCTGCGCGAGCGCGCCCCCGACCTCGAGGTCGACGGCGAGATGGCGGCCGACACCGCCCTGTCGCAGGCGATCCGCGACAAGGTATTGCCGGGCTCGCGCCTCAAGGGCGAGGCCAACGTGCTGATCATGCCGAACCTGGACGCGGCCAACATCGCGTTCCAGTTCTCGAAGATGCTCGCCGACGCGCTGCCGGTGGGCCCGCTGCTGCTCGGGCCGGCGCGGCCCGCCCACATCCTCACCCCGTCGGTGACCGCGCGCGGCATCGTCAACATCACGGCCGCGGCCGTGGTCGAGGCGCAGGGGCAGGAGGTGCTGACCGTCGAGGCCGACAGCAATGCGGAGGCGGGGACGCCGCTGGTGTCGGCGTAATCGGGCCGACACAGGCCCGGCGAGACGATCGCCGGGCCGTCCCATCCTGCAAGGACATTGCAACGTGATGCGCTGTTGTCTCTCCCGTACGGGAGAGAGAACCGCGACACCCGGAATCCGGGCCCAAACCCCATCAGCTTGATCGATTGCGGATTCGACCTCGACCCTTCACCACCGTCCGGAAGGTCTGCCTGTCGGCAGTGGAGTGGACAATGGGCCACGACCGGCGCAGGTGGAGAGCGTCCGGTCCGCTCATCGTTGGAGGGGCCCGGAACGCTGCCATTGCCTGATCGAAGACCGCGCGAAGACGCGAATCAGGCCTTTGCCATGACCGGAAGCCGAAAGGGCGCGCCAAGCCGGTTGAACGCGTTCATCGCCGCGATGGCGATCGTGAGGTCCACGAGATCCTTGGGCGTAAAGGCCGCGCTTGCGGCCGCATAGGCTTCGTCGGAAGCGCGGGTCTCGCTGACCAGCGTGACTTCCTCCGCCCATGCAAGCGCGGCGCGGTACTGGTCGGGGAAGAGGTGGGGCACCTCGGCCCAGACCGGGACCAGGGCAACCTTCTCGAACTGCATCGTCTTGAGGAGGTCACGGGTATGCAGGTCGATGCAGTGCGCGCAGCCATTGATCTGCGACACGCGCAGGAAGACGAGGTGGATCAGTTCGTGGGGTAGGTCGGTGCCCGTGGTGATGTAGTGGTGGATGCCGAACAGTGCCTTCGCACCCTGCGGCGCCACCTCGTTCCAGACCAGCCGTGTGTTCTCGCTCATGACGAATCTCTAGGCTCGGAACGGCGGAGATCGACGTTCGAAGCCATGACGAGCCAACCGGATCAGGTGTGACATGCCGCGCAGCATTTCCGCTCGCCGCGGTCGATGTCACATTCAGGCCCGTCCGATCGTCTTGTCCTTGGGATCGGGACGCCCGAGCGATCGGGACAGCGGAGATGGTGCGGGTTGAGGCGATGGAGGATCGACGGACCGCCGATTTCGAGGCGGAGCGCAAGCGCCTGACACGACTGGCCTACCGGATGACGGGTTCGCTCACCGACGCGGAGGACGTCGTGCAGGACGCATGGCTGAGGTGGGTCGGAGCCGAAGGCGTCATCGATTCGCCTCCTGCCTATCTCACCCGCATCGTCACGCGTCTCTGCCTCGACCGGCACCGCTCGGCACGGGGGCGGCGGGAAACCTATGTCGGCCCCTGGCTGCCCGATCCGCTGGTCGGGTCCGTGGAACCGGACGAGACGGTCTCAGACGATATCACGGTCACGCTGATGCTGGCGCTGGAGCGCTTGTCGCCCCTGGAACGAGCGGCCTTCCTCCTGCACGACATCTTCGACGTGCCGCTGTCCGAGGTCGCCATCGCTCTCGACCGCGAGCCGGCCGCGGTCCGCCAGCTCGCGTCGCGCGCCCGCAAGCACGTGCAGGCGGCGCGTCCCCGGTTCAAAATTGCACCGTCGGATGCGGAGCGGATCACCCACGCCTTCTTCGTCGCCGCACGCGACGGGGACGTTGCGGCCCTGTCGGCGCTGCTGGCGAGGAACGTCGAGATCCATGCCGATGGCGGCGGCAAGGTCCTCGCCTTCCGCAATGTCATCCACGGCATCGAGCGGGTCCTGCGCCTCTTCGCCGGGCTGCGTCGCAAGAATTCCGTATCGCCGACGCTGCTTCGCGTCGTCACCATCGACGGCCTGCCAGGCTATGTCAGCCTCGATCGAGGCGGCGTGCTTCAGACGACCGCGCTCGATATCCGCGAGGATGGGATCACCGCGATCTACATCGTCAGGAACCCGGACAAGCTGTCTCACCTGGCGGCAGAGGCGAACCCTCTAAACCGCATCTCGCCATCATCGCCAGCGTCCTGAGCCGTCGGGTGATGGTGGCGTCGCGGATGACCCCTCGACAGGCAGCATGCGCAGCTTGTTCACGGTCGAACGGCCGCTATCGGCGAGCAAAGCCGAGGGCCGCTCCCTACCCAAGCGGCCATCGCACATCTTCCCCTGGCAGGCTGTCACGTCCGCCGTGTCGAACACGTAGCCAGGAGACCCGACAGGGAGAGGCAAGCCCCCGCACCCAATGCGCCGGTCGAGACAAGCTTGCCGTGGCAGCCATTCGCATGGCCGAGCTTTCTGGTTTCAGACCGGGTGTCCCGTCAGGGATCAATCCCCCTCGACGCCCCGCCTACCCCCTCGGCTTCGGCGCCGCCTTCCCCGCCTGCCCCGCCGGCTGCGCACATCCCGCCTGCTTGCCCTTGGCGCTGTCGTCCTTGCCGCCGGGCACGAACATCGCGGAGACGCGCCCGCCAGCGACCGGGTCCATGTTCGCCCGGCCGGTATTCATGTCGTAGACGAGGCGCGAGCCGCGGGTGACGTTCTGGCATTGGCTCAGGACCACGTTGCCGGTCAGCACGACCCGGTTCGCCACCCGGTCGAATACCGCGTTGTCGCCGCTCGCCACCTGGTCCTTCGACACCACGGTGACCGGGCCGGCGCAGACCACCTGGCGGATCGCGCTGCCGTCGGTCGGGTCGGAGGATTTTTCGGGTTTCGCCTCAGCCTTGGGCTCGGGCTTCGCCTCGACCTTCACCGCCTTCTCGACGGGCTTAGCCTCCGCCGGCTGGGCGATGGAGGCCTTCACCTCGGCGCCCTTGGTCTCGGCCCCCTTGGTCTCCGCGCCCTTGGTCTCCGCGGCCTTGCCCTTCGGGTCCTTCTCCTTGCGCTGGTAGTGCACCGTCATGCTGGAGCAGCGGATGGTGCTCTCCCCCTGCACCGCCACGACGTTGCCGGCGAAGATCGCCTTGTTCTCGCGGTCGAACACGTCGAGCCGGTCGGCGTCGATCTTGATCGGCTCCTTGCCGCCGCCGCTGCCGAAGGCGCCGAAGCCGGAGCCGGCCTCCTTCTTCTTCGTGGCGGATTTTTCGGCGGCAGGCGCAGCCGGGGTCTCGGCCCGCGGGACGGATGGAAGGGCGAGGGCCGCGAGGGTGAGGCAGCCGAGCGCCGCGAGGGCCGGGAGACGGGGACGCACGGGCTCAATCGTCCTTGATCTGGGCCTCGGTGGTCCGCAGCGGCGGATCCTGCTCCGAGGAGTCTTGCGACGGCGTGGATTGGGAGAAGACCGCCTTGACGTTGCCGACGAACGAGATGGTCTTGCCGCTCTCGGTCACCTCGAGCCCGTCGGCCTTGATCGAGCCGGTCGGCATCGTGACGGTGACGGCCTCGCGCGACGACATCGCGCCGGCCTTGAAGTCGACATGGGCCGAGGTCAGCCGCGCCTCCTGGCCCTTGTCGGTCCACAGGCGGATGTGCTGGCTCAGGTCCAGCGCCTCCTTCTGGGTGTCGAAGATGCCGGCGGTCGCCTCGATATGGGCCAAGCCCCCCGATTCGTCGGTGGTGAGGCGGCCGAGCATGTTCTGCAACTCGATCACGAAGGGCTTGCGCACGTCCTGGAGCGCCGCCTTGGCGGTGACCACGTAGGGGCGGTTGTCCTTCGAGCGGTAGCCCGAGAGGCGCGGGCTCTCCATCGTCACCTTCGAACCCGAGACGCCGATCGAGCCGAGGCTGACCGAGACGCCGAGATCGGCGAAGGGATTGAGCCAGGTGCCGACCACGATGGCGAGCCCCGCCGCCCCCGCCCCGAGGGGGATGGCGCGCCGCAGCCAGCGTACCAGGGCGCTGTGCCGGCGCGCCCTCGCATGGGCGCGCAGCCGCCGTGGATCGAGCCCCGGGCCGGCCGCGGAGGGAAGCGCATCGAGCGAGGAAGCTTGCAGCAAGGTCGTGGCCACCTGCATCGTGCCGAGGCCCGGCGCGGAATGCGCGGGTTTCGCGCTCCCTCCCTGCTCCGGCCCGGTGTCGAAGTTATGGCCGGCAGGTTAACAGAACGGCGACGCTTCGTCTCGATGCTCTCATACCGCCACGCCTTCGCGTCGACACGTCGATGCGAAGGCGTGGCGGTATCACACGGCTTCCGATGGATCGCTTCGCCATGCGGAAACCGGCTTCGCTCAAGCGCCGCACGGGCTGTACGCCTCAGCTATGCGCGAAGATGTCCGTCTCGTCCCATTCGAGCAGGTCGAGGCGGGCGCGGGTCGGCAGGAAGTCGAAGCAGGCCTGGGCGATGGCGGTGCGCTCCTCGCGGGCCAGCATCATGTCGAGCTTCTCGCGCAGGGCGTGGAGGTGGAGCACGTCGGAGGCGGCGTAGTCGATCTGCGCCTGGCTCAAGGTCTCGGCGCCCCAATCCGAGGATTGCTGCTGCTTCGACAGGTCGACGCCGATCAGCTCGCGCACCAGGTCCTTCAGGCCGTGCCGGTCGGTATAGGTGCGGGCGAGCCGCGAGGCGATCTTGGTGCAGTAGACCGGTCCCGGCATCACGCCGAGACGGTGAGAGAGCACCGCGAGGTCGAAGCGCGCATAGTGGAAGATCTTGGTGACCGCCGGGTCGGCCAGCACCCGTTTCAGAACCACCGGCTCGGGGCCGACCCGCGGGATCTGCACCAGGTCGGCCTCGCCGTCGCCGCGGGAGATCTGCACCACGCAGAGCCGGTCGCGGTGGGGCTGGAGGCCGAGGGTCTCGGTGTCGACCGCGATGGCCGGGCCCGGCACGTAATCGTCGGGCAGGTCGCCGCGATGCAGGCGGTGGGGCATGGGAGGAGCGTCCGGGGAAGCGTCAAGAGGCTCCCCGGCGCCTATCACCCCTCCCTTGAGCCGGCAAGGATGCGGACGGCTCAGGACTTCTGGCGGGCGATGACCTTGTCCTTGATGCCCTCGTAGACGTTCGACGGCACGATCTTCTTCGACAGGAGTTCGTCCTTGCCGCGATACGGCCGCCCCTTGATGATCGCCTCGGAGCGCGCCGGCCCGATGCCCGACAGGGTCTCCAGCTCCTCCTTGGAGGCGCTGTTGAGGTCGAGGAGGGCCGGCTTGCCGGCGGGCGCGGCCTTGGGGGCCTCGGGTGCCTTGGCCTCGGGTGCCTTGGGGGCCGCCGGCGCCGCGGGGGCCGGTGCGGTCGGCGCCGGCCGGGTCGTCGGTGTGGCGGGTGCGGGCGTCTGGGCCAGGGCGGGGCCGGCGCCCAGCAGGGCGGCGACGGCGAGGGCGCGGGTCAGGCGGGGGAGAAGGCGCGTCATCGGGACACTCCGATCGTGCCGCCCTCGGGTTCGGGTCTCGGGACCGGAGCGGCAAGGCCATCATGCGGCCTTCGCCGTTGAACGGCGGCTTAATGGATCCGTGTCGCAGCGAACGGTTTTCGTCTACGGTTTTCCGGAGCGGGTCCCCTAGCCAAGGCGGCGTGTCTCCTCTATAGACCCCGCTCCGATCAGGATCGCGACGCGCGCGGCTCCCCCGCAGGGGCGGCCTCGCGCCTGTTTTGTTGCACGGGAAGTAGTTCCAATGGCCGTTCCGAAGCGAAAGACCTCTCCGTCGCGGCGCGGCATGCGCCGCTCCGCCGACGCCCTCAAGGCCCCGACCTATGTCGAGGACAAGGATTCCGGCGAGCTGCGCCGCCCGCACCACATCGACCTGAAGACCGGCATGTATCGCGGTCGCCAGGTGCTGAAGGTCAAGTCCGACGCGTGATCCGGTGTGGCGGCGCATCCAGCGCCGCCGATGACCGGCACGGGATGACGGCGCCCCTCGCGGGCGCCGTTCTCGTTTCTGGCCCTCCTTCAGGCCGGGGCGCGGCCGGCCCGCCACAGCCAGAACGCCGTGAGCACCAGGAGCAGCGTCGCGAGGGCGCCGGTCAGGTCGAGGGCGTCGAAGCCGGCCCAGCGCCCGGGCCCGAAGGCGCGCACCAGGAGCGGGCCGAGGATCTGCCCGGCCGCGAAGGCGGCGGTCATCCGGGCCAAGAGCGGCGTCGGCGCGTCGGGCCGCGCCTCGCGGGCCAGTTGCAGCCCCGCCATGGTGGCGATCATGAAGGTGCCGCCGACGAGGAGCGCCGAGGCCGCCACCGCCCAGAGGGCGTGGACCGTGAGCGGCAGGACGGTGCCGAGGGCCATGATCCCTTGTGCCGCCGCCCAGAGCCGCCGGCGCGGCACACCCGCGAGGCGGCGCGCCGCCACGGCGACCGAGACCATGGCGGCGAGGCCGAAGAGCGGCCAGGCCAGGCCGAAGACCAGCGGGTCGGGGGTCAGCTCCCGTGCCATCGCCGGCAGGAACGTCGCCGGCACGATGTAGCCGAAGCCGAAGGTGCCGTAGCACAGGATGAGGGCTCCCTGCCCGGCCCCCCGGGTGCCGGCGGCGGCCTCGCGCTCCGCGAGGCCGGGCGGGTGGGCGCCCTGCCCGCGCGACAGGAGCCCGACGATGAGCGCGCCGAGGGCGGCCACCACCCCGAGCTCGAGCCACAGCCGCGCCGCCGGCTGGCGCCCGCCGAGCCAAGCCAGAATCCCGGCGAGCGCGATGCCGAGGCCGACACCGGTATAGATCCAGGCGCCGAGACGCGGCGCCTGCCGCCGGGCGAGCTCGGCGAGGCACCAGCCGCTGGCGCAGACGAGGGCCCAGGCGCTGAACACCCCGGCCGCTCCCCGCAAGGCCGCGCCGAGCAGGGCCGGGGCAGGATGGCCGGCTCCGGCCATGGCGAGCGTCGTCAGCGCCACGCCGGCGAGGCTCAGGCGCAGGCCGCGGCCGGGATCGCCGGAGAACCACGCCGCCGTCAGGGCCCCGATCAGGTACCCGGCATAGTTGGCCGCTGCCCATTCGGCGCCGGCGGCAGCGCTCAAGGCGCCGTCGCGCAGCATCAGGGGCAGGAGCGGCGTGAAGGCGAAGCGGCCAATGCCCATGGCGACCGCGAGGGCGAGGATGCCCCCGAGGACGACTGGTCCGTTGGCCGGGCGCGCGCCGGGACGGGCGAGGGAGAGTTCGGACATGCGCATGGGGGCGATCTCATGGGGACGGTCTCATGGGGACGGTCTCATGGGGACGGTCTCATGGGGACGGTCTCATGGGGACGGTCTCATGGGGACGGTCTCATGGGGACGATCAGACACCTGCCATCCCTTCTTGGAAAATGAATTTTCCTGATCTATCCTTCTCACCATGAGAATGATGGACCTCGACGACCTCCACATCTTCCGTAGCGTGGTGCGGGAGGGCGGCGTGACGCGGGCGGCGAGTCTCCTCAACCGGGTGCCGTCCAACGTCACGACCCGGATCAAGCAATTCGAGGAGCGGCTGGGCGTCGCCCTGTTCCGGCGCGAGGGCCGCTCCCTCACCCTCACCGAGGCGGGGCGCACCCTGCTGGGCCACGCCGAGACATTGCTGCAGCTGGCCGACCTGGCCGAGCGGGACTTGCGCGGCGGCGGCGTGCGCGGGGTGCTGCGGCTCGGCTCGCTGGAGAGTGCCGCCGGCGCCCGGCTGCCGCCGATCCTCTCGGCATTCCACACCCGCTATCCCGACGTGACGATCGAGCTGCAAACCGGCACGACCCGGGCGATGCTGCACCAGCTGGGGCGCCACGAGGTCGAGGCGGCCTTCGTGTCAGAGCCGTTCGAGCGCGGCACCCTGTCGTCGGTGCCGGCCTTCGACGAGGAGCTGGTGCTGATCACCGCCAAGACGGCCGAAGGAAGTGCGGCCGAAGGGAGTGCGGCGGACGAGAGTGCGATGACCCGGACCGTGGTGGCCTTCCCACATGGCTGCTCCTACCGCCAGCGCCTGTTCGAGTGGCTCGCCGCGGAGGGCCGGTCGCCGGAGCGGATCCTGGACATGAGTTCCTACCACGCCATCGTCGCCTGCGTGGCGGCCGGCACCGGGGCGGCGGTCGTGCCGGCGGAGGTGCTCGACCACGCGGTACTGGGCACGGCAGTCGCGCGTCACGCGCTGCCGATCCATTTGCGGCTCAACCGCACGCACCTGGTCTGGTCGGGAGAGGCGAGCCCCGCCCTGCGCTCGCTGATGGGGCTGTTGCCGCGGGTGGAGGAGCAGGAGGTGGCCGATACGTCAAGGCATTGCCTGAGCACCCGCTCGACTGGCCCCTGACGATCCCAGCTTCTTCCCGATATTTCTGGAGCATTTTCCGACGAAGTGGACACCGGTTCGTCGCAGAAAATGCGGCAAAATCAAAGATCTAGAGCGGCGCCCGATGGTAACGTGACCGGTCGCCGCTCTAGACCGCGCAACCGAGCCTGGAAGGTCGCAGCGCGTGGCGATACGAGGGGTTCGAACCCTCAGAGATCGCGGCCCGCCGCATACCGCGCCGAGGCCACCCGCGACCGGTCGAGCCGCGACGGCCGCAACGTCCCGCTCGGCCCGTCGATCAGCTGGACGAGGAAGGTTGCCAGCGGCCGGGCCGGCACGACCCGGGAGCCGGGCTCCGGAGCCCCGGTCGGGACGAGGGACCGGCCGGTGGTGTCCGGGTCCGGGACGGGCGTATCGGGCTGGGACATGGCGGCGGCCCTGCGAGGTGACGACGGACCAACGCCGCAAGCCGCCTGCCGTGTTCCCTCCCCGCCGGCCTACTTTTTCGCCAGGGCTTCGAGCCGGTTCTGCATCTCGGCCATCTGGCGCTTGAGGTCGTCGAGCTCGCCCTTGGGGGCGGCCGTGGAAGCCGGGGCCTCGGCCGGCTTGTCGCCGGCGGGCTGTCCGCCCGGGCCGAACGGCGTGAACATCCGCATGGCCTCGCTGAAGAAGCTCATATTGGCGCGCACCTGCTCCTCCATGGCGTGCTGGAAGGCGGTGGGGCCGAAGGTCTGGGACATCTTCTCGCGCAGGCCGTCCTGCTCGCGGGCGAGATGATCCATCGAGTATTCGAGGAAGCTCGGCACCATCGCCCGCATGCTGTCGCCGTAGAACCGGATCAGCTGGCGCAGGAAGGCCACCGGCAGCAGGTTCTCGGCGCCGGCCTTGTTCTCCTGCTCGAAGATGATCTGGGTCAGCACCGAGCGGGTGATGTCCTCACCGGACTTGGCGTCGTAGACCACGAAATCCTCGCCGGCCTGCACCATCGCGGCGAGGTCCTCGAGTGTGACGTAGGTCGAGGTGCCCGTGTGGTAGAGACGCCGGTTGGCGTACTTCTTGATGACGGTGGGTGTCGACTTGCCGCTCTCCGCCATCGGTGCGTGGCCTCCCTCTTTGCCAACCTCTTGGCCGACCCCTTGGCGAACCCGGCGGGAACTGGCCGGGGCCGGGCGAGCCGAATTTTCACCGGTTCTCATGAGTGGACCTTAAGGCCTTCGTGTGCTGGCGAAAATAGCAATCTGCGCGTCGTCCACGCAAACTGGCCGCGCTGCCAGCGCCAGAACCGGTCGTGAACGCCTTGACTTCGTCCAGGGCAACGCTTTCATCCACCCCAAAGCACGCAGGACACGCGCCGCCGGGAGCGGGCCGGCGGCATCCCGCGACGCTGGGAGAGGCTCAGAGGAGAGGCGCATGGCTGAGAAGGCTGATATCGTCATCGTGGGTGCCGCCCGCACCCCGGTCGGGTCGTTCAACGGGGCCTTCGCCACCGTGCCCGCCCACAAGCTCGGCGCGGTCGCCATCAAGGCGGCCCTGGAGCGTGCCAAGGTCTCCCCCGAGGAGGTCGACGAGGTGATCTTCGGCCAGGTGCTCGCCGCCGGCGAGGGTCAGAACCCGGCCCGCCAGGCCGCCATGGCCGCCGGCATCCCGCAGGAGAAGACCGCCTGGGGCCTCAACCAGCTCTGCGGCTCGGGTCTTCGCACCGTCGCGGTCGGCATGCAGCAGATCGCCAACGGCGACGCCGACATCATCGTGGCCGGCGGCCAGGAATCGATGTCGATGGCCCCTCACGCCCAGTACCTGCGCGGCGGCCAGAAGATGGGCGACCTGAAGCTCGTCGACACGATGCTGAAGGACGGCCTGATGGACGCCTTCAACGGCTACCACATGGGCAACACCGCCGAGAACATCGCCCAGCAGTGGCAGCTCACCCGCGAGGAGCAGGACGCGTTCGCCGCCCGCTCGCAGAATAAGGCCGAGGCCGCCAAGAAGGAAGGCCGGTTCAAGGACGAGATCGCCCCCGTCACCGTGCCCGGCCGCAAGGGCGACGTGGTGGTCGATGCCGACGAGTACATCCGCGAGGGTGCGACGCCCGAGGGCATGGCCAAGCTGAAGCCGGCCTTCTCGAAGGACGGCACGGTCACGGCCGGCAACGCGTCCGGCATCAACGACGGCGCCGCCGCCCTGGTGCTGATGTCGGCGGCCGAGGCCGAGAAGCGCGGCCTCAAGCCGCTGGCCACCATCCGCTCCTGGGCCACCGCCGGCGTCGACCCGAAGATCATGGGCACCGGCCCGATCCCGGCCTCGCGCAAGGCCCTCGAGAAGGCCGGCTGGAAGGCCTCCGACCTCGACCTGATCGAGGCCAACGAGGCCTTCGCGGCCCAGGCGCTCGCGGTCAACAAGGACCTGGGCTTCGACGATACGAAGGTGAACGTGAACGGCGGCGCCATCGCCATCGGCCACCCGATCGGCGCCTCGGGCGCCCGCGTCCTCGTCACCCTCCTGCACGAGATGCAGCGCCGCGATGCCAAGAAGGGTCTCGCCACGCTCTGCATCGGCGGCGGCATGGGCGTCGCCATGTGCCTCGAGCGCTGAGACAGCGTCGAGCACGAACACCGCCGCGCCTTCGAGCGAACTCGTTCGAAGGCGCGGGCTAACCCCGAATGGGCGCCGGCGCTGCTGCGCCGGACGCTTTCGCATCGACACGTCGATGCGAAAGCGTGATGGTACAAGTCGCGTCGCGCGCTGAAATATTACGATTGAGACGAAGAGCGGCCGGGAGCCCGGCCGCTCCCTCTCAGTTAGTACCTGAAGAAGCGGGACAACACCCGCCTTCGTTGTGGAACGGCCGCCTTCCGTAAAGTACCACGGAGCCGCGCCGAGGGATGGATCGCTCGAACGCTCATCAAGGAGAGGGCACATGGCAGAACGCGTCGCACTGGTCACCGGGGGCACGCGCGGCATCGGCGCTGCGATCTCGAAAGGTCTGAAGGAGGCCGGATACAAGGTCGCGGCCAATTACGGCGGCAACGACGAGGCCGCGCAGGCCTTCAAGGACGAGACCGGGATCTCGGTCTTCAAGTTCGACGTCGGCGATCCTGCGGCCTGCGAGGCCGGCATCCGCGCTGCGGAAGCCGAGCTCGGCCCGATCGACACCCTCGTGAACAATGCCGGCATCACCCGGGACGGCATGTTCCACAAGATGACCTTCGAGCAGTGGCAGGCGGTGATCCGCACCAACCTCGACTCGATGTTCACCTGCACCCGGCCGCTGATCGACGGCATGCGCTCGCGGGGCTTCGGCCGCATCATCCTGATCTCGTCCATCAACGGCCAGAAGGGCCAGATGGGCCAGACCAACTACTCCGCCGCCAAGGCCGGCGTGATCGGCTTCGCCAAGGCGCTGGCGCAGGAGAACGCCAACAAGGGCATCACCGTCAACGTGATCGCGCCGGGCTACATCGCCACCGAGATGGTCAAGGCGATCCCCGCCGACGTGCTCAAGGCCAAGATCCTGCCGCACATCCCGGTCGGCCGCCTCGGCGAGGCGGAGGAGATCGCCCGCGCGGTGGAGTTCCTGGCCGGCGAGCAGGCGGGCTTCATCACCGGCTCGACCCTGACGATCAACGGCGGCCAGTACTTCGTGTGACGAGGCGGGGCGCCTCGTCCGGGGCGCCCCCTTTCCGAAGCCGTCGGGCTGGCCCGGCGGTTCCCGCCCCGCCTTGCATCGGGCCTCGACAACCCACCGGTTCCGCACGGGGTCGTGAGCATCGACCTGGGCCGGTCGATCCGGAAAGACGGCCACTCATCTGCCTCCCCGGCCCTCGCAGCGGCGCGACGAGGGTGATGGCGGGCTCTGGCCCCAGGTTGCGCAGCTTGCCCCTGGCCGCTCTCTCCGGCTCCCGCTCGAAGGGGGATGCGTCCCGCCTGACCCGGCGACGCCAGGGGCAGCAGGCGGATCAACGTCGCGATGACGGGTGGCGGCGCACTCCTCCGCGCGACGCGCGTGGCGCAGATCCTCATGAGCGCCGGCAGTATCTTGCCGCGCCGGCGACTCGCGGCGCGCATCGCGGCACCGCGCCGGTCCCGAGGCTCGACCGGGAAGCCGGATGGGCCGGACCCGGCCCATGGCCGCTCGCCGGCATGACGGGGATCCTGTCCCGTCGTGGACTCGGCATGCGGTCTTCGAGCTGCCGGACCGCCACGGCAGCGCACCGGCGGCGGCCGACAAGCAGCTGACCTCCATCGGCGGGCCTCGACGGCATCGTCCCGCCATCGGGCCGGCGGCGGGGAAGGCCGTCCGTCCTACCTCCGGACCGCCAGCTCGACCGCCGTCGCGACCGGGCGGGCGCTCGCGCGCATCACCGCGGCAGCGCCAGCGGACCCGGCATCGACCGACGCAATTGACGGATCGATGCAACGCTTTAGCAACGACACCCCGTTGCCAGGCTTTAACCTGAACAGGGATTCAGATCCAGCCGTTAACCTGTCAAAGGCCACCCGCCCTGCATAGTCCTCCTCACACAGGGACAAGCACCGGCGCAACAAAAGCCGGGGAGGCACAGACAGATGATCAACGCTTCGCTGCAACACTTCTGCAACCGTATGATCGCCGCCGGCGCCATCAGCCTGGAGGACGTGCGCGAGCTGCACCGTGCGGTGCTGCCCGATGGGCTGACCTGCCGCGAGGAGGCCGACATGCTGTTCGGCCTGGACCGGGCGATCCCGAGGGCCGATGCGGCCTTCGCCGAGTGGCTGATCGCGTCGACGGTCGATTTCGCCGTGTGGGGCGAGCGCCCGACCGGCCATATCGACGCCGACACCGCCCATTGGCTCGCCGCCTCGCTCGGCTGCGGCCGCGGCCCGACCGCCACCGGCGCCCGCATCGCCGTCGAGGTGGTGCGCGAGGCGGAGACCAACGACCCGGCCCTGATCAGCTTCGCGCTCCAGGCGAACCGGACCCGGGCCGGGGCTGAGGATGCGATCGAGGAGATCCTGTCCTACGCGGTGGCCGCGTGAACATGGGCTTCGACATGGGCTTCGCCCATTCGGCCGAGAACACCCGGCTTTGCGGCGCGCGCGCCATGCTTTAACGGGGATGAGCTTGGGTGTGACCCACCCCGGCCCGGATTCCCCCTTAGGCTCGAGTGCGCGCTCCGATGTTCGACAAGATCCTGATCGCCAACCGTGGCGAGATCGCCTGCCGCATCATCAAGACGGCGCGCCGCATGGGGATCAAGACGGTGGCGGTCTATTCCGACGCCGACCGTGACGCGCTGCACGTCGCCATGGCCGACGAGGCGGTGCATATCGGCCCCGCCGCCGCGGCGCAGTCCTACCTCGTCATCGACAAGATCGTGGAGGCCTGCCGGCAGACCGGCGCCCAGGCCGTCCATCCCGGCTATGGCTTCCTCTCCGAGCGCGAGGCCTTCCCCAAGGCGCTGGAAGCCGCCGGCATCGTGTTCATCGGCCCGAACCCCGCGGCAATCGCCGCCATGGGCGACAAGATCGAATCGAAGAAGGCGGCCTCCGCGGCACAAGTCTCGACCGTCCCGGGCTTCCTCGGGGTGATCGAGAGCCCGGAGCACGCCGTCACCATCGCCGACGAGATCGGCTATCCGGTCATGATCAAGGCCTCGGCCGGCGGCGGCGGCAAGGGCATGCGCATCGCGCACTCGGCCGGCGAGGTGGCGGAGGGCTTCGCCCGCGCCCGCTCGGAAGCCGCCTCGTCCTTCGGCGACGACCGGGTCTTCGTGGAAAAGTTCATCACCGATCCGCGCCACATCGAGATCCAGGTCATCGGCGACAAGCACGGCAACGTCGTCTATCTGGGCGAGCGCGAGTGCTCGATCCAGCGCCGCAACCAGAAGGTCATCGAGGAGGCGCCCTCCCCGCTCCTCGACGAGGCGACGCGGCGCAAGATGGGCGAGCAGGCCGTGGCCTTGGCCAAGGCCGTGAACTACGATTCCGCCGGCACCGTCGAGTTCGTCGCCGGCCAGGACAAGTCGTTCTACTTCCTCGAGATGAACACCCGGCTCCAGGTCGAGCACCCGGTGACCGAGATGATCACCGGCCTCGACCTCGTCGAGCTGATGATCCGGGTCGCGGCCGGCGAGAAGCTGCCGATCGCGCAAGATGACGTGACGCTGAACGGCTGGGCGGTGGAGAGCCGCGTCTACGCCGAGGATCCGACCCGCAACTTCCTGCCCTCGATCGGCCGGCTCACCACCTACCGGCCGCCGGAGGAGGGCCCCCTCGGCGACGCGATCGTGCGCAACGACACCGGCGTCGAGGAGGGAAGCGAGATCGCGATCCACTACGACCCGATGATCGCCAAGCTGGTCACCTGGGCCCCGACCCGCGACGAAGCGGTGGCGTCCCAGGCCCAGGCCCTCGACGCCTTCGCGATCGACGGCATCCGCCACAACATCCCGTTCCTCTCGGCGCTGATGCACCATCCGCGCTGGCAGGAAGGCCGGCTCTCCACCGGCTTCATCGCGGAGGAATTCCCGAACGGGTTCGAGGCGCCCAAGCCCGCGGGCGAGGTGGCGCGCCGGATGGCGGCGGCCGCCGCCGCGATCGACCACCTGCTCAACGAGCGCAAGCGCGGCATCTCGGGCCAGATGCGCGAGCCGTTCCAGTTGCGCTTCGAGAATGAGCGGGTGGTGCTGCTCGGCGACCAGCGTTTCGAGGCGACCGTCGAGACCACCAACGATGGGGTCGTGGTCGCCTTCGCGGACGGGACCGAATGGATGGTCGAGAGCGACTGGCTCCCGGGCGAACCGGTCTGGACCGGCACGATCGATGGTGAGCCGGCGGCGATCCAGGTCCGCTCCCTCCTCAACGGCGTTTCTCTGCAGCATGCGGGCGCCGCCGCCGAGGCCCGGGTCTACACGAGGCGCGAGGCGGAGCTGGCCGCCCTGATGCCCGTCAAGGAGGTCGCCGGGTCGGGCAAGCAGCTGCTCTGCCCGATGCCGGGCCTCGTGAAGAGCATCATGGTCACCCCCGGCCAGGAGGTGAAGGCGGGCGAGCCGCTGGCGATCGTCGAGGCGATGAAGATGGAGAACGTGCTGCGCGCCGAGCGCGACGGCACCGTCCAGACCATCCAGGCCAAGGAAGGCGACAGCCTGGCGGTCGACGCGGTGATCCTCGAATTCGCCTGAGCCGAGCGGTCTCTTCGTGCCGCTCTACTTCGCCTACGGCTCCAACATGGACCGGGCCGCCATGGCCCGGCGTTGCCCCGCCTCGCGGGTGCTCGGCCTCGGCCGGCTCAACCGCCACCGCCTCGTCATCATGCGGGAGGGCTACGCCTCGGTGGAGCGCTGTCCCTCCGGCACGGTCTGGGGCGTGCTGTGGGATTTGAGCCTCGCCGACGTGCCGGCCCTCGACCGCTACGAGGGCGTGGCGAGCGGGCTCTACGTCAAGGCGCAGCAGCCGGTCTCGACCGAAGGTGGGGTGCGGCGGGCGCTGGTGTATCTGGGCCGCGGCAGCGGCGGCGTGCCGAGGCCGGGCTACCTGGAGGGCGTGATCGCGGCGGGCCGGGAGAACGGCCTGCCGGAGATGTATTTACGGGGATTGGCGGCGCTCAAGCGGTAAGCACCCGCGACGCCTGAACCCTACCCCCTGCGGGGGAAGGTTCCCCGCGGAAGCGGGGCGGCAAAGGGGCAGCGCGACGCTGATCCAGGTCTGCGCCCGTCACGCAGGCACGGCCTCTTCCGGAAGCCACGTCCCTCTCCCGCCCCCTGCTGACGCAGGGCCCCCCTCCCCCGCAGAGGGGGGAGGGTCTCTTGGCGGCGTGCGCTGCGTCTTGCCGAGATCACTCCTCCGCGGCGAACCGGCCGTGGCAGTGCTTGTACTTCTTGCCCGAGCCGCAGGGGCAGGGCTCGTTGCGGCCGACCCGGCCCCAGGTCGCGGCGTCGTCGGGATTGCGCTCCAGCACCGGGGCGTCGGCGGCGAGGGCCTGACCGGCGAACTCGTAGGCACCGCCGCCGCCACCGGCCGCGCCCTCCGCGTAGGCGAACTCGTTCTCGCCGGTCACCGGGTCGAGGTGCTGGGCGAACATCGGCGGCAGCGTCTGCGGCTCCGGCTCCTGGTACATGATCTCGACCCGCATCAGCTGGCCGGTGACCTGCTCGCGCAGGGAGCCGACGAGGCTGTTGAACAGGTCGAACGCCTCCGACTTGTACTCGTTGAGCGGGTCGCGCTGGGCGATGCCGCGCCAGCCGATCACCTGGCGCAGGTGGTCGAGGGTGACGAGGTGCTCGCGCCAGAGATGGTCGAGGCTCTGGAGCAGCACCTGCTTCTCGACATAGGCCATCACCTCGGGCGTGTTGCGGGCGGTGCGCTCGGCATACGCCTCGTCGGCGGCCTTGCGCAGGCGCTCGCGGATCTCCTCGTCGGCGATGCCCTCTTCCTTGGCCCAGTCCTCGACCGGGACGTCGAGGTTGAGGTCGCGGGTGATGCTCTCGCGCAGGCCCGCGATGTCCCACTGCTCCGGATAGGCGTCCTCCGGCACGTGGCGCGCCACCACGTCCTCGATCACGCCCTGGCGCATCTCGTCGACGGTCTCGCGCACGCTCTCCTGCGCCATGAACTCGCGGCGCTGCTCGAACACGACCTTGCGCTGGTCGTTCATGACGTTGTCGTACTTGAGCACGTTCTTGCGCATGTCGAAGTTGCGCGCTTCGACCTTCTGCTGCGCCTTGGCGATCGCCTTGTTGATCCACGGATGGATGATCGCCTCGCCCTCCTCGAGCCCGAGGCGCTGGAGCATGCCGTCCATGCGGTCGGAGCCGAAGATCCGCATCAGGTCGTCCTGAAGCGAGAGGTAGAATTTCGAGCGGCCGGGATCGCCCTGGCGGCCGGAGCGGCCGCGCAGCTGGTTGTCGATGCGCCGGCTCTCGTTGCGCTCGGTGCCGAGGATGTAGAGGCCGCCGGGCAGCGCCGCCTTGCGGCCGGCGGCCGGGTCGGCCGGCTCGCCCGAGCCCAGCACGCGCGCCCGGTTCTGCTCGATCTCGGCCTTCAGACCCGCGATGCGGGCGTCGCGCTCAGGCCCCTCCGGCACATTGGCCAGCTCCTGCTCGATCCGCATGTCGAGGTTGCCGCCGAGCTTGATGTCGGTGCCGCGGCCGGCCATGTTGGTGGCGATGGTGATCGCGCCCGGCACGCCGGCCTCGGCCACGATGTAGGCTTCCTGCTCGTGGAAGCGGGCATTCAGCACCGCGAAGCGCTTGGTCACCCGTCCCTCGCGGGCGGCGGCGTAGACATCCTCCAGCGCCGACGGGTCGCTGTAGTCGAGCGGCTTGTAGCCGTGCTTGACCAGCAGGCCGGCGAGGTGCTCCGAGCGCTCGATCGAGCCGGTGCCGACCAGCACCGGCTGCAGCCGGGCATGGGCCTTGTCGATCTCCTGGATGATCGCGGCGTATTTCTCGTCGACGGTGCGGTAGACCTCGTCGTCCTCGTCGACGCGCTCGACCTCCTTGTTGGTCGGGATCTCGACCACTTCGAGGTTGTAGATTTCCTGGAACTCGTCGGCCTCGGTCGAGGCGGTGCCGGTCATGCCGGCGAGCTTCTTGTAGAGGCGGAAGTAGTTCTGGAAGGTGATCGAGGCGAGCGTCTGGTTCTCGGGCTGGATCGTCACCCGCTCCTTGGCCTCGAGGGCCTGGTGGAGTCCTTCCGAGTAGCGCCGGCCGGGCATCATGCGGCCGGTGAACTCGTCGATGATCACCACCTCGTCGTTGCGGACGATGTAGTCCTTGTCGCGGGTGAACAGGGTGTGGGCGCGCAAAGCCTGGTTGACGTGGTGGACCAGCGTCACGTTGTGGGCGTCGTAGAGGTCGCCCTCCTTGAGGATGCCGGCCTCGCGCAGCAATTCCTCGATGTGCTCGTTGCCGTTCTCGGTCAGCGAGACCGTGCGCTGCTTCTCGTCGAGGTCGTAATCCTCGCGTACCAGGCGCGGCAAGATCGCATCGATCGTGGTGTAGAGGTCGGAGCGGTCGTCGATGGGACCCGAGATGATCAGCGGCGTGCGCGCCTCGTCGATCAGGATCGAGTCGACCTCGTCGACGATCGCGTAGTTGTGGCCGCGCTGAACCATCTGGCCCAGCTCGTACTTCATGTTGTCGCGCAGGTAGTCGAAGCCGTACTCGTTGTTGGTGCCGTAGGTGATGTCGCAGGCATAGGCCGCCTTGCGCTCGACGTCGTCGAGGCCGTGCACGATGATGCCGGTGGTCAGGCCGAGGAAGCGGTAGACCCGTCCCATCCACTCGGCGTCGCGGCGGGCGAGGTAGTCGTTGACGGTGACGACGTGGACGCCCTTCCCCGACAGGGCGTTGAGGTAGGTGGCGAGCGTCGCCACCAGGGTCTTGCCCTCGCCGGTCTTCATCTCGGCGATGCCGCTCTCGTGCAGCACCATGCCGCCGATCAGCTGGACGTCGAAGTGGCGCTGGCCGAGCACCCGCTTGGCCGCCTCGCGCACGGTCGCGAAGGCCGGGACCAGGATGTCGTCGAGGGACTTGCCGGCGGCGAGCTCGGCCTTCAGGGCGTCGGTGCGGGCGCGCAGGGCCTCGTCGGACAGGGCCGCCAGCTCGGGCTCGAGGGCGTTGATGGCCTGGACGCGGGGTCGGTATCCCTTCACCCGGCGGTCGTTGGACGACCCGAAGATCTTCTTGGCAAGGGAACCCAGCATCGTGAACCTGCGATCGATCGTAACGGTAGTGGCGCGCGCCGCGGGCGCCTTATAGGCCCATATAGGGAGCCGTGCACCCAAAAGGCAGCGGGCGCGAAGGCACAACCGTGGCCGTGCTGCGAAAGACGGGGGGCGGAGGGCGGCAAGGCCGCTTGATTCCCGCCCCGGCACCGCCCTAGCTGCCGTGCTGCCAGAGGCAGGATAACGGCCGCACGGGCAACGAAGCGGCCGGGGAGGACGACATGACACGTTTGAGCCGGGCGCTCGCCCGCACCACCGCGCTCGCCGCCGGTCTCGCTCTCGCGACCGCCGCACACGCCCAATCCCCCCAGAAGGGCGCCTCCGACGGCGTGGTGAAGATCGGCATCCTCAACGACCAGTCCGGCGTCTACGCCGATTTCGGCGGCCGCGGCTCGGTCGAGGCGGCGAAGATGGCGGTCGAGGATTTCGGGGGCAAGGTCCTCGACGTGCCGGTGCAGATCGTCGACGCCGACCACCAGAACAAGCCGGACATCGCCTCGAACATCGCCCGGCAATGGTACGACACCGACCGTGTCGACGCGATCATGGAGCTGACCACCTCCTCGGTGGCGCTCGCGGTGCAGGGCCTGTCGAAGGAGAAGCGCAAGATCACGATCGTGGACGGTGCGGCCACCTCGGACCTCACCGGCAAGCAGTGCACGCCCTACGGCTTCCACTGGGCCTACGACACCCACGCGCTGGCGGTCGGCACCGGCGGCTCGCTGGTCGAGACCGGCGGCGACACCTGGTTCTTCCTCACCGCCGACTACGCCTTCGGCACCGCGCTCCAGGCCGACGTCACCCAGTACGTGACCCAGAAGGGCGGCAAGGTGGTGGGCGCCGTGCGCCATCCCTTGAGCGCGCAGGACTTCTCGTCGTTCCTGCTCCAGGCGCAAGGATCGGGGGCCAAGATCGTCGGGCTGGCCAATGCCGGCCTCGACACCTCGAACGCGATCAAGCAGGCGGCGGAATTCGGCATCGTCCAGGGCGGCCAGCGCCTCGCGGCCCTGCTGTTCACGCTAGCGGAAGTCCACGGTCTCGGCCTCAAGGCGGCGCAGGGCATCGTGCTGACCGAGGGCTATTACTGGGACCTCGACGACCAGGCGCGCGGCTTCGCCAAGCGCTTCATGGCCAAGACCGGCAAGATGCCGAACATGATCCAGGCCGGCACCTACTCCTCGGTGCTGCACTACCTGAAGGCCGTGAAGGCCGCCGGCACCGACGACACCGACGCCGTGGCCGCCAAGATGCGCGAGCTGAAGGTCGACGACTTCTTCGGCCGCGGCGGCACCGTTCAGGCCAATGGCCGCATGGTCCACGACATGTACCTGTTCCAGGTCAAGTCGCCGACCGAGTCGAAGGCGCCGTGGGACTACTACAAGCTGCTCGCCACGATTCCCGGCGACAAGGCCTTCCTCTCGGCCAAGGCCAGCGGCTGCCCGCTGACGCAGTGAGGGCGAAGGGACCTCGGCGAGGACCTTGACACGTCACAGGGTCATCCCGGGCCTCGCCGCAGGCGAGCGCCCGGGATCCCGAGCTTGTTACGGATTCGAGGCGAGTCGAGGGGCTTGCTTGACCGCCGGACGGACGAAGGCGACGAGGGTTGGCCCGGTCGGGGCGTAGCGCTCGTCATGCTGAACGAGCCTGCCCAGGCGGGTGGCCCAGGGACGGCAGCGATCAACCGCCCGTCGCGGCGGGACCAGCACGGAGCTTTGCGTGGCCGCAGGCAGCTCGCGACGCTCCGGCTCGATGCCGGGGGCGCGGACGGCCATGGCCCGCGTCTTCCCGGTGTAGCCCCGATCGACGAAGGCGACCGCGACACGTTTGCCGGTGGTCGAGGGCACGGCCCCGGTCAAGCGGCCGCGCTGGCGTTGATGTCACTTGACTGGCTCTTGGACGGCGAGACGGGCACCCGCGCCCGTGCATGATCCGGTATCCGAGCCGAGCCCCGACCCTCGACCCTCGAACCGATGGCGGATCAAGGCGTTCGCAGAAGGGACGGGAAGGGCGATGCGCTCGTGGTGCAGGGCGTGACCCGGCGCGTCGCCTCTCGCGACGACGACCGGGCATCCTCCGCATGACGCGTCAGCGCCGGTGATGCACCATCACACCACGAGATTGCACACCACGAGATTGCACACCCCGAGACTGCACACTCCCCGGGAACATCCAGGCCCACGCAGTGGCCGGCCTGCGCGAGGCCATCGAGGCGGCGGGTTTTCCCACCCGCGCCCTCATCCTGAGGCACCGAAGCCCAGCGGAGGCCTCGACGGACGCCTCCAGGTATCGCTCGGACTGCTGGAGCGCTTCTTCGAGGCCGGATCGTGCAGCGATCTCCGATCGCAGGCCATCTCCGGATGAAGGCGAGGAGGGGATGAAGCGGAGCGAGTGGCCGGGAAGGCCAGCAAGCCCCCTCATCCCTCCGACCCCGGCCAGATCACCCAGTGAAGGTCCGGCGTCTCGGGAAACAGCCGGCGGTGCTGGCTCACCGCGTAATTGTCGGTCATGCCGGCGATGAAGTCGGCGACGCGGCGCAGGGTGCGGGGATCGTCGGGGCCGGACAGGCCGGCACTCCACTCCTCGGGCATCCGGGTCGGGTCGCGCCGGAAGGCGGAGAACAGATCCTCGACGAGCGAGGCGGCGCGCCGGCGCACCGCCATCACGCCGGGATGCCGGTACATCCGGGCGAACAGGAAGGTCTTGATGTCCCGGTCGGCCGCCGCCATCGCCTCCGAGAACGCGACCACCGGGTCGGCGGCGTGGCGGATCGCGGCGGCGTCGGCGGGCTGCAGCCGGTCGAGGCGCCGCCCGGCCTCGGCGATCACGTCTTCGACGAAGCGGGTGATGACCCGGCGGGCAAGCTCGTGCACCACCCGCGAGCGCTCCAGGCCCGGATAGAGGCTCCCGATCTCGTCGAGGAGGCCGGCGAGGAACGGCACCTCCGTCAGGTCGTCGAGGGCGAAGAGGTCGGCCCGCAAGCCGTCGTCGAGGTCGTGGGCGTCGTAGGCGATGTCGTCGGCCAGGGCCGCCACCTGGGCCTCGGGGCCGGCGAAGGTCGCGAGCTCCAGGTCGTTCTGGGCGTTGTACTCGGTGATCGCCACCGGGATGCCGGCTTTCGCGTAATGCGGCGTCGGCCGGCCGTCCCGGGTCAGGAGCGGGCCGTTGTGCTTGACCAGCCCCTCCAGCGTCTCCCAGGTCAGGTTGAGCCCGTCGAAGGTGGCGTAGCGCCGCTCCAGCCGGGTCACCAGCCGCAGGGCCTGGGCGTTGTGGTCGAAGCCGCCATGCTCGGCCATGCAGGCATGCAGAGCGTCCTCGCCGGTATGGCCGAAGGGGGTGTGGCCGAGGTCGTGGGCGAGCGCCAGGGCCTCGGCCAAATCCTCGTCGAGGCCCAGCGCCCGGGCGAGCGCCCGGGCGATCTGGCTCACCTCCAGGGTGTGGGTCAGGCGGGTGCGGTAATGGTCGCCCTCGTGGTGGACGAACACTTGCGTCTTGTGCTTGAGGCGTCGGAAGGCGGCCGAATGCACGATCCGGTCGCGGTCGCGCTGGAAGTCGGTGCGGGTCGGCGAGGGGCTTTCCGGGATCAGCCGCCCGCGCGACGCGTACGGATCGCTGCCGTAGGAGGCCCGCCAGCGCTCGCCTGTCCGTCTCACGTTCCAGCCCTCATCGCCACCCGTGCGCCGCTGTTGCGGGCGCACGGCACCCCCATTCATGCGCCGCTGACGCAGGCGCACGGCAACCCCTGCCCGTTCATGCGCCGCTGTTGCGGCGCAGGCCGTCCATTCTTATGTTGCCATCGCACGTCGGACCCCCACCCGAGAAGCCGTCGATGACCCCGATCACCCTGACGCCCCGCGCCGCCCGCCGCATCAACGAGATCATGGGCGCCGAGCCCCCGGGCTCGATGCTGCGCATCAGCGTGAATGGCGGCGGCTGCTCCGGGTTCCAGTACGCCTTCGACATCGCGAAGGACCGCGCCGCGGACGACCTGGCGGTGGAGCGGGACGGCGCCACGGTGCTGGTCGATCCCACCTCCCTCCCGTACATGGAGGGCGCGACGATCGATTTCGTCAACGACCTGATCGGCCAGTCGTTCAAGATCGAGAACCCGCAGGCCACCGCCTCCTGCGGCTGCGGTACCTCGTTCTCCCTGTAATCCCGCCTGCCACGATTCCGGGACGCTCCGCCATGACCCGCTTCTCGACAACGGGCGTGGCCCGGGCCGCGCTCGGCGCTTTCGCCTGCGCGACGCTGACGGCCGCCCTGCCGGCAGTGCCGCCCTTCGCCGGCCCGGCGCAGGCTCAGGGTCCTGCGACTCCCGGCACGCCGACCCAGGACGCCGTGGCCCAAGGCGCCGTCGCCCCGGGCGCTTCGGTCGCCCTCGACGATGTCGTGCTGCCGCTCGGGCCCGTCACCTTGAAGGCGCCGAAGCTCGAGCTGCGCGGCACCGCGCTCTCGCGGGATGAGGCGCGGGCGATTCTCGACCCGGCAGGTCCCGCGCCCTGGCGGACCCGTCTCGAGAAGCTCTCCGCCCGCGAGATCGTGATCCCGGTCCTGCGGGTCGAGCAGCCGGCCGGCGGGCGGGTGCAGGTCGCGGTCTATCACGACGTCGTCGCCCGGGACGTGGCGGCGGGCCGGATCGGCACGCTGGAGGCCGGCGGTGCCGTCCTGACGGTCGAGGGGCCGGGCCCCGACGCCGCCGGCGCCTATGGCCGGCTCAACGCCCGCGAGGTCGATCTGGCCGGCCTCGCGCGCCTGTTCACCGAGCCCGGCGGTCCCGATGCGGCGCCGATCCGCGTCTATGGCGGCGTCACCGCCGAGGACATCGCCCTGACCGGCCCCGATGGGGCGGCGTTGCGCATCGCCCGCATCGACGCCCGCGACCTCGTCGGCCGGCCGACCACGATCCCGTGGGCGGAGTCGGTTCGGGCTCTGGCGGAGGGCGCCGGCCAAGGAACCGGCCGAATGGAGGGGCCGGAGCGCTCCCGCCTGTCGGGCCTCGCCGCCGACCTGCTCGACGGAATCAGCATCGGCGGGCTGGAGATCGGCGGCATTACCTTCGCGGCGCCCGGCGGCGGCCCCAAGCCGAGCCCGATCCAGGCGAGCCTTGCCCGGATCACTTACGGCACCGAGGAGGGTGCGGGCCGGATGAAGGCCGAGGGCCTGTCGGTCGATGCCCCGGCCGGCCGCGTCGCCCTGAAGGGCCTGACCCTCTCCGGCCTGTCGCTCAAGCCGGTGCTGGAGGGCCTGCGCCGCGCCGCCGCCGGCCCGCTCGACCAGGCCGAGCTGCGCCGCTATGCCCCGGGGCTCGGCCGCCTCGCCCTGGAAAACCTCGACGTCGACCTGCCGGCGCAGGCCTCAGCCCGGGATCCGCTGGCCGCCTCGGGCCCCATGCGCTTCGCCGTGCGCAGCGCCGACCTCGCCATGAGCGAGCCGCGCGACGGCGTGCCGACCGCCTCGCGCCTGGCCTTCGACGGCTTCACCTGCGCGGTCCCGCCCGGCACCACGGCCCCGGTCCTCGCCGACCTGGCGGGCCTTGGCTACACCGCCCTCGATCTCTCCGGCACCGTCGACGCCCGTTGGGACGAGGCCACCCGGGAGGTCACCTTCCGGGACGTGACCTTCACCGGCAAGGACATGGGCACCGCGCGGATCACCGGCACGATCGGCGGGATCGGCAAGGAGGTGTTCGACCCCGAGCCGATGGTCTCCTCCCTGGCGCTTCTCGGCGCCAGCGCCAAGTCCCTGGCGCTCACCCTCGAGAACGGGGGCCTGTTCCAGCGCTTCGTCGATCAGCAGGCCAAGGCCCAGAGCCTGAAGCCCGAGGAGCTGCAGCGCGAATACGGCACCGCCGCGATGCTGGGGATCCCGGCGGTCCTCGGCGGCTCGCCCTCCGCCAAGGCGCTGGGCCAGGCGGTGTCGCGCTTCGTCGTCAAGCCCGGCCGCCTCTCGGTCAGCGCCGCCGCCAAGGATCCCGGCGGGCTCGGGCTGATGGATTTCAGCACCGCTCCCAGCCCCGGCAAGATCTTCGACCGCCTGACCGTGAACGCCACGGCGGAGTGAGCGCTCGCGGCTCGCCCCGGCGATCCGGTCACGGGATCTGCAGCCGCCACTTCGTCTCCCGGTAGCTCTCCGGGCTCGTGGCGGCGGGCTTCGCGCCGGCACCGCCGGTCGCCTTGGGCACCGGGCTCAGGGCGTCGCGGCCGGGCGGCGGGCGGCGCTCGGCCCGCTGCTTCTGGGCGGTGGGGTCGAAGGTGGCGGCCGGTCGCGATTGCCGCGCGCTCTCCAGGCACAGCCTCTGGGCCGTCGGATCGGCGATCAGCGTGCAGTTGGCGACGTCGTTTGTCGCCGGCACGGCCTGCGCGACGGCCTCCGTCGCGGCGAGAACCGCCGGGGCGACTGCCACCAGGGTAAGTGCCGCCAAATGGAACAGGCGCGGTCCGTGCGACGACATGGCCTTCTCCCAAAGATGAATGAACCGTAAAACGACAGGCCACCTTGCTTCGACCCGGGGCCCGTGTTGCGATGCATCAACGATCCACCGCCTCGTCATGTTTCATGATAAATTAATCTTACTGTTGAATTAACCATGAGACACATCTCATGGTGACGCCGGGACGGCGCGAGGTCGATCGTGATGAGACGGATGCGCTCCCTCGCCCTCGGGCTGTCGCTCCTCGGCCTGCCGTCGCTCCTCGGGGCCTGTGCGCGCTACGACTATACCGGCTCGCTCGGGATCCGCCCGGCGGTCGGCAACCTCACCATGACGGGCCAGGAGCTGGCCGCCCTGCCGCCGGCCCCGGCGGCGCCGCTCAACGTCGCGGTCTACGACTTCCAGGACCTGACCGGGCAGAACAAGTCCTCCGCCCGGGTCGGCTTCCCGGAATTTTCCCGCGCCATCACCCAGGGCGCCTCGACGATCCTGGTCGACGCGCTCAAGACCGCCGGTCAGGGGTGCTGGTTCAACGTGGTCGAGCGCGGCTACCTCGACAGCCTGCTGCGCGAGCGCAAGCTGATCCAGGACACCTACGCCTTCCTCAAGCGCGATCCCAAGGATCTGATCGACCCGCTGAAGTTCGCCGAGTACATCGTCACCGGCGGCGTCGTCTCCTACGACTCGCCGACCCAGGCGGTCGCCGCCAACGCGCTGTACGCGGGCTATGGCGGCGGCCTCAGTGCGAGCAAGGACCTCGTCACCGTCAACCTGCGCCTGGTGCGGGTGCGCGACGGGGTGGTCGTCACCTCGATCAACGCGTCGCGCCCGATCGTGACCGCGGGGGGCAATGCCAGCGTCACCCGCGTGCTCGGTCGCCGCGTCCTCGACGCCCAGGTCTCCGGCAGCGTCCAGGAGGCGGTGCAGACCGCGGTGCGCGAGGCGATCGAGGCCGGCGTCTCAGAGCTGGTGCGCCAGGGTAGCGAGCGCGGCATCTGGATCCGCAAGGTTCCGCCCTCCCCTACCCCGGCCTCCGACCGCAAGCCGTTGGCCCGCGCCATCCGCAAGCCGGACGGTGTGCGCCGGTCCGAGGCGACGCCCCTGCCCGTCGCCGCGCTGCCGCCGGCGCAGGTCTCCGACGCGGCACCGGCCGGGACGCTCGCCCCCGCGGGGCGCCTCGCCGAGTTCCGGGGCACCTTTGTCGAGGGCATACCGGCCCCGACGGTGATCGCGGCCTACGATACCGCGCGGCTGGCGATGCGGTGACGCCCGTCATGGCATCGCGGTCTGCTGGTTGCGCACCGCGTTCACGGCGCCCTGCTGGCGGATGTCGAGGTTCGGCGCGGCGCCGAGCTGGTAGACCGTCGCCCGGTTCGCCACGCCGGTCTGGCGGATGCTCAGGGGCGCCGGATCAGGACCGATCGCCACGATCTCGGTCACCGTCGTCCGGCCGGTCGTCGCCGTCAGGGTGCTGGAGCGGCTGTAGAACGGATTGCGCTCCTGGATGACGTAGACGTAGTTGCGCGCGCTGGTCTGCTGCACCGCGACAGCCTGCGCCTCGGCGCGCCCGGCGTGAAGCTGCGCCCAGGCGGCCAGGCAGGCGACCATCATCGTACGCGTCATCGATCACTCCCGCGAACAGGCCGGGAGGGTCGCGCGGGCGGGTAAAGATTCCAGTCCGCGGCCGCACCGGTCACGGCATGCGAAGGGCGCCGCGCGGAAGGATGTTCTCGTACTGGCCGATGAAGGCGGCGTTCGCACGTCCGGTCTGGGTGACGCTCGCGCGTGGGTTGGCGCCGGCCTGCATGATCCCGACCATGTTCGCCCGGCCAACCTGCGTGACGTCCGTCGGCCGGACCTGCGGGCCGACCTGGACGGTGCCGTAGACGTTGGCCTGACGCATCTGCGTGATGGTCAGGGTCTGGCCGGCGGCCGCGCCCGCGGCGAGGCCCGCCGCCAGCCCGGCCAGCACGCCGAAGGCCCGCAGGCCCCTTGCAGGCGGACCGAGTCCCGCCGGACCAAGCGCTCTCATGAATTCCGGCGCCCACATGGCACTCGCTCCCGGCATGCCGCTCCCGCTGCAGTGGGCCCGCCGCCCGTGGCGGCGAGCCGTCGCGATGGCCCGGACGCCGCTCCCGAGCCCGGCGCGGCGTTGGCGGAATCGCGATCCGAGCCCCTACGGCATGTAGCTCGGACGCGGACCCGTCTGAATCACGCGGGCGCCGTTGGAGTAGCCGTACTGGCTGATGCCGGCGGCGTTGTCGGGACCGCGCTGGCGGATGCCGGCGCCGTTGAACGTGCCGTTCTGGTAAGTGATGGCGGTGTTGCTCTGGCCGCGCTGCCCCGTATAGGCACCGTTATACACGCCGTTCTGGTTGATGATAGCGGTGTTGCCGGCCACGGCGGCGGTCGCCGTCACCAGGGAGGCAACACCAACGGCGGCGAGAATGCGCAGATACATCTTGCATGTCCTCCGAGTACGACCGCTTTAGACGCGAGCCTTGTGTCATCGCCGTGCGACGATACCAGCGTCATTAACGATCTTTTAACGGTTATGCAATCGAGAGGACTTGCAACTGGAGCGGGCAAACGATTTTATGCCTCAACGACAGTTCTGCGCCGGGATCGATCAAGGCGGGGATCGGCGCCGACTGGCCGAACTTTTCCCCGACCGACGAAACATCGACATGGATCAGAATCATGACATCGACTGAACTTTTTTATTTATATTACAACCATGCTTTCCCTCGCCCGCCGATGAACAGGCGGTCGAATATGGATTTTCGCGAAATCGATCGGCCGATTATCGTCTACGCTTCATGCGCCAATCGGAAACAATCAGCACGGTTGCGATGCCGAGGTCATGCGTAGTTTTTCGGGCCATGTCGGTCGACCGAGGCGAGCGGCGGAGGAACACCGTCGCCGCCGCACCGGCATGGGCCTGTCCGGCGAGGAGGACCTGACGCCGGACTGCACTCACAGCCGGTGACGGGATTCCCCGCCTTCGTGAGGGGCCGCGCCGGGGCGCGCATGCGTCAATATGCGTTCTCGGTCTTGAACAGGGCCAGCGGGGTCATCGCCAGGATCTGCAGGTCGAAGAACACCGACCAGTTCTCGATGTAGTACAGGTCGTGCTCGACGCGGCGCTGGATCTTCTCGCTGGTGTCGGTCTCGCCGCGCCAGCCGTTGATCTGCGCCCAGCCGGTCATCCCTGGCTTGACCTTGTGGCGGGCGAAGTAGCCGTCGACGACCTGGTCGTAGAGGGTGTTGGCGGCCTTGGCCTGGATGGCGTGCGGGCGCGGCCCGACGAGGGACAGGTCGCCCTTCACCACGTTGATGAGCTGGGGCAGTTCGTCGAGGGAGCTCTTGCGGATGAAGCGGCCGACCCGGGTCACCCGCGGGTCGCCCTTCGTCACGACCTTGGCGGCGGCGTAGTCGCACTGGTCGATGTACATCGAGCGGAACTTGTAGACGTCGATCACCTCGTTGTTGAAGCCGTGGCGCTTCTGCCGGAAGAAGACCGGGCCCGGCGAGGTGAGCTTCACGGCGAGAGCGACCGCGAGCATCACCGGTGAGAGCAGGACCAGCAGGATCGCCCCGACCACGCGGTCGAACACGCCCTTGACCACGACGTCCCAGTCGGCGATCGGCCGGTCGAACACGTCGAGCACCGGCACCGAGCCGAGATAGGAGTAGCTGCGGGGGCGCAAGCGGAGCTTCGAGGCGTGGGCCGAGAGGCGGATGTCGACCGGCAGGACCCAGAGCTTGGCCAGCATCTCCAGGATGCGCGCCTCGGCCGAGATCGGCAGCGTGAACACGATCAGGTCGACCTTCGTGCGGCGGGCGAAGGTGACGAGGTCGCTGACGGTGCCGAGCTTCGGGTAGCCCGCGACCACGTCGGCCGAGCGGCCGTCGTTGCGGTCGTCGAAAAGGCCCACGACTTTGAGGCCGGAATCGCCCTGCGCCTCGATCGCCCGGATCAGCGCCTCGGCCGGTTCGCCACCGCCCACGATGGCGACGCGCCGGTCGAAGCGGCCGCGGCGCGTCTGCACGCTCACCACCAGCGACAGCGCCAGCCGCTCGACCAGCAGCAGCGCCAGGCCGCCACCATAGACGCTCACCAGCCAGAGCCGCGAATAGTGGTCCCCGAGCTTGGCGAGGAACAGCCCGGTCGCGGCGAGCAGCATCACGAGCGACCAGCCGAGCACGACTCGGGCGCCGACGGTGAAGAAGGCCCGGAAGGCACGGATGCCGTAGGCGCCGAGGGCCTGCAGCACCACCACGGTGAGGGCGGAAAGCCCGAGGATCGTCGCGACGTAGCCGAGATGGAGCGGCACCACGCCCGCGAGCAGCCAGCGCTGGGCGCACAGGCCCGCGAGCGCCACGAGGACGAATTCGAACGCCCGGACGCAGCCGGTGAAGACCACCGGCGAGACGACCGGCCCCGGCTGGACCGGCACCATCGTCTCGGCAGGCGGCACGGCCTCGCGCGGCGGCATCGGGCGGCCCTGCGACCCGGCCTGCTCGGCCGCCACGGTCTTGAGGATGTCACGGACGTCGAACGCACTCATGGCACGGTTCCGGTCTCGGTCACGACGGCGAAAACTCCGCATCCGCCGGGGCTTAGGATTGCGATCCTGCCGGACAGCCTTGAGGGAAGGCTTAAGCCGACCGCGTCGGGATTGTGGAAAATAGGCGGCATCGGCGCGGCCTCCGCCGCGATGGCCGTTGGTCCTGCACGGCCTGGGCCGTGCTCAGCAGCGGAGTCGCGCGGCGGCGTAGCCGGCCAGCCCATCCTCGGCCATCCGGTCCATCGAGAAGCGGCCGCGGACGAAGGCGCTGAGCGCCGCCGCCTCGCTGGCGCGCTGCGCCGGGTCCTGGTCGACCTTGCGCAGGATCGCCTGGCCGAGGGCGGCGACGTCGCGCGGCGGAACAAGGGTCGGCGCGGCGGGGCCGAAGATCTCCGGGATCCCCCCGACATCGGTCGAGACCAGGGGCTGGGCCGCAGCCGCCGCCTCGAGGATCACGTAGGGGAGCGACTCGGCGAGCGAGGGCACCACCATCACGGTGGCGCGGCTCAACGCCGCGCGGATCGGCTGCGGCGGCTCGAAACGCACGTCCCGGGCGAGGCCGAGCGCGGCGGCGAGGTCGCGCAGGGCGGCCTCGTGCGGACCCGAGCCGACCACCAGGAGGGTCAGGCGCCGCCCCTGCTCCCGGCGCAGGCGGGCCAGGGCCTCGAACAGCACCGGCACGCCCTTCGCCTCGCGCAGCTCACCGATATAGACGAGGTCGAAGGGGTCCGGGCCCGCGACGATCGGGGCAAATTCGGCGGTCGCGATGCCGTTGTGCACCACCCGCACCAGCCGGTCGGTCGGGCCGACATAGGCCCGGTAGCGCCCGGCAATGTAGTCGCTCTCGAACAGGAAGACATCGGTGCGGTGGGTGAGCAGGCCTTCCGCCAGCATGTAGAGGCGGTGGAGCGCCGTGCCCGGGCGGTAGTTGAAGCTGCCGCCATGCGGCGTATAGGCCCGCACCGGCCCCTCCCCGCCCCCGGCCGGCGCCAGGCGGGCGAACAGGCCGCCCTTGGAGCCGTGCCCGTGCAGCACGGTCGGCTTCAGGCGGCGCACGATGCCGGAGAGCGCGGCCAGCGCAGCGAGGTCGCTCGGATGCGGGTTGCGACGCATCGGCAGGCGCGTGACGCCGAGGGAGAGGTGCGGCGCCATCTCGGCCAGCATCGCATCCGCCCGGGCCCCCCCGGTGCTGGCGTCGCAGAACAGGCCGACCGCGTGGCCAGCCTCCGCCTGCAGCCGCGCGACGTCGACGACGTGGCGGAACAGGCCGCCGACCGGAGCCCGGAAGACATGCAGGATCCGCTCCCGCGGAGAGGCCTCGCGCCGGAAAGCCGGGGCAGCTTCCGGCGGCGCAGCCTCCGGCGGCGCGGGATCGGCGGCGAGGCGAAGTTCGAAGCCGGCCACGGGCATGTCCTCGAAACGAATGACGGCGCCGCGGCAGGCGGCTGTCGTCATCTCGCCCCAGGCATGTGGCCATGAGGTTAAGCGACCGGCGGGACGATCACTCCGCTTCGCGGTGAGTGAGGCCTTGGTTAACCGTTGGCTGGCGCAAGTCGTCGATTGTACGGGCGCCGCCGCGTGTCAGAACCAGCGCTCCTTGACGACGATCGTGTCGCCGGGGCGGACCGGATAGGTCATCGGCACGATGCCGGAGACGAGGCCGGTCGGTCCTTCGCGGGTGAGCACGGCGTAGTCGCGGGCGGCGCGGGGGCCGAAGCCCGCCGCGATCGCCACCGCGGTCTCGACCGTCATGCCGCTCACATAGGGGTACTGGCCCGAGGTGGTGACCTCGCCCAGGATGAAGAACGGACGATAGACCTCGACCTCCACCGTGACGTGGGGCTCGCGCACGTAGCCGTCGCGCAGGCGGGCCTCGATGGCGCGGGCGGCCTGGGCGGTCGAGCCGCCGGCGACCTTGATCGGGCCGATCAGCGGCATGGCGATGCGTCCGGCGCCGTCCACCGCGTAGATGTTGGAAAGGTTGTCCTGCCCGAACACGATCACCCGCAGCCGGTCGCCGGCGGCGAGCGAGTAGGCGGCGCCGATCGAGCCGGTGCCGGTCTCGTCGAGGAGCGCGGTGCGGTACTCGGGACGCAGGCAGCCGCCGAGCGCGAGCGTGGTCGCCAGGCCTGTGAGAAGGGCGCGTCGGTTCATCGCTTCCGGCCAGTTCAGCTCGTATCCGTGATCTTGTCCCCAGGCGTAGAGTGCCGTGGTTAATGAACCCTCACCTGACCCCGGCCGCGATTGTCGGTGGGGACCCACGTCTTAACTGGGCAGCAACCTTAATCGCGTGTGCTGGCGGCAGGGCCCGGTCCGGGCCAGACCCCGCCTCCTCACCGACGGTCCGCAATGCCCCGCGTCTTTCCCTTCGCCGAGCGGTCGCATGCCCGCCTGCCCGACCGCCTGGCCGGCCGGGACGGCAAGGATTCCAGGTCCAAGATTTCCGACCGGTCCAAGGCGCGGTCCAACGGCTCGCAGGCAGTCGGGGAGGATGGCCCCGATGCGGTGACCCGGGAGCGCGGGAACGAGGACGGCCTGACCCTCGGCGATGTCGGCCGCCTGCTGGGGCGGCGCTGGTTCGTCATCCTGCTGCCGACCCTGGCGGCCTTCGGCCTCGCAGTGACCTTCGTGCAGGTCGTGACCCCGCGCTACACCGCGGAAGCGAAGCTCCTGCTCGAGAGCCGCGACAGCGCGCTGACGCGGCTGCAGCAGGACCGGGGCGAGCTGCCCCAGCCGATCGACGAGCAGGCGGTGGCGAGCCAGGTCCAGGTGGTGATGTCCCGCGACATCGCCCGCGAGGCGATCAAGAGCCTCGGCCTCGTCGGCAACCCCGAATTCGACCCGATGGTCCAGGGCGTCGGCGGCCTCCAGCAGGTGCTGGTGATGCTCGGCCTCGCCCAGAACCCCCTCGAGCGCGAGCCGGTCGACCGGGTGCTGGAACGGTACTTCGAGCGGCTGCTGGTCTATCCGGCCGGCAAGTCGCGCATCCTGACGATCGAGTTCCGCTCGAAGGATCCCGAGCTGGCCGCGAAGGCCGCCAACACCATCTCGGACCTCTACCTCTCCTCGCTCGCCGCCGCGAAGGTCGACACCGCGCGCTACGCCTCGACCTGGCTCGGCACCAATATCGAGACCCTGCGCAGCCGCGTCGCGGAGGCCGAGGCGAAGGTCGAGACGTTCCGGGCCCGCAACGGGCTGATCGGCAGCGGCGGCGCGGCCAACCAGCCGCTCGCGGCGCAGCAGCTCGCCGAGCTCTCGACCCAGCTGACCCAGGCCCGCGCCGCCCAGGCCGATGCCGGCGCCAAGGCCAAGCTGATCCGCGAGATGCTGAAGGACGGCCGCGGCTTCGAGATCCCGGACGTCGCCAACAACGAGCTGATCCGCCGCCTGGTCGAGCAGCGCATCGGCCTGAAGGCGCAGCTCGCCCTCGAGGCCCGCACCCTGCTGCCGCAGCACCCGCGGATGAAGGAGCTGCGCGCCCAGCTCGAGGGCCTGGAGACGCAGATCCGCGCCGCCGCCGACCGCGCGGTGCGGACGCTCGAGAACGATGCCCGCATCGCCGGCAGCCGGGTCGAGAGCCTGCAAGCGACGGTGGACGGGCAGCGCGGCATCGTCGCCAAGGCGAACGGCGACGAGGTCGAGCTGCGCGCCCTGGAGCGCGAGGCGAAGGCCCAGCGCGAGCAGCTCGAATCCTATCTCGGCCGCTTCCGCGAGGCGGCGGCCCGCGACGCGGCGAGCGCCGCCCCGGCCGATGCCCGGGTGGTCTCGCGCGCGGTGGTGCCCGACCTGCCGTCCTTCCCCAAGAAGCTGCCGATCGTCCTCTTCGCCACGGTGATCGCCTTCCTGTTCGCCATCGGCAGCATCGTCGCCAGGGCGCTGCTCGCCGGCGATCCACCCGGACGCGGGCGCGGCCGCCCGCCCCTGCGCCGGCCGCGGATCGAGCCGGAGCCGGAAGCCCCCCTCGCGGCGGCGCCGGCCGTCGCCGTGGCCACGCCCGCGGCGGCCTCCGCCCTCGCGCCGTCCGAGCCGGAGGCGGCGGCCCCCGTGCCGGCTCTCACGGCCGCGCCGGTCCTGGACGCGAAGCCGGCCCCGGCCGTCGAGCCGGCGCCGCTCGCGGCGGCGTCCGCCGACCTCGTGCCGCCGCCGCCTGCGCCCGCCGATCCGGTCCCGCCTGCCGCGGCGGCGGAGCCGGTCGAAGCCCCCCCTGTCGCAAGCATGGTGCCGGCCCGGCTGCCGTTCGAGGCCCGCTACGACCTCGACGTGCTGGTGGCGCGGCTCGACGCGATCGAGACCGCGGGCGGCGGCCGGCGACTGCTCCTCGTCGGCACCGGAGGCGAGACCGATCTCGACGGCCTCGCCCGCAGCCTCGGCCTCGCCGCTTCCCTGCACGGCCGCGCGCTCCTGGTGCGCCTCGACGAGCCGCAGGATTCCCGCCCGGGCCTCATCGACCTCGTCGCCGGCCACGCCGACTTCACAACGGTGATCCAGCCCGATGCCGGCCCGCGCCTGAACCTGATCGGCCGCGGCCGCGGCGAGGTCGGTACGCTGATCGCCGCGCGCGACGCCCTCGGGCTCACCGTCGACGCCCTCGGCGAGGCCTATGATTGGGTGATCGCCTGCCTGGGCGACGGCTTCTCTGCCGAGACCCGGCCGCTGGTGAGCGCGGTCTCGGCCTGGATGGACGCCGTGGTGATCGCCTCGAACGCCGAGGCCGACGACCCGCGCCTCGTCGGCCTGTACGACGCCGCCGAGGCCGCCGGCGTGCCGGAGGTGATCGTCGCCCGGGACCGGGCGCCGGCGGAGGTGCCGATGCCGTCCTACCCGCTGCGCCGGTCGGCCTGAGCGGGCGCCCCGTCCCGCGCGGCGACAGGGAATCCCGCGCGCCGCGGTACGGGGCCCTGCCGCCGGATGCGCCGATCGGCGCCGGTGTCCCTCGCGGTGGAAAAATGCATAAGGTGGCGGGATCGTCCCCTTTTCGGCGCCCCGCGACCTAGGCGGGCGCCCCCGAGAGCCCACCATGCGCCTCCTCGTCGCCTCCGCCCTCCTCGCCCTCGCCGCCGGTACCGCCGCGGCGCAGACCGAGACGCCCGCCCCGCTCGGGTCGACGCCCGCGGGCGTCGCCGCGCCGGAGGCGGCGCCGGCGCCGGCGTCCCCCGCCGCCGGCCGGCGCCAGCCCCGCCGGGTCGATGGCGCGGGTCCTGCCGCTGTCGGCCCGACCGCGGCCAAGCCGGCCGTCGCAAAGGCCGATTCGGCAGAATCTCAGCGCAAGGCCCAGGCCGCCACCGCGGCCCGGGACAAGGCCTGGGACGTGAGGATGAAGCGCACCCTCGGGTCGATCTGCCACGGCTGCTGAGCAAGGCCGAGAGCCACGCCGAGGCGAGAGTCCCGACCGGACGGGATCCCGACCAGGCGAGAGTCCCGACCAGGCAAGGTTCCCAACCAGGAATGCGCCGATGATCCGTTTCGAGGGCGCGGCCAAGACCTATCCCGGGCAGGCCCGACCGGCGCTCGACGCCTTCGACCTCGCGGTCGAGGCCGGCGCGACCTGCGTGCTGATCGGCCCGTCGGGCTGCGGCAAGTCGACCGCCCTGCAGATGGTCAACCGCCTGGTGGTGCCGAGCCTGGGCCGGGTCCTGGTCGAGGGGCGGGACGTCGCCGGCCTCGACCCGATCGGGTTGCGCCGTCGCATCGGCTACGTGCTCCAGGGCGTCGGGCTGTTTCCGCACCGCACGGTCGCCCAGAACGTCGCGACGGTGCCGGGCCTCCTCGGCTGGCCGCGGGCGCGGATCGCCGAGCGGGTCGACGCGATGCTCGACCTCGTCGGACTCGACCCCGGCGAATTCCGCGACCGGCGCCCGGACGCGCTCTCGGGGGGTCAGCGCCAGCGCGTCGGCGTCGCCCGGGCACTCGCCGCCGATCCGCCGGTGCTGCTGATGGACGAGCCGTTCGGTGCCGTCGATCCGGTGGCCCGCACCCGCCTGCAGGACGAGGTCCGGGGGATCTTGGGGAGGCTCGACAAGACCGTTCTGATGGTCACCCACGACATCGACGAGGCGGTGCGGATGGGCGACACGGTCGCGCTGATGCGGGAGGGACGCCTCGTCCAGGTCGCGGCGCCGGCGTCCCTCCTCGCCGCCCCCGCCGACGCTTTCGCGGCGGAATTCGTCGGCGACGACCGGCTCCTGCGGCGTCTCTCCCTGCTGCCGGCCCGCGACCACGCCGAGCCGGGTCCCGCCGGCGACGCGCCCCGCCTGTCCCCCGACGCCTCCCTCAAGGATGCCCTGGCGTTGATGCTCGCGAGCGGGGAGGAGCGGGTCGGGATCGGCGACGGCGCGGTGACGCTGTCGGCCCTGCGCGCCGCCGCGGAAGGCGGCCGGCCGGCGTGAAACTTTATCTGCGGCCCCCGATGGTGTAGGCGCGGCGATCCGTTCCGCCCGTCCGCGGCGCACGCTCTCTTTTATCGAGCGCAGCGCCGCCTCCGAGGTCGCCCCCGATGTCCACCCGCCTCGCCGACACCTTCGCCCGCTGCCGCGCGGAGAACCGCGCCGCCCTCGTCACCTACGTGATGGCGGGCGATCCCGATGCCGAGACCTCGCTCCGGGTGCTGCGCGCCCTGCCGGAGGCCGGAGCCGACATCGTGGAGTTCGGCCTGCCCTTCACCGACCCGATGGCGGACGGTCCGGCGATCCAGGCGGCGGGCCTGCGGGCGCTGAAAGGCGGGCAGACGCTCGCCGGCACCCTGGACCTGGTGCGCCGCTTCCGGGAGGAGAACGCCGCCACGCCCGTGATCCTGATGGGGTACTACAACCCGATCTACATCTACGGCGTCGCCCGCTTCCTCGACGAGGCCAAGGCGGCGGGGATCGACGGGCTGATCGTGGTCGACCTGCCGCCGGAGGAGGACGACGAACTCTGCCTGCCGACGATCGCGGCCGGCCTCGCCTTCGTCCGGCTCGCCACGCCCACGACCGACGAGGCGCGCCTGCCGGCGGTGCTCGCGAACACCGCGGGCTTCGTCTACTACGTGTCGATCACCGGCATCACCGGCACGGCGACCCCGGATTTCGGCGTCGTGGCCGGCGCCGTCGAGCGCATCCGCCGCCACACCGACCTGCCGGTGGTGGTGGGATTCGGCGTCAAGACCGGGGCGCACGCCGCGGCGCTGGCCCGCGCCGCCGACGGCGTGGTGGTGGGCTCGGCGATCGTCGCTTCCCTCGCCGGCTCCCTCGACGGCGAAGGCCGGGCCCAGGCCGGATTGGTCGAGGCGGTGACGAGCCTCGTGCGCGAGCTTGCCGCCGGCGTGCGCGCCCGCTGAGCACCATCCCCATATCCGCTGATACGAACCCGACGGCCGAGGAGCGATCATGGTCGAGGCGATGAACTGGATCTCCGAGGTCGTGCGCCCGAAGATCAAGACGCTGTTCAAGCGCGAGACGCCGGAGAACCTCTGGGTGAAGTGCCCGGAGACCGGCCAGATGGTGTTCCACAAGGAGGTGGAGGCCAATGGCTGGGTGATTCCGGGCTCGGAGCACCATCTGCGCATCACCGCGCAGCAGCGCCTGAAGCTGATGTTCGACCAGGGCACCTGGCTCGACGTGCCGCTGCCCGAGGTGGCGGCCGATCCCCTCAAGTTCCGCGACGAGAAGCGCTACGTCGACCGGCTCAAGGACGCCCGCGCCAAGACCGGCATGACCGACGCGTTCAAGGTCGGCTTCGGGCGCGTCTCGGGCCTGCCGATGACCCTGGCGGTGCAGGATTTCGGCTTCATGGGCGGCTCGCTCGGCATGGCGGCCGGCGAGGCCTTCGTGCGCGGCGCCGAGACGGCGCTCGAGAAGCGCACCCCCTACGTGCTGTTCGCGGCCTCCGGCGGGGCGCGGATGCAGGAGGGTATCCTGTCCTTGATGCAGATGCCCCGCACCACCGTGGCGGTGCGCCGGCTCAACAGCGCCCGCCTGCCCTACATCGTGGTGCTGACCAACCCGACCACCGGCGGCGTCACCGCCTCCTACGCGATGCTGGGCGACGTGCACCTCGCCGAGCCCGGGGCGCTCATCGGCTTTGCCGGCCCGCGGGTGATCGAGCAGACCATCCGCGAGAAGCTGCCCGACGGCTTCCAGCGCGCCGAGTACCTGAAGGAGCACGGCATGGTCGACCAGGTCGTGCACCGGCGCGACCTGAAGGGCACGATCGCGCGCCTGTGCGGGCTGCTGATGCAGGTGCCGGCCGAGAGCGCGGCAGCGCAGGCCGAGGCCAGGGCGGAGGCGAAGCCGGACGCCAAGCCTGACACCAAGGCCGACGCCAAGCCCGTGCCGGCGTGAGGCGCCGGGCAGGCCCGTCCCGATCGCTCGTCGGGCCTGCGGACTTGGTCCCGACTTCGTCGGGCTTGCCGGCTTGGTCCCGACTTCGTCGGGCTTGCGGGCCCGCCCCGCCTCTGATCCTCTCTCGCGCCCCGCCGCCCGACCGGCGGGAAGCCAGGTCGAGCCCCCGCGAGAACGCCGATGGAATCCTCCGACGCCCTGATGGCGCGCTTCCTCGCCCTGCACCCGCGCACCATCGACCTGTCCCTCGGCCGGATCGAACGCCTGCTCGCGGCCCTGGGCCATCCGGAGCGGCGCCTGCCGCCGGTGATCCACGTGGCGGGGACGAACGGCAAGGGCTCGACCATCGCCACCATGCGGGCGATCCTGGAGGCCGGCGGCCTCTCGGCGCATGTCTACACCTCGCCCCATCTGGTGCGGTTCCACGAGCGCATCCGCCTCGGCGCCGTCGGCGGCGGCCGCTTCGTGCCGGAGGACCGGCTGGCGGAGGCCTTCGCCCGCTGCGAGGCGGTGAATGCCGGCGCACCGATCACGGTGTTCGAGATCACCACCGCGGCGGCCCTGCTGCTGTTCTCCGAGGCGCCCGCCGACGTGCTGCTGCTCGAGGTGGGCCTGGGCGGCCGGGTCGACGCCACCAACGTCATCGACCGGCCGGCCTGCGCCGTGGTGACGCCGATCGGCCGCGACCACGCCGAATATCTCGGCGACACCGTCGAGGCGGTGGCTGGCGAGAAGGCCGGCATCTTCAAGCGCGGCTGCCCCGCGGTGATCGCCCCGCAGGACTACGCCCAGGCCGACGCGGTGCTCTGCGCCCGGGCCGAGGCGATCGGCGCCGGACCGATCTTCGTCGGCAACCAGGATTTCTCCGCCCACGAGGAGCGCGGCCGGCTGGTCTACCAGGACGAGGACGGTCTCCTCGATCTGCCGCGGCCGCGGCTCGCCGGGCGCCACCAGATCGTCAATGCCGGTACGGCGATCGCGGCCTTGCGCGCCGCCGGCTTCGGCGACATCGGCACCGAGGCCTTCGAGGCGGGGCTCTCCGCCATCGAATGGCCGGGCCGCTTGCAGCACCTGCGCCGGGGCCGGCTCGCCGGCCTCGTCCCGCCGGGCTCGGAGCTCTGGCTCGACGGCGGCCACAACATCGATGGCGGGCGCATCCTCGCCGCCGCCATGGCGGACCTGCAGGAGCGCGGCGACGCGCCGCTCGTGCTCGTCTCAGCGCTCCTCGGCACCAAGGATGCGGAAGGCTTCCTGGCCAATTTCGCCGGCCTCGCCCGCTTCCTGGTGGCGGTACCGTTGCCGGGCCAGATGGCGGCACGACCGGCCGAGGAGGTCGCGGAGATCGCCGGGCGGGTGGGATTGAGCGCTGCGACGGCGCCGAGTCTCGAGGCGGCACTGGTCTCCTTGAGCGACCGCGCCTGGGAGCGCCCGCCGCGGGTGCTGATCTGCGGCTCACTCTACCTCGCCGGGGCCGCTCTCTCCGCCAACGGCACACCGCCGACCTGATCCCTTCCGTTTTAGCTGACGCTGGGGCATGTAATACCGGTATATGAGTGGGAACCGCGGGATGGTTTGCCGGCAGGCTTGACATTGTCCGGTCCTCCGACCGCCAGCCGTGTCATTGCCACACCGATGTGGCTGAACTGCTACATCGTGCGCGACGGAAATGGTCTAGCTTGGCTTCGATCGGGGAACCTGCTGGGGACCATCATGAAGAAACTCCTGAGTGCTTTCGCTGCCTTCACCGCGCTGACCGCCGCCGCCTCGGCCGCGGACCTGCCGCGTCGCGTTGCTCCGCCGCCGGTCTTCACGCCGGTGCCGGTCTTCACCTGGACGGGCTTCTACGCCGGTTTCAACGCTGGCTACGGCTTCAACACCGCTGACACCCGCGCCGCGACCGTCGTCGGCGTGCCGGCCGGCACCACCCTCGGCAACACCGTGTTCGTGACCGCCGCCGGCGTTCCGACCACCGGCGTGCTCGCCTTCGACAACCGCAACAGCAACGACGGCTTCGTCGGCGGCGGCCAGATCGGCTACAACTACCAGTTCACCCCGGGCTCGGGCGTGGTCGTCGGCATCGAGGCCGACGCCCAGTACGTCGACTTCGGCCGCAGCCGCAACCGCTACGCCTTCGCCACCGCTCCGGGCGGCGGCATCGTGCCCGGCACCCTGGTGTTCAACCCGAACGGCATCTCGGGCCTGGACTTCTTCGGCACCGTGCGCGGCCGTCTCGGCTACGCCTGGGACCGCACCCTCGTCTACGCCACCGGCGGCTTCGCCTACGGCTCGGGCGGCGGTCGCGACTTCGGCCTGCCGAACAGCTCCTCCGACAACTTCCAGACCGGCTGGGTCGTCGGCGGCGGCGTCGAGTACGCTCTGCCCACCGACTCGTTCCTGAACTTCTTCCGTTCGTCGGCCGTGACCCTGAAGGTCGAAGGCCTGTACGTGAACCTGGATCAGGGCAACCGCAACAACGGCGTGTTCGCGCAGACCACCAACGGCACCCAGTACTCGGTGTTCTCGCCGGGCGTGGTGTCGGTCGGCCCGGCCAACCTGTACCGTCGCGAGACCGAGTTCGCGGTCGTCCGCGCCGGCCTGAACTACAAGTTCGGCTCTTACTAAGATCCGATCGTCCGTCACCTGACGGAACGGAGCCCGGCCTCACGGCCGGGCTCTTCGCGTTTGTCGACCCGGCTCGCGCGCCGGTGAGGGGACCGACGCCGCCGACGGGCGAACTCATCCTCGTTGAAGCCGGGCTGCGGCTCCGGCACGCTGGCGAATCATGGCTCCCCACAGGGACGCCCCGCCGGAGACCCCGCACCATGCGCGACACGCGGCCCAACGCCCTCGCGGACATCGCCCGCCGCCTCCGGTCCGGCGATCTCGGCGGCGCCTGGGCGGCCTTGCCGCGGGGCTTGCAGGATCTGGCCCACCAGGCCGATGACGGCCTGGCGCGGCTGCGCGACCGGCTGCGGGGGCCCCGTCCCGGCGCGGCGCCGCCCTCGCCCGGGCGCTTCCTGTCCGAGACCTTCTCAGGGGCGCCGGGGCAGCGCGCCTATCGCCTCTACGTGCCGGGCGGCTATTATCGCGGCCGGCCGGCGCCGCTGGTGGTGATGCTGCATGGCTGCACCCAATCGCCGGAGGATTTCGCCGCCGGCACGGCCATGAACGCGCTGGCGGAATCCGAGACGTTCCTGGTCGCCTATCCGGAGCAGACGCGGAGCGCCAACCAGGGCCGCTGCTGGAACTGGTTCAGCCCCGCCGACCAGGATCGCGACCGCGGCGAGACCGGCGTGATCGCCGGCATCACCCGCACCGTGATGGGGGCCTACGCGGTCGATCCGCGGCGCGTGTTCATCGCCGGTCTCTCGGCCGGCGGCGCCGCGGCGGCCAATGTCGCGACGGCCTACCCGGACCTCTACGCGGCGGTCGGGGTGCATTCGGGCCTGTGCGCGCTCGCCGCCCGCGACCTGCCGGGGGCGATCGCGGCGATGCGCAACGGCGCCGCCGGCACCGCGCCTCCGCTCCCCACCATCGTGTTCCACGGCGACCGGGACGGCACCGTGAACCCGAGGAACGGCGAGGCGCTGATCGCCGCGGCCGGCGGCCGCCTGATCCGGCGCGCGGAGGGACAGGCCCCGGGCGGCCGCGCCTTCGCGCACAGCCTCTACGCCGATTCTGCCGGCCGCCCGGCCTTCGAGCATTGGGTGATCCACGGCTCCGGCCACGCCTGGTCCGGCGGAAGCCCGGAGGGCAGCTACACCGATCCGCAGGGGCCGGACGCCACGCGGGAGATGTGGCGGTTCTTCCAAAAGCATCCCCGGCGGGGATGACCCCTCACCGGTAATCGTTCGGGTCGAGCCCGTGGCGGGCGATCTTGTCGTAGAGGGTTTTTCGTGGCGTGCCGAGGGCTTCGGCCGCCACCCGGACGTCGCCGCCGGCCATGATCAGCTCGTCGCGGATCAGGCTGCGCTCGTGGCGGTCCATCTGCTCGGCCAGCGTCGCCGCCTTCGCGGGCTCGGCCTGGGCCGGGCCGGTGGGAGAGAGGCCCAGCGCGCAGCGCTCGGCGAAATGGCCGAGCTCGCGCACGTTGCCGGGCCAGTCGTGCCGGCTCAGATGCTCGCGGATCGCCGGGGTCACCGGCGGCGGCTCGCGGTTGAAGCGGGCGGCAGCCTTGCGCAGGAAGTGCTCGAACAGGAGCGCCACGTCCTCGCGCCGCTCGCGCAGGGGCGGGATCGCCACCGAGACGACGTTCAGGCGATAATAGAGATCATCGCGAAACGTGCCCTGCGCGGCGGCCTGGCCGAGATCGATCTTGGTCGCGGCCACGACCCGCATGTCGACCGGCTGGACCGCGTTGGTACCCAGCGGCTCCACCACCCGCTCCTGGAGCACCCGCAGGAGCTTGACCTGGATATTGAGCGCCATGCTCTCGATCTCGTCGAGGAACAGCGTGCCGCCATCGGCATGGGCGATGCGCCCGACCCGCTTCTTGAGCGCGCCCGTGAAGGCGCCGGCCTCGTGGCCGAACAGCTCGCTCTCCACCACGGTGTCGGGGAGCGCCCCGCAATTCATCGCCACGAAATGGCCTTTGGCCCGGCGGCTCCAGCGGTGGAGCGCGCTCGCCACCACCTCCTTGCCGGAGCCGGTCTCGCCGAGCACGAGGACGTCGACATCGGCCTCGGCCACCTCGCGCACGAACAGGCGCAGGCGGGTGATGGCCGGCGAGACGCCGAGGAAGGCCGGGTCCTCCGCCACCGCGGCGTCGAGCCGGGCCCGCAACGAGCGGTTCTCCTGCACCAGGGCGCGACGCTCCAGGGCGCGGCGCACCGAGGCGACCAGGGTCTCGGCCGGGTAGGGCTTGGCCAGGAAGTCGTAGGCGCCGGCGCGCATCGCCCGCACCGCCATGGTGATGTCGCCGTGGCCGGTGATCAGGATCACCGGCAGTTCGGGATCGGCCTCCTGGAGGGCGGAAAACAGCCCGAGCCCGTCGAGACCCGGCAGGCGCACGTCGGTGACGACGACGCCCGGCGGGTCGGCGAGGATCGCCCGCAAAGCCGATTCGGCATCCGCATGGGTCTCGACGGCGAAGCCCGCGAGGTCGAGGCTCTGGCCGTTGGCCCGGCGCACCTCCTCCTCGTCGTCGACGAAGACAACGCGTTGCGACGGCGCGCTCATGCGGCGGCCCCCCGAGCCGCATCGGCTCCCCGAGCCGCATTGCTTCCCGAAACGGCAGCGGCGGGCGCGAGCGGCAGCTCGACCCGGAACAGGGCGCCGCCCTCGGGCGACGCCCAGGCCGACAGGGCGCCGCCGTAATCCTCGACGATGCCGCGGGAGATGGCGAGGCCGAGGCCGAGGCCGCTGGCCTTGGTGGTGAAGAACGCGTCGAAGATCGACGCGCCTCCCTCGGGCAGACCGCTCCCGTTGTCGCTCACCTCCAGCACCGCGCTTCCCCCGTTGACCCGCACCGTCACGGCGATGCGTGGCTCGTTCACGCCCGCGACGGCGTCGAGGGCGTTCTGCACCAGGTTGACGACGACCTGCTCCAGCCGCGGCCCCTCCCCCAGGACATAAGGCGACGGCTCGGGCAGGGCGAGGGCGAGATCGATGCCCGCCAGCCGTCCTTCCACCACCTCCAGGCTCGCCCGCACGACGCCCGTGAGCGCCACCGGGTCGCGCCGGCCCGAGGCCTTGCGGGCGAAGCCCTTCAGCTGGCGGGTGAGGCCGGCGATGCGCTCGGTCAGGCGGCCGACGGCAGAGAGGTTCTCGGTCGCCTCGGCCAAGCGCCCGCGCTGGATCAGGATGCCGGCATTGTCGGCGTAGGAGCGGATCGCCGCGAGCGGCTGGTTGACCTCGTGCGCCATGCTGGCGGCGAACTGGCCGAGCGCCGCGAGGCGGCCCGCATGGGCGAGCTCGCGCCCGAGCCGCTGACGCTCGGCCTCCGCCAGCTGCCGCTCGGCGATCTCGGCCTTGAGCTTGCGGTTGGCCTCGGTCAGGGCCTGGGTCCGCGCCCGCACCCGCTCCTCCAGCTCGGTGCGCCGCGCCGCCGCCTCGGCGAGGCTCGCCCGCACCCGCCGGCGCCGGCCGACGATCTCGGCGAGGCCCAAGGAGGCGAGGCCGACCACGAGGCCGGCGATGGCCTGGGCCTGGACCCGCTCGCGCCCGACCGCGACGCCGACCCGGGTGAGCGTATGCAAACGCCAGGTCGTGCCCGGGATCGGGGCGTCGAGGGGGAGCGCCAGGCGCGCCGGCTCCGCGCCGTTGCCGACCCGCACCAGGGTGCCGTCCGCCGCCGGATGGAGCGGCAGGGGCTGGAGCGGCGCGTCGCCGAATTCCAGCCGCTCGCGGATCAGCCGGCGCTCCTCGTCCGGCACCGGCCGCAGGGCGCCGAAGCGCCAGGCCGGCTCGCTCGCCACCAGCACGATGCCGCGGGGATCGGTGATCATCACGCTCTCCCCGCCCGTCTCGCTGCCCTGCCGCCAGGCGGTCTCGATGCCGTCGAACTCGACCTTGACCACCACGACGCCGGTCCGCCCCTCCGGGCCGGCGACCCGGCGGCTGAGATAGAGGCCCGGCCGGCCGCTGACGGTGCCCAGCGCGAATTGCCGCCCCGCCCCCTCGCCCTGCGCCTGCTGGAAGTAGGGCCGGAAGGCGTAGGTCGCCCCGACGAAGCTGCCCGGCTCGCCGGCATTGCTCGCCGCGACCGCGGTGCCGTCCTGGCGGATGACGTAGATGACGGCCGCCCCCGAGGCCCGGGCGATCTCCGCCAGGCGGTCGTTGACCCGGGCGAGCAAAGCCGGATCCGGCGCGGTCCCGACGACCGCGGCGATCTCCGGGTCGCTGGCGAGCGCCAGCGGCAGCGAGCCCTGCTTCTGCATCTCGCTGCGGAAGGCGGCGACGTGGAGCGCCAGGGTCGCGGAGGCCGAGCGCCGAAGGTCCGCCAGCGCCGCCCGTTCGGCGTACCGGCCGGCCAGCAGGGCGGCAGCCAGCACCGCCGCGAGGCCGAGGAGCCACGGCAGGGCCGGGGAGCGCGGCAGCGCGCGCCAACCGGTCACGGCCGCCCCGCGGGGCGGCGGGCCGGATTCCGGATGGTGGCGGATTTCCGCACCGTATCCGGGCCCGCGTTGCGGCGCGCCGGAAGGCTCCACCGGGCCGTCTCCTCCGTCATTCTGAAAAACCTTTTATTGGCGCGCACTTAACAAAAAATTTCGAACTCGCCCCGGCTGGCACGCCGGTTGCCATTCCGTGTCCGTCCGCAGCCTGCCGGTATGCGGCAGGCTTAGCCCAAGGTCATCCCGCCGCAAGGCCAATAGCAAGAGCGTCAGCGCTTTCCGCGCCGGTCGCCCGTCCCGCAACGAGCCATAAAGGGAGAACGTCCGATGGCTACGATCCCGTCCCCGCTGACCGCGCCGCACGCGCCGCCGGCCCCGAAGCCGATCTACAAGACCCTCTACTTCCAGGTGCTGATCGCCGTCGCGATCGGCATCGCGCTCGGGCATTTCTACCCGCAGCTCGGCGCCGACATGAAGCCGCTCGGCGACGCCTTCATCAAGCTCGTCAAGATGATCATCGCCCCGGTGATCTTCCTCACCGTGGTCTCCGGCATCGCCGGCATGACCAACCTGGAGAAGGTCGGCCGGGTCGGCGGCAAGGCGCTCCTCTACTTCCTGACCTTCTCGACGCTGGCGCTGATCGTCGGGCTGATCATCGCGAACCTCGTCCAGCCGGGCGCAGGGATGCATATCGACCCGAAGTCGCTCGATCCCAAGCAGATCGCGATGTACGCCGAGAAGGCGAAGACGCAGTCGATCACCGACTTCCTGATGAACATCATCCCGACGACGGCGGTCGGGGCGTTCTCCAGCGGCGAGATCCTGCAGGTCCTGTTCTTCTCGATCCTGTTCGGCTTCGGCCTCGCCTTCCTGGGCGACCGCGGCAAGCCGGTGCTCGACATCATCAAGGTGTTGTCCGAGGCGATCTTCGGCGTCGTCAACATCATCATGAAGGTCGCCCCCCTCGGCGCCTTCGGCGCGATGGCCTTCACCATCGGCAAGTACGGCATCGCCTCGCTCGCCAACCTCGCCTACCTGGTCGGCGCGTTCTACCTGACCTCGGCGATCTTCGTCTTCCTCGTGCTCGGCGCGGTCGCCCGCTACAACGGCTTCTCGATCGTCAAGCTGATCCGCTACATCAAGGAGGAGCTGCTGCTGGTGCTCGGCACCTCGTCCTCCGAGTCGGCGCTGCCCTCGCTGCTCGAGAAGATGGAGCGCGCCGGCTGCTCGAAGCCCGTCGTCGGCCTCGTCGTCCCGACCGGCTACTCGTTCAACCTCGACGGCACCAACATCTACATGACGATGGCGGCGCTGTTCATCGCCCAGGCGACGGACACGCCCCTCAGCCTCGGCGAGCAGGCCCTGCTGCTCCTCGTCGCGATGCTGTCCTCGAAGGGCGCGGCGGGCGTCACCGGCTCGGGGTTCATCACCCTCGCGGCGACCCTGGCGGTGGTTCCCTCCGTGCCGGTCGTCGGCATGGCGCTGATCCTCGGCATCGACCGCTTCATGTCGGAGTGCCGGGCCCTGACCAACTTCATCGGCAACGCGGTGGCCTGCATCGTGGTCGCCCGCTGGGAGGGTGAGGTCGACGAGGCCCGGCTGAAGGCCGCCCTCGACGGCAACCCGCTGCCGCTCGAAGACGTCGTTCCGGTCCCGGCTCTCCAGGCCGCGGAGTAAGGCGCCTCCCGGGACCCAAGCGAGAAAAGGGGGCGGCCCTGCGCGCGGCGCGGGGCCGCCCCTCCCGTTTTCCAGGTTATCGTCCCGCCCTGGCTTCGGGAGGATGCACGATGGCGGACAGCGACTGGCGCGGGATGGACCGCGCGACCCTGAGCAGGGCCTACGACAATTCCGGCGCGGTTCCCGGCAGCAGCGCCTTCATGGCGGCCCTGCGGGAGCGCAGCGCCGCCTTCCGGGAGGCGCATCCGGGCGAACTCGACCTCCCGTATGGCGACGGCGCGCGGCAGCGTTACGACCTTTTCCGCTGCGGCCGGCCGCACGCGCCGTTGCTGGCCTTCATCCATGGCGGCTACTGGCAGCGCAACGACAGGCAGGGCTTTTCGGCGCTCGCCGAAGGTCCCCTCGCCCGCGGCCTCGACGTGGCGATGATCGGCTACACCCTCTGCCCCGAGGCGACGATGACGGCGCTCTGCGCCGAGATCCCGGCCGCGCTCGCGGGTCTGCGCGCCCAGGCGAACCCGCCCCGCCTCGTCGTCTCGGGCTGGTCGGCTGGCGGTCACCTCGCGGCGCTCGCCATGGCCTGCCCGGAGGTCGATGCGGGGCTGGCACTGAGTGGCGTCTTCGACCTCGCGCCGATCCGGCGCACCGCCCTCGACGACGCGCTGCACCTTACCGAGGACGAGGTCGTCGCGCTCTCGCCGATCCGGCACCTGCCGGCGAAGGCCGGGCCGCTCACCGTGGCCTACGGGGCGGGCGAGCTGCCGGAGCTGTGCCGGCAATCGCAGGTCTACCAGGCCGCCTGGGCCGGGACCGGGCTGCCCGGCGACCTGCTGCCGCTGCCCGGCGACGACCATTTCACGGTGCTCGACCAGATGATCCGGCCCGACGGGGCGCTGACCGAGGCGGCGCTGCGGCTCGCCGCGCGGTAAAGCGGCGCCCGCCGGGGCTCGCCCTGATGCGGGTCCCGCCCTAAAGCTACCGCGCCGGAGTGACGGCGCGGACTGGAACGGCCCGCGCGAGCGACAGAGAGCGGGCATGGGCCAGATCACGACCACGCGCACGACCATGGCGAGCACGACCACCATGGCCACGAACATGGCCATGGTCACGGCCACCACCACGGCGCGGGCCATGGTCATGGGGTGGGTCACGTCCACGCCCCGGCGAATTTCGGCCGCGCCTTCGCGATCGGCATCGCGCTGAACACCGGCTTCGTGCTGATCGAGGGCGCCTACGGCGTCCTGACCGATTCGGTGGCGCTGCTGGCCGATGCCGGCCACAACCTCTCGGACGTGCTCGGCCTCGTCGTCGCCTGGGCGGCGGCGACGCTCGGCCAGCGCCAGCCGACGGCGCGGTTCACCTACGGGCTGCGCTCGTCCTCGATCCTGGCCGCCCTGTTCAACGCGATGTTCCTGCTGGTCGCGGTCGGCGCCATCGCCTGGGAGGCGGTGCAGCGCTTCAGCGAACCGGCACCGGTCCCGGGGCTCACCGTGACGATCGTAGCGCTGATCGGCATCGCCGTGAACGGCGTCACCGCCTGGCTGTTCGCCTCGGGCAGCAAGGACGACCTCAACGTGCGGGGCGCTTACCTGCACATGCTGGCCGACGCCGCGGTCTCGGCGGGCGTCGTGGTGGCGGGCCTCGTCATCATGGGAACCGGCTGGACCTGGATCGACCCGGCGACCAGCCTCGTGATCGTGGCGGTGATCGTCGCCGGCACCTGGGGGCTGCTGCGCGACAGCGTCGTGCTGTCGCTGAACGCCGTGCCGCCGGGCATCGACCCGGCGGCGGTGCGCAGCTGCCTCGCCGAGCGGCCGGGCGTGGCGGAGGTCCACGACCTCCATGTCTGGCCGATGAGCACCACCGAGACGGCGCTGACCGCCCATCTGGTGATGCCCGAGGGCCATCCCGGCAACGCCTTCCTGCACGACTGCGCTGCCGCCCTGCGGAGCCGCTTCGGCATCGCCCACGTGACGCTTCAGGTCGAACTCGCCGGCGGCCCGGCCTGCGCGCTGGCGCCGGACCACGTGGTGTAGAGCCCCCTCACCCCGCCTTGCGCACCGGCTGGCGGGACAGCACCGCATCCGCGGCGCGCCCGGTCAGCTCGGCCCGGTGGTCGAAGCGGGTGGTGAAGGTGCCGACCCCGGCGGTGGCCGAGCGCAGTTCGACGATCAGGTCGGTCATCTCGGCCTCGGGGATCAGCGCCTCGACCACGTCCCAGCCGGACCAGCCGGGGCGCGCGTCGAAGCCGAGGATCTGGCCGCGGCGGGCGGTGACGAGGCCGGTGGCCCGGGCGGTGGCCCCGCTCGGCACCGCCATCGACACGGCCAGGATGGGTTCGAGCAGCACCGGCCCGGCCTTGGCGAGGGCGTCCTCCAGCGCGAGCCGCGTCGCGGCCTGGAAGGCGGCGTCCGACGAATCGACGGCGTGCGCCGCCCCGTCCTTCAGGGTCACGGCGATGTCGACGACGGGGAAGCCGAGCGGCCCCTTGGCGGTGAAGGCCCGGGCGCCGGCCTCGACCGAGGCGATGTATTGCCGTGGCACCGCGCCGCCGACCACCTCGTCCTCGAACGAGAAGCCCTCGCCCCGCGGCAGCGGCCGCACCGCCAAAGCCACGTCGGCGAACTGGCCGTGGCCCCCGGTCTGCTTCTTGTGCCGCGCCCGCGCCTCGGCCGGGCCGCGGATCGTCTCCCGGTAGGCGACCCGCGCCCCCTCGGTCTCGACCCCGATGCCGAAGCGCGAGGCCAGCCGCTCCACCGCGACCCGCAGGTGCATCTCGCCCTGGCCGGACAGGCGCAGGTCGCCGAGCTCGGCGCGGTGCTCGACGATGAGCGCCGGATCCTCGTCGGCGAGCTTCGCCAGCGCCGCCGAGAGGCGCACGTCGTCCTTGCGGTCGCGCACCCGCAGCGCCACGGCATGGACCGGCTCGGGTGCCGGCAGGGTGGCGAGGGCGGCCGGCGCCTCGGACCCGGTCGCCAGGGTCTCGGCGGTGGCGATCGGGTCGAGCTTGGCGAAGCCGGCGACCTCGCCCGCCTGCACCTCCGGCACCCGGCTGCCGGCGGCGCCCGCGAGCTGGGTCAGGCCCGCCACCCGGGCGCTGCCGCCGCCCGAGCCCGTCACCGCGTCCCCCTCGCGGATCGTCCCGCGCAGCACGCGCCCGACCGAGAGCTTGCCGCCGAAGCCGGTATGCAGGGTCTTCATCACCTGGACGAGCGGCGCGCCCTCCCCGGCGACGCCGAGGCGTGCCCGGGTCTCGGGCAGGCCCGGCGCCTCGTGCCGGAGCGCCTTGAGCAGGCGGGTGACGCCGTGGCCGTGCTCGGCCGAGCCGAACAGCACCGACACCGCCTGGCCCTCGCGCAGCTCGCGGGCGAGGTCGGCGAAGACCCGGTCGGCTTGCGGCTCGATGTCGGCGATCAGGTCCTCCATCAACGCGTCGTCGTGGTCGGCGAGGCGCTCCAGCATCGTGTAGCGCTCGGCCTTCTCCCGCGGCAGCTCGCCGTCCGGCAACGCCACCACCTCGCTTTGGGCCTGCTCGCGCCAGATGAAGGCGCGCTCCAGCGCCAGATCGATGAAGCCGACCGCCGCCTCGCCCTCAATGAGCGGGATCTGGCGCATCAGCAGCGGCACCCGCGAGGCGGGCTGGAGCAGCGCGAGCGCGTCGCGGAGCGAGCCCGGCGCGGTCTCGGCCTTGTTGATGAAGAGGAGGCGGGGGAGACCAGCGGCCTCGAGCTCGCGCAGGGTCAGTTCGAGCGCCGGCAGCTTGCGCTCGTCGGCCTCGCAGACCACGATCGCGGCGTCGCAGGCCGGGAGCACCGCCCGCAGGTCGTGGGCGAACTCGATCGAGCCCGGGCAATCGACGAAGGTGAAGGCCTCATCGAGGAAGCGCGTGGTGGCGAAGGCCGGCTCCACGCTCATGCCGTGGGCCCGCGCCTCGGGCGAGGTGTCGCCGACCCGGGAGCCGGCGCGCCCGGGGCGATCGATCGCGCCGGTGCGATGGAGGATGGCCTCGAGCAGGGCGGTCTTGCCGCTCTGGAACGGACCGACGATCGCGATGCACCTGTGCTGCGCAGCCACGTGACGTCTCCCACCTTAGTCTTTGTTGACAGGGAGTTAAGCACCGGGCCGGGCCGGGGTCCAGGCGGCAGGTGTGCAGGCGCGAAGGCGGGCCGATATAGGAGTGATGGAGGCCGGCCCCGACGTGGGCGAGGCACGCCAGATGGGGGAACGTCCGATGCCCGAGATCGACATCGACCACTTGCGCGGCTGGATCGGCCGCACCCGGGAGGTCGAGGACCTCGTGACGCCGCGGCTCGTCGCCGAATACCGGGCGACGCTGGCCCCTCACCTCGCCCCGGTCCAGGAGGGCGAGGCGCCGCTGGCGCTGCACTGGTGCCTCGCCCCCGAGACGCCGGCGGCCGACGCGCTGGGCCCCGACGGCCACGCGGCGAAGGGCGGGTTCCTGCCGCCGGTGCCGCTGCCGCGGCGGATGTGGGCCGGCGGCGAGGTCGAGACGCTGGCGCCCCTGCGCGTCGGCGACCGGGTGGTGCGGCGCGAGACCGTGGCCGACGTGGCGGTGAAGCGAGGTCGCACCGGCACGCTGTGCTTCGTCACCGTGCGGCACGACTACCTGACCGAGCGGGGCCCGGCGATCCGCGACCGGCAGGACATCGTCTACCGCGAGGCGAGCCGGCCGGGCGACGCCGCGCCGCCGCCGATGCCGGCGCCCGCCGAGGACGAGGCGGCGTGGTCGGTCGACGCCAATTCCGTTCTGCTGTTCCGCTACTCGGCGATGACCTTCAATGGCCACCGCTTCCACTACGATCACCCCTATGCCACCCAGGTCGAGGGCTATGCCGGCCTCGTGGTGCACGGGCCGATGCAGGCGAGCCTGCTCCTCAACCTCGCCGCCGCCCGCCTCGGCCGGGTGCCGGCGCGGTTCCGCTACCGCGGCGTCGCGCCGATGATCGCCGGATCCCGCTTTGCGGTCGCGGGACGGCGCGAGGCGGAAGGATTCCGCGGCTGGACGGCGATCGGCGGCGCGGTCCACATGGAAGCCGAGGCAATCTCGGAGGCCGAGGCATCGGAGCGTTAGGCGATCGGCGCATTGCGGCGGGGGGATCGAACTGTCAGGTTCACCGCCGAACAAAGAACAGCCTGAGGAAACGCCATGCCGACACCATCCCACCCCGTCCGGGCGCTCACCCGCCGCGCCCTCGCGGCCGGCACCGCCCTGCTCCTCCTGTCGGGCGCCGCCCTCGCCCAGGCGCCGATCGTGATCAAGTTCAGCCACGTGGTCGCGCCCGACACGCCGAAGGGCCGCGGCGCCGACAAGTTCAAGGAGCTGGCGGAGAAGTACACCAGCGGCAAGGTGAAGGTGGAGGTCTACCCGAACTCGCAGCTGTTCAAGGACAAGGAGGAGGTCGAGGCACTGCAGCTCGGCGCAGTGCAGATGCTGGCGCCGTCGCTGGCGAAGTTCGGGCCGCTCGGCGCCAAGGAGTTCGAGGTCTTCGACCTGCCCTACATCCTGCCCGACAAGGCGGCCCTGCGCCGGGTCACCGACGGGGCGCTGGGCAAGCGCCTGTTCGACAAGCTCCAGTCGAAGGGCATCACCGGGCTCGCCTACTGGGACAATGGCTTCAAGGTGATGAGCGCCAACAAGCCGCTGCGGATGCCCGCGGATTTCCGCGGGCTGAAGATGCGGATCCAATCCTCGAAGGTGCTGGAGGCGCAGTTCCGCGCGCTCGGCGCGATCCCGCAGGTGATGGCCTTCTCGGAGGTCTACCAGGGCATGCAGACCGGCGTGGTCGACGGCTCGGAGAACACGCCCTCGAACATGTTCACCCAGAAGCACCACGAGGTGCAGAAATACATCACCCTCTCCGATCACGGCTATATCGGCTACGCCGTCATCACCAACAAGAAGTTCTGGGACGGCCTGCCGGCGGATGTCCGCACGGAACTCGACAAGGCGATGAAGGAGGCGAGTGCCTACGCCAACGAGGTCGCCGACAAGGACAATGCCGACGCCTTGGAGGAGATGAAGAAGTCCGGCAAGACCACCTTCGTCACCCTGACTGCCGAGGAGAAGGCGGCCTGGAAGGCGGCGTTGGAGCCGGTCACCGCCGACATGGCCAAGCGCGTCGGCAAGGACGTGATCGAGGAGTTCCAGAAGGAGGCGAAGGGCGGGACGCAGTAAGCGGCCGCCGCCTGGAACGCGCTGACGGGGACGTGTCGCCCACGTCCCCGAACAGGCTTTGCCGTCGACGGTCCCGAGCTCGTCCCGGGCTTGGAAGCCGGGAACCCGGGACAAACCACGTCGCTGTCGGTCCTGCGACAGAACACATCACGACACAGTCAATGCCCGCCACGTCATCCCGGAGCTCGCCGCAGGCGAGAACCCGGGACCCGTCGCCGCTGACGCTCTGGAAAAGAACGGAACGTGGTCCGCTTCATCCTGCAACGTCGGCGGCAATGGATCCCGGGTTCCGCTACGCGGCCCCGGGATGAGGCGGAGAACTTCAGATATGCTTGATTGATACATCAACTCCGCTTGCTTTCAGAATTCCCGCTCCGATACTGCGCCGGGAAACAATCGGCTCGACGCTGCCTCCGCGTCCGAGAACCACGTCTGCCCCCGCGCCCGAGGATGCCCCCGCCCGCCCTCGCAGCAACCTTCACAGCGCTGTCGCACAACGCCCATACAGAGCGAACACAGTCCGACACATGCTGTAACAAGGCAGACTCGTCCTTCCCGGTCCGACACGTCGATTGATCGCCGGCGAGCCCTGGGCCGCTGCGCGTCTCCCTGACCTCCTCAAGACCTAACAGCCCCGCGCTGAAGGGTGGTGCGCGTCCCCGCGCCGCCGCCGTTCCCGCGCGCCCGGAGACACTGGAACCCATGGCCACGACGCTTGCCGCCGGCGACATCGCCATCGTCGGTTACGATGCCACCAACCCGGACGACTTCGCCTTCGTGGTCCTCAGGGACGTCGAGGCCGGCACGGCCATCACCTTCACCGACAACGGCTGGAACTCCAGCACCAATGCCTTCCGCACCGGCGAGGGCACCTACACCTACACGGCGCCGGCGGCGCTCGCCGCCGGCACGGTGATCCGCCCGACCACCGACAGCACGGCAGGCGGCACCAACTGGCCCGTCTTCACGGCGCAGAACTTCGCGCTCAACGCCTCGGGCGACCAGATCCTGGCCTATCAGGGCGCGGCGACGAGCCCGACCTTTCTCTACGCGATCAATTTCGCGGATGGCGGCACGACCTTCGCCCCGAATGCCACCAATGCCAGCACCTCGGCCCTGCCGCCGGGCCTGACCCTCGGCCAGAATGCGGTCGCCCTGCCCTCCGCCAACGGCCGCTACGCCGGCCCGACCTCGGGCACCCGCGACCAGATCCTGGCGGCGGTCGGCACCGCCTCGTCCTGGACGCAGAACGCCACCACCCGGATCGGCGCCGGCAGCTACGACGCCTTCACGGTGAACTCCACGCAAGCCCTGCCGGCCCTCTCGATCGACGACGTCCAGACGGCCGAGGGCGATGCGGGCACGAAGCCGCTCACCTTCACGGTGTCGCTGAGCAGTGCGGCGCCTGCCGGCGGCGTCACCTTCGACATCGCCACCGCGGATGGCAGCGCGACGGCCGGCAGCGACTACACCGCCCGCAGCCTCACCCGGCAGACCATCGCGGCGGGCCAGACCAGCGCGACCTTCGCGGTCGACATCGCCGGCGACACGGTGGTGGAGCCGACCGAGACCTTCACGGTGAGCGTCGCCAACGTCTCGGGCGCCACGGTGGCCAAGGGCCAGGGCACCGGCACGATCGTCAACGACGACACCGGCACCCGGATCAACGGCACGGCGATCTTCGACGCCGCCCCCTCGCTCCAGGGCGTCTCCGGCGCGACCGCCACGACACCGCCGGCCGCCACCAACGCGCTCCAGCTCGTGCGCCTCGGCGCCTACGCCACCACCAACGATCCGGCGACGCAGGCCGCGCCGAACGCCGAGGTGGTGGCCTACGATGCCTCGACCAGCCGGCTCTACGTCCAGAACACCAACGAGAACCGGATCGAGATCGTCGCCCTCGACTCCGCCGGCTCGCTTCGCAAGACCGGCGAGATCCTGCTGTCGGGCCTCGAGCAATACGGCGCGGTGAACTCGGTCGCGGTCTTCAACGGCCTCGTGGCGGTGGCCTACGCCAACGCGACCGGGGACGCGGCCGGCCGCGTCGCCCTGTTCAACGCCGACGGCACGCTGCTGCGCTCGCTCGCCGTCGGGGTCGGGCCCGACCAGCTGGTCTTCACCCGCGACGGCAGCCGGCTCCTCGTCGCCAACGAGGGTGAGCAGGCGAGCCAGGCCAGCAACCCGGTCGGCAGCGTCTCGATCATCGACGTCTCGGGCGGGGCGGCGGGCGCCGCACTCGTCACCACGATCGGGTTCGAGGGGCTGGACGGCTCCGAGGCGACGTTGCGCGCCCGCGGTCTCGCGATCTCGCCCGGCAAGACGGCCGCCGCCGATATCGAGCCCGAATACATCGCGATCTCGCCCGACAACCGCTTCGCCTACGTCACCCTGCAAGAGGTGAACGGCGTCGCGGTGATCGACCTGACCAATCCCGGCACGGCGCCGATCGCGATCCAGCCCCTCGGGGCGGTCGACCATTCGCTCTCCGGCAACGAGTTCGACGCCTCCGACCGCGACGGGCCGAATGGCGGCCCCTCGATCCGGATCGCCGCGACGCCATCCGGTACCCCGATCTACGGCCTGCTCCAGCCCGACAGCATCGCCTCGTTCACGACCGGCGGGGCGACCTACTTCGTCACCGCGAACGAGGGCGACCAGCGGGTCATCGGCGGGGCCGACGACACCGGCGATGTCGCTCGCTTGAGCGCGGTCCCGAACAGCCGCCTGACCCCCGCCCTCCAGGCGCTGAAGGCCGACCCGGCCTATGCCCGCCTCAACGTGCTCTTGCGCACCGGCGACACCGACGGCGACGGGGTGATCGACCACCTCACGACGCTCGGCGGCCGCGGCATCTCGATCTTCCGCCAGAACCAGGACGGCACGATCACCAAGGTGCGCGAGACCGGCGGCGAATTCGAGAAGATCTTCGCCCAGATCGCGCCCGACCGGTTCAACAACGACCAGACCGTCGCCAACACGCCGGACGACCGCTCCGACAACAAGGGGCCGGAGCCCGAGGGCATCACGGTCGGCACGGTCAACGGCCGCATCTACGCCTTCGTCGGCCTGGAGCGCCAGAGCGGCATCCTGGTCTACGACGTCACCGACCCGGCGAACGCCAGTTACGTCTCCTACGTGCCGCCGCTCGCCGGCTCGGCCTCGGATCTCGGTCCGGAGGTGCTGACCTTCATCGCCGCCGACCGCAACCCGACCGGCACCGACCTCGTGGTCTCGGCCAACGAGGTGGCGAATGGCGGCGCGACGCTCTACGCCGCCCTGGCCCAGGGTGCGACGCAGGAGATCTCCTTCGCGGCCGATTCGCTCAGCGTCAGCCGGGCCGAGGGCGACAGCGGCGCCACCACCTTCAGCTTCACGGTGCAGCGCACGAACGGCACCCTCGGCGCGGTCAGCTTCACCGCCGAGCTCACCGGCAGCGGCGCGAACCCGGCGAACGCCGCCGACTTCGCCGGCAGCCCGGCCCTGCCACTGACGGTCACCGGCACGATCCCGGCGGGCGCCGCCTCGGCTTTGGTCAGCGTCACCGTGCAGGGCGATGCGACGCCGGAGCCGAACGAGACCTTCTCGCTGGCCCTGCGCAGCGCCACGTCGAGCCAGCCCGGCATCGCCGTTGCGGTGGCTGCCGGCAACGCTACCGCCACCGGCACCATCCTCAACGACGACGTCACCTTGATCTCGGCGGTGCAGGGCACCGGCAGCGCCAGCCCGCTCGTCGGCCAGACCGTCACGGTCGAGGCGATCGTCGTCGGAGACTTCCAGAACGGCGACGGCGACGCCAAGCGCAATCTCGGCGGCTTCTACCTCCAGGAGGAGAAGGCCGACCAGGACGCGAACCCGCTGACCTCGGAGGGCCTGTTCGTCTACGAGGGCACCGGCACCCGCCTGGTCGACGTCTACGAGGGCGACCGGGTCCGGGTCACCGGCACGGTCACCGAGTTCAACGGCGAGACGCAGCTCATGGTGAACGCCGCCTCCGGCATCCAGGTCGTGCAGGCCGGCGCCCTCTCGGCGGCCGAGGTGAAGGCGCAAGGTGTCGACGTGACGCTGCCGGCCGCCGGCACGGTCGGCACCGGCGCCACCGCGCAACCGGATCTCGAGCGCTACGAGGGGATGCTGGTCCGCTTCCCCCAGACCCTGACGATCTCCGAGCAGTTCAACCTCGACCGCTTCAACGAGATCCGCCTCGCGGCCGGGGGCCGGCCCGAGACCTTCACCAACGCGTTCGAGCCGAACTCCCAGGCCTACGCCGCCTACCTCGCCCAGACGGCAGCCCGCTCGATCACCTACGACGACGGGCTGAACGCGCAGAACCTGCCGATCGAGACCCTCGACGGCTTCGGCCCGACCTACTCCACCGCCACCGCGCCGCGGATGGGCGACACCGTGACCGGGCTCACCGGCACGCTCGGCTACGGTCCGAGCGGCGCCTTCCGGGTGCGGGCCATCGACGACGGCGACAACAGCTTCGCGAGGACCAATCCGCGCCCGAGCACGCCGGACGCGGTCGGGGGCACGCTCAAGGTCGGCAGCCTCAACGTCCTCAACTATTTCACGACCCTCGCCAGCACGTCGAACGCCCAGACCGCGATCGGCCAGCAGCCGCGCGGTGCCAACACGCGCGAGGAGCTGGCGCGCCAGACCGACAAGCTCGTCACCACGCTGATCGGCACCGGCGCCGACGTGCTCGGCCTCACCGAGCTGGAGAACGAGTTCCAGCCGGGCAACCCGGGCAATGCCCTGGAATACCTCGTCGGCCAGCTCAACGCCCGGGCCGGCGCCGGCACCTACGCGTATGTCAACCCTGGCAGCCAGCTCGACCAGGGCCAGTTCCTTGGCGGCGACGCCATCGCGGTCGGCTTCATCTACAAGCCGAGCAAGGTCAGCGTCGCGCTCAACACCACGATCGAGAAGCTCGACGACAGCGACGTCGCCCGCTTCGACCCCGCTCTGCTGCAGCAGAGCACGATCGGCCACCTCTTCAACGGGGTGAATACCAGCCGCGCCTCGCTGGCGGTGACCTTCCGGGAGAACGCGACCGGCGAGGACTTCACGGCGGTCATAAACCACCTGAAGTCGAAGAGCGGCACCGGCACCGGCGCCGATGCCGACCAGGGCGACGGCCAGGGCAACTGGCAGCAACAGCGCGAGCTCGCCGCCAAGGCGCTGACCGAGTGGGTGGCGACGAAGCCGACCGGCACGGCGGATTCCGACGTGATCCTGCTCGGCGACTTCAACGCCTACCTCAAGGAGGACGCCCTCGACACGATCAAGGCCGGGGGCTTCACCAACCTCGCCGAGGACCGCCTCGCGGACCCGTATTCCTACGTCTTCGACGGAGCCTACGGCGCCCTCGACCACGCCTTCGCCAATGGCAGCCTGAACGGGCAGGTCACCGGCGTGACCGAGTGGCACGTCAACGCCGACGAGGCGGATGCGATCGACTACAACCTCGATTTCAACCGGCCGGCCTCGTACTTCGACGGACAGGTCGCGGCGCGCGAATCCGACCACGACCCGATCCTGGTCGGGCTTAAGCTCGACCAGACCGCCCCGACGCTGGTCTCCGCCACCCCGGCCGACAACGCCACCGGGGTCGCGCCCAGTGCCAACATCGTCTTGCGCTTCAGCGAGGCGGTGAAGGCCGGCACCGGCGCGATCACCCTCACCGACGGGGCGGGCGACACCCGCACCATCGCGGTCAGCGACGCCGCGCAGGTCACCATCTCCGGCGACACCGTGACGATCGACCCGAGCGCCGACCTCAGGGCGGGGACCGCCTACGACGTCGTCGTGCCGACGAGCGCCATCACCGACACGGCCGGAAACGCCTTCGCGGGACTCGCGCAGGACCAGCTCGACTTCACCACCCAGCAGGCTGCCCCGATGACCTACACGCTCCAGATCCTGCACGCCTCCGATTGGGAGGCCGGCCTCCTGGCGACCCAGCGGGCCCCGAACTTCGCCGCGATCGTCGACAAGCTCGAGGACGCGACCCCGAACTCGATCACCCTCTCGACCGGCGACGGCTGGATCCCGAGCCCGTTCTTCATCGCCGGTGCCGACCCGCAGCTGAACGCCACCTATAACGGCATCTACAACCAATATTACGGGCTGTCGGGCGCCAACGCCTACAGCCGGCTCGCCGCCTCGCCGGGCCGGGCCGACATCACGATCCAGAACATCATCGGCGTCCAGGCGGCGGTGTTCGGCAATCACGAGTTCGATTCCGGGCCGAACGAGGTCGCCAACATCATCGGCGCGAATCTGGGCTCGGCTCCGGGCGCGGCCGACGACACCTGGGTCGGGGCGCAGTTCCCCTACCTCTCGACGAACCTGAATTTTTCGCGAGAGTCGGCCCTCTCGGGCCTCGTCCACGCTGACGGCGACAACGCCACCTTCGCCCAGACCGGCCCGACCTCGACCCAGACCGGCACCGGCGCCGACAAGATCGCCAAGTCGACGATCATCACCGAGAACGGCGAGAAGATCGCGTTCATCGGCGCCACCACCCAGGTCGAGCCGCTGCTGACCACGCTCGGCAACGTCACCCTCGACGGCTTCACCGGCCGCGACGAGATCGCGCTGCTCGCCCAGCAGATCAATGCCGAGGTCGACCGGGTGCTGGCGGCCAATCCGGGCCTCAACAAGGTCATCGTCGGCACCCACCTGCAGCAGCTCGCCAACGAGCAGGCCCTGGCCCCGCTCCTGCGCAACGTCGACGTGCTGATCGGCGGCGGCTCGCACACCCTGTTGTCCGACTCCAACGACCGGCTGCTGCCGGGCGACGTCTCGGGCGGCGCCTACCCGCAATTCTTCACCAACGCCTCGGGCCAGACCCTGGCGCTGGTCAACACCGCCTCCGAGTACTCCTATGTCGGCCGCCTGACCGTCACCTTCGACGACCAGGGCAACATCATCCGCGACTCGGTCACGCCGCAGAACTCGGGCGCGGTCGCGGTCGACGACACCACGGTGACGCAGCTCTGGGGCTCGAAGGACGCTGCCTTCGCACCCGGCACCAAGGGCTACCTCGTCAAGGAAATGGTCGAGGGCCTCGACGTCAACAACGACGGCATCCAGGAGACCGCCGGCGTCGCCGACATCATCCGCCAGCAGGACGGCAACATCCTCGGCCGCACCGGCGTCTATCTCGAAGGGCGCCGCGGCGAGGTCCGCACCGAGGAGACCAACCTCGGCGACCTCTCCGCCGACGCCAACCTCTGGTACGCCAAGCAGTACGATCCGACGGTCGCGGTCTCGATCAAGAACGGCGGCGGCATCCGCGACTCGATCGGCTCGTTCTCGACCGCCGGCGGCGGCACCGCCGAGCTGCCACCGGCCGCCAACGCGTCCGCCGGCAAGCAATCGGGCGACATCTCGCAGCTCGACGTCACCAACTCGCTGCGCTTCAACAACGCGCTCGCCGTCACCACGGTCTCGGCGCTGGAGATGAAGCGGATCCTGGAGCACGCCGTCTCGGCCACCGCCGCCGGGGCGACCCCGGGCCAGTTCCCGCAGATCGGGGGCCTCAGCTTCTCCTTCGACACCACCAAGACCGCCCAGACCCTCGACGCCAACGGCAACGTCACCCGCGAGGGCCAGCGCATCCTCAACGCGGCGGTCGTCGACGAGAACGGCCGGATCCTCGACACGCTGGTGCAGAACGGCCAGCTCGTCGGCGACCCGAACCGCGGCATCCGCACCGTCACCCTCGATTTCCTGGCGACCGGCACCTCGACCGCGCCGGGCTTGGGGGGCGACAACTACCCGTTCCCGGCCTACGGCGAGAACAAGGTGGCGCTCGCCTCCGCCACGCCCGGCGCCTCGCTGCCCAACACCGCGACCTTCGCGGCCCAGGGCACCGAGCAGGACGCGATGGCCGAGTACCTGCGCGCCTTCTACGCCAGCACGCCCTACGGCACCGCCGACACCAATCCGGCCGGCGACACCCGGATCCAGAACCTCGCCGCCCGCAGCGACACGGTGCTGGCTCGCGGCGTCAATCGCATCGGCACGAGCGGCAACGACACGCTGACCGGCACGGCCTACGACGACGTCGTCAATGGCGGCGCCGGCAACGACACGATCACCAACTCACCCGGCAACGACATCCTGCTCGGCGGCCGCAACGCCGACGGCTCGACCGGCACCGACACCCTGGTGTTCAACTCCAAGCTCGCCGACACCGCCGTCACCCGCGACGGCGCCTATGCGCTGATCGTCGGGCCGGAGGGCCAGGACCGGGTCACCGGCTTCGAGCGCTACCAATTCACCGACGCGACGGTGATCACCGCCGACGGCGCCCCGCTCGTCGACGACCTGTTCTACCTCGCCAACAACAAGGACGTGCTCGCCGCCGGCCAGGACGCCGACACCCACTACGCCACCTATGGCTGGAAGGAAGGCCGCGACCCGAACGCGCTCTTCTCCACCTCCGGCTACCTCGCCGCCAACCAGGCCGTGCGCGTCTCGGGCCAGAACCCGCTCGATCAGTACGACCGGGCCGGCTGGAAGGAGGGCCGCGACCCCTCCGCCGCCTTCGACAACGAGCTCTACCTCGCCCGCAACCCGGACGTGAAGGCCGCCGGCATCGACCCGCTCAAGCACTATATCGAGTACGGCCAGGACGAGGGCCGGCCAATCTACGCCGCCATCGGCAAGACCAGCGATCTGGCGGCGCATCCGGGCTTCGACGCCGAGTTCTACCTCTTGTCCTATGCCGACGTGGCCCGCGCCGCGACGACTTCCGGCAAGGACCCCTTCGCCTTCGCCTACGAGCACTACCAGACCTATGGCTGGAAGGAGGGGCGCAACCCGAACGCGGTGTTCGACACCAAGGGCTATCTCGACGCCTACCGGGACGTGAAGGCGGCGGGGATCGACCCGCTGATGCACTACGACCAGTATGGCTGGAAGGAGGGCCGCGACCCGTCGAAGGGCTTCGACTCGACGGCGTATCTCGGGGCCTATGGCGACGTGGCGCAGGCCAAGCTCGACCCGATGCAGCACTACCTGCAATACGGCGCGACGGAGGGCCGCTCCGCCTTCGGCGACACCACCTTCGGTGCCGGCACAATCGGATAGGCCTCCTTCGACAAGGCGACTCGGCAGAACCCGAGTCGCGACCCGACGAGAACGGCCCGTGCGGCGTCTGCCGCACGGGCCGTTCTCGTTCATGGGGTGTCGGGCGATCGCCGTCCGTCAGGCCGCGGCGCGTTCGTGGCGGCCCTCCTGGACCTCCTCGATGATCTTGGCCGAGAAGGCGTCGAGATCGCCCGGGTTGCGGCTCGTCACGATGCCCTTGTCGGTCACCACGGGCAGGTCGTGCCACTCGGCGCCGGCATTGATCACGTCGGTCTTGATCGAGGCGAACGACGTCATCTTGCGGCCCTTGGCGGCGCCGACCTCGACCAGCAGCCAGGGCGCGTGGCAGATCGCGGCGACCACCTTGCCGCTGCCGAGGAAGCTGCGCAGGATCTCCAGCGCCTTCGGCTCCAGGCGCAGCTTGTCCGGGTTGATCTGGCCGCCGGGAAGCACCAGGGCATCATAGGCCGAGGCGTCGATGCTCTCGATGTCGGCATCGACCGGCACCGGGCGGCCCCAATCGGTCTTGTCCCAGCCGCGGATGCTGTCCGGCTTCTGGCGCGACCGGGGTGCGGCCACCGTCACCTGGGCGCCGGCCCCGCTGAGCTTCGCCTTCGGCACTTCGAGCTCGGACTGCTCGAAGCCGTCGGTGGCCATGATAAGAATTTTCGCCTGCGTGATGCTGGGCATCGGATCGTCCTCCGAGGGGTTCGAATGCCCTGGCAACGACCCTGGGTCAGGCGGGTTCCGGGGAATTGCCGCGACGGAACTGCGGCACGCCGGGCGGTTTAAACCATCACACCCCCCAACCCGAGAGGAGGCACGACCATGGCCAATCCGGGCCTACCCGGCCACGAGCCGACCCCCGGCGGCGGCATCCCCGGCGACATCCCGCCCCCGGTCGCCCCCGACGAGCTGCCCGATACCGGCCCGACCGGTCCGCGCTCGCCCTACCCGGTCAACGACCCGGGCATCACCGACCCGACCGGGCCGGGCTCCGAGCCGGACTACCTGCCCGGCGGACCGACCAACCCGGGCACGCGGTTCTAAGACGACGAAAGGGCGCCTCGACGAGGCGCCCTTTCCGTATCGGTGTCCGCCATCAATGCCCGCCATGCGAGCTGCGCACGTCCCGCGGGGCGTTCAGGATCTCGTTGAGCGAGGTGGCGACGTGCCGCGCCTCCTCGTCGGTGAGGCGGAGCTGGAACGGCGGCAGCCCGCCGGCCTGGAGCGCCACCACTGCCTGGCCCTGCTCGTCGGTGCCGACCTCGATCGCCGGGGAGGTCACGTCGAGCATCGCCGCATCCTCGTCGCCGAGATCGTCCGCGTCGGCGTCGTCCGGCTCGTGCATGACTGTGAGGAGCTGGCCCACGGCGCGCACGAGGGCACGGGCCGCGCTCGCATCCATGATGACGGCGGTGGCCTGGTCGTCCTTCTGGAACGAGAGCTGGATGTTGGAACCTTCGAGGGAAACCGAGATACCCGCCATGGAGCGTCCGACACTTTACGATATCGCCCGTATATGGGAGCAATCTGCCGGAGGCGACAGGGTTTCCACGCACACCCGGCCTGCACGGCCCGAAACGCCTCGGCATCGGCCGCGTTGATTCCGCATGGAACAGGCGCCCAGCGCCCGAACGAGCGGATGACGACGATGGCCGCGCGCAAGACCACCAAGACCGCAGAGAACAAGACCACCGAAACCAAGACCACGGGGGCCCAGAAGGGCACGATTGCCCGGGTGATGCACGAGTTCAAGGCGGGCGAGCTGGAGCGCCGGGACGGCGAGCCGGTGACCGACCGCCGGCAGGCCATCGCCATCGCGTTGCGCGAGGCCGGCGCCTCGAACCAGGAGAGCCCATCGGCCAACCGGTCGAATTTCCGCCGCACCCGGGCCAAGGAGCGCGACACGCGGTCCCAGGCGACCCGCGCCGCCCTCTACGACGAGGCCAGGCACCGCGACATCAAGGGGCGCTCGCGCATGACCCGGAGCGAACTGGAGCAGGCCCTCAACCGTTAGGCGGGCTTCCCGACAGGAGAACCCGCATGACCTCGAAGCAGCCCAAGACCACGACGCCGACCGACGCCGACCTGAAGGGCAATCCCGGCATCGGCACCTCGAAGGGCATGACGATGTCCGGCGGCGATCCGGAGGACCTCGCCGGGGCCAATACCGACGAGGGCGACGTGGCGAACGACACCACGCCGCAAGGCGGGATCGACCCCAACCAGCGCGGGCGCACCAATCGCTGACACGCGGCCGGCGCGACGATCTCAGGCGCCTGCCTTGTTCCGGCCAGACTGGGTTCCTACATGGGTCTCAGCGGCAACGGGCGGGCGGCCCCGGGCATTGCGCCTCGCATGGGCTCTTTAGGGTCCTGCGAACACGAGCCCCCTCCCGAACTTTTGGCGCCGTCGCGCCGTGCTGCTCTCGCCCATGAGGGCAGCCCATTGCGACTTCTAACGAGACGAGGACGACCGCGTGAATACTGGTACTGTCAAGTGGTTCAACGACCAGAAGGGCTTCGGCTTCATCCAGCCGGACAACGGGGGCAAGGACGTTTTCGTCCACATCTCCGCGGTGGAGCGGGCTGGCCTGCGCGGCCTCGTCGAGGGCCAGAAGGTCTCTTACGAGCTGCAGGCCGATCGGCGTGACAGCTCGAAGATGTCGGCCGTGAACCTGCAGGTCGCCTAAGGGCGGCCACCGGCCCGGGTTCACGTTGCCTTAACGATAATCCCGTTAAGGTTACGGAACCTCGGCCGCACTGGAGCGTTGTGAGCCTGCGGGCTCGTCACACGCTCCGCCGGCGGCCGTCCCGGCCGCCTGCCACGCACAGTCGCTCCGCTTCAGGAGCGGCGCAAAGATAGAAGAAAAGACATCCATGTTGTTCGAGTTCACCCGGCGCGACGGCGCGCCGACCGTCTTCAACGACGGCACCACTTTCCATGTCGACCAGATCAGCCGCTTCGGCGAGGGCAGACGCCCGATCGACGTCAGCCACCTGATCGACAAGAGCTACGGCTATCACTCCTCCCGTGAGTTGCGCTGGCATCTCGCTGAGCGCTTCGGCCTGACGCCGAACGCCGTGGCCGTGCGCGAAGCCCACTGAGGCCTCGCGGCCTCCAGACCGCCGTCACCGTACGAGGCGGGCCGCGCGAGAGCGCGGACCCGCCTTTGTCGTGTCTGGACGCGGGATTCTGGACGCCCCCTCCCCCGGCCCGGGAAGGGGGTGCGGTCAGCGCCGAGACGGCGCCGCTCACCCCGCCCGCAACAATCCCGCCAGCGCCGCGACATCCCCTGGATTGTCCGACAGGAGCGCGTCGATCTCGCCATTCGCCAGCGCCCGGACGTGCCGGCAATCGGGCCGGAACCGGGCTCCGGCGCAAGAGCAGCGCAGGCGCGGGCCGTCGCGGCCATCGATCAGGCGCACGTCGTAGGGAGTGCCGGTGCTGCCCCGCACGACGAAGTGCAGGAGCGGCGCGCGGGTGCGGCTCGGCGCCACGCCGCGCAGGGCCCGGGCGGCGATCCCGTCGGGCGATCGTGCCCCCTCGCCGGCCCGCGCGCGGGCGAGGCCAAGGGTCTTGGCGAGGCTGGCGATGTCGGGCGCTCCGGCTTCCCGCATCACCGCGAGCGCGATCTCGGCGCAGGCATAGGCGTCCTCGCCGGCATCGTGGTGGCGAAACGTCACGCCGACCCGGGCGGCCAGCGAGGAGAGCCGATAGGTGCCCTGGCCCTGCCCGCCCTCCCCCGGCCAGTGCCGGCGGGCGAGCTGCACCGTGCAGAGCGAGGCATAGGCCGGCTGAGGCAGACCGTAGGCCTGGAGCGTCGCGGCGAGCACCCCGACATCGAAGCTGGCATTGTGGGCGAGCACCAGGCTGCCGGCGATCTCCGGCAGGAACGGCGCCATCGCCTCGGGGAAGGATGGCGCGTCGGCGACGTCCCGCGGGCGGATGCCGTGGACCCGGATGTTGCCGGGCGAGAAGCGCATCTCCGCCGGGCGGATCAGCCGCGACTCGCGCCGCACCACCCGCCCGCCCTCGATCCAGGCGAGACCGACGGCACAGGGGCTGTCGCGGCGCTCGTTGGCGGTCTCGAAGTCGATCGCGAGGGTGCGGGGAAAGGTCATGCCGGCGCCTTCCCGCGGGAAGGCGCCGAATTTCAGGCGGAGGCCACCATCGCCAGCCACTCGTCCTCCGAGACCACCGTCACGCCGTGCTTCTCGGCGTCCTTGAGCTTGCTGCCCGCACCCGGTCCCGCCACCACGAGGTCGGTCTTGGCCGAGACCGAGCCCGAGACCTTGGCGCCGAGCCGCTCGGCCGTCGCCTTGGCCTCGCTGCGGGTCATCTTCTCAAGGGTGCCGGTGAACACCACGGTCTTGCCGGCGAAGGCCGCGGCTTGCGCCACCGGTGCCGGCCGCTCGGTCTCGACCTCGTCGAGCAAGGCCTTCACCGCCGCGACATTGTGCTCCTCGGAGAAGAACTGGATCAGCGAGGCGGTGGTGACGGCGCCGATCTCGCCGTCATCGGCGAGCGCCCGGTAGGCGTCGCCGGGCACCTGGGCGGCGGCCCGCTCCACCGCCGCCCGCACGCCCGCGGAATCGCCATAGGCCTCGACCAGGGCCTCGCGCTGCGGGGCGGAGAGCCGCGCCACCGCGCCGCCGGCCAGAAGATCGGCATCCGGCGCCTCGGCCGCGGCGGCGAGGAGCCGGTCGCGGGTGGTGGCGCCGACGCGGTTGAGGCTGGCGAGCGCGATCCAGTCCGGCCCGGGCTGGCAGGAAGCCGCCGCCGCGACGCCCGCCATCAGGGCCGGCATATCCGAAAAGTGCTTGGCCAGGGCCTTGGCGGTGGCCTCGCCGACCTGCTCGATGCCCAGCGCGAAGATGAGCCGGTTGAGCGAAATTTTTCGGCGCGCCTCGACTCCTGCGAGGAGGTTCTTGATCGCCTTGTCCTCGTCGTCCTTCTTCTTGGCGGCCTTCTTGACCTCCTTGCCGGCGGCGAGCGCCCGCTCGGCCGAGAGCGCCTGGCGCCGCGCCACGACGGCGGCCTTCAGGGGCTCGAAGTCGAGGCGGAAGAGGTCGGCGGGCTGGTGCACCAGGCCGGCTTCGAACAGGGTCTCGATGTAGGTCTCGCCAAAACCCTCGATGTCGAAGGCGTTGCGCGACACGAAGTGCTTCAGCCGCTCCTGCGCTTGCGCCGGGCAGATCAGGCCGCCGGTGCAGCGGCGCACCGCGTCGAGCTTGCGCGTGCGCGGGTTGAGGCCCCGCACCGCGTGGCTGCCGCAGGCCGGGCAGGTCTCGGGGAAGCGGTAGGGCACCGCGTCCTTCGGGCGGCGCTCCAGCACCACGTCGGCGACCTTCGGGATCACGTCGCCGGCGCGCAGGACCACCACGGTGTCGCCGACGCGCACGTCGGACCCTTGCGCGAGGTCGACGTCGTCGCGGAGGATCTGGCCTTGCCAGACCGGGATGCCGCTGCGGATCGGATTGCCGTCGGCATCGACGCCGTGGACGTAATCCTCGTTGTGGAGCGTCGCGTTCGACACCACGACGCCGCCGACCGTGACCGGCCTCAAGCGCGCCAGCGGGTTGAGCGAGCCGGTGCGCCCGACATTGATGTCGATCGCCTCGACCACGGTGGTGGCGCGCTGGGCCGGGAACTTGTGGGCGAGCGCCCAGCGCGGCGCCCGCGCCACGAAGCCAAGGCGGCGCTGGAGCGCGAAGGAGTCGACCTTGTAGACGACGCCGTCGATGTCGTAGCCGAGATCGGCGCGCCGCGCCTCGATCATCCGGTAATGGGCCAGCATCGCGGCCGCGTCGGCGCAGAGCACCGTCAGCGGGTTCACGGGCAGGCCCCAGGCCTGGAAGGCCTCCAACATCTCGAACTGGGACTCGGCCGGCTGTTCGGACATCTCGCCGGCCGCGTAGGCGAAGAAGCGCAGGGGGCGCGAGGCGGTGATGCTGGGATCGAGCTGGCGCAGGGACCCGGCGGCGGCGTTGCGGGGATTGGCGAAGAGCGGCTTGCCGGCCTCCTCCTGGCGGGCGTTGATCCCGGCGAAATCGGCGTGCGAGAGGTAGACCTCGCCGCGCACCTCGCACACGGCCGGCCAATCGTCACCGGCCAGCACCTCGGGAATCTCCCTGATGGTGCGGACGTTGGCGGTCACGTCCTCGCCGACCTCGCCGTCGCCCCGGGTCGCCGCGGTGACGAGACGCCCGCCCTCGTAGCGCAGGGACAGCGACAGGCCGTCGATCTTCGGCTCGGCCGTGAAAGCGACCGGTTCGGCGGCCGGGAGGCCGAGGAAGCGGCGCACCCGCTCGACGAAGTCGCCGATCTCCTCGTCCGAGAAGGCGTTGCCGAGGGAGAGCATCGGCACCGCGTGCCGCACCTTGGCGAACTTGTCCGACGCCTTCGCGCCGACGCTGGCCGAGGCCTCGCCGGTGCCGGCGAGGTCGGGGAAGCGCGCCTCGATCGATTCGAGTTTCCGGCGCAGGGCATCGTACTCGGCATCCGAGATCGTCGGCGCATCCTCGCCGTGATAGCGCCGGTCGTGCTCCGCGATTTCCGCCGAGAGGGCGGCGTGGAGGCTCTGCGCGCTCTTTTGCTCGAGGTCGTCGAAGGCGGGGTCGCGGTTGGGGGGCATGGACGCTCGTGAGGGGGGCTCGGTGTTCGGGCCTGAATGTAGGGCGCCCGGCGCGGGGGGCCGGCGGGCGCGGATCGGGACCTGTCATGCCCGCAGGATGTCTCACATTTCGTTAACCCTGCCCGCACCCGCCGGCCCGCCGATCCCGCGTCGGGACCGGCGCCGCCCCACCTTATCGCCTGTCACGGGCATTCAGGACGTGAACGATCAGCGCCAGGGCCGCCACCCACGCCGCGACCGGACCCAGGGCGCGGGCATTCCAGATCTGGATGACCCATCCGCCGAGAAGACCGGCCATGCCGATGCCGAGATACAGGGCGGAGGCGTTCAGGGACACCAGGATCTGGCCGACCTGCGGCGCCGTGGAAAGCAGGCGATGTTGCTGCGCAGGCAGCAGCAGCCACCCCGCGCTGTTCCAGATCGCGACGCCGAGGAGAGTACCCGGCAGCGTCGTGGCCAGGGAGGGGAACAGCGCGAGGATGCCTATGACAACGATCAGGCTCGCCGCGACCGTGCGAGTCGCGCCCCACCGGTCGGCGAGCCATCCACTGAGCCCATTGCCGACGGTCCCGGCGATGCCGAACGCGCACAGAACCAGGCTCAAGGTCCGCCCCTCCGCGTGCATCGTCTCGGCCAGGAGCGGGCCAATATAGGTGTAGACGGTGAAGCCCGCGGTCATCGCCAAGGTCGTGACGATCAGCGTTCCCGGGACCTGCGGCAGCCGCAGGGAGCGCACGCGCTCGCGAAGCGTGACCGCGGGCGGAGCGGGGAGTTCGGGAAGCCAGAGGGCGAGCCCCGCGAGCGCCGCCACGCCGAGGGCCGTGACCAGCCAGAAGGCGGCGCGAAAGCCGCCGGCCTCGCCGAGCCACGTGCCGATCGGCACCCCGACGATGGTGGCGACCGTGATGCCACCCATGACGACCGACAAGGCCCGTCCCCGATGGGCCGGCCCGGCCAGGATCGCGGCGGAGACGGACGCACAGGGCGTGTAGGCCGCCGACGCCATGGCGGCCACGATCCGGCCGACCATCAGCATGAGGACAGCGCGACTTCTGCATGCTGAGCAACGCTAAGGCGGACTGAACCGTGAACGGGCTGGCTCAGGCGACCCGACGGGTCGTTCGGCCGAGATTGAGCGGGCGGCGACCGTGCGGGAGCGCCGCGGCGCGGTCCCAGAGGAAGTCGCCGGAGAAGGCGATGTGCTCCCAGCCCACGGGTGAGGTGTGGGCCAGAACCTCGTCACGGACCTGTTCGCCGGCGCCCCGGAGATGATCGACGCCATCGGCGATGTAGGTCGTGTTCCACCAGACGATGGACGCGATCACGAGGTTGAGACCGGAGGCCCGGTATTGCTGCGCTTCATGCGAGCGGTCGACAAGGCGGCCCTGACGGAACGTGTAGAGGGCTTGCGTGAGTTGGTGGCGTTGCTCGCTCTTGTTCAATCCGGCCTGGCAGCGCTGGCGCAAGACAGGGTTCTCGAGCCAGTCCAGCATGAACAGGGTGCGCTCGACCTTCCCGACCTCCTGCAGCGCAAGGTCGAGCTGGTTCTGCCGCTCGTAGGCGGCCAGCTTCTTCAACATGACTGAGGGCGCGGCGTGGCCGGCCTTCAGCGAGGCTACCAGGCGCAGGATCTCGCCCCAGTGCTCCCGGACGACATCGGCGCGGACCTTCTTGCCGAGCAGCGGCGCCAGCGCCGGGTAGGCGGTCGGTGGCGCGATGGGAATCAATCGTCGGTCGGGGAAGTCGCGCAGGCGCGGACAGAACCGGAAGCCCAGCATGGCGCAGAGTGCGAACACGTGGTCGGTCGCGCCGCCCGTGTCGGTGTAGTGCTCGGCCAGAGGCAGGCTCGACCCGTGGTGGAGCAGGCCATCCAGGACGTAGGGCGCCTCGTGCGTCGCGGCCGAGATCACCCGCACGTGGTAGGGGGCATGCTGGTCGGAGACGTGGGTGTAGAAGCTGAAGCCGGGATCGACGCCATAGCGGGCGTTGATCTCGCCGGCGGCGGCACCCCGCTTGCCGGAGCGGAAAAACTGGCCGTCGGAGCTGGAGGTCGTCCCGTCGCCCCAAACGGCGGAGATCGGCAGGGCGTGGTGGGCGTCTATGATGCGCGCGAGTGCGGCCTTGTAGGTCTCCTCCCGGAGGTAGGCGTCGGCGGTCCAGACGAGCTGGTCGCGGGTCACCCCCTGGCTGGCCTCAGCCATGCGCGCGAGGCCGAGGTTGGTCGCGTCAGCCAGGATGGCGGCGAGCAGCGCGTTCTCGTTTGGACACGGATCGCCGGTGCGCAGGTTGGTAAAGGCGGAGAGGAACCCCGTGCCGCGGGCGGCTTCATGGAGGAGCTCGGTGATCCGGGCGCGCGGCATCAGTGCGTCGAGCCGCTCTGCGAGCCGTTTCGCCTCAGGCGTGGCGATCGCCCGGACAGGGGTGATGGACAACCGGCCGTCACGCATTGCGACGCCATCGAGCTTTCCCTTCCCGAGCCGATCCGCGAACCGCTTCAGTCGGCGGTCGAGCTCGCGAGCGCGGCTTTCCAGCCAAGCGTCGGCCGTCGCGGGGAGACCCAGTTCGGAGGTGATCGGAACCACCTCGGCCGAGGCCAGCATGTAGCTGTCGAAGCGCCGGTAGGCCGACGAACGTTCGACCCACACGTCGCCCGAGCGGAGTTTGTTGCGCAGGTGGGCCAGCACGGCAGTTTCGTAGAGGCGCCGGTCGATGCGGCCGTCCGCGCGGATCACCAGGGCGTGCCACTCCTTCTTGAACGGCATGGGCGCATCGCGCGGGACCTCACGTCGGTGCGTACCGGCCAGCTCGCGCAGGAGGTGCACGGCCGCGACCGTCTTGTCGCTCCCACAAGCGGCCTTGAACTCGAGCGCTTCCAACAGCGCCGGTGCGAACTTGCGAAGAGTGGCATGGCGATCAGCGGCGCGCACGAGCGGGTCGACGCCGGCGGCGTCCGCGATCTCGGCCACCTCGCCCCGCGCCCGCAACAGCTTGGCCCAACCAACTGCCTCGTCCACGGCATGCAGCGGATCCTCGCCCGCGCCGGCTGCGGCTACGAGCGCGTCGATGGTGCCGCGGAACATACGCATGAGCCGCCCGACGTCGCGCGCTGTGGAAGTATACTGGCGCGCCTGCGCATTCTTGGCCCGAGTGAAGGCGCCCCCGATCAGCTTGTCAGCCATCTCGATGGCGGCGTCGATCAGCCGAGCCTCGAGGTCGAGGAGCAGCGCCACGATCGTCGCTCGCCGGCGTGCCGTCGTATAGCGGTCCATCAGGTAGGCCGGAGACAGGCGGCCCTCGCGCGCCAAGCGCGCGAGCCGGTCCGGATGCACACGACTCTCCGCGAGAGGGTCGATGCCGAGGGCGCGCACGGCCTGCAACTGGGCGAGGATGTCGCCGACATGGTCGGGCTTTGCCGCGACCGGGATGGTGCGCAGCTCGGTCAGCCGGGTAAGACCGGTTCTCGTCCCCACGCTCGACAGGGCGTCGAGCGCCCTGATCTGATCGGATCCCAGCCCCGCCAGCAAGGCGGCGTAGGTCCGCGTGCGCGCCTTGGCCCGACCGGTCACGCCCGCTCGCTCGATCGTCGCGGGGGCAGGCAGCATGATCTTCGCCTCACGCAGGGCAGCGATCATGGCCGTCACGATTACCCCGCCCTTGTCGGTGGCCCAGGAGGCAGCGGCGGCGGCCTCGATCAGCAGCGGAAGATCAGTGCGGGTTGCCGACCGCAGCCCCAGTGCCGTCGCGACCTCACGAGCGTGGTCGGTCCGGGTCTGGTCCCGCGCGCCGTAGGCCCTGAAGATCTCGGCCGGGATCCGGAGCTGCTCGGCGACGAAGGCCGTCATGGGCGCGAGATCGACATCCGGCTGCACCGCGACCTGGGCGAGCGTCAGCCCAGGATGGCGTAGCAGGGCCAGTTGAACGCCGAACCCGAGCCGATTGCGATCCTCACGTCGGGTCCCGATCAGATCCAGGTCGGCGGCCTCGAAGGTGTAGAACCGCGCCAGATCATCGCGCTCGGTCGGGACGCCGAAGATGCGGCGGCGCTCCTCGGCGCTGAGCAGGTCGCGTCGTCCCATGGACCGCTCCTGAGCGTCCAGAGAACGCCGACGATGATGATGGACAGCGAGGCCACTAGGGACGCATTCTGTGGACGGAGTCGACGGCCCGAGAAGCGCAATAGCGCGATCGTCCACAGAACGACCGGTTGAGAGACGGCGTCCCCATGGCAGATGTTCTCGGTTATGCCCGCGTCAGCACCGGCGACCAGGACGTTGCCGGCCAAGCCAGACGGCTGGAGCAGGCTGGCGCCATCCGGGTGTTCACCGACGTTCGGTCTGGCAAATCGATGGACCGCCCCGGTCTGATCGAACTCCTGGCCTATGCACGCCGCGGCGACACGCTGGCGGTGGTGCGACTCGACCGGCTCGGCCGCTCTCTCGCGGAACTCATCTCCGTGGTCGAGCAACTGAAGGGCCGCGGTGTGGCTCTCCTCAGCCTGGAAGAGAAGCTCGACACGTCCTCGGCCGCCGGGGAACTCATCTTCCACGTGTTCGGGGCCATTGCGCAATTCGAGCGTCGGCTCATCGCCGAGCGCACTAAGGACGGGATCGCAGCAGCCCGCGCCAGGGGAAAGGTTCCTGGCCGCCAGCCTGTGGACGCCGACAGGGTGCAGGCCGCGCTGAAGCTGGTCCAAGCCGGCCTTTCGCCAACGAAGGCCGCCAGCCAACTTGGTCTTGGACGATCGACCGTCTACCGGGAAGTCGCCGCCGCAGGGCTGGCACGCCTGACCTGAAGATGGCCGTTCTTGCTCCGTTCGGCCTTAGCGTTGCTCAGCGTACATCCGTCGCGCTGTCCTCAGCATCGTGTAGCTCTCGGCCCACGCCGCCACCCCGTTGCCGACGACGAAGACGGACAAGGCGACGAGCAGAAGCCTGCGGCGCGGCAAGCTCGCCGTCAGGGAGGCCACGACAGGAGAGCTGATCGCGTAGATCGCCGCGAAGACCGTGACCAGCTGACCGGCCGCGGCCACGCTCACGTCCAGCTGGCGACTGATATCCTGCAGGACACCGGCCACGATGAACCCGTCAGTGCCGATCGCGAACGTACCCACTGCCAGAAGGGCGATTCTCCACCACATGCCGTCACTCCTTGAACCGGGCATGTGTCGATCGCTAAAGGTTGACAGCGCTGTCAGGGTCAAGCCGCAAAGGAAGGGTGATGCAGATCGGCGAATTATCGCGTCGCACGGGGGTCAGCGTGCGGATGCTGCGCTACTACGAGCGGGAGCACCTGCTGCAACCGGCGCGCCGATCCTCCGGCTATCGCGATTATGGCGAGGACGACGTTCGCCTGGTCGAGCGCATCCGCGCCTTGAGTGCCGCCGGCCTCACGCTCTCGACCGCGCGGATCGTCCTGCCCTGCGTCAACGATCACGGAGAGCGGTTCCAGCCCTGCAAGGAAGTTCGCCCGGCCTTGGAACGAGAGATGCGCCGCATCTCCAAAAAAATCGCCACTCTGGAAACGAGCCGCCAGATCTTGATGGATTACCTGAGCGACGTGGGATGATCGCCATCGCGCGTCGCCTCACGCGGTGACGTGCAACCGATGCGAGGCAACGGACCGCGATCGGGCTGCAATCACATCATCGTCTTCCGCCGCCACGGCACCTTCGCGGTCCAGAGGAGGCCGGCCAACGGAGCGGCAGGCCGGGGCCGCCACCGCGAAGCGCGCGCAGGCTTTGCGGCACCGGCCAGCCGTCCAGGGAGGTGAGGCAGGAGAGGCCCGTCCGCGAGTCGAGGGCGAGGGGATGGGCGCTCCAATGCTGAGAGACGATTGGTGCGTGCGGTACCGGAGACGGCCTATGCAGATCCTGACGCCAGGCACGTCAAATGCGGGGCCTCACGGCGCATCCGGCCTGTCCTCCCGATCGTCATCGAACAGAAGAAATACGACGGCGCTCCGCAGCGGCGGAAGCTCGTCCACCACGATACCCCAGATGATGCGGTCGGACAGGTTATGGTATTCGTGCCGCAGCACGTTTCCGATGCCGCGGATCTTGCGCCACGGCACCTCCGGCCGCCGCGCCTGGATGTCGTCCGGCACTGCGCGACTTGCCTCGGAGATGATTTCGATGCCGCGCTGCACGCCGTGCTTCAGCAACCAGTCTCCAGCGTAATCCATAAGGGTCTTGCCTGCCGTCGCACGCTGAATGCCGTCGATCGCCGCGAGCATATCGTCGAGAGCGTGGCGAAACTCACGCGGCGCCATCAGAAGACCTTGACCGCCGATCGCTCGATGCGTGCACGCAACCGCGGATGCAGGCTGTCGCGGGTAGTCACGTCGACTGCGGTCCCCAGCTGATCCTCAAGGAAAAGCTTGATACCGACGAGATCGAGACCGTTGAAGCGGCTCTCGGGATCGTAGTCGATGAACAGGTCGAGATCGCTGTCGGGTCGGGCATCGTCCCGGGCAGTCGATCCGAACAGGTAGAGCGACGTTGCGCCCATGTCCCGCACACTGTGGGCATGCGCCTTGAGCTGGATGATGGCATCGCCGCGAGTCATGATGCCATGATACAGCGCGGCTCGACGCGAGGCCACAGGCCACGATCGGGAAGCGCTCAGGCCATCGCCTCGCGCCGCCCGATCAGCCGCGCCTTCCATCCCAACGCCGGCCGCTCGACGTAGCGCCAGGACAAAGCCGCCACCGCGAGCGTGAAGACGAGCGATGGCCCCAGAAGCATCCAAGCCGAGGTCGCCGGGAACAGGGCATGCAGGCTCTGCTGCACCGGCCAGCCATACAGGTAGGTACCGTAGGACAGGTCCGCCCGAGGATCGAGGATCGGGTGGCGGACCGGGGGGCTGAGGCCGAGGCAGAGCACGCCGTAGGCCTCGGCGAGGAACAGCAAAGGCGGGTAGAGGGCGGTGCCGTGGACGAGGCCCGCGAGGACGAGGAGCGCGAGCGCCAGCGGCCGGCTCAAGGGCGCGCGGTCGGCGTAGAGGAACAAAGCCGCGCCCGCCGCGAAGATCAGCGGCAGGCGTAACGACGTCTCCAGGGCCTTCGGCATCTCGCCGTCGCGCAGGCCGGCGAGCGCGAGGCCCAGAGCCAGGCCGGCGACGAGGAGGGGTGCGAGCCAGCGCCACCGCAGGGTGCCGAGGAGCCCCGCCGCCAGGAGGCCGAGATAGCACAGCACCTCGTATTTGAGTGTCCAGACCGTCCCCATCGGGAAGCGGAACGGGTTGTCCGAAAAGACGCCCGGCAGGGCGGCGTTGCTCTTGAAGGTGGTGAGCGTGCCGGAGATGAACCGCCACAAGCCCGGATCGGCCCAATAGGCGGAGAGGGCTGAGCTCGTCATCAGGCTGCCGAGGCCGAGCGACACGGCGAGCGTCGCCGCGACGAGGCCCGGCGCGATGCGCAAGGCCCGCGCCACGACGTAGTCGCGCGGGCCGCGCCGCATCAGGCTCATCGTGACGAGGAAACCGGAGACGGCGAAGAAGCCGTTCACCGCGTGCTCGCCGAGCGTGTAGCCGGTGAGGCGCGCCAGCGGCTCGTCGAGGATGTGGCCGGTGGTGACGCTGAAGGCGTGCGAGACGACGACGAGGAGCGCCAGCGCCAGTCTCATCGCCCCGAAGGCGTTGTGCGGCCGGGCGAGGCCGGCGGCGACCGTTACCATGCGCCCGCCTCCGGCCGCAGGGCCGGCTCCGCCGCCAGCCCCTCCTGCGCGAGCGCGCTGCGGCCCCGCCGGGCCGCCCAGGCGCCGGCGACCGAGCCGCCGTAGCGCTCGATCCCTGAGCGGCGGAGGGCGAGGAGCGCGAGCAGCGCCTTCACGCCGTTCTTCGCCAGCATCGCGGCCGTCGGGTCCGGCAGGCCGTATTTGCGCGAGACATAAGATCGCGACCAGGCCTGGTGCCAGCGCGAGCGGCGCACCCGGCCGCGCTCCGGCGCGCTCGAGGCGCCGCGCCCGTGGAACGCCACCGCGCCGTGGACGTGGACGAGCGCCTTGCCCGCATCGGCGATCCGGCGGCAGAGGTCGTCGTCCTCGTAGAACAGGAAGATCTCGGGGTCGAAGCCGCCGAGGGACAGGAACAGGTCGCGCCGCACCATCAGGCAGGCGCCGGACAGGAACGGCGCGCAGGCATCCCCCTCCGGCGGGTGAAGGCGCCCGCGCGGGTTGGTGAGATAGGGCGCCAGCAGCGAGCGCGGTTGGTAGAAGAACCGCCCATCGGGCTCGACGATGCGGGGCGCGAACAAGCCCGCATCCGGATAAGCCTCGGCCGCCGCCAGCAAGGCGTCGGCAGCGCCGGGCTGAAGCTCGACATCCGGGTTGACGATCAGCGCGTATTCGGCCCGGCCCGCCGCCCAGATCCCGGCATTGTTGGCCCGGCCGTAGCCCTCGTTGCGGGGGAGCCGCAGCACCCGCGCGCCTAAGCTGGCAGCGAGATCCGCCGAGCCGTCGCGGCTTGCGTTGTCGACAACGAGCGCCGGCACGTGCTCGCGGGCGAGCGCGGCCAGGCAGGCCGGCAGCACGCCGGCACTGTCATGCGCGACGACGACCGCGACGAGACCGGGCACCGGCGCCGATCAGCCCTGCTTCTGCGGCAGGTTGAGGCGGATATGCAGCTCGCGCAGCTGCTTCGTGGTCACCTCGGAGGGTGCGCCCATCATCAGGTCCTCGGCGCGCTGGTTCATCGGGAACAGCACCACCTCGCGGATGTTCGGCTCGTTGCAGAGCAGCATCACGATGCGGTCGACGCCCGGCGCGATGCCGCCGTGCGGCGGAGCTCCCATCTTCAGCGCGTTCAGCATGCCGCCGAACTTCGCCTCCAGAACCTCCTTCGGGTAGCCGGCGAGGCCGAACGCCTTCTCCATCACCTCGGGGCGATGGTTGCGGATCGCGCCCGACGACAATTCGATGCCGTTGCAGACGATGTCGTACTGGAACGCCTTGATGCCGAGGATCGTCGCGTGGTCCTCGGGGTCGAGGGCCATGAAGGCCTCGTGGTCGAAGTTCGGCATCGAGAACGGGTTGTGCGAGAAGTCGACCCGCTTCTCGTCCTCGTTCCACTCGTACATCGGGAAGTCGGTGATCCAGCAGAAGGCGAACTGGTCCTTGTCGGACAGGTTCAGCTCGTCGCCGACGCGGATGCGGGCCTTGCCGGCGAGCCCCGCCGCCTTGGCCTCGGGGCCGGCAGAGAAGAACACCGCGTCGCCGGCCTTGATCCCGGCCTTGGCGGCGATGGCGGCTTGCGCCTCCGCCGGCACGAACTTGGCGATGGGCCCGCGGCCAGTGAGCTGGCCGTTCTCCTCCTCGAACACGATGTAGCCGAGGCCGGGCGCGCCCTCGGAGCGGGCCCAGTCGTTGAGCTTGTCGAAGAACGAGCGCGGCTGGGAGGCTGCACTCGGGGCCGGAACCGCCCGGACCACGCCGCCCGCCTTGATGGCGTTCTTGAACGCGTTGAAGGTCACGTCCTCGCGCAGGAACTCCTCGGTCACGTCCGCGATGACGACGGGGTTGCGCAGGTCCGGCTTGTCGACGCCGTATTTCAGCATCGCCTCGGCGTAGGGGATGCGCACGAAGCTCGGCGAGACCCGCTTTCCTTCCGCGAATTCCTCGAAGACCGAGCGCAGGACCGGCTCCACCGCCTGGAAGACGTCTTCCTGCGTGACGAAGCTCATCTCGATGTCGAGCTGGTAGAACTCGCCCGGCGAGCGGTCGGCCCGGGCGTCCTCGTCGCGGAAGCAGGGCGCGATCTGGAAGTACCGGTCGAAGCCGGCGATCATCGTCAGCTGCTTGAACTGCTGCGGGGCCTGCGGCAGGGCGTAGAACTTGCCCGGATGCAGGCGCGACGGCACCAGGAAGTCGCGCGCGCCCTCCGGCGAGGAGGCGGTGAGGATCGGGGTCTGGAACTCGAAGAACCCGCCCTCGCGCATCCGCCGGCGCAGCGAATCGATGATCGCGCCGCGGCGCATGATGTTGGCGTGCAGCTTCTCGCGGCGCAGGTCGAGGAAGCGGTACTTGAGCCGCGTCTCCTCCGGATATTCCTGGTCGCCGAAGACCGGCATCGGCAGCTCGGCGGCGGCGCCCAGCACCTCGAGGTCGGTGATGTAGACCTCGACCGCGCCGGTCGGGAGTTCCGCGTTCTCGGTGCCGGCGGGCCGCTGGCGCACCCGCCCGTCGATGCGGATCACCCACTCGGAGCGCACGGCTTCCGCCGCCTTGAAGGCCGCGGAATCCGGATCGATCACGCATTGGGTGATCCCGTAATGGTCGCGCAGGTCGATGAACAGCACGCCGCCATGGTCGCGAACGCGGTGGCACCAGCCGGAGAGACGGACGGTCGCGCCGATTTCGGACGGGCGGAGCGCCCCGCAGGTATGGGAACGGTAGCGGTGCATGGGCGTGTCTTGCAGCTGTCTCGATCGGGCCCGCAGGCCGGGCGCGCGGGCGGGCGGCCCGCACGTTGAAGCGTGCCGGCACCCATTCGCGAAGGGGGGAGCGAAGTCAAGCGCAGGGCCGCGGAACGGGCCCGTCCCGGCTTGTGGAACAAACAACGAACAACTATATTATCCCCATGGATCAGAACAGCTTTTTCGGCTCCTTCGAACCGCCACCAGACCCCTTGCCCGATACCCTGCCGGATCCGCCCCGGGACGCGCCCGCGGCGGCCCGGGGGACGCGACCGGAGGCCCGCGCCATGCCTGCCGACCATCACGATGCGCACGTCGAACGCCAGGACACGTTCTTGGAACGCCAGGACGCGTTCTTGGAACGCCAGGAGGGCGCCTGGCGGGTCCTGCCGATCGAGGGCCGGTTCGAACTCGTCTACGAAGACGGCAACGGCGCCTGGAGCGTGCGCCGGTTGCAGGCGCACGAATTGAAGATCGGCCCGGGCCGCGTGCTCGTCGGCGGCACCGACCGCGACCGGGACGGCTATCGCGGCTTTCGCGCCGACCGCATCCACCGCCTGACCGACCGGGACAGCGGCGAGCGGGTGGAGCGCAACATCCTCGACTGGCTCACCCGCCGGGCGTACAGGACGCGGCAGGCCCGCGCCGCGGCTCTGCGCCGGGAGGCGCGCCGGAACGGGCCGCGCGCCGCGTGATTTTCGGTTACCACGCCGCTCAATCCCCATAACCCACGCCGCCGACGTCTCGCCCTCGGCGGCCGGCTCCGCTATAGCCGGACCTATGAAGCTGATTACTTCGACGGAAGAACTCGCCTCCGCCTGCGCGCGCTTCGCCACGCAACCCTTCGTGACCGTCGACACGGAGTTCATGCGCGAGACGACCTATTATCCGAAGCTGTGCCTGATCCAGATCGCGGCACCGGACGGGTCGACCGCGCTCGTCGACCCGCTGGCCTCTGGCCTCGACCTTGCTCCGTTCTTCGCGCTGATGGGCGACGAGCGGGTGCTGAAGGTCTTCCACTCGGCCCGGCAGGACCTCGAGATCATCTGGCTGCTCGGCGGGCTCCTGCCTCAGCCCTTCTTCGACACGCAGGTCGCCGCGATGGTCTGCGGCTACGGCGATTCGGTCTCCTACGAGCAGCTGGTCAACGACGTCGCCAAGGCGAAGATCGACAAGTCGTCGCGCTTCACCGACTGGTCGCGCCGCCCGCTCTCGGACGCGCAGCTGAGCTACGCGCTCTCGGACGTCACCCACCTGATCAAGGTCTACGAGACCCTGGCCCGCGAGCTGATCTCCACCGACCGCGGCGCCTGGCTCGACGAGGAGATGGCGGTCCTCACCTCCCCCGACACCTACCGGGCCGATCCGGACCAGGCCTGGCGGCGCCTGAGCAGCCGGATGCGCAAGGCCCGCGAGATCGCGGTGCTGATGGAGGTGGCGGCCTGGCGCGAGCGCGAGGCGCAGAGCCGCAACGTGCCGCGCGGGCGCATCCTGAAGGACGAGGCGGTGATCGACATCGCCACCTCGGCACCGCGCAGCGTCGAGGCCCTGGGGCGGCTTCGCACGATTCCCGCTGGGTTCGAGCGCTCGCGCACCGGCACCGACATCCTGGCCGCCGTCGAGCGCGGCCTGTCGCGCGATCCCGCGAGCGTGCCGACCCCTGAGCGCGGCCGCGCCCGCAGCGGCGGCAACGGCGCGCTGGTCGAGCTCCTCAAGGTGCTGCTGAAGGCCGTCTGCGAGGACGAGCGCGTGGCGCCGAAGATCATCGCCACCGTCGACGACCTCGAGGCCCTGGCCGAGGACGACGCGGCCGACGTCCCGGTGCTGCACGGCTGGCGCCGCGGGTTGTTCGGCGAGAAGGCCCTGGCGTTGAAGGCCGGGCGCCTGGCGCTGTCGGCGGAGGGCGGGCGCGTGGTGGTGCGGGAGCTGCCATAGGCGCCGCGGGGCCCGTTCGGAGGAGCGGGATCGCCACTCGGCCTGACGGCCCGTTCGCGTCGGCCGCCCGCATCGACATCCCTTACGGCATCCCGTGGCTCGCCGCAGGCGAGAAGCCGGGATGACGCAGAGACATGTCGGCCTGTATGCCTGATCGATCGGCGCTTCCGATCAGACCGGCTCCCAGGACAGGGGATTACTGGAGAACCAGGCCAAGCGGACTTTCAGTACACGTCGCCCTCCGCGGGCGCTGCAGGTGCCGGCCGGCCGACCGCCGGTTGAGGAATCTGCGTCCGAGCCGGCGCCTGCGGTCGTGCTGCGGCGGCCGGCGCACGGGAGACCGGCCCCGCTGGACCCCGCGGGCCGGGCGGTCCCGCCGGGCCCGCGGGTCCGCGCGGCCCGGGCTTGCCGGGACTACCGGCCGGGCCCGGCGGCCCGGTCTCGCCCCGCGCGCCCGGGGCTCCGGGCAGGCCGGTCTCGCCGCGCGGCCCCGCCTCCCCCGCCGGGCCGGTCTCGCCGCGCGCTCCGGGTTCGCCCGGCGGGCCCGCCTCGCCCTTCGCTCCCGGCTCTCCCCGTGCACCGGCCAGCCCGGCCTCGCCCCGCAACCCCGCCTCGCCGCGCGGCCCGGCAGGACCGGCCGGGCCCTGGGGTCCGGCCTCGCCCCGCGCTCCGTCCTCACCGCGTGGCCCCGGAGGGCCGGCTTCACCCCTGGGACCGGGAGGGCCGGGCGGCCCGGTCACGGTCCTGATCTCGGCCTGGCCCTCGGGGCCTGCGGCGCCCTTCGGGCCTTCCGGACCCGCGGGGCCCTGCTGGCCGCACTCGCCCACCACCGCGCCGCGCTCCTGGCGGCCGGCGCGCAGGGTCACGATGCAGGTCGCCGGATGGTAGAGGAGGCGGAATTCGAACTTGCCGCGGGTATCGGCCTTGGCGGTGAAGCGGCCGTCGAGGCTGACCTCGGTGTCCGGCCCGTCGGCGGTACCCAGCACCCAGAGCTCGCCCGCGGTGATCCGCGCCGCCAGGATCTGGATCTCGGCCCGGGCCGGCGCCGCCATCGTCAGGCAGGCCGCGAGGGCCGCGCCCGATCGCAACGCGAAGCGTCCGGTTCCGCCGCGTCCCATCGCCCGCCCCCGCATTCTCGATCCCGTTGCGCCAGGATCCCCTCGTCAAGTGTTTTTCCGCGACGCGGAAAGTCAAGCACGACCGGGTTTTGAACACAGGCGCGATGGTCGAGGGTCATCGACGATGGTGGAGCTTGACCGTTCTGCGTCATGGCTCGGGCCCGACATAGACCGCCCGCGGGCGGATCAGCCCGCCGGCCTGGCGCTGCTCGAGTCCCTGCGCGATCCAGCCGACCGAGCGGCCGAGGGCGAACAGCCCGAAGGCGCTGCCCCGCCGCAGCCTGAGCCGTCGGCGCAGGGCCACGAGGGCGAAGTCGAGGGCGGGCTTCGCCCCGGTCAGCGCCTCGGCCGTCGCGGTGAACGCCCGCAGGCGCGGATCCTCCGCGAGGAGCGGCGCCAGGAGAGCGGCGGCCCGCGGATCGCCGGCGGGATAGAGCGGATGGCCGAAGCCCGGCAGTCGCGCACGGCCGGCGAGCTGGCCGCGCAGGGAGGCGGCCAGATCGGCCTCGTCGAGGGAGTCCCACAGGGTCTCCACCCGCGCGGTCATGCCGCCGTGGCGGCTGCCGCTGAGCGCCGCGAGGCCGCCGATCACCGCCGCGCGGAGGCTCGCCCCCGCCGAGGCGACGCAGCGCGCGGTGAAGCCCGAGGCGTTCAGCTCGTGATCGGCGCACAGGACCAGCGCCCGGCGCAAAGCGTCCGCCCCGGCCGGGTCGAGGCCCCAGGCCTCGGCACATTGTCGGTGGAGCGGCGCGGCGTCCGGGGCACCGCCGGTGAGGCAGGCGCCGAGCAGGCGGACCAGGGCACCGCTTCCCGCCGCGAGCCGGTCGGGATCCTGCTGCCAGGTCGCCGTCGGGTCGTCCTCCGTCGCGGCCGCGAAGGCGCCGAGCAGATCGCCGCCGCGCGGCTCGGTTCGGGGCATGTCCGGTCCGAAGGCGGCGGCCTGCGGCAGGTCCCAGAGCAGGGCCGCCACCTCCTCCAGGGCCGCGGTCTCGGCGAGCATCACGGCATCGATGCCGCGGTAGAAGAGGCGGCCGTCGCGGATCAGGGTCACGGCGGTCTCCATGACCGGCAGGCCCCAGTCGAGGGTGGCGCGGGCGACCTCCCGCGGACGCCGGCCGCGATGACGGGCCGCGGCGAGGCGGGCGACCGCCTCCGCCGCGTAGGCCCGCACCCGCGGGTCGGCGGTCGGATGCGCCTCGATCAGTCCGCGGCTGACATAGGCGTAGAGGGTCTGGCGGCTCACCCCGAGGCGGGCGGCCGCCTCGGCGGCGGTGAGGTAGACGGTCACGGGGACTTCGCGGCCATGCGAGGTTGATTCACGTAATCAAGATTGACGATCTGACCCCTTCGGCGTGCTCCTGTCACCGAAAACGGACGAGGAGCGGACGATGACGATCGGGGCCGGCAATCCAGCCTTCGCGGCGATCCTGGATGCGATCCGGAGCGCCCTCGACATTGACGCCTCGGCGCCGGTGCGGGCGACCGGCGCGGGCGCCCTCCCCTCCCTCTTCCCGGTCAGCGACCTCGCGGCGGCCTCGGTCGCGGCGGCGGGTCTGGCGCTGGCCGAGCTGGTCGAGGCCCGCTTCGGCCGGCGGCCGCTCCCATCCTCTCGCGGTCCATCCCACGGCGTGACGGTCGACCGGCGCCTCGCCGCGTTCTGGTTCGCCCGCTCGCTTCACCCGCAAGGGTGGGACCTGCGGCCGCTCTGGGACCCCGTGGCCGGCGACTACCGCACCGCCGACGGCTGGATCCGGCTCCACACCAACGCGCCGCATCACCGCGACGCCGCCCTGGCGGTGCTCGGCGCCCCGCCGGAGCGGGAGGCGGTGGCGCAGGCCGTGGCACGCTGGCGGGCGGACGATCTCGAGGGTGCCGTCGTCGCGGCCGGCGGCTGCGCCGCCGCGATGCGCTCGGCCGCGGCCTGGGCCGCCCATCCGCAGGGAGAGGCGGTGGCGCGCGAGCCCCTGATCGCCTGGGAGGCGGGCGGGGCCGGCGAGGCGGGCCTGTCGGGGGCCCAGGGAGACCGCCCCCTGGCGGGCCTCCGTGTCCTCGACCTGACGCGGGTGCTCGCCGGCCCGGTGGCGACCCGCTTCCTCGCCGGGTTCGGCGCCACGGTGCTGCGCCTCGATCCGCCGGGCTGGGAGGAGCCCGGCGTGGTGCCGGAAACCACGCTCGGCAAGGCCTGCGCCCGCCTCGACCTGAAGGATCCGGCCGGGCGGGCACGGTTCGAAGACCTGCTCGCGACGGCGGACGTGCTGGTCCATGGCTACCGGGCGGACGCCTTGGCAAGCCTCGGGCTCGACACGGTCGCCCGCGCCCGCCTGCGGCCGGGCCTGATCGATGTCGGCCTCGACGCCTATGGCTGGACCGGGCCGTGGCGGGCGCGGCGCGGCTTCGACAGCTTGGTCCAGATGAGCAGCGGCCTCGCCGAGGCCGGGATGGCCTGCGCCGGCGCAGACCGGCCGGTGCCGCTGCCCGTCCAGGCCCTCGACCACGCCACCGGATATCTGATGGCGGCCGCCTGCCTGCGCGGCTTGACCCGGCGCCTCGCCACGGGGCGGGGTTGCGTGGCACGCTTGTCCCTCGCCCGCACCGCCGCCCTCCTCGCCGCCGCGCCGGCGCCCCGCCCCGAGGAGCAACCCGCCGCTCCGGAGCGGGCCGATTTCGCCGAGGCGCCGGAGCCGACCGGCTGGGGACCCGCCCTGCGCCTGCATCCGCCCGTCGCCCTCGACGGCGTGCCGATGCGGTGGGACCGGCCCGCCGGCCCCCTCGGCGCCGCGGCGCCGGCCTGGTGAGGAACAGGGCCAGTCATCCGCAATCCCCCCCAGGAAAGCCGCGACCACAACAAGCACGACCATCCGGGGCAGGGCTGTCACCGCCGCCCCGTCGACCCCCGGGCGATCAGCCGCCCGCTCAGCACCACCTTGCGCACCGGCTGGCCCGGATTCTTCAACCGGTCGAACAGGAGCCCGATCGCCTGGGCGCCGATCTCGGCCACGGGCTGCTCGATCACCGTCAGGCCGGGCTCGACCAGCTCGGTCCAGGGCTCGTTGTCGAAGCCCGCCAGCGCGATCCCGCCGGGCCAGGCGACGCCCGCCGCGCGGGCCGCCCGCACCGCCCCCATCAGGATCAGGCCGTTCGAGACGATCAGGGCCTCAGGTACCCCCGGCTCGGCGAGCCAGCGCGCCACCTCGGCCTGCGCCGGCCCGGCGTCGGGCAGCACATGGCGCATCTGCGGCTCCAGCCCGTGCCGGCGCATCGCCGCGACATAGCCGTCGCGGCGCTCCTCGGCGGTCGAGCTGGTGGAGCCGAACAATCCGGCGATGCGGGAATAGCCCTGCTCCACCAGGTGGTCGACGAGGGCGGCGCCGGCCGCGACGTTGTCGAGCACCACCCCGTCATGGCCGCCCGGCGGGCCGGTGCGGTCGATGAGCACCAGGGGAAACGAAAACTCCTCCGGCCGCAGCCGCTCGGCGGTGCGGCGGGTCGGCGCGAAGACGACGCCGGTGACCCGCTCCTCCTGCATCAGGCGCAGGTACAGGGCCTCGCGCTCGGCATCCTCGCCGGTGTTGCACAGGATCAGCCGCATCCCGGCCTGGTAAGCGGCATCCTCGACCGCCCGGCTGACCGCCGTGAAGAACGGGTTGCGGATGTCGGCGACGATGAGCCCGATGGTCTGCGCGGATTGCGAGCGCAGGCGGCGGGCCGAGAGATTCGGCCGGTAGCCGGTCGCCCGCACCGCCGCCTCGACCTGCTCGCGCAGGGCGTCGCTGACCGGGCCCTTGCCCAAGGCCCGCGACACGGTCGCGGTGGAAACGCCCGCCGCGCGGGCGACGTCACGGATGCCGACAGCCATCGCCTCGAAAACGTTTTCAGATCCGACACATCCCTTGTGGCAGTCGGGCCCGCCGGTTGCAAGTCCTGACAGTTGCCGGCCCCTGGCCCTAGATTGACACAGACTATGAAAACGTTTTCATAGGCACCAAGGAAAACCCGATCGCCTTCCGGGAGGAAGCCCGCCATGCTCGCGTCGACACCGCCGCTGACGCCGCGCGTCCTGATCCGCACAGCCGCCGCCCCCGCGACCAAGGAGGCCGCGATCCGCGAGGCGGCCCAGCTCCTCGTCGCCGCCGGCTGCATCGATCCGGCCTACGAGGCCAGCATGCTGCGCCGGGAAGGGGTGGCGAACACCTATCTGGGCCACGGCGTGGTGATCCCGCACGGCATGGTCGACGACCGCGCCCTGGTGCGCGAGAGCGGCCTCGCCGTGCTCCAGGTGCCGGGCGGCGTCGCCTGGCATGACGGGCAGGACGCCCATCTGGTGGTGGCGATCGCCGCCCAGTCCGACACCCACATCACGGTCCTGCGCCGCCTCACCCGCCTGATCCAGGACGAGGCCCGGCTGGAGCGCCTGCGCACCACGACGGAGGCGGCCGAGATCGCCGCGGCCTTGGCCGAGGAGGCCGCCGCCCCCGGCAGCGCCGGCCCCGCCGCCGACCTCGCCCAGAGCTTCGCCTGGACCATCGATTATCCCACCGGCCTGCACGCCCGCCCGGCCTCCGCCTGGGTCGAGGCGGCCCGCGCCAGCCCCGCCCGGATCCAGGTCCGCCACGGCGCCGAGGTGGCGGATGCCAAGAACCTCATCGCGCTGCTCCGGCTCGGCCTGCGCGCCGGCGACGCGGTGGTGATCTCCGCCGAGGGCGACGACGCGCCCGCCCTTCTCGCCCGGCTCAAGGCCACGGTGACCGGTCTCTCCGCCGGCGAGAAGGCGGCTGCCGCCCGCGCGGCGGAGGCCGCCGCGAAGGCCGCCGCCCCGGTGGCGGGCTGGAACCCCGCCGAAACCTGTCAGGTGATTCCCGGCATCGGGGCGAGCCCGGGCCTCGCCATCGGGCCGATCCACGTGGTCGGTCCCACCGAGGTCGCGGTGCCGGACGAGCCTGAGCCGCTGACGCGTGGCGGCGACCGACTGCACGCGGCCCTGGAATCGACGGCGGCGCAGCTCCGGGCCCTCGCCGACGATACCGGCCGGCGCCTCGGCCAGGCCGATGCGGGAATCTTCAAGGCGCAAGCCGATCTCATCGCCGACACCGACCTGATCACGCTGGCCTGCCAGCTGATGGTCGAGGGCCACGGCGTGGCGTTCGCCTGGCACCAGGCGGTGGAGCGGATGGCCGGCCAGCTCTCGGCTCTCGGCAACCCGGTGCTGGCCGCCCGTGCGGCGGACCTGCGCGATGTCGGCCGCCGGGTACTGGCGCAGATCGACCCCGCGCTCCAGGCCGGCCACGCCCTTCCGGACCAGCCCTGCATCCTCGTCAGCACCGACCTCGCGCCCTCCGACACGGCCGGGCTCGACCCCGCCCGGGTGCTCGGGCTCGCGACCGCGCAGGGCGGTCCGACCTCCCACACCGCGATCCTCGCCCGCACCCTGGGCATCCCCTCGGTGGTGGCGGCCGGGCCCGGCCTGCTCGCCTTGAGTGCCGGCAGGACCGCGATCCTCGACGGCACCACGGGGCGGCTCTACGTCGATCCGAGCGAGCGCGACCTCGCCTCGGCGCAGGCCTGGCGCGAGTCCCTGAGGGCGACGCAAGCTGCCGAGGCGCGCGAGCGCGGCCTGCCGGCCCGCACCCGCGACGGGCACGCCCTCGCCATCGGCGCCAACGTCAACACGCCCGATCAGGTGCCCTTCGCCCTGTCGCAGGGCGCCGAGGGCGTCGGCCTGATGCGCACCGAGTTCCTGTTCCTGGAGCGCGGCGACACCCCGGACGAGGACGACCAGTACGCCACCTACCGGGCGATGCTGGAGGCGCTGGCCAGCCGCCCGCTGATCGTGCGCGCCCTCGATATCGGCGGCGACAAGCAGGTGCCCCACCTCGCCCTGCCGAAGGAGGAGAATCCCTTCCTCGGCGTGCGCGGCGCCCGGCTGCTCCTGCGCCGGCCCGACCTGATGCAGCCGCAGCTGCGCGCCCTCTACCGCGCCGCGCGTGACGGCGTGCCGGCGGGTGCCCCGACGGGGAAGGACGCGCCGCTCTCGATCATGTTCCCGATGATCACCTCGGTGCCCGAGGTCCTGGCCCTGCGCGAGGCCTGCGAGCGGATCCGGGCCGAGATCGGCGCGCCGCAAGTCCCGCTCGGCATCATGATCGAGGTGCCGGCCGCGGCGATCCAGGCCGATGCCCTGGCGGCCCATTGCGACTTTTTCTCGATCGGCACCAACGACCTGACGCAGTACGCGCTGGCCATCGACCGCCAGAACACCGAGCTGGCGCCGGAGGTCGATTCGCTCCACCCGGCAGTCCTGCGCCTGGTGCGGATGACCTGCGAGGGGGCGGCCCGGCACGGGCGCTTCGTCGGCGTCTGCGGCGGCATCGCCGGCGACCCGTTCGGGGCGGGGCTCCTCGCGGGCCTCGGGGTGCACGAGCTCTCGATGACCCCTCGCGACCTGCCGGCGGTGAAGGCGCGCCTGCGCGCCGCCTCCCTCGCCGCGCTGAAGGCGCTCGCCCTCGAGGCCTGCGCGCAGCCCGACGCCGCATCGGTGCGGGCCCTCGACCGTCCGGAGCCCCGCCGGTGACCCGCGTCCTCACCCTGACCCTCAACCCGGCGATCGACCGGACGGTCACCCTCGACCGGCTGGAGCCGGGGGCGGTCCACCGCGCCCGCGCGATGCGGGACGATGCCGGCGGCAAGGGCCTCAACGTCGCGAGCTGCCTCGCCGATTGGGGAATTCCCGTCACCGCCGCCGGGGTTCTCGGCGCCGGCAACGCCGCCGCCTTCGAGGCCCTGTTCGCCGCCAAGGGCATCGAGGACCGCTGCGTCCGGGTGCCGGGGGAGACCCGCACCAACCTGAAGCTCGTCGATGCCGTCGGCACCACCGACGTCAACCTGCCGGGCCTGACCCTCGAGCCTTCGACCCTGCGGGCGGTGCGGGCCGGGCTGGCCGAAACGGCCGGCCCCGGCACGATCGCGGTGCTGGCCGGCAGCCTGCCGGCGGGGGCGGAACCCGGCCTCTATGCCGAACTCACGGCGGAGCTGAAGGAGCGGGGCGCGCGGGTGCTGCTCGACGCCTCCGGCCCGGCTCTGGCCGCCGCCCTCGCGGCCGGGACCCTGCCCGATGCGGTCAAGCCCAACCGGCACGAGCTGGAGGAATGGGCCGGCCGGCCCCTCCCCGCCCTCGCCGACGTGGTCGAGGCGGCCCAGGGCCTCGTGCGGCGCGGCATCCCGCTCGTGGTGGTGTCGCTCGGGGCGGAGGGCGCCGTGTTCGTGCGCGACGCGGGGGTGCTGCATGCGCTCCCTCCGGCGATGGCGGTGGCGAGCACCGTCGGAGCCGGCGACGCCCTGGTGGCCGGGCTGGTCGCGGGCCTCTGCGCAGGCTCGCGCCTCGCCGGCACCGCCCGCCTGGCCCTGGCCTTCGCGGCGGGCAAGCTGACCCGGGCGGGGGCCAACCTGCCGGGACGCGAGGCGGTCGAGGCGATTGCGGGAACGGTCGAGGTTCGCGCGCTGCCGTCTTGAATCCGACGAACACGATCCCACCCACGACCTCAGGATGAGGTCGTGGGTGGGATGGACTGAATCATTTCAGGTCGCTCGAAGACTGCGTCATCCGGCAATCAACAAACCCCAGGAGGAACATCCCATGACCCACTTGGTGGCCGTCGTCGGGGGCGGCGATCTCAGCACCCATGCGGTGCTGGCGGCCGAGGCCCTGCGCCGGGCGGCGGGGCGGCGCAACCAGCGCCTGGACCTCGAACTCCGCGGCCGCGGCGCGACCGGCGCTTCCTTGAGCGAGGGGGCGATCCGGGGCGCCGACGCGGTGCTCCTCGTCGGCACCGGGGATCTCGGCGAGGGCCGCTTCGGGGCTTTGCGCCGGGCCGAGGCCGCGATCGAGGACGTGCTCACCGACGTCGACGGGGTGATCGACCGGGCGCTCGCCGGCAGGAATCCAGGCCGCGACCCCGGCGCTGCGCCGGGCGAGAGCGGCACCGCGCGCATCGTCGCCATCACCTCCTGCCCGACCGGCATCGCCCACACCTTCATGGCGGCGGAAGGCATCCAGGCCGCCGCGCAGGCGCTGGGCCACGCGGTGCGGGTCGAGACGCAAGGCTCGGTCGGCGCCCGCGACGCGCTCACGCCGGAGGAGATCGCAGCGGCCGACATCGTGCTGATCGCCGCCGATACCGGGGTCGATCGCTCGCGCTTTTCCGGCAAGCGGGTCTACGCCACCACCACCAAGGCGGCGATTCGCGACGGCAGGGGCCTGATCGCCACCGCCCTGAAGGATGCCGAGCTGCAGGGCGAGGCGGCGACCGAATCCGGCCCCGCCCGACCGGCCGCTGCCGAGAAGAAGGCCGGCGCCTACAAGCACCTGATGACCGGCGTGTCGTTCATGCTGCCCTTCGTGGTGGCGGGCGGCCTGCTGATCGCGCTGGCCTTCGCCTTCGGGGGCATCGACGCGATGTCGCCGGAGAACAAGGGGACGCTCGGCTTCGCGCTGGGCGAGATCGGCGCCAAGGCGGCCTTCGCGCTGATCGTGCCGGCGCTCGCCGGCTACATCGCCTACTCGATCGCCGACCGGCCCGGCATCGCGCCGGGCATGATCGGCGGCATGCTGGCGGCCAGCCTCAATGCGGGCTTCCTCGGCGGCATCGTGGCGGGCTTCGTCGCCGGCACCACGGTCTCGTTCCTCAGCAGCCGCATCCGCCTGCCGAAGAACCTGGAGGGCCTGAAGCCCGTCCTGATCCTGCCGCTGCTCGGCACCCTGGTGACCGGACTCCTGATGGTCTACGTCGTCGGCGTGCCGGTGGCGGCGCTGCTGGCGGCGCTCACCGGCTGGCTCAAGGGCATGCAGGGCGCGAGCGCGCTGCTGCTCGGCCTGATCCTCGGCGCCATGATGGCGGTCGACATGGGCGGGCCGATCAACAAGGCGGCCTACGCCTCCTCCGCCGCCCTGATCTCCTCGGGCATCTACGCCCCGATGGCCGCCGTGATGCTCGCCGGCATGACCCCGCCGCTCGGCATCGCGCTCGCCACCCGGCTCTTCCCCGGCCGCTTCAGCGCGGCGGAGCGCGAGGCCGGCAGCGCCGCGGCGGTGCTGGGTGCGGCCTTCATCACCGAGGGCGCGATCCCCTTCGCCGCCGCCGATCCGCTGCGGGTGATCCCGGCCCTGGTCGCCGGCTCGGCGGCGGCCGGCGCCCTGTCGATGACCCTCGGAGTCGCGCTCCGCGTCCCTCATGGCGGGCTGTTCGTGCTGCCGATCCCGAACGCCATCACCCCGGTGCTGGGCGCCGTCGCGGCCCTCGTCGCCGGCACCGCGATCACCGCCTTGCTGGTGGGCGTGTTCAAGAAGCGGGCGGCCTGAGCGGCGGATTTCCCGGTGGCGGCGATCCGGAGCGGGTCCCGACCACCCGGCTCGCCGCCGCCCGCCGCGCGTCCGTCAGTGACGGGCCCTACTCCACCCCGGCCGGGGGCTTCAGCGTCGCGCCGATGCGCGAGGAGGCGATGACGGCCTGGGTGCGGCTCTCGACGCCGAGCTTCTGCAGGATCGCCGAGACATGGGCCTTCACGGTCGCCTCCGAGACGCCGAGTTCGTAGGCGATCTGCTTGTTGAGCAGCCCCTCGGACAGCATCATCAGCACCCGCACCTGCTGCGGCGTCAGGGTGGCGAGGCGGCGCATCAGGTCGGCCGTCTCCTTGTCCTCGGAGGCCGACAGCTCGATGTCCGGCGGCGACCAGTGGCCGCCGGCGAGCACCTGGCCGATCGCCTCGCCGATGCGGTCGACCTCGAGGGATTTCGGGATGAAGCCGGCGGCGCCGAAATCGAGGGCGCGGCGGATCACCACCGGGTCCTCGTTGGCCGACACGATCACCACGGGAATCGCCGGATGCTGCGCCCGCAGGTAGATCAGCCCGGAGAAGCCCTGCACCCCCGGCATGGTCAGGTCGAGGAGCACGAGGTCGATCTCGGGCTCCTGGTCGAGGATCGCCGTCAGCGGCTCGAGCCCGCTCGCCTCGATGATCCGGGCGCCGGGCATGATCGCCGTCACGGCGCCGCGCAGGGCACCGCGAAAGAGCGGGTGGTCGTCCGCGACGACGATGGTGGTCTCGGAACCCAACGCACTCCCCGCCACGGCACCCGCGCTCCTTGGCGCTTCTCGGCCTACTTCTTTTGTCTCTATAGCTTTTTTGGCCGGCTTGAAACCGGAGCGTGTGCGCTATCCACGCCGGCGGGGTGGCCGGCCGAGTGCGTAGGACGGGCCGGGCCGGCGGCTCCCTCGCTCCCGTCGCCCGGAACCGCGGGCAGCGTCCGCGGGCGGCGCGGTCGGGCGCTCGCCTAATCGAGCGCGCCGGTGAGCGCGGCCGCGACGGGCTCGACATAGCCCCGCGCAACCAGATCGGGGCGAGGCGCGGCCGGGGCGGCCGGGACCGGCTGGGGCGTCGTGGTCAGTTCCGCCCGGGGGCGCAGCGCGGCGGTGTCGCGCGCCATTTCCCGCATGATGGGCGGGAAGACGGTGATCGCGGATGAACGATCCTGCGCATGGGCCGGCCAGGAACTGAGGGCGAGGAGAGAAAATGCAAAATATTTCACAATCGTGCTCACTGCGATCTCCGTCGATTCACGAGTTACGAGCAAATAAGCACGAAGTTTGCTGCACCGCAATAAGAAATATTATGCATATGTTCATTCTCATTTATACTATGAATGTGCGCTGGAAAATTGCGAAATTTATCCTCAACGATCAATATTTCGCGTAGAAAATATTGATATCAGTTCGAATAAGCCACTATCAAACTGGGGCTTGCTGCTGCCTTGGCGTGGCTCACGCAAGCCGATTGCAGAAGTGTGCGGGAGGCGCGGGGCCGACGACCTACGGCGCAAAGGCGAGTGCCAGGCGTGCTTGGCAGGACGTGCAGCAGACGCGAGATCGGATCTGGCGGGCTGCCGTCCTTCGCGAGACTCTCGCCTCGATCGCGACGTCCCGAGACCGATCGGCGACGCCGCGCTGCTTTCCCCGGACCGCCACTGCCGGGCCGCGAAACAGGCTCGTGCGGGACAGCCGCCGCCGGCGGCGCAACAGCACCGGCCGTCGAATCAGCGGCCCGCCCCCAGGCCGATGGATCAGGCGCCGACGAGATGCAGCACGATCTCGCGCCGGTGCGGCCGGTCGCGGTGCTCGATCAGGTAGACCCCCTGCCAGGTGCCGAGCGCCAGCCGCCCGTCGACCAGGGGGATCGTCAGCGCGGCGTCGGTGAGCAGGGTGCGGATATGGGCGGGCATGTCGTCCGGCCCCTCGATGCCGTGGACGTAACCGGCGTTCCGCGGCGCCAGCCGGTCGAGGGCGGTCATCAGGTCGGTGCGCACGTCCGGATCGGCATTCTCCTGGATCGTCAGCGAGGCCGAGGTGTGGCGGCAGAACACCGTGAGCAGCCCGTGGCGCAAGGCCGCCTCGCGGACGAAGCCCGCGACCGCGTCGGTGATCTCGGTGAAGCCCTGCCCCTTCGTGTCGACCACGAGGCGCCCGGTGGCCTGGCGGGCGAGCGCTCCCTGGGCGATCATCTCGACGCGTCTCATTCGGCGATCTCCCGTCCGGGGTGCACTTCCTTTTCGCCGCGGGCCAGGATGCGCTCCAGCGCCTCGATCCGGTCGGCCTCGCCCGGCGGCTTGTCCCAGCGGATGCGGCTGACGCGGGGAAAGCGCATCGCCACGCCGGACTTGTGCCGGGTCGAGCGCTGCACGCCCTCGAAGGCGATCTCCAGCACCAGCCCCTTCGTCACGCCGTACTCCACCTCCCGCACCGGGCCGAAGCGCTTGGTGGTGTGGTTGCGGACGTAGCGGTCGAGCTTGGCCAGTTCCTCGTCGGTGAAGCCGTGATAGGCCTTGCCCACCGGCACCAGCTCCTCGGCCCCGTCCGGCGCCTCGCGCCAGACCCCGAACGTGTAGTCGGAGTAGAACGACGAGCGTTTGCCGTGGCCGCGCTGGGCGTACATCATCACGGCGTCGACGAGGTAGGGCTCGCGCTTCCACTTCCACCACGGGCCCTTGGGCCGGCCGGGCTGGTAGGGGCTGGTGAGGCGCTTGAGCATCACGCCCTCGATCGCGTCCGCATCCGGCCCGGCGCCGACCGAGGCCGGATCGGCCCGGGCCGCGGCCAGGGCCGGCCAGTCGGCGAAGGGAACGACGGGCGAGAGGTCGATGCGGGCATGGTCGAGCCCGGCGACGAAACGCTCCAGCCGGGCCCGGCGCTCGGAAAAGCCCAAGGGCCGCAGGTCCTCCCCCTCCTCGGCGAGGAGGTCGTAGGCGCGGACATGGGCGGGGAAGTCCTGGAGGAGCTTCGGCGTCACCGCCTTCCGGTTGAGGCGCTGCTGGAGCACGTTGAAGCTCTGCACCCGGCCCTCGCGCAGGATCAGCAATTCACCATCGAGGGAACCCGAGAAGGTGATCGCCTCGGCGAGGTCCGGGAAGGCGCCGGAAATGTCCTCGCCGGTGCGCGAATAGATCTTCTGGACCTGGCGGCCGTCGCGGTCGTGCCCGCCGGCGAGCTGGACCCGGATGCCGTCCCACTTCCACTCGGCCGAGAACGCCTCCGGGTCGAGCTTGTCGAGGTCCGCCTCCTCCTCGATCGGGTGCGAGAGCATGGCGGGACGGAACGGCGCCGGGTTGACCGATTCGGGCGGGCCGGACCGGCCCTCGACCCAGGCGAACAGCTCGGGATACGGCGCGGCGAGCCCGTGCCAGACCTCCTCGACCGCATCGGCCTCGTGCCCGCCGAGGCTCGCCACAGCGGTCTTGGCGAGCCGCGCCGAGACGCCGACCCGGAGTTCCCCGGTGATGAGCTTGAGGAGCGCCCAGCGCCCGGTCTCGTCGAGGGCGTCGAGCCAGGCGGCGAGCCGCGCCGGCAGCTCGCCCTTGCCGATCGTGCCCAAGGCCTCGACCACCTCGGACAGGGTGGGTACCGGCGGGTTGTTGTGGCCCGGGCCCGGCTCGTCCCCTCGTCCCGGCCAGATCAGGGCGGTGGCCTCGGCGAGGTCGCCGACGTAGTTGTGCGACATCCGAAAGAGCACCGGATCGACCCGCTCCTCGACGAGGCCGCGGATCAGGCCGGGCTTGGCCTCGCGGAAGCTGAGCGAGCCGGTCATGGCGGCGAGCGCGTAGCCGCGGTCCGGATCGGCGGTATGGCGAAAGAAGTCCTGGAGCAGGCGCAGCTTGGCGTTGCGGCGCGGCTCGTAGGCGAGGCGGTCGAGGAGATGGGCGAAGTCGTTCACGCGGCCGTCTCCGCACCTTGGCTCCCGGCGTCCTGGGGGCTCCCCGCTTCCCGGGGCTCCGGCTCGGCCTCGCCCTCGTCGCCATAGCCCAGCATGTGCAGGGGCTTGGCGCGGATGCCTTGGGTGCCGCACCAATGCACCAGGGCGTCCTCCTGGCCGTGGGTGACCCAGACTTCCCCGGCGCCGGTCTCCTGGATGGTGCGGCAGAGGTCGTCCCAATCCGAGTGGTCGGAGATGACGAGCGGCAGCTCGACGCCCTTCTGGCGGGCGCGGGCCCGCACCCGCATCCAGCCCGAGGCGAAGCCGGTGACCGGATCGGGAAACTTGCGCGACCATAGATCCTGGATGGCGGAGGGCGGGCAGATCACGATCTTGCCCCCGAGCTTCGGCCGCTCCGCCGCCACGACCTTGATCGTCTCGCCGAGCGGCACGCCCTCGCGGCGGTACAGCTCGGTCAGCTTCTCCATCGCGCCGTGCAGGTAGATCGGGTCGGAAAAACCCTCCTCGCGCAGGAGCGCCATCACCCGCTGCGCCTTGCCGAGTGCGTAGGCGCCGACGATGTGGGTGCGCTCGGGAAAGAGCCGCACCGAATCGAGCAGCTTGCGCACCTCGTCCCGCGCCACCGGATGGCGGAAGACCGGCAGGCCGAAGGTGGCCTCGGTGATGAACACGTCGCAGGGCACGACCTCGAAGGGAAGGCAGGTCGGGTCGCGCGCCCGCTTGTAGTCGCCCGAATTGACGATCCGGCAGCCGCCCTGCTCGATCGCGATCTGGGCCGAGCCGAGGACGTGGCCGGCGGGGTGGAAGCGCACCGTGACGTCGTTGAGCCGGATCGCCTCGCCGAGCCGCGCCTCCTGGCGGGTCCGGCAAAAGTCCTCGCCGTAGCGCACCGCCATGATGCGCAGGGTCTCGGGCGTCGCCAGCACGGCGCCGTGGCCCGCCCGGGCGTGATCGGCATGGCCGTGGGTGATGAGCGCGCGCGGCACCGGGCGGACCGGATCGACGTGGAAATCGCCCGGCGGGCAGTACAGCCCCTCGCGGGTCAGGGTGAGCAGATCGGTGGGGCGCGACGGCATCGATCCTCGTGAACGGTGAAGCCTCTTCCCGGGCGCGGGGCTGGGTATATAGGCGGCCCGTCCCGTCCGTCCCCTCCCCCCGGAATCCCCTGATGCCCCCGCCCGTCCGCTCCTCCGGCGACCTCCTCGCCGACCGCCGCTACGCCTGGGCCGAGGCCGCCCTGGCCGAGGGCGACGCGGGCGCCGCCGCCGACCTTGCCGCCCAGGTGCTCGAACGCGCGCCCGGCTACGGCCCGGCCTGGCTGCTGCTCGGCCGCGCCCGCGCCGCCGATCCGGCCTCGCGGGCGGACGCCGCGGAGGCGTTCCGGGCCGCCCTCGCCCTCGATCCGGAGGATGCTCTGGGCGCCCGCCTGCATCTGGCGGAGCTCGGCGAAGCGGCCGGGGAGGCGATCTCGCCGGCCTATATCCGGGCGCTGTTCGACGGCTATGCCGGCCGCTTCGAGCGCCATCTGGTCGAAGGTCTCGGCTATTGCGGCCCGGCGCTGATCCGGGCGGCCCTGGAGCGCCTGCGCGGACCGGAGGCGTTCTTTCCGCGGATCCTCGATCTCGGCTGCGGCACCGGCCTGATGGCCCGGGCCCTCGACGGGATCGCCGGCACGCTCGCCGGCATCGACCTCTCGCCCGGGATGCTGGCGGAGGCCCGGCGCACCGGCCTCTACGCCCGCCTGCACGAGGGCGATGTGCGGGACGTCTTGCTTGCCGAGCCGCCGGAGAGCGCCGACCTCGCGGTGGCGGCCGACGTGTTCATCTACCTGCGCGAGATCGGCCCGGTGCTGAGGGACACCGCCCGGGTGCTGGCTCCCGGCGGCCTGTTCGCCTTCACGGTGCAGGGGCATCCGGGCGAGCGCAGCACCGTCCTCGGGGCGGATGGGCGCTACGCCCACGGGGTCGCGAGCGTGCGGGAGGATGCGGCGGCGGCGGGATTGGCGGTCGCGCTCGTGGAGCCGGCGGAGATCCGGCGACAGAACGGCGTGGGCGTGCCAGGGTGGCTGGTGGTGCTGGCGCGAGAATGACGACGCGGAGCACGAACGAGATTCGCGCTCCCCAAGCTGCTCGTCTCCATCCTATCCGCGACCTGATCGCGAGGTGCCGCGCAGCAGCCTCGAAGGCGGCCTCCGGCGAACCCGCAGATGTCTGAAGGCCTCCCTCGAGGCTCCGCGACCTGCGATCGCGCGGTCTTCGATCGCCAAAACCTCAGGATGAGGTCGGGTAGGATGAACCCGTCCCCGCTGATCGTCAGATCAGGTCGCTCGGGTTTCAGCGCCGCCTTGCATCCCCCGACGCCTCGGACATCAGCCGGCCGAGGCTGCGCTGGTCGAGGCGGGCGGGTGCAGCCTCGGTCTTGCGAGCCGCAATGGCGCCGGTGGTGGCCGGATCGATCGCCGCCGCGAGGGCCGGGCTCGGCGCCCGGTCCTTGTCGCGCAGGGCGATCCAGTTCGCGGCCGTGGTCAGCGCGGCGATCGCGATGATGACTTTGATTCCGCCGGTGAGGAGGCGCCACATGGCTGGTCGGGACCCACGATCTCGCCGGGCCGCCGATCCGGCCCGTCCCGCTAGTCTTGGGCCACAATGCTTAACGCGCGGCCCCTCGCAGCTGATCTCAGGACGTCCCACAACGGGAGCCTCGGGCCGCCAAGACGACGGGAGCCGACGAGCGGAGTCCGACGAGTCGTCGGAAACTCTGGTGGGCCATGCGCCAGGGTCGCGGTTCCTGTTCCCCGAACCCGTGACGCTCCTGCGACTGCTCGGCCCACTGAGCCTCACAGGAATGGGTTGCAGAGAACTGGTCCGCCCCACCCCGTCATCGCCGACCTCTTTGCCGCACAGCCCGGATGGGTTCCGGAAGCCTCCGGGCGCGCCGGCATCGAGGACGGCCCGTGTAAGCCAGACCGGGGCCGCGGGGCAACCGGAATGGGGCCTCCGCGCTTGCGTCTAAACGCGCCGGCCGGAAAGCTTGACCGCGCTCACGAAAAACCCGGCGGGCACGGGCCCGCCGGGTCGAATCAGGCACTCGGCCGTGAGGCCGGGTCAGCGCAGCGAGCCGCAGAAGCGCTGGATGCGGCTGCACGCCTCTTCCAGGAGCTGGTTCGAGGTCGCGTAGGAGATTCGCAGGTTGGGCCCGAGGCCGAAGGCCGAGCCGTGCACAGAGGCGACGCCCTCGGCCATCAACAGCTCGGTGACGAAATCCTCGTCGGTCTCGATCACCTTGCCCTCCGGCGTGCGCTTGCCGATCAGCTCGGCGCAGGACGGATAGACGTAGAACGCGCCCTCCGGCGTCGGGCAGCGCAGGCCGTTGGTCTGGTTCAGCATCGACACGACGAGGTCGCGCCGGGTCTGGAACGCGGCCCGGAACTGCGCCAGGTGGTCCTGCGGCCCGTCGAGGGCGGCCACCGCCGCCCATTGCGAGATCGTCGCGGCGCCCGAGGTCTGCTGGCCCTGGACGAAGTCCATCGCCTTGATCAGCGGCTCGGGGCCGGCGGCGTAGCCGATGCGCCAGCCGGTCATGGCGTAGGACTTCGAGACGCCGTTCATGGTCAGCGTCCGGTCGTAGAGCGCCGGCTCGACCTGGGCCGGGGTCACGAAGGTGAAGTCGCCGTAGACCAGATGCTCGTACATGTCGTCGGTGAGCACCCAGACATGCGGATGGCGCACCAGCACGTCGGTCAGGGCCTTCATCTCGGCATGGCTGTAGGCGGCGCCGGAGGGGTTCGAGGGCGAGTTGAGGATCACCCACTTGGTCTTACTGGTGATGGCGCGCTCCAGCTCCTCGGGCTGGAGCTTGAAGTTCGTCTCCATCGTGGTCTCGGCGAAGACCGGGGTGCCGCCGCACAGGCCGACCATCTCCGGGTAGGACACCCAGTAGGGCCGCGGGATCACCACCTCGTCGCCCGGGTTCAGGGTGGCGAGCAGCGCGTTGTAGATCACCTGCTTGCCGCCGGTGCCGACGATGGTCTGGCTCGGCTTGTAGTCGAGCCCGTTCTCGCGCTTGAACTTCTTGGCGATCGCCTCGCGCAAGGGCACGATTCCGGAGACCGGCGGATACTTGGTCTCGCCCCGGCGGATCGCCTCGATCGCCGCCTGCTTGATGTGCTCGGGCGTGTCGAAATCCGGCTCGCCGACCGACAGGCTGATGACGTCGCGCCCCTGGGCTTTCAGGTCCCGCGCCTTCTGGGTCATCACGATGGTGGCGGAGGGTTTCACGCGCGAGAGGGCGTCGGCCAGAAAGCCCATGATGTCGACTCCGGAAAGCTTGGAAAAACAGGAAATCTTGGAACAACGCCCGGTCGGGCCGAGGCTGGGCCGTCCGGGTCTTCGAGCGGGCGGGACCCTAGTCCCGCGCGTCACCGCGGGCAAGCGGCGAGATGCCCGAAGAAGAGGCTGTCCCATCTCGTGAAATCGGCGATTCCGGACCTGGTTTCGGGACTTGGGTTCTGGACACGCGCGCCGGCCCCGTGACACCGTGCCGGACGGGCGCGAAAGCCCGGTCGATCAGTCGGAACCGGCGGCGATGGGCGAGGCGGAACGCGTGCAAAGGGCGAGCGAGGAGATCGGCCTTGCGGTCGACCACGCCGCCTGCGATCCCACGGCCTGGGATGCCGTGATGGCGGAGATCGGCCGCCTCCTGCCCGGGGTGCTGCCGGCGCTCCAGGTCGTCGACGCGACCGCCGGGACCGGCCTGCCCCTGGTCCAATGGGGCTGGGACCCCGGCGTCATCGCGGCCTACGAGGCGCATTACGGCGCCGTGAACCCGTGGCTCTCCGTGGTCCTGTCGACGCCCACGATGGTGTCGATGCATTCCGAGGAGCGGATGCCGGTCTCGGCCCTGCGCCGCACCGAATTCTACAATGACTGGCTGTCGCGCCTCGGCGGCATGACGGCGTCGAGCGGGATCAAGCTCATCGACGCCGACGGCCGCCTGGCGGTGCTGAACCTGCAGCACGACCTCGCCCGGGCGACGCGCGAGCACCGCCGGCTCGCCGGCGTGATGGAGCGGATCGGGCCGCGGATGCGCCGGGCGATCGAGACCAACCGGGCCTGCTTCTCGGCCAGCGCCGCCTTCGCGGCCGGGGAGACGTTGCTCGAGCGGGTGGCGGACCCGGCCTTCGTGGTGACGCGGGACCTGCGCCTCGTCGAGGCGAGCCGCGCCGGCCAGGCCCTCCTGGACGCGGGCGAGTTGCTGCGGGTCGGCGCCCTCGACCGGATCCATGTGCGCGACCCGCGCCTCGCCGGGGCGATGGCCCGCGAGGCGGCCCTCGCCTGCGGCGATGGTCTGGCCCCGGGAAGCATGCCGGGGCCGGTGCGGGTCGGCGCGGAGGCCTGGCAGGTCACCGCGATCGGCCTGCGCCAGGACCTGCGTGGCGTCCTCGGGATGGCGCGCCTGCTCGCGCCGGACCAGCTCGCCCTCCTGGTGCTGCGCCGGACCGCCGCCGAGGACGGCGGGCAGGACCGCCTGGCCGCGTTCGGGCTCTCCCCGGCGGAGGTGCGGCTCGCCCTGATGATGGACGGGTCGCGCTCCCTGGTCCAGGCCGCCGAGAGCCTCGGCATCCGCCACGAGACCGCACGCTCGCAGCTGCGCCAGGTCTTCGCCAAGCTCGGGGTGTCGCGGCAATCCGAGCTCGCGGTGTTCATCCTCCGGCTCAGGCAGGGCGCCTGAGCCGGCCATTCAGCTGCGCGTCAGCCCGGGATCACGTCCACGATCTCGTAGGTGTCGGGATCGATGATGACGATGTCGTCCTGCACCAGCACGTAGCGGAAGCCCCGATAGGCCGGCACCAGGGTGAGGATCGCCGGAGGCAGGGTATGCAGCGTCACCGAGCGCGGCACCGCGGTCCCGACATTGAGGCTGAAATTGACGTTCGTCACCGGCCGCACGCCGGAGCGCACGATGGTCTGGCGGAACTCGGTGCGCTTCGTGGTGTCGAGGCGCGAGACGGCGCCCCGGGCCTCCGACCGGCCGCCGCGCTCGGCACCCCGCTCGGCCCCGCCGCGCTCGCCCCTCTCGGCGCCACGCTCGCCGCGCTCGCCACGGTCCGTGCCACGCTCACCGCGTTCCGCGCCCCGCTCCCCGCGCTCGCCTCTCTCTCCGCCACGTTCAGCGCCGCCGCGCTCACCCTGCTCGGCTCCACGTCCGCCGCGCTCGCCCTGCTCGGCCCCGCGCCCGCCGGTGCCCGGCTGCGCTCCCTCGCCGCCGGCGCGGCCACCGGCGGCACCCGGCTGCTGGCCCGCGCCGCCCGCCGGCCCGGCACCGCCGCCGGGCTGGGTCGCACCGGCACCGCCGCGGGGACCGGCCGCACCGCCCGCCCCGCCGCCGCCGGCCCCCATGCCCGCGCCGCCGGCCCCCGTGCCCGCGCCACCGGCACCACCGCCCGCGCCACCGCCGGCACCGCCCATGCCCGCTCCGCCGCCGGCACCACCGGCACCGCCGCCCGCGGCCCCGCCGGCCGCACCCCCGGCGCCACCGCCCGCACCACCAGCGCCGCCCTGCGCGAACGCCGTGGCCGCGCCGAGCACCAGCACCGCAGCCGTCATCGTTCCGCGAAGCACCTTGCCGCGACTCAGCTTGCTCATGAACCCTCTCCCGGCACCGCACCCGCGCGGCCGAGGGCGCGGGTTGCTGGAGTGCCGGGCCGCAACGGAGAGGTGTGGGAAATGGTTCCGCGTCGCGCCCGCTCCCCGGGCTCGCGAGCCCGGGGAGCGGGCGCCGGGTCGCGGCGGGCGCCCTGTCCCGTCAGCCGATCGCTTCCGCCACCGCGAGCCCGCAGGCCGCCGTGTCGGCATTGCCGCCGAGGTCGCGGGTGCGCAGCGTGCGCTCGGCCAGCACCCGCTCGATGCCGGCGACGATCTCGGCCGCGGCCTCCTTCTCACCCAGATGCTCCAGCATCATCGCGCCGGACCAGATCTGGCCGATCGGGTTGGCGATGCCCTGGCCGGCGATGTCCGGCGCCGAGCCGTGGACGGGCTCGAACAGCGACGGGAAGTCCCGGTCCGGGTTGATGTTGCCCGAGGGCGCGATGCCGATCGTGCCGGTGCAGGCCGGGCCGAGGTCGGAGAGGATGTCGCCGAAGAGGTTGGAGGCCACCACCACGTCGAACCAGTCCGGGTGCAGCACGAAATGCGCCGTCAGGATGTCGATGTGGTACTTGTCCCAGGCGACATCGGGATAGTGGCGCGCCATCTCCTGCACCCGCTCGTCCCAGTACGGCATGGTGATCGAGATGCCGTTCGACTTGGTGGCCGAGGTCAGGTGCTTCTTCGGCCGGCTGCGCGCCAGCTCGAAGGCGAATTTCAGCACCCGGTCGGTGCCGCGGCGGGTGAAGACCGATTCCTGCACGGCGAATTCGCGGTCGGTGCCCTGGAACATGCGGCCGCCGACCGAGGAATACTCGCCCTCGGTATTCTCGCGGACGACCCAGAAGTCGATGTCGCCGGGCTTGCGGCCGGCGAGCGGGCTCGGCACGCCGGGCATCAGCCGGACCGGGCGCAGGTTGATGTACTGGTCGAACTCGCGCCGGAACAGGATCAGCGAGTTCCAGAGCGAGACGTGGTCCGGGATCTTCTCCGGCCAGCCGACGGCGCCGAAGAAGATGGCGTCGTGCCCGCCGATCTGCGCCTTCCAGTCCTCCGGCATCATACGGCCGTGCTTGGCGTAGTAGTCGTAGGACGAGAAGTCGAACCAGTCCTGCTGCAGCGTGAAGCCGTGGCGCTTGGCCGCCTGCTCCAGAACGCGCACGCCCTCCGGCACCGTCTCCTTGCCGATGCCGTCCCCGGGGATCACGGCGATGCGGTAGGTGCGCTGGGCTGACGGCATGGGTGTCTCCTCCTGTTGTGGTCCCCCGCCGTCGCGCATCCGGACCTGCCGGTCAATCGCCGTTCACGCCACCTCTCCGACGCTCGCCCTGCGCTGGCGGTCGAGTTCGTCGCTGTAGCGCTTGAGGGTGTGCTTCTCGCTCAGGATGCCGATCACCCGCTTGGCCTCGCGGCTCTCGACCACGGCCAGGGCCTCGCTCTCGGACTTGTCGAACAGGGCGACCGCCTCCTTGGCGTTCATCTGCGGCACCAGCACCTGGTCGCGGTAGCGCAGGAGGTCGGCGACCCGGGTCTCGTCGGCCTTGTCGTCGATCGGCGCGGCATGGGCCTCGGCCACCAGCACGATGCCGGCATAGAGCCCGGCCTCGTCGACGGCGACGACCTGGGTGCCGGAGCCGAGCGGGAAGGCGCGCCGGAACGCCGCGAGCGTGGTGTCGCTGCGCACCGTGCGCACCTCCCGGCGCATCAGCTGGCCGACCGTCAGGCTGCGGATCCAGCCGACATCGTGGGCGCTGCGGATCGACTCCCCGCGCAGGTGGAAGCGCCACGTCGCGAAGGAATACCCGAAGGTCTTGCGCACCGTGAGCGAGGAGGCGATCACCGCCACCAGCACCAGGCTGGCGATGGGGAAGTCGCCCGTCACCTCGAGGGCCAGGAACGTCATCGTCATCGGCCCGCCGATCACCGCGACGGCGAGGGCGCTCATCCCCACCACCGCGTAGGTCACCGGCGGCAGCACCATCGCGACGAGGGGCGGGGCCAGCATCACGAAGATCTTGCCGGCGAGCGCGCCGAGGAAGAGCGAGGCGAAGAACAGCCCGCCGCGGAACCCCGTGCCGATCGAGATCGCCGAGGCCAGCGCCTTGGCGAGGAAGATCAGGATCAGCCCGGCCGCGCCGACCGTGGCGCCGTCCTCCGTCAGGTTGAGATGGAGCGCCCCGTGCCCGGCCGAGAGGACCTGCGGCGTCGCCACGAGGGCCAGAGCCCCGACCGCGAGGCCGCCGAGGATGGGCCGGGCCAGCGGCGGCACCTTCGTGCGGCGCACCCCCTCCTCCACCAGCGTGACGCCCTGCATGATCAGGATGCCGAGCCCGGCGCAGATGAGTCCGAGGCCGAGCGTCGGCAGGTAGTCGGCCGGGCCTACGGCTGGGGTGGCCCCGAGGGTGATGACCGTCTGGTGCCCGAGGACCGCCCGCGACACGAAGGCGCCGGCGAGCGCCGCCGTCACCACCGGGGTCAGCGAGGCGATGGCGTAGGTGCCGATGATCAGCTCGAAGGCGTAGAACGCGCCCGTGAGCGGCGCCCCGAACGCCGCCGCGATGGCGGCGGCCGCCGCGCACCCGACCAGGACCCGCATGTCGTTGCGGCGCAACTCGAAGCTCAAGCCCAGCCGCGAGGCGACCCCGCCGGAGATCTGGGTGTAGCCGGCCTCGAGCCCGACGGAGGCGCCGCAGCCGTTCGAGATCAGGTTCTGCACCGCGACCAGCACCGAATCCCGCAGCGAGAGCCGGCCGCCATGGAGGGCATTGGCCTCGATCGGGTCGATGACCGGGCTGCCGGGCACCCGCCGCACGCGGCTGCCGAGCCAGATCACCAGGCCGAGCAGCGCACCTCCCAGGGCCGGCACGCCGAGCGCCACCAGGAGCGGCACGTGGGCCGCCGCGCTCAGGCGCTCGTCGAGATCGAGGCCGAACAGCCACTCGTGCGCCGCTTGCGCCGCCCAGCCCATGGCGCTGACGAGCAGCCCCGACACGCAGCCGACCAGGGCGGCGAGCAGGATCAGGCCGATCTCGCCGCCGCGCACCCAGGCGCGCAGCGCGCCCGGCGCCAGCACGAGGGCGCTCTCCGTGAGGGAGCGGCGGACCGTCTCGGATTTCGGCGTCATCGGACCGTCGGGGCGGGCTCTCAGGGAATCGGCGGGCGCCGGCAGCGGTTTAGGGCGCGAAGGCCGGCCGGTCGATCGCCATTGCGGCGGTAGCCGGCGCAGTTTCCCGTCCTTTCGACGCGAAAGGCTCGGATCGGCGCTTGCCACGGCGCTCCGGCCGGACTACACAGCCCCCCGTCGCGAGCCGCCATAGCTCAGTTGGTTAGAGCGCTAGATTGTGGATCTAGAGGTCCCCCGTTCGAGCCGGGGTGGCGGTACCACGGACACTCGCGGATCGAAGCCCCGGCGCAACGCGCCTCGATCGGGCGGATCGATCCGAACCAATCCTTTCAAATTTGTTAAAGCATTGGCCAGGAGGTCTGTGCACATCTTTCCCCGGAACGAGGGGAGGACGGTGTGCAGCGCTACTTCTTCGATCTGAGCGCCGGGGCCTGGCAGTGCCAGGACGATATCGGGCTGATTCTCTGCAGCCAGGACGAGATCCGCGGCGAGGCGACCCGGACGGCGATCGAGTTCGCCGGGGCCGGCCTGCCCGGCGCCGATCTCTCCGACCTGAAGGTCCGGGTCCGCGACCGGGCGGGCACTGCCGTCATGACCGTGAGCCTCGCCCTCACCGTGCGCGGGCCGGAGGAGCCGGTGCGGCTGGCCTCGCGGCCGGCCCGGCCGCGGATGGTGCGGGCTGCCTGAGGGCAGCGTTCGGGCCTGACGGCAATGCCGGGGGTCAGGCCCTCGACCCGGCCGCGATCCGGCGGCCGGCGACGGTGCGCGCGACGGCGAGCCCCAGCAGGGCGCCGCCCGCGCTCGCCGCGAAGTCGATCGCTTGCGCGGTGCGGCCCGGAACCCAGATCTGCCCGACCTCGAGGATGCCCGCGAGGAGGGTGAGTGCGAGGCCGAGCCGCCAGGCCGGCAGGCGGGGGAAGCCGAGGCCGAGGAGGCCGGCCGTGCCCGCATAGGCGACGAGGTGCTCCAGCTGACCGACCGTGCCGGTGCGCAACTCCCAGTCCTTCGGGATCCAGGACAGCCAGACCAGCACCGGTAGGCAGGCGAGGCCCGCCATCCCGGCGATGCGCCTCGGCTCCGGCAGCGCGGTCCGTCCCATGCCCATCTCCTCCGCTGGGATCCGCCCTGCCGGATCCGCCCTGCCCGATCGGTCCGGGCGCTCCGCCGATCGTCTGCCATGCAGCCTCGGCCGGGCAAGCGCGCCATCCGGTGCGGCACCGCCCCCGCCCTTCGCGATCGGGGTTAAGCCGATGGGTGGAGCGGAACGATCCTGCTCTTGACACGATACCCGGTGACGAACCGGAGGCGCCCGATGACCGACATTGCCGAGACCTCCCTCCCGGCCGCCGGCGATCCGCCAGAGATCGTCCGGGAGGAGGAGGCGTTCCACATCCCGGACGACCTCGCGCAGGCGCTGACCGAGTTCGCCGCGGTGGAGCAGCTCTCCCGCGGCGAAGCGATCTGCCTCGTCCTGCGGGAGTACCTGCGGGTGAAGGGCTATCTGAAGGGCGCGCCTGTCGTCTGACGCACGTCGCCTGCCCCTTGGCCTGGGGCCGGTCAGGCCGCGCCGCGCAGCTGGATCTCCAGGCGGCCGACATCCTCGGTCAGCCGCTCGACATGGCGCCGGGCCTCGCCGTCCTCGGGCGAGGCCCGCAGCGCCTCGGACGCCGCCGCCAGCGACTCGCGCTTGGCCTGCAGCGCATAGGCGATCTGGGCCCGGGCCATCTCGGGTGTCCTGTCGGCCATGTCTCTCCTCCTCTCTTGACGAGCGCTCTTGCCCGGCGACGCCTTGCCGGGCGGCGCGTCGGGCCGTCTCGGGCCAACGCGCGGAACGCGGCCCGGATGCAACTGCGGCAGACGATGCCAGCGTGCGACGCGAAGCGCAGGCCCCCGCGGGAGGAGCCTGCGCCATGGTCACGGTGCCGGCGGGACTTGCGTCAGCAGTCGTTGGCCTGCTGCGCGGCGGTCTTGTCGCCCTTCGACTGCCGGCTGACGTCGGCCGGCGAGGTCGCAGTCTGCGAGCCGAGATTTTGCATCGCCCCGACGGTGCCAGGCGATTCGGCCTTCGCGCCGGGCGTGACCGAGGCGGTGGAGGGCGGATCGACGTTCGAGCTCTTATCCATCTTCTGCGCGGTCTGACCGGGCGCGCAGGGACCGGCAGCTGCGCCGAGCGTCCCAGCGAGCAGGAAGAGTCCGGCACCGAGCGCGGTAAAGCGTGTCATCGAATTTCCTCCGAAGGTTGTTCTTCCCGCTCAACAACCACCGCACTTCCCCGGTTCCTCGCTCCATCCCTCGCCATTGGGCTGCGGCACGACGCCCCGATCTTCGCGAACGCGCTGATCCGAAACCCGGATTCGAAAGCGTGCCGGGGTGACAGCGCTGCCACTCGTTTCGACCGCGGTCGAATTCGAAAATTCCGCTTGCGTTTTGTGCGACGCACGCTAGTTTGTGCATCGCACGGTCGCGATGGCGTCGCGGCCTTGCTGCCCTCTTTGGGCGTTTCCTCCCTAGACTTCGGGCCGCTCGCAAGAGCGGCCTTTTTTCTTGGCTGCGAGGCCGGGAGAGGCTGGCATCCCCCGGGCCGACACGCCGGCGCCATAGGGCACCAACGCGACGAGGGGCCGCGTGGCGCAGCCCCTCGACGGTGAGAGAGCGGGATGTCCGGACCGGCGGTCGCCGGCGCCTCAGCTCGGCAACACCTCGGCCGGGCGTGACAGGGCATAGAGGCTCGCCCCCGCATCGGCCCCGACCACCCGCACCAGGGCGGCCTCGTCGCAGGTACCCGCGATGCGCAGCCCGAGCCGGTGCAGGTGATCCTTGTCGGTGCAATAGGCCGCCAGCCGCGCCCGTCCGGTCTCCGGCATGCGCGAGACCAGGGCATCGACATCGTCCTCGCTGGCCCGGTGCAGGACGGCGAGCAGCTCGAGCGGGATCGGGTAGCGCGCGAACGCCGTGGGCAGCGGGCGGGTCTGATGCTGGGCCATGGATCACCTCGGTGCGGTCAGCTTTGCCCGATTCTCGACCGCTTATGGTTAGCGATCGGTTAAGGGCGCCGCGCGAACTCCTCCGACCCGTTGCCGAAGAGGAATGCGGCACGTGCCGTGGTGGCGTGAAGCCCGCCGCGTCAGTCGGACCGGCGGGCGCGGCACCAGGTCGCAACGATCAGGACGGCGGTTCAGCACCCGTTACGGCGTCGCGCCTCAATGCGACGAGGTCGCGCGGCGCGTGTCGTTACGCATAACGTATGGTGCAACCTTTCGTGCGAAAACTTGTATTGCCAATCCCGCACGACATTGCGGACCGGACTGACAGGTGATGAACGAAGAGACCAGCACGGACACGGTTTCCGCCGAAGCCGTGCGCCGCAGCCTCGACGGCTGCCTGCGCGCGCCCGCGTTCCGGCGGTCGCAGAAGCTGGCCGCCTTCCTGAGCTACATCGTCGAGGAGGAACTGGCGGGACGGGGCGAGGCCATCAAGGCCTACAGCATCGCCACCCAGGCCCTCGGCCGGGCCGACAGCTTCGACGCGAGCAACGATCCGAGCGTGCGGGTCGAGGCCGGGCGCCTGCGCCGCGTCCTCGACGAGGTCTATGCCGAGGAGGGCCGGCGCTGGCCGGTCCGGATCCTGGTGCCGGTCGGCGCCTACCGCCCGAGCTTCGAGCCGCAGGCCGAGGAGGACCCCCGGCCCCCTGAGACGCTGCGTCCCGCCTCCGCTCCCGCCCCGGTTCCCGTGTCGGCCGCGACGGTCACGCCTTCGCTGGGGAGCATGGGCGCCAAGGCCCTGGCGCTGTTCGAGACCCGCGGCCAGGCCGTGCTGGCCCTGCTGCTCGCCGTCATCGCGCTCCTGCTCGCCGTCGAGATCGCATTGCAGATCTACGTCCTCGCCCATGACTGAACATGATCGCGCGTCGGCTCACGCGGCACGTGATGGAACCGGATCGCGACCTGCGCTGTTCAGCCCCGTCCATCACGTGACGTACGGGAGACCACCATGCGCAAGATGATCGCCGGAACCGTTCTGGCCGTGGGCCTGGCCGGGTTCGCCGGGGCCGCCGAAGCCAAGGGCTGCATCAAGGGAGCGGTCGTCGGCGGCATCGCCGGCCACGCGGTCGGCCACACCTTCGCGGGTGCGGCTGCGGGCTGCGCCGTCGGCCGCCACCAGGCCAACAAGCGCCAGCGCGACCGCGACACCGCGGTCCAGCCGGCCGCGCGCTGAGAGCCGCGTCCGTCGCTGCACCGCAGCATCGCCCGGCACAGTCACCGGCCTGGTTCCGCAGGTCAAGCTTGACCGTAACGAGGCGCGAATGCTCGGTGCTCCCTACGGCGAAGCTTATGTGAAGCGACGCTGAGCTCTGCGAGCGTCGCCGTTTTATCGCCACATCTCACCGGCTTCTTGCGTCTCACAGGCGTGGAAACTGGGGCGAACCATCACATGCAGCGTCGAGCGGACGGACCGGCACTACGGGGCGGCCTGCGGATGGCGGGGGCTCACGGAGACGTCCTCTCGCTCGGCACCCGTGCCGCGCATGGCGGCGTGCCCGTCATGGCGCGGACGCTGCTCGCGGCGGGGTGCTTCGCGGCGGGCCTCTCCGCCCTTCTGCACCAGTACGGCGCCGACCTGATGGCGGCCCGCCCGGCCGTCACCATGATGGCCGACCTCCTGGTGATGCCGACGCCCAAAATTCAGACCGCCAGGGTCCAGCCGTCCCCCGCCCGCGACACCGCCACGATGGCGCCCTTGCGCGAGCCGGTGCACGACCTCGACACCGCCCTCGGCTCGGCGGGCGTCGACCGGGTCTCCTATGACGACCTCCTGGCGGCCAGCACCGGGGGCGACCCCAACGAGGTGCTGAGCTTCGGGCCGATGCGGATCCGCCGCCACCTCGTCCAGACCATCGTGCGGGCCGCCGCGACCGTGCGCACCGACCCGGTGCTGCTGATGGCGGTGGCCGACAAGGAGTCGAGCTTCCTGACCGAGGTCCAGGCCCGGACCTCCTCGGCCACCGGCCTCTACCAGTTCATCGAGCGCACCTGGCTGCAGGTGATGCGGGAATTCGGTGCCCAGCACGGCTATGCCCGCGAGGCGGGGCTGATCGGCGAGGACAACGCCGTCACGGACGCCGCGGAGCGCGCCCGCATCCTCGACCTGCGCCGCGATCCCTCCCTGGCCGCCCTGATGGCAGGCGAGATGCTGAAGCGCGATGCGGCCCGCATCGCTGCCCGGATCGGCCGCGACCTCACCCTCGGCGAGACCTACCTTGCCCACTTCCTCGGGCCGGACGACGCCGAACGCTTCATGGCCAAGGTGGTCGAGGAGCCGAAGGCCGAGGCGGCCGCCCTGCTGCCGAAACCCGCCAAGGCCAACCGCCCGATCTTCTACGAGCGCGTCGGCCGCCGGAAGGCCCGCAGCCTCACGGTGGCGCAGGTCCACGACAAGTTCGAGGCGATGATGAGCACCCGCGGCGCCCGCTATCGCGACGTCGGCGCCCTGATGGGCGTGATGGCCTACGCCGCCGATACCCCCTGAGAGCGTGAGAAAAAGCCTTGCCGGTTCGTCTCCTGCTGGGGAAACCTCGCCGCGCGTCGGGGCTTATCCTCCTGAGCGAGACGAATGGTTCAGGAGGTGACGATGGGCGCGGCGGGCGCCGGGTGCCGGATGGGCGGCACGCAATTGACACCTACCCTCTCCCTCGACGCCCTCGGGGCGGGACTCGCCGCGGCCTATGACGGCCTGGTGGCCGAGGCGGTGCCGGAGCGCCTGAGCGCCCTGTTGCGCCAGCTGGAATGGCGCGAGACGAGGGCGGGCCTGGGGAACGGCCATGCCGGGCAGGCGGGCCATGGCGGGCAGGCCTCCGCCGGACCTTCGACGGGGATCCCTTCCGGAATCCCTGCAGGCCGGCTCGCCCTGCTGGTCGGCGACGTGCCGGGGGCGGGCGAAGCCGCGGCGCTGCTGGCGCGGGCGGGCCTCGAGACGATCCGCTGCCTCGATCCGGAGGCGGGCCTCGAGGCCTTGCGCCGGCATGGCGGCGAAATCGCCCTGGTGCTGATCGGCCTGCCGACCGAGCGCGACGGCGCGCTCGACGGGGCGGGGCTCGCCCGGGCGGTCGCGACGCTCTGGCCGACCATCCATCTCGTCGTGGCGCAGCCGCCCCGGCCCGAGGCCCGCGTGCCCGAGGCGCGGCTGCCGCCGCAGGCGGTGCCGCTCGACCGGGCGCCCGACCTGCTGGCCCTCGCCGAGCAGGCGGCCCGCACGCCGCGCCCGCCCGTGGGCTGAGCAGATGCTGCGAACGTGGTGGCCGGTTTTGCTGCAAGCATCTGCAACATCATCATAAAACGAGCGGACGAGGCATTGGCCTGCCGACGCAGATCTGCCGAGGGCTGGCCGACGCTCCCGCCGCCCGGCTTGCCGTTCCGCGGGTTTGCCGGTGGGTTTGATCGGGACGATCTTCGTGCCTTAATGTCCGTGGGACGGTCGCGCAGGCGAGCGCCGCGCGGCCTCCGGAGGTCGGAGGCCGCAGGAACCGGCCGGTCAGATCGGGGGATCTGGAGATGAAGACGAACGAGCGCGACAGCTACCGGGCGGAATACGCCGCGACGGCGGGACAGCAGGCGGCCTTCTTCCGCGAGCAGGCGGAGCGCCACCGCCAGCAGGCCGAGCAGGCGCGGGTCTTCGCCGAGCTGAGCCCCGGCGAGGAGAGCCTGGAGCAGAGCCGGCGGGCCGATCGGCTCGAGACCTTGGGGCGCCATGACGACACGATAGCGGAAGCCTTCGAGGCCCGGGCCCGGCGCAGCTGACGTGGATGCGTGGCCGGCGAGCATGCTTCCGGCGAGCGGGCGCATCCGGCCGCTGAGATCCTGGTCGCGGATTGGTCGGAGCGGCGAAACTTCGTTCAGTTCCTGCCGATTCTTCGCGCAACCCACGGCGGTGCCGGGGCCTTACCCTGTGTTGTACCGATGGCATCGTTCCATCGGCAGCATCGGGAGCCAGAACCGCCATGAGGATCCGGACCGGGTACGCGATCACCTTCGACTCCCCGGCCCCGACGCCGATGCTGCTGATGCTCAGCGTGCATCCCTCCCGGCTCGGCGACTGCCTCACCCCGCCGGCGATGCGCTTCGACCCGCCGGTCCCGGCGCGCGACTACGCCGACCGCTACGGCAATACCTGCACCCGCATCCTCGCCCCGCCGGGACGGCTGACCATCTCGGCCGACTTCCTGGTCGAGGATAGCGGCCGGCCGGACGAGGTCGCCCCGGACGCGATGCAGCACCCGGTGCAGGACCTGCCCGACGACGTGATGGTCTACCTCCTCGGCAGCCGCTACTGCGACACCGACAAGCTGTCGAACACCGCCTGGCAGCTCTTCGGGAGCACGCCGGAAGGCTGGGCCCGGGTCCAGGCCATCGTCGACTACGTCCACAACCACATCCGCTTCGACTACCAGCGCGCCGACGCCACCCGCAGCGCCCTCGACGGCTTCAACCAGCGCGAAGGCGTCTGCCGCGACTTCGCGCATCTGGCCGTCGCCTTCTGCCGCTGCATGAACATCCCGGCGCGCTACTGCACCGGCTATCTCGGCGATATCGGCGTGCCGGCGGTGCCCGACCCGATGGACTTCTCCGCCTGGTTCGAGGTCTATCTCGGCGGGCGCTGGTACACGTTCGATGCGCGCCACAACCGGCCGCGCATCGGCCGCATCCTGATGGCCCGAGGGCGCGACGCCACCGACGTAGCGATCTCGACCATCTTCGGCCCCTCGCTGCTCGCCGGATTCCAAGTCCATACCGACGAGGTGACCTGACCTGCCCGGCCGTCCGTGGCACCCCATCGCTCGGATGCCGCCGAGCCGGTCAACCGATCGTGAACCGTTCCACCGAAGTCGGTACTCCACCTACGCCGTTAGCGTCGCTTTAACCGGGAACCACTGAGCCGGGACAGCATTGTACAGCAAAGGTAACTGCTGAGGTAAGGCTCCGGCCATGAAGATCTTCGCTACCGCCCTGGCGGGCGCTCTGAGCGTGTGCGTGCTTGCCTCCGCGCCGGCCAAGGCTGCGCCCTACGATCCCTTCGACGCCAATCCCGGCGAGGATTACTACGCCGGCCAGCCTTACGGCGCGCCGAGCACGCGCAGCCAGGGCTATTACGGCCAGGGCCAGTACGGTCAGGGTCAGGCCGCCGGCAGCACCGATCAGGCGCAGGTCGCCCCGATCCCACGGGAGCTGGTGCCGTTCAACGGCGCCTACGCGCCGGGCACGATCGTGGTCTCGACCGCCGAGCGCCGGCTCTACCTCGTCCTGGGCGACGGCATGGCCCTGCGCTACGGCGTCGGCGTCGGCCGTCCGGGCTTCACCTGGTCGGGCACGAAGACGATCACCGCCAAGCGGGAATGGCCGTCCTGGACGCCCCCGCGGGAGATGCTGGCCCGCCGCCCCGACCTGCCGCGCTACATGGCCGGCGGCATCGACAACCCGCTCGGCGCCCGCGCCATGTATATCGGCGGCACCCTCTACCGCATCCACGGCTCGAACGAGCCCGACACGATCGGCCAGGCCGTGTCCTCCGGCTGCATCCGCATGACCAACGACGACGTCACCGACCTGTATTCGCGGGTCAAGGTCGGCGCCAAGGTGGTGGTGCTGAACTAAGCGCCCGCCGGGCTCACCTCTCGATCCGGACAGGGCCGCCCTCGGGCGGCCCTTTTTTCGTTCGACGGGAACCGCCACGCGGCGGCTTGCTGCCTGCCTTACGGCACCACGCGGCCCGGGGCCGGCGGCTGCGGCGCGCTGAAGCTCGCGATCGGCACGTCGCAGAAGCAGCGGGCGCCGAGCGGCCGCGGACCGGGCAGCGGGCAGGAATATGGCTGCGGGCCGGTGAAGCCGCGCTGCACCGCATCGCAATTGTAGCCGACCGCGCGCCGCGGCGGCGGGCGCTCGTAGCGGTCGTAGCCGTAGCCGGGCGCCGTGTCCTCCCGGTAATATTGCGCGTGCGCCGAGCCGGTCAGGACCGCGATCAAAAGGACGGCCGACGACAGGCCGGCGCGAACGAACCCTCGCATCATTGCGTTCCTCTCTGGCGGGGAGTTACCGTGCGGGACGCCGCGAGCGGGGCCCCCCGGTGCCGCATCGGTAGCCGAACCGCCGCGGCCCGGCAAATCGCGGCCGGCCCGCCGCGAGATCGAGCCTTACGGATCGAAGCCAGGGAGATCCGCCGTGACCACCTCGGCCCAGTGGCAGCGCACCCTCGACGCGGTCCTCGAACTCGCGGAGGACATCGCCCGCATCTCGCCCGACTGCGCCGACCGGGCGATGCAGATCGTCCGGCTGATCCGCACCTGCGATCCGCCGCCTCACCGGTCTGGCGCTGGCGACTTCGATACCGATGACGAGTTGGAGGAGATCGAGGTCGGCATCGGCCCGCTGCACCGCAACAAGGCGCCGGATGCCGTGTGAGCGCCAGGTCTCCCCAGGCCCCGGTGCGTGGCTCGGGAATACCCGGATCGAGGGTGAATGAGGCGCGAGCGTCTCCTCCGCCGCGGGTGGGGAGAAGCGAAGGCCCGCGCGTCTTTGTTTCGTGGACGGCCCTGCGGGACGGCCGCTGGCCGGTGCCACGCCGACGCGAAAAAGGCCGCGCCCCTCGCGGAGCGCGGCCATCGCCGTGCCGGGTCGGCCGGGAGGCGCGTCTTAGGACGCGGCGTCCTTGGCGGCTTTGGCGGCGTGGTCGGTGGCGCTGCGGGCGGCGTCGGTGCCCTTCTGCATCGTCTGGCGCGCCTGCTCGGCACCCTGCTGCATGGCGTTGCGCGCCTGCTCGGCGCCCTGCTGCATCGCCTGCTTGGCGTTCTCGGCGCTCTGCTGCATCGCGGTCTGGGCGAGGCCGCCGAACTCGCGGGCCTGCGTCTGCATGGAGGCGAACTGGCTGCGCACGAACTCGGCCTGGTGCTGCATCGCCTCCTGCACGTCCTTCGAGCGGACGAGCTTCTGGGCGAGGTCGAACGCGGCGTTCACGTTCTGCTCGGCGAAGGAGAAACCGCGGCTCGACACGTCCTGGGCATTGTTGCGGGCCATTTCGGCCGAGCCCTGGAGCGTGTCGGCGGTCTTGCGCGCCGCACCGAGGAAGGAATCGAACGCCTTGCGGGCCTGCTCGACGCTCTTCTCCGCAAAGTCCCGCATCTCGGTCGGGATCTCGTAATTCGGGGTCTGGGTCATGTTCGTCTCCTCAATGTTTGACGCGGCCCTTGGCGCGGCACGCTGTGAGCCCGGCACGTATTGTGCACCGCACAATAGCATGTCTCGGGCGAAATGCCACCTTTTCCGGTGGTCGTTAAGGTTGACGGCGAGATAACGCGGCGACTGCGCATTTCGTGCCGGTGCGAGAATGGGTCAGTTGGTTTAAAGCAGGCTGGGTCGGTCTGGTTCTCGCATCGGACCGGTCGGGGAATCGATCGTCCGGCGGGTGCGGCGGTGGCGTGGGGAGAGGCAGTGGGTCGGGACGTGCTCTTCGAGACGACGATCGAGGCCCTGCGGGCCGTTCCGGCCTTCGCCCAGCGAATTGCCGGCGTCGATCGGGCGTTCCTGCTCCTCGACCGCACCGCCACGCAGCTGCTCCACGCCTCGCCGGCCGCTGCGCCCTTGCGCGAGACGATCGCCGGTCCGGATGGGCGGATCGACCCGTCCTTGAGCCTTCCGGCGCAGCTGCGCGGCTCCCTGAGCCTGCCCGTCGGGACGGTGCAGCCGCGGCTCGAGCGCCTGCGCCTCGCCGGGCGCCTCGCCCCGCCCCTGCTCTGCGCCTGCCTGCCCGCCCCCCTGCCGGAGGGCGAGTCCGGCCTCGCCGTCGCGATCATCGACCCGCTGCCCGCGCGCCGCGCGCGCCGGGGTCAGGCCCCGACGGGTCCGGCCGCCGAGCCGAGCCAGGCCCCTGTATCCCTTCCCGAACCCGCGCCCGAACCGGTGCCGGCTCCGCCGGAGCCGGCACCCCATCCCACGCCCGGCCTGCGCTTCCTGTGGCGCAGCGACGCCCGCGGCTGCCTCGTCGAGGTGACGGGGCGGCTGCCCGAGACGGTCGGCGCCTCCCCGGTCGGCCGGAGCTGGGACGACCTCCTCGCCGGCCCCGTCGAGGCCGAGCCGGTCCTGTCGGAGGCTCTGGCGCAGCGGCACACCTTCCGGGCCGTGCCGGTGCGCTGGCGCATCGCCGGCACCCGGAATGCCGTCACGGTCGATCTCTCGGGGGCGCCCCGCCTCGGCGCCGGCCGCACCTTCGCGGGCTTCAGCGGCTTCGGGGTCGTCCATCCGGACCGGATCGTCCCGGCGGCCGACCGGCCGGAGGCGGCCGAGCCGAAGCCGCTCCGCCCGAGCCTGCGCGAGCGCGCCGCGGCGGTGATCGCCATCGGGCGCCTTCCCGCCGGGGAGCCCGTCGCACCGCCTCGGGCCGAGCCGGAGGCCGCGCCCCGCCCCGACCCGGCCTCCGCACCGGATCCGGATGCGCCCGACCTCGCCTCGCTCGCCGGGGCCACCATGGCGGAGTTCGCCGGCCTGATGGCGGCGCCCTTCGCGCATCTCGGGATGAGCTGGGGCTTCGGCACCCGGCCCTCCTCTCCGCCCGCGACGCCACCCGACGCGACGGTGCCGCAGGCGCCTCCGGCCGAGCCGACGCCGCTCGAAGCATCCTCCCACACGGACGCTCCGCCGCCGGCTCCGCCCGCCGCCTCCCCGCCCGAGGCGCCGGCCGCTTCCGACGAGGAGCCCCCGGCGCAGAAGCCCCTGGCAGAGGAGCCCCCGGCAGAGGAGCCCCCGGCAGAGGAGCAGCCCCGCACCGCCGCCCTGTCCCTCAACGAGCACGCGGCGTTCCGGGAGATCGCCCGGGCGCTCGGCGCGCGCTTCGCCGGCGATCCGGAGAATCCTCAGCCCGCACCGCCCTCCTCCCCGGCCCAGCACGGGGCGCCGACCCGGGGCGCCGTGACGCCGTTCCGGGGGGCGCAGGCCCTGGCGCGGTGGCCCGAGCGCGGCGACGAGGCGATGCTGGCCCGCCTCGTCGAGCGGCTGCCGGTCGGGCTCCTGGTCCATCGCGGCGACGAGGTGCTGCTTGCCAACCGCCACCTCCTGACCCTGTCGGGCTACGACAGCCCCGAGGCCCTGGCGGCGGCCGGCGGCCCGGGTGTGATCTTCCGCGGCCGCGACCCCTCCGCCCTCACCGGCCCCGGCGAGGACGCGCCGATCGCGCTCGCGACCCGGACCGGCGGCAGCGTGCCGGTCGGCGTCAGCGCCGGGGTGATCGAATGGGACGGTGCGCCCGCGAGCCTGCTGACGATCCGGCGCCTGCCCGATGCCGATCCGGCCCAGTCGCTGGCGGCGGCCGAGGTCCACCTCGCCCATCGCGACGCCAACCTGCGCGAGACCACGGCGATCCTCGACGCGGTCACCGACGGGGTGGTGGTGCTCGACGAGGAGGGCCGCATCGTCGGAATGAACCGGGGGGCGCGAGACCTGCTCGGCACCGATCCCCGCGAGGTCGCGGGTGAGCCCCTGGTCGGCCTGTTCTCCCCCGAGAGCCGCCCCGCGGCCCAGGCCGCCCTGCTGCGGGCGAGCGCCGGGGCCACCGCGACGACCGGCGACGAGGTGATGGCGCGCGGGCCGGACGGCCCGCTCCCCCTCGTCCTCACGGTGGCGCCGGTGGCGAGCGGGCCGCCGCGCCGCGTCGCCGCGGTCCTGCGCGACGTCTCGGCCTTCCGGCGCACCGAGGCCGAGCTGGTGCGCGCGCGGCGCGAGGCCGAGCGGGCCAGCGCCCAGAAATCCGACTTTTTGGCCACGATCAGCCACGAGGTCCGCACGCCGCTCAACGCCATCATCGGCTTCGCCGAGGTGATGCTGGAGGAGCAGTTCGGCCCCGTCGGCAGCGACCGCTACCGCGACTACCTGCGCGACATCCGATCCTCGGGCGAGCACGTGGTCAGCCTGGTCAACGACCTGCTCGACCTGGCCAAGATCGAGGCCGGCCATCTCGACCTCGCCTTCGCGGGCGTCGGCCTCAACGACCTCGTGGCGGCGTCGGTCGCCCTGATGCAGCCCCAGGCCGCCCGGCAGCGGGTGGTGATGCGCACGAGCTTCGCCCCCGGCCTGCCGGCGGTGCTGGCCGACCAGCGCTCGTTGCGCCAGGCCGCCCTCAACGTGATCTCGAACGCGATCAAGTTCACCGATGCGGGCGGGCAGGTGATCGTCTCGACGGCGACGACCGACCGCGGCGGCGTGGCGCTCAGGGTGCGCGACACCGGCATCGGCATGAGCCCGGAGGAGATCGAGACGGCGCTCCAGCCGTTCCGCCAGATCGCCACAGCCCAGCGCCGCGGCGGCGGCACGGGCCTGGGCCTGCCCCTGACCAAGGCCCTGGTCGAGGCCAACCGCGCCGCCCTGCGGATCACCAGCCGCCCGGGCGAGGGCACGCTGGTCGAGGTGCTGTTTCCGGCCGCCCGGGTGCTCGAATCCTGAGCTATCGCCCGGGCGGTCCCGGGCGTAGGCTCCGCCCGTTCGAGCCCCGTCAGGACACGGCCATGTCGCCCCGCCCCGCCGCCATCGCCGCCCTCTTCTGCCTGCTCGCCGGCCCCGCCGCTGCGGCGGAGGGACTGCCGCTGACCGTGCTGACCGAGCGCACCGGCCCCATGGCCGCCGCCGGCACGGCCCTGGCGAACGGGCTCGCCGATTACCTCACCATGCTCGGCCGGCGCGACGGCGGCGTCGGCGGCGCCCCCCTGGCGGTCGAGGAATGCGAGACCGGGGGCGAGCCGGCACGGGCGCTCGCCTGCTACGAGGCGGCGGTCGAGCGCGGCAGCATCGCGCTCGTGCCCGGCAGCGCCGACGCGGCCCTGGCGCTGCTGCCGCGCCTCGCCGCCGACCGGATGCCGCTCGTCGCCGCCGGCTACGGCCCGGCCGCGATGGCGCGGGGCGACGTGCTGCCCTGGGCCTTCGCGCCGCCGGCCACGGTCTGGGATTCCGTGAGCGCGGCGCTCGCGCATCTCGCGCAAGGTGGCAGCGAGGACAGCCCGCAGGGCCGCAGCCTCGCCTATGTTCACCGCGACAGCCCGGCCGGGCGCGAGCCGGAGCCGGTGCTGCGGGCGCTGGCCTCCGAGGCCGGCCTCGCCTTCCGCGCCTATGCCCTGCCGGACGGCGCCGACGAGGACGCGTCCCCGTGGCGCGCCGTCCGGGCGGCGGATCCCGACACCGTGATCCTGGACGCCACCGCCGGACTCTCCGGCACCCCCCTGCGGGACGCGGCCGCCGCGGGATTGCCCCTCAACCGCATCGTCACGGTGGGCTGGACCGGCGAGGACGATCTGCTGCGGCCGGGTGCCGGCGCCCGGGACCTCACCGCCAAGGGCCTGCGCACCGTGACCTGGCACGCGCCGGGCGACAGCTTCCCGGCCTTCGACCAGATCGATCTCCTGGTGATCGATGCCGGGCTGTCGCGCACGCCCAAGGAAGAGAATGCCGGCCCGCTCTACAACCGCGGCGTCTATGCCGGGGTGATCCTGGCCGAGGGCATCCGCAACGCGCAGGCCCTCGCCGGAAAGAGGCAGATCGACGGGTCCGACATGCGCCGCGGGCTCGAGGCCATCAACCTCGATCCGGTGCGCTGGAAGGAGCTCGGCCTCGTCGGCTTCGCCCGCCGCCTGCGCCTCTCCTGCGCCGATCACAGCGGGCGGCGTCCGCTCACCGTGCAGGAATGGACCGGCGCCCGCTGGGTCCAGGTCGGCGACGAGATCGTGCCGCCGCGCGAGCGCTTGCGCCCCCATCTCGACGCCGCCGTGGCGGCCCTGGCCGAGCGCCTCGCCGCCGAGACCGGTGCCGCCGGCGCCAAGCCCCTGCAGACCTCTCCCCGCGAGGCCTGCCCGACCGGACCATAGCAAGTCTTCGCAAGATTGCTGCATTGCAGCACAGCGTTCCTCCTGTTCCGGTTGGTTTCCGCAAACCACTCCATACGTCTCTTCGCGTGCGGGATTCCGACAACCAGACCTTGCGTCAGGCGCCTATCCTTGGGACAGGCGACGCCGCCGGCAAGAAAATGCCGGAATGGTGCAGTGCGGGGCTGTACCCCGGCCCGGCATTCTCCTAGTCCGTGCACGGCGCTGCGCCTCGACGGCTCGCAGCCCGCCGCCATCGCTCACCCCCGGGAGGAGACAGAACCCGCGATGACAACCACCGCCCAGAGCCGGCCCGGGGCCGCGCGGCCGTCCGCCGCCGACGGCCTCGCCTCGACCAACCCGACCATCGCGGCCTACGACAACAAGGCCCGCATCAAGGCCATCATCGGCTCCTCGTCGGGCAACCTCGTCGAGTGGTACGACTTCTACGCCTATGCCTTCACGGCGATCTACTTCAAGGACGTGTTCTTCCCGGGCTCCGACCCGACGGTGCAGCTCATCAACACCGCGGCGGTGTTCGCCATCGGCTTCCTGATGCGGCCGATCGGCGGCTGGCTGTTCGGCCGCGTCGCCGACCGCTACGGCCGCAAGACCTCGATGCTGATCTCCGTGATGATGATGTGCGCCGGCTCGCTCGTCATCGCGATCCTGCCGACCTACGGCCAGATCGGCATCTTCGCACCGGTGCTGCTGCTGCTGGCCCGCATGGCGCAGGGCCTCTCGGTCGGCGGCGAGTACGGCACCTCGGCGACCTACATGAGCGAGGTGGCGCTCAAGGGCAAACGCGGCTTCTACGGCTCGTTCCAGTACGTCACCCTGATCGGCGGCCAGCTCCTGGCCTCGCTGGTGGTGGTGCTGGTGACGCTGACGCTCGACGACAAGGCGATGACCGCCTGGGGCTGGCGCATCCCGTTCTTCATCGGCGCCGCGGCCGCCGTGGTCGCCCTCTACCTGCGGCGCTCGCTGCACGAGACCTCGACCGCCGAGACCCGCACCTCGCGGGAGGCCGGCAGCATGGCGTCGATCTGGCGCAACCATCGCCGCGCCTTCCTCACCGTGCTCGGCTACACCGCCGGCGGCTCGCTGATCTTCTACACCTTCACCACGTACATGCAGAAGTACCTGGTGAACACAACCCACATGGACAAGAAGACCGCCAACCTGGTGATGACGGCGGTTTTGTTTACCTACATGGTGGTGCAGCCGCTCTTCGGCATGTTCGCCGACAAGTTCGGCCGCAAGACCGCGATGCTGCTGTTCGGGGCCTCGACCACGGTGCTGACGGTGCCGCTGCTGCACGCGATCGCGGGCGCCCAGAACCCGATTCTTGCCTACCTGCTGATCACCGCGGCTTTGCTCTGCGTCTCGTTCTACACCTCGATCAGCGGGCTGGTGAAAGCCGAGATGTTCCCGGCCGAGGTGCGGGCGCTCGGCGTCGGCCTGTCCTACGCCATCGCCAACGCGATCTTCGGCGGCTCGGCCGAGTTCGTGGCGCTGAGCTTCAAGGAGGCAGGCTACGAGACCACCTTCTATTGGTACGTCACGGCGATGTGCGCCGTGGCGCTGCTGGTCTCGCTGCAGATGCCGGACAGCCGCCGCTCCGGCTACCTCCAGGGCGACGGCACGGCGTGAGGCGAGACGAGGCCGGCGCATCCCGCGATGCGCCGGCCTTCTCGTTCAGGCGAACAGGCGCTCCTTCTCGAGCCCCTTGTACAGGTCGGCGACCTGCGCGCCGTAGCCGTTATAGATCAGCGTCGGCACCCGCTCGTCGGTGCCCAGCACCCGCTCGCTCGCCTGGCTCCAGCGGGGATGCGGCACCGCCGGGTTCACGTTGGCCCAGAAGCCGTATTCCGAGGCCTGCAGGCCCTCCCAGAAGGTCTTGGGCCGCTCGGCCGTGAAGGTGATGCGGTTGATCGACTTCACCGACTTGAAGCCGTATTTCCACGGCACGGCCAGCCGCAGGGGCGCGCCGAACTGGTTGAGCAGCGGCTTGCCGTAGACGCCTGTCGCCAGGAAGGCGAGCTCGTTGTTGGCCTCGGCCATCGTCAGGCCTTCGGTGTAGGGCCAGGGATAGAAGAAGGCGCGCTGGCCCGGCGCCATCGCCTTGTCCAGGAACGTCTGCATCTGGATGTACTTGGCATCCCCGGTCGGCTTGGCGAGCGCCACCAGGGCGCTGAGCGGGAAGCCGGTCCAGGGCACCGCCATCGACCACGCCTCGACGCAGCGGTGGCGATACAGCCGCTCCTCCAGCGCCATCTTGCGCACCAGATCCTCGAAGCCGATCTCGAACGGCTTCTCGACCAGCCCGTCGATCTTGATCGTCCAGGGCTGGACCTTGAGGGCGTTCGAGCCCGGCGTCACGGTCTTGTTGGTGCCGTACTCATAGAAATTGTTGTAGTCGGCGCTGTAGCGCTCCGGCGTCACCGGACGGTCGAGGGTGTAGGCCGGATTCTGCTTGGCCGGATACAGGTCGGCGGTCTTCACCGCGCCCGTCCCCTCCCCCGGCAGGGCGGCCAGAGCCGGCCCGCCGGCGAGGGAGGAAGCAGCCAGTCCGAGGCTGCCGCCGAGCAGCGCCCGGCGGTTGAGGAAGACCGATTCGGGCGTGGCGAGGCGCTCGGGCATCTCCCAGCCGCGCGTGATCTTGATGTGCATGGGCTCGTCCCTTGAAGGCCGCGTTCCGGATGGCAGGGTCTCGCAGGGGACATCGGGGCGATTGCCCGGCCGCGCAAGTCACGGTTCGGCGAGGCCGCCGTCTCATCGATCGACGAAGGCCGTCATCGGGACGTGATCGCATGTGGGCATCGGCAGGCTGAGCGGAGACAGAGGACCCGTCCGCGTGCGATAGGATCCCATGCCAGCCAAGAAGCCGAAGCAAACCGCCTTCACGGTCGCCGTCTCGGCCCCCGATATCGGATCCGACGCTCCGGCCTTGCGGGTCTACGTCGCCATGGCGACCGATCCGCTGGCCGCGGTCGCCGCCGTGCAGGCGGTCGCGCCGGAGGCGGCGGTGGAGCTGAGCGGCACCCTCTCCGATCGCCTCGCCGCGCGGCTGAAGCTGCGGCCGGGCGAGGTGCGGCCGATCTGAGATCGGGGCCGATCTGAGATCGTCTGAGACCGGGTGTCACGACCGACAGGAAGGCGGGACGGGATCCGGGTCACGCGGCCTCCATCCGGCCATGCGGCAGCCCGACATGCGTATTTGCGGGCTGCCATGTAGTCTCTGGCCACCTGCTCGACCGGCCACGAGGATTGATTCCGGCATGCGCGCACCGGGCCACCGCACGCTCACCAGCCTCGCCCTCGCGGCGCCGCTGCTCGGCGCGGCGCCGCTGCTCGGCGCGGCGCTGGTCCTCGGCGCCGCCGCGCAAGGCCTCCCACCCACGGAGCGCCGCTCCGGCTTCGACCAGATGGCGCCGGAGACCCGGGCGATGCAGGCCGATGACACCGCCAACCCGGGCATGCTCTGGGTCCAGGACGGGGCGGAGCTCTTTGCCCGGGCGCCCTCCCCCGGTGCCCCGGCCTGCGCCGGCTGCCACACCGAGGCGGCCTTGCGCGGCGTCGCCGCCCGCTACCCGGCCTGGGACGAGGCGACGGCGCGGCCCGTCGATCTCGAAGGGCGGATCAACCTCTGCCGGGCCCGCCATCAGGCCGCGACGCCGCTGCCGCGGGAGAGCCGCGACCTCCTGGCCCTCACCGCCTATCTGGGCCACCTCTCCCGCGGGCTGCCGCTGGCGCCGCCGGCCGATCCCCGCCTCGCGCCGGCCCGGGCCGCGGGGCGGGCCCTGTTCGAGACGCCGATGGGCCAGCTCGGCTTCTCCTGCGCTGCCTGCCACGATGTCCATTGGGGCGGCCGCCTCGGTGCGGCCACGATCCCCCAGGGCCACCCGAACGGCTATCCGCTCTACCGGCTCGAATGGCAGGATCTCGGCTCGCTGGAGCGGCGCCTGCGCAACTGCCTTGCCGGCATGCGGGCCGAGCCGTTCACCCCCGGCTCGGCGGAGGCGGTGGCGCTCACCCTCTACCTGATGCAGCGCGCCGCGCCCTTGCCCGTCGAAACCCCGGCCGTGCGTCCATGACGGTGGCGGCGTGAGGGCCTGCCGCGTATCCTGGCGGCTCCGGGAGGACCGACATGGCGCAAGACCACGACCATCATCATCACGACCATGACCACGACCACCCGCATGGCAGCGAGTTGTCGCCGATGGAGCTGCGGGTGCGCGCCCTCGAATCGATCCTGGTCGAGAAGGGCTACGTCGATCCGGCCGCTCTCGACGCGCTGATCGAGACCTACGAGACCAAGGTCGGGCCGCATAACGGCGCCCGGGTGGTGGCGCGGGCCTGGGTCGATCCCGCCTTCAAGGCGCGGCTCCTGGCGGACGGCAGCGCGGCGATGCGCGAGCTGGATGTCGGCGGGCGCGGCGGCGAGCACATGGTGGTGGTCGAGAACACGCCCGACGAGCACAACCTCGTCGTCTGCACGCTGTGCTCCTGCTACCCCTGGCCGGTGCTCGGCCTGCCGCCGGTCTGGTACAAGTCGCCGCCCTATCGCTCCCGTGCCGTCATCGACCCGCGCGGGGTGCTGGCCGAGTTCGGCACGGACCTGCCGGCCGGGACGCGGATCCGGGTCTGGGACTCGACCGCGGAGCTGCGCTACATGGTGCTGCCGATGCGGCCCCCCGGCACCGACCATCTCGACGAGGCGGCCTTGGCCGATCTCGTCACCCGCGACTCGATGATCGGCACCGGGCTTCCCTTGAGCCCCGACCAGGTGGTGCAGGCATGAACGGCGGACAGGATCTCGGCGGCATGCAGGGCTTCGGCCCGCTCGGCCTGGAGGCGGACGAGCCCTGGTTCCACGCCCCGTGGGAGCGGCGGGTCTTCGCCATGGCGATGGCGATGGGGCTGACCGGCACCTGGAACCTCGATGCCAGCCGCGCCGCCCGCGAATCGCTGCCGCCCGGCGAGTACCTGACTTCCAGCTATTACCGGATCTGGTTCCGGGCCCTGGAGAAACAGGTGCAGCAGCACGGGCTGGTCGAGGCCGGCGAACTCGCGGCCGGTGCCGCGCTGACGCCGCCTGCCCCCATCGCCCGGGTGCTCAAGGCCGAGGAGGTGGCGCCGCTCTTCGCCCGCGGCTTCCCGAGCGACCGCCCGGTGGCGACGCCCGCCCGTTTCGCGATCGGCGACGAGGTGCGGGCCAAGGTGATCCACCCGGCCGGCCATACCCGCCTGCCGCGCTACGTCCGCGGCCGCACCGGCACCGTCGAGCGGGTCCATGGCGGCTTCGTCTTCCCGGATTCCAACGCCGCCTTCGCGGGCGAGGCGCCGCAATGGCTCTACACATTGCGCTTCTCCGGGATCGAGCTGTGGGGCGAGGACGCGGATCCGGGGCTGGCCGTCTCGGTCAACGCCTTCGAGAGCTACCTCGAACCCGCCCGGAGCGCCGCATGAGCCGCCCGCACATGAGCCGCCCGCACGCGAGCCGCCCGCCCGAGCCACCGGTCTTCGCCGCGCCCTGGGAGGCGCAGACCTTCGCGCTGGTGGTCTCGCTCCACGATGCCGGCCTGTTCACCTGGTCGGACTGGGCGCAGGCCCTCGGCCGGGCCGGCGACCGCATTGCGGATTACGCGCTGTGGCTCGAGACCATCGAAAGTCTGCTCGCCGAGCGCGGACTGACCAGCGCGGCGGCCCTGGAGGCGCGCCGCGCCGCCTTCGCCCGCGCCGCGGCGGCCACGCCGCACGGGGAGCCGATCCTGCTGGCGAACGATCCGGGGGCGTGAAACGCGGAAGGGTCGCGCCTCACCCCTTTCCCGGACGACCGGCGCGACGCGGGAGATCCGGGACAGGGATATCGGGGGGTGGCGTCAGCTCCGCCCCGCCCGACGCATCGACACCGTCGCCAACGCCGCCAGATCCTTCTCCCCGTCGCCATGCGCGAGCGCATCGAGCAGGCTGTCGCGCAACACGCTGGCGAGCGGCATCGGCACCCGGGCGGCCTCGGCGGCGGCCAGCGCCAGGCGCACGTCCTTGGCGCCGAGGGACAGCCCGAAGCCCGGCGGCTCGTAGCGGCCGGCGGCGATCGAGGCGCCGTAGTTCTTGTAGACCGGGGCGGCGAAGATCGTGCTCGTGAGGAGGTCGAGGAGGTCGGCGGCGGCGACCCCGTGTGCCTCGCCCAAGGCCGCGGCCTCGCCCATCGCCTCGATCGCCGCGACGATCATCATGTTTCCGGCGAGCTTGACCGCGTTGGCCCGGGCCGGCGCCTCGCCGAAGCGCCAGGTCCTGGCGCCCATCGCATCGAGGAGCGGCTGCGCGCGGGCGATCGCGTCCTCCGGGCCGGCCGCCAGGATGTTGAGCTTTCCCAGCTCCGCCACGTCGGGCCGGCCGAAGACCGGAGCGGAGACGTAAGCCACGCCCGCCCGGCCGTGCACCGCCGCCAGCTCCTCGGCCAGCGCGACCGAGATGGTGCTGGCGCCGAGATGAACACCGGGCTTCTCGGCCTGGTCGAGCAGGCCGCCCTCGACGAGGACGGCGCGCAGGGCCGTGTCGTCGGCCAGCATCGTCACCGCGGCGTCGCCCCGGAACGCCTCGGCGGGGGTCGCCACCGGCACGGCACCATGGGCGCGCAGCTCCTCCGCGGCTTGCGGCGAGCGGTTCCACACCCGGACCCGGTGGCCGGCCTTGACCAGGTTGAGCGCCATCGGCCGGCCCATCCGGCCGAGCCCGAGAAACCCGACATCCATCGCGAGACCTCCCCGTCCTTCGATCGAGGAGGAGATATGGCGGGACGAGCCGGTGTCAGGCCCTCACGCGCCCGACGTCAGAGGCCAAGCAGGGCCGCCTTCTCGACGCCGAGCACCTCGGCGATCTCGTCGAGGGCCTTGTGCTCCAGCTCGCTGATGCCGCCCTGGTCGGCGACGTCGGCGGCGATGAGGAAGACGTCCTGGCGCTGCTCCAGCGGCCGGTCGGCGATGGCGCCGACGAGGCGCAGGTTCTCGAGCCGCCCGGCCCGGCTCTTCGCCCGGGCGATCGCCTCGTGCAGCTCCTGCTCGAGCTTCAGCACGCCGTAGGACTTGTGCAGGATCGGGTTGTTGCTGAGGTCGGCGAGCGCCGTCTCGATCTCCTCCTCGTCGATCTCCTGGTCGGCCAGGATCACGGTGGCGGCGGCCGAGCAGGAGGCGTGGAGGAAGGCGGTGTCGCCGGCATAGGACATGACGACCCGGCCGAACCGGGAGAAGGCATCCTGAAACAGCCCCATGACACGTCCTTAAGGTGAAAAATCCCTCGGGCCGGCAGCGGGCGGCCCCCTCGTCGCGGTCGCCCAACGATGCACGGGCACACGCGCCGGACAAGTGCAACGCCGCCGCGACCGGCGGACGAATTCGGGCAACGGCCGAGGTCTGCACAAGAAAACCCCCGGGCGTGCTCCATCCGACACGCCCGTCTCGACCGCGAACGCTGCGATGGGGAGGCCCCGGAATCACGGCACGACTGGCGCCGGGACGGCGAGAGGGCAGCAAGAGTCTGCCCCCGGCCCTCTCGACGGGATTGCCGCGCACCGGGCCGTCCCGCCGCGTAGAACCGCCTCCTCCATGGCGATCACGTGCTACATCGCGATCACGTGCTACATCGCGATCACTTGCTACATCGCGATCACTTGGCGGATCGCCTCGCCGCGATCGAGCCGGTCGAAGCCCTCGTTGATCTGGTCGAGGGTGAGGGTGCCGGTCATCAGCTTGTTCACCGGCAGGCGGCCCTGGCGATACAGCGCGATGTAGCGCGGGATGTCCCGGGCCGGGACGCAGGAGCCCATGTAGCTGCCGCGCACCACCCGCTCCTCGCCGACGAGACCGACCGGCGGCAGGGTGAAGCTGTGGTTCGGGTTGGCGAGGCCGGCGGTGGCCGTGGTGCCGCCGCGGCGGGTGATCCGGTAGGCGGTGTCGAAGGCCTTCACCGAGCCGGCCATCTCCAGGGCGTAGTCGACGCCGCCGTCGGTGGCGTCGCGGATCGCCGCGACGGCGTCGGGATCGGACGCGAGGAAGGTGTCGGTGGCGCCGAGCTCGCGGGCGACCCGGAGCTTGTCCTCGGAGAGATCGACCGCGACGACGCGGCCCGCTCCGCAGGCCACCGCGCCGATCAGCGCCGAAAGGCCGACGCCGCCGAGGCCCACCACCGCGACGCTCTGGCCCATCCGCACCTGGCAGGTATTCACCACCGCGCCGACGCCGGTCATCACCGCGCAGCCGAACAGGGCAGCCTCGACGAGCGGCACCTCGGAATCAATCTTCACGATCGAGCGCCGCGAGATCACCGCGTATTCGCCGAAAGCCGAGACGCCGCTGTGGTGACTCACCTCGGCGCCGTCGCAGCGGATGCGCTTCGCGCCGGACAGGAGCGTGCCGCGGGCGTTGGCGGCGTTGCCGGGCTCGCACAGGGCGCCGCGTCCCTCGCGGCAGGGCGCACAGCCGCCGCAGGTCGGCACGAAGGACATCACGACGTGGTCGCCGCGCTTGAGGTCGGTGACGCCGGGCCCGGGCTCCTCGACGATGCCGGAGGCCTCGTGCCCGAGCGCCACCGGCACCGGCCGGACCCGGTCGCCGTTGATGACCGAGAGGTCGGAATGGCAGAGGCCGGCACCGGCGATCTTGACCAGCACCTCGTCCGGCCCCGGCGGATCGAGTTCGATCGTCTCGATGCGGAGCGGCCGGCTCTCGGCATAGGGCCGCCCGACCGGGGCGTGGTGCAGGATGGCGGCGCGGACGCGTAGGGACACGATGGATCCTCCCGGCGGGGCGTCTCCCGGCCCCGGCGGGAGCAGGCTGGCAGCGGCACTGCTGCCGGTCAACCGGCCGCGGGCGCAGGATCAGGCCGCGTCACGCTCAGGCCGCATCCTCAGGCGGCGTCGTGCGCGCCGGCCTGCCAGAACGGGCGGCCGGCCTCGGCGAGCGCCTCCGCGCGGCTGAGGCCGACATCGGCCAGGGTCTCGTCGGTCATGAAGGGCAAGTCGCGCGCGAGGCCGCGGCGGGCGCTCCATCGCCGGAACCAGCCGCGCAGGATCGCCAGGCCGGCCAGGCGCGGTTCGTGCACGTGGCTCACGGTCACGACCCGCGGAGCGCCGGCGATGCGGTGCATCGGGAACGGGATGACGGTGGCGGCCACGGCAGGTCTCCTTCTGGATCGGGCCAGGCAGAGCTACCCGGAGCGGGGACCGCCGTATATTGAGTTCTTCACCCCGTTTCGTGCGCGAAACTCACAGGTCTCCGCCATGCGCAATCTGCCGCCGCTCTCGTCCCTGCGCGCCTTCGAGGCGGCGGCGCGCCTCGGCTCGGTGACGAAGGCGGCCAACGAGCTCGGGCGCACCCACGGGGCGGTGTCGCGCCAGGTGCGGGCGCTGCAGGATCAGGCCGGCACCGCCCTGTTCGAGAAGGCCGGCACGGGCCTGCGGCTCACCCCCGCCGGCGAGGCCTTCCGGGCCGTGGTGGCGGGGGTGCTCGACGATCTGGAGCGGGGCTACCTTCGCCTGCGCGATGCCGGGCGCGGCGCCAACGTCCACCTCGCCTGCGGGGCGACCTTCGCGATGCGCTGGCTGGTGCCGCGGCTGTCGGGCTTCTACCGCGAGCGGCCGACGGTGCAGGTGCGCCTCTCGATGACCTCGGCCCGGGAGACCCGCGACGACGGCGCAGACCTGGTGCTGACCTGGGACCGGCTCGCCCATCCGATCCGCGACGAGACCCGGGCGATCCGCCTCGGCGACGTGGCCTTCGGGGCGGTCTGCGCGCCCGATTACTTGGTCCGGGTCGAGAACCGGCGGATCGCCGCCGAGACCCGGATCGTCCACGAATACACGCCGCATTCCTGGCCGGCCTGGGAGGCGGCGACGGGGATGCGGGTCGCGGCCGAGCGGGACATCGCCTTCCCGCATAACGGCCTGTGCATCGAGGCCGCCCTGTCGGGCCTCGGCGTCGCGCTGGTGGAGCAGGTGCTGGTGCGCGACGACCTGGCGGCGGGCCGCCTCGTCGCCCCCTGCGGCCTGCACCGCTTCGCCGACGGCTTCGCCGCCGTGCCGGCGGCGGACCGTCCGCTCTCGCCGGCCGCGTCGGCCTTCGTCGACTGGCTGCGGCGGATGCTGGCCGCGGAGGCGTGAGCCGGCGATCCCGTCACGCCCCGCGGTCCCGGCGCATCGCCGGTGCCAGCAGGGTCCGACCCCATCACCGGCGGGTGCATCTCGGGCGGCTCGCGCCGAACTGCCCCAACGCAGAGGCGCCGCGAGACCGCTCGAATCGTACGCAGACCAAGTATCCACCCGCGTTGCGCGAAAGACACGGCAACGGATACACCTTCGCAACAGAGGCTAGATTGCCCAATTTTTGAGCAAACGCACAACAAAAGGTTTTGCCACGTTGCCGCCACACTGCCAGCTTGGCCGCAGTTGGCCCCGGCCGGATCTGGCCCCACAGATCCGGCTCCACATGGACTCCCCGACCGTGGCAATGCGCTTCACCCTCAGCAGCCTGACCGTCGCCCTGCTGTCGTCCGGCTCCGCTCTCGCCGCCGACCTGGCCGCCCCGGCCCCTGCCCCGGTGGCCGTTGTCGAGCACTGCAAGGCGACCCTGTCGCTGCCGGCCTATGGCGGCGTCATCAAGCCGAACCCGAACCCGTCCTGCTTCACCCTCGGCGGCTTCGGCGACATCTATGTCGGCGGCGCGATCACCGGCTACGCCTATACCCAGACCAACCCCTTCCCGTTCTCAGCCGCGCCGCTGCCGAGCGACCGGGCGGCCCGGGTCGACTTCACCAACATCCAGGGCTGGATCCAGAAGGCCGACGGCCCGTTCCAATTCTACGTCCAGGCCGGCGCCTACGCGATCCCGGCCCTCGGCTTCCTCAACTACAGCGCCCTCGACCAGACCGACCTGCTGTTCACGCCGCTGCCGGTCGCCTTCGGCAAGTACGTGTTCAACGACAACTGGTCGATCCAGGGCGGCCGGATGCCGACCCTGATCGGCACCGAGGCGCCGTTCACCTTCCAGAACCTGAACATCTCCCGTGGCCTCCTGTTCAACCAGGAGAACATCATCAACCACGGCGTGCAGGTGAACTACAGCGACGGCCCGTGGTCGGCCTCGGTCGCCGGCACCGACGGATTCTTCTCCGGCAACATCAGCTGGCTCACCGGCGCCGTCACCTACAAGCTCGACGACAACAACACCTTCGGCATCAACGGCGGCGTCAACCTCGACCGCACCGACGTGCTGTCGCGCAGCCTGCGCTACTCCTACGCGACGCCGCTCTTCCAGCAGAATAGCGGGATCCTGTCGATCAACTACACCTATTCGAACGGGCCGTGGACGATCACGCCCTACTTCCAGTACACGAACGTCGCGCGCGACTTCAAGATCGGCATCGCCGAGGGCGCCTCGACCTATGGCGGAGCGGTCCTGGCGAGCTACGCCTTCACCGACAACTTCGCGCTCGCCGGCCGCGTCGAGTACATCGCCCAGACCGGCGACCGGTTCGCCGGCGGCACCAGCCTGCTCTACGGCGCGGGCAGCTCGGCCCTGTCCTTCACCGTCACGCCGACCTTCACCTTTGACCGCTACTTCGTCCGCGGCGAGTATTCGCGGGTTCAGCTCTACGACATCACCCGCGGCGACCTGGTCTTCGGCACGCTCGGCACCGGCTTCGGCCGCACCGGCAACCGCACCTCGCAGGACCGCTACATGATCGAGGGCGGCATCACCTTCTAAGCCGCTCCCCCGATCACCGACCGTCCCCCCGCGCCCGCCCGGCTTCCCGCCGGGCGGGCGTCCGTCGTTTTGGTGGCATCACGAAAGTCGGATTGAAGGACGAGCGAGGCTTTCGTGCGGGACAGGCGGAGCTGGGCCTGCAAGACGGCGGCGGGGCGGAAGAGCGATCCGCGCAAAGACGGGCAAAGGCCCTACGGACGAAGCCGGTCGTTCGCACCGCCGGCCATGACCCGGGGCGTCACCGCACCCCCGACGTCTCTTCCGACAAGACCGGCACCGGCCTGCCGGCGAAGGTCCACAGGCGATGGCCGAGGAAATTCCAGAACACCACGACGCCGGTCGCCAGCAGCTGGGCCGGCAGGTAGGGCAGGCCGAACCCGCGGGTGAGCCCCGCCATGATCAGCCAGGTCAGCCCGAAGCCGATGGCCGCCACGACGCCGAAGCGCCAGGTCGCCTCGGCATGGGGCCGGGCGCTCGCATAGGTCAGGCGGCGGTTGAGCCCGTAGGAGACCACCGCGCCGGCGAGGTAGCCGGCGAGCGCCGCCGGCACCGGATCGGCGCGGCCGGTCTCGACCAGGGCGGCGAGCAGGGCGTAATGCACGGCGAGCGCCGCGAGGCTCACACCGACATAAGAGAGGAATTGCCGCGCAAGAGCCGCCAGCGCGTCGGCATCCCACAGCTTCGCTCTCGGTTCGCTCGCCACGGCGTCACTCGACCACGCACAGGAATCATCGGGGCGGCCGGCGCCGCCCCGCTTCCTGTCTAGCGCCGGGCACTGAACCGAAGATGACCCGAAAGCGGCGGATCCGGGGTCATCCTTGCAGGCGAGCCGCCACCTTTCGGCTGAGCCAGCGCGGCATCAGGCGGGCGCCGATCACCGCGGCCCGGTTGGCCGCTCCGGGGATCACCACCGCACGGCCGGCGAGATGGCCGGCGACCGCCGCCTCGGCCACCGCGTCCGGCGCCATCACGTTGCCGGTGAAGCGCTTGGCGCCGCCGACATCGGCCCGCTCCGAAAACTCCGTCGCGGTGGCGCCGGGACAGACGGCCGTGACGGTCACGCCGTGCGGCCGCGCCTCCTCGTAGAGGGCCTCCGACAGCGACAGGAGGTAGGCCTTGCTGGCATAGTAGGCCGCCATGTTGGGACCCGGCAGGTAGGCGACCACAGAGGCGACGTTGAGGATGCCGCCGGAGCGCCGGGCGATCAGGCCGGGCAGCACCAGGCGGCTGAGCACGGTCGGCGCCGTGACATTCACCGCCACCATCTCGGTCTGGTCCTGCGCCGGCAGGGCGCTGAGGCGGCCGCGCAGGCCGAAGCCCGCATTGTTGACGAGGGTGTGGAGAGGAATGCCCCGCGCCGCGACCGCCGCGATCAGGCCCTCGGCGGCGCCCGGTGCCGCGAGGTCGGCCGGGATCACCGCGACCGGGACGGGCAGGTCCGCCGCCAGCGCCTCCAGGCGGTCCACCCGCCGGGCGCTCAGCACCAGCGGTCGCCCGCGCCGGGCGAAGGCCCGGGCGATCTCGGCGCCGATTCCGCTCGACGCGCCGGTGACCAGCGTCCAGCGCGCATCTCCCCTCCTGTCCCCGTTCTCGGCCACACCCTTCCCCTGATCTGTACGCCTATGCTAAGGGCGCCCAACGCAATCCCCGCCGCTCCCGTACGTTCCGCTCCCGCCTCGACGCCCGCCAGGGCCTCGCGACGCCGGATCCGAGGAACGAGGCAGCGCGCCGCACGAGTCTGAAGCGTCCGATGCCCAAGCGCACCGATCTCTCCTCCATCCTCATCATCGGCGCGGGCCCGATCGTCATCGGGCAGGCATGCGAGTTCGATTATTCCGGCACGCAGGCCTGCAAGGCCCTGCGTGAGGAAGGCTACCGGATCATCCTGGTCAACTCGAATCCGGCGACGATCATGACCGATCCGGATCTCGCCGACGCCACCTATGTCGAGCCGATCACGCCGGAGATCGTCGCCCGCATCATCGAGAAGGAGCGGCCCGACGCCCTCCTGCCGACCATGGGCGGGCAGACCGCGCTGAACTGCGCCCTCTCGCTCAAGCGCATGGGCGTGCTGGAAAAATTCGGCGTGCAGATGATCGGCGCCACCGCGGAGGCGATCGACAAGGCGGAGGATCGCAGCCTCTTCCGCGACGCGATGACCAAGATCGGGCTCGAGACCCCGAAATCGGCGCTGGCCAACGCCTCGGCGGCCAAGAAGGCCGACCGGGAGAAGTACCTCGCCGAGGTGGCCCGCATCGAGGCGGCCGAGAGCGACCCGCAGTCCCGCAAGGCGGCGCTCGCCGCCTTCGAGAAGAAGTGGGCCTCCGGCGAGAACGACCGGCGCAAGCGCTACGGCGAGCACGCGATCGGCCAGGCGCTGGTGGCTTTGGCCGAGGTCGGCCTGCCGGCGATCATCCGGCCGTCCTTCACGATGGGCGGCACCGGCGGAGGCATCGCCTATAACCGGGAGGAGTTCCTCGACATCGTCGAACGCGGCATCGACGCCTCGCCGACCAACGAGGTGCTGATCGAGGAATCGGTGCTGGGCTGGAAGGAGTACGAGATGGAGGTCGTCCGCGATCGTGCGGACAACTGCATCATCGTCTGCTCGATCGAGAACCTCGACCCGATGGGGGTGCATACCGGCGACTCGATCACGGTGGCGCCGGCGCTGACGCTGACCGACAAGGAATACCAGCGCATGCGCGACGCCTCGCTCGCGGTCCTGCGCGAGATCGGCGTCGAGACCGGCGGCTCGAACGTGCAGTTCGCCGTCGATCCGGCCACCGGCCGGATGATCGTGATCGAGATGAACCCGCGCGTGTCGCGCTCCTCGGCGCTCGCCTCGAAGGCGACCGGCTTCCCGATCGCCAAGGTCGCGGCCAAGCTCGCCGTCGGCTACACCCTCGACGAGATCGCCAACGACATCACGGGCGGTGCCACCCCGGCCTCGTTCGAGCCGACGATCGACTACGTCGTCACCAAGATCCCGCGCTTCGCCTTCGAGAAGTTCCCGGGCGCCGAGCCGACGCTGACCACCGCCATGAAGTCGGTCGGCGAGGCGATGGCGATCGGCCGCACCTTCTCCGAGTCGCTCCAGAAGGCCCTGCGCTCGCTGGAGACCGGCCTCACCGGCCTCGACGAGATCGAGATCGAGGGCCTCGGCAAGGGCGACGACCGCAACGCCATCAAGGCGGCGATCGGCACCCCGACCCCCGACCGGCTGCTCAAGGTGGCGCAGGCTTTGCGCCTCGGCGTCAGCCACGAGGAGGTCCACGCCTCCTGCAAGATCGACCCGTGGTTCCTGGAGCAGCTCCAGGGCATCATCGATCTCGAGACGAAGGTGAAGCGCTTCGGCCTGCCGAAGACCGAAGGCGCCTTCCGCCAGCTCAAGGCGGCGGGTTTTTCCGATGCGCGCCTCGCCGTGCTCGCCGGCACGGACGAGGGTGCGGTGCGCGACGCCCGCCGGTCGCTCCGCGTGCGGCCGGTCTTCAAGCGGATCGACACCTGCGCGGCCGAGTTCAAGTCGCCGACGGCCTATATGTACTCGACCTACGTCGCCCCCTTCGCGGGCGCGATGGCCGACGAGGCGCTGCCCTCGGACAAGAAGAAGGTGATCATCCTCGGCGGCGGCCCGAACCGGATCGGCCAGGGCATCGAGTTCGACTATTGCTGCTGCCACGCCTGCTTCGCGCTCTCGGATGCGGGTTACGAGACCATCATGGTCAACTGCAATCCGGAGACGGTCTCGACCGACTACGACACCTCGGACCGGCTCTATTTCGAGCCGCTGACCGCCGAGGACGTGCTGGAGATCATCGAGACCGAGCGGCAGGCCGGCACGCTCCACGGCGTCATCGTGCAGTTCGGCGGCCAGACCCCGCTGAAGCTCGCCCGCGCCCTCGAGGAGGCCGGGGTGCCGATCCTCGGCACCTCGCCGGACGCGATCGACCTCGCCGAGGACCGCGACCGCTTCAAGCGCCTGCTCGACAAGCTGCACCTGAAGCAGCCGAAGAACGGCATCGCCTATTCGGTGGAGCAGAGCCGGCTCATCGCCGCCGATCTCGGCCTGCCCTTCGTGGTGCGCCCCTCCTACGTGCTCGGCGGGCGCGCGATGGCGATCATCCACGACGAGACCCAGTTCGCCGACTACCTGCTCGACACCCTGCCGAGCCTGATCCCGTCGGACGTGAAGGCCCGTTACCCCAACGACAAGACCGGCCAGATCAACACCGTCCTGGGCAAGAACCCGCTCCTGTTCGACCGCTACCTGTCGGACGCGATCGAGGTCGACGTCGACGCGGTCTCGGACGGGAAGGATGTCTTCATCGCCGGCATCATGGAGCACATCGAGGAGGCGGGCATCCACTCGGGGGACTCGGCCTGCTCGCTGCCGCCGCGCTCGCTCTCAGCCGAAACCATCGCCGAGCTGGAGCGCCAGACCCGCGGCCTCGCGCTCGCGCTCGAGGTCGGCGGCCTGATGAACGTGCAATACGCGATCAAGGACGGGATGATCTACGTCCTGGAGGTGAACCCGCGGGCGTCGCGCACGGTGCCGTTCGTCGCCAAGGTGATCGGCGAGCCGATCGCCAAGATCGCCGCCCGGGTCATGGCCGGCGAGCCCCTCGCCTCCTTCGGCCTCAAGCCCAAGACCCTGCCGCACATCGCCGTCAAGGAAGCGGTCTTCCCCTTCGCCCGCTTCCCCGGGGTCGACGTGCTGCTCGGGCCGGAGATGCGCTCGACCGGCGAGGTGATCGGCCTCGACCGCGGCTTCGGCGTCGCCTTCGCCAAGAGCCAGCTCGGCTCCGGCACCCAGGTGCCGAAGGCCGGCACGGTCTTCGTCTCGGTGCGCGACGGCGACAAGGCGCGCATCCTGCCATCGATCAAGCTGCTCGCCGAACTCGGCTTCACGGTGCTCGCCACCACCGGCACGCAGCGCTACCTCGTCGAGAACGGCGTGGCTTGCGCCCGCATCAACAAGGTGCTGGAGGGCCGGCCGCACGTGGTCGACGCGATCAAGAACGGCGAGATCCACCTGGTGTTCAACACCACCGAGGGGGCGGGCGCGCTGTCCGACTCCCGGTCCCTGCGCCGGGCCGCCCTCTTGCATAAAGTGCCGTACTACACCACTCTCGCGGGAGCGATGGCGGCCGCAGAGGGAATCAAGGCCTATCTCGGGGGCGATCTCGAGGTCCGGGCCCTGCAGGAATATTTCGCGGCGTGAAGACGTAGGACCGCGGAGACATCTCTTCTCATCCCCACGCGCCCGCGCGGGACAATCGGAAACAGGCCCGGTCGGGGAGGCTCACCCTCCCGCCGGGCCGATTATTTGTGACGCGAGACGACGACGATGGACAAGGTTCCGATCACGGTACGGGGATTCGCGGCTCTGGAGGCGGAGCTGAAGCGCCGCCAGCAGGAGGAGCGTCCGCGGATCATCCAGGCGATCGCGGAGGCCCGCGCGCTCGGCGACCTGTCGGAGAATGCCGAGTACCACGCCGCCAAGGAGGCACAGTCGCACAACGAGGGCCGGGTGCTGGAGCTGGAGAGCCTGATCTCCCGCGCCGAGGTCATCGACGTGTCGAAGCTCTCGGGGACGAAGGTCAAGTTCGGCGCCACCGTCAAGCTGATCGACGAGGACACCGAGGAGGAGAAGACCTACCAGATCGTCGGCGAGCCCGAGGCCGACGTGCATGCCGGCCGGGTCTCGATCACCTCGCCCATCGCCCGCGCCCTGATCGGCAAGGCCGTCGGCGACACCGTCGAGGTCGTCACCCCGGGCGGCGGCAAGTCCTACGAAATCGTCGGCATCCAGTTCGGCGCTTAGGCGCCGACGATCGTTCGGCGCCTGAGCGGAGGATCGCCCGGCGCCCGGCCCGCGAAGCGTTGCCGTGACGGCGGCCTGAGGCTATCCCGGCCCTCACGAGGTGGCCCCGTCGGGCGCCGTGGAGACGACGCCGATGCTGCGCTGGTTCCGACCCCTGATCGCGGCCGCCCTGCTGGCGGCCGCCCTGCCGGCGGGCGCGCAGGACGCGACCCTGCCGCCGGGGACGCGCTTCTCCGCCATCCGGGTCGATGTCGGCCCCCTCCTCGCCCGCGGCCTCGGCCCCTATGCGGAGACCGTGCGGGGCGAGTTGCAGGCGGCGCTGGCCAAGAACTTCGCCGACCGGGTCGGCGGCCCCGGCCCGACGCTCGTCGTGCGGGTGACCGGCATCTCGCTCAACCCCTATGCCGGGAGCGAGACCCGCTTCGGCGGCGGCAATGCCACCAACAGCGACTATCTCGAAGGCGAGGCCCTCGTGGTCGACCGCGCCGGCACCGTGCTGCTGCGCCACCCCCAGCTCTCCGCCACCAACGCCAGCGCCGGCGGCGCCTGGTACGACCCGGCCTCGGAGCGCCGGCGCGTGACCTACATCGCCGGGCATTACGCGGCGTGGCTCCGGCGGGGGTTGGGGCTGGAGTGAGGGTTGGCCGTTCGGCTCGGTGCCCACGGCTGAGAGCTTGCCCAACCGGCGCAAGCCGCGTCGCAGACATCCCCGTTATCCCACCCGCGGCCACGTCCCGAGAGCCCGATTAAGTGTGCCGACCGAATTGGCGTCCTCCCTCGTCATCCCGGAGCTTGACGAAGTCGAGAACCCGGGATGACGGGGAGAGTTGTTGGTGTGCGTGTCGGATCAACCGATGCAGCCAATCAAACCGGCTCTCAGAGAATCACGGTGCCGTCGATGTCGTCGTCGAGATCGACGGCGATCCCCGCCGTGAAGGCGGCCATCCGTGCCGCGAGGCCGGCCGGAATCACCGTGATATGCAACGGGTTGTCGGCCATGTCCCGCGCGAGAAACGTCAGAAGGGCGTCGACCACAGGGTCCGTGTCGTTCTCCGCGCGGCGCAGACTCATCGTGTCGCCCTCGTCCACCACACGGTCCATCCCGCCACCATGGGCGACGCCGCGGGACGGCACACCTCCCTATTCCGGCTTGAGCCCCGAGCGTGCCTCGAGTTCCTGCAGGGTCCGGCGCGCCACGCTCGCGCCGGGCAGGCGGCGTTCCCGCTCGAAGCGGGCGAGCGCGGCGCGGGTGGTCGGACCGGCGATGCCGTCTACGGTGAGCGGGCCGTAGCCGAGCTTGATCAGGGCGCGCTGCGCGTAGGCGACCGCCTTGTCGGGTTTGGCGCCGGGAGCCGGCGCGGCGTGGAGCGCCGAGGCCTTCACCGGCTCCGCCGCCCTCGCCTCCCGGACCGGCGCAGGCTTGCCAGCGGTATCCTTGCCGGCGGTATCCTTGCCGGCCGCGTCCCTGGCGGGAGCCTCCTTCGCCGGTGCCGCCTTCGCGGCCACAGCCTTGGCCGGCGCGGCCTTCGGGGTGACCGAGGCGGTCCCGTGATCCTCGCCCCGGATCAGCGCGCCGATCCCGTCCGGCTTGGGCCGCGCCGCGGCCTCGCGCGGTCCCGCGTCGCCCGTACTGCGCGGCGCCTCGGCCTTCGCCGTCGCGGTGGGCGCGGCCTCGCCCGCGGGCGCGAGGCCCGGGAGCGGCGGGGCCTTGGCGAAGAGGGGCGCCGGATGGCGGCCGGTCTGGAAGCTGAGGGCGTTCGCCGCCACCGCCGCCACCGCCCCGAGGGCGAGGAGGCCGCCGACGATGCCGGCCGGATGGCGCAGGATCCGGTCGGCCCGGAGCCGCAGGCGGTCGAGGGGACCGGCGGGACGCGGGGCGCTCCGGGGCGCGCGCGGCGCCCGGGCGGCCGGACGCGGGCGCGGCGCCGGCCGCGCCTCGGCGGTCAGCGCCACGTCGGAATCGTGTCGCCGGGCTGTCGCCTCGACGGGCTTCCGGGCCGGCGCCTCGGACATCGCGTCTCCTTCCGGCTTCGGACGGTCCGGCCTGGACCGATCCGGCTTCGATCGGTCCGCCTTCGCGCGGACCAGGGGCGGCGGAACCGTGGCCGACTCGCTCACGTCAGCCCGTCAGCCGCATCGTGGCCGGCATGTCGCCGACATAGGCCCTGGCGAGACGTCCGGTCCGGATCGGCACCGGACCGCCCGGCACGCCGCGGGCGCCGCGGCAATCGAGCGGCAGGGCGACGATCACCCGGGTGCCGCAGGACGGGCTGCTCTCGACCGTGAGCTCGCCGTGATGCAGCCCGACGAGGCCGCGCACCACCGAGAGCCCCAGGCCCGTACCCTCGTGCGGGCGGCCATAGCCGGCGCCGGCGCCGAGGCCGGCCTGGAAGAACGGGTCGCCGAGCCGCGGCAGGTCGGCCTCTGCGATGCCGATCCCGGTATCGACCACCGCCATCTCGACCCGGTCGAACACCCGGCGCACCGAGAGCACGACGTCGCCGCCGCGCGGCGTGAACTTCACGGCGTTCGACAGGAGATTGATCAGCATCTGCCGGCAGGCGCGGGCATCCGCCGTGACCTCCGGCAGATCGGCGGCGATCTCGCGGCGCAGGCGCACGCCGCCCTGGTCGGCGCGGATCTGCATCAGGTCGCAGACGCCGCGGGCGAGGCCGGCGAGGTCGAACGGCTCGGGCGCGTAGTCGAAATTGCCGCTCTGGATCCGCGACATGTCGAGCAGTGCGTTGACCACCTCCAGCAGGTGCTGGCCCGAGGAATGGATGATGCCGGCATATTCCCGCCGCCGCTCCGGGCCGAGCGCCAGGGTCGATTCGGCCTCCAGCATCTCCGAGAAGCCGATGATGGCGTTGAGCGGGGTGCGCAGCTCGTGGCTCACCGTGGCGAGGAACCGGCTCTTGACCTCGTCGGCACGCTCGGCCGCGGCCCGGGCCTGGTCGAGCTCCTCGGCCCGGCGCCTGTGCTCCGAGACGTCGCGGGTCACCGCCACCACGGCGGTCTCGCCGGCTTCCGGCATCGCCGCCCCCGGGACGCGGTGGGCCCGCATCTCGGCCCAGATCACCCGGCCGGCCTCACCCGTCCCGCCGGCAGCGTGCAGGCGGAACTGAACCGTCACGGGCTGAGCCTGGCCGGCGGCGTCGCTGAGCGCGGTCAGGAAGGCCGGCCTGTCGGAGACGTGGACGCGGTTGAACAGGCCGCGGCCCTCCAGGGCGTCCGGCGTCGTCCCGGCGAGCGACCGGGCGGCCGGGCTCGCCCGCAGCACGCTGCCGGTGCGGTCGTGCCAGGTGACGAGGTCGTCGATGGCGTCGAGGAGCAGCGCGTCGCGCAAGGTGGCGGCGTGCAGCCGGTCGCTCCAGCGGCCCTCGCGGCGGCGATGCTCCAGGGAGAGCGCCAGGACGTGGCAGATTGCCGTGATGGCGAAGACCGGCATCGCGAGCGCCGCCGGCCAGGCGAAGAAGCCGAGGCCCGGGGTGGGCTCGATCACCGCGACCGCCACCGCCCCCAGCATCGCGAACACGGCCGCCACCAGGGCGGCGCGGTGCGAGCCGGCGAGCAGGGCCTCGACCGGGATCATCACCAGCCACATGGCGGCCGCCGAGGTCGGGCCGCCGGTGAGGCTCGCCAGGCAGACGACGAGCCCGGTCAGCGCCGCCGAGGACAGGCCATGGGCGAGGGTGAGATTGCCGGTACGCGCCAGGAGCAGGGCCGCCACCACGGGCAGCATCAGGCAGCATGCCGCCGTCGCCTCGACCAGCGTCGGCACGCCGCGCCAGAGGAGATAAGGCGGCAGCATCGCCATCAGCACGGCGCCGGTGGCGAGCCGCGAGATCAGGAACCGCTCGTGGCGGGCCCGCTCGGCCGGGTCGCCCGCGGCGGAGTCGTGGACGAGGCCCGTCAGCCGGGCATCGATCAGGGACGCAAAGGCACTGTTGATACGCACACCGCCACGCCAGCGCGGGAGACCTCGCGGCCCCGGCGCCCCTACACTGCGAACTGTCCAAACCCTCGCAGAGCCGGCTTAAACGAACGTTAGAGCGCGCGACGCCCGGGATCGTCGTCCCCCGGTCGATCATGCGCGGGTGCGATCTTACCCCGTCATAGCCTCGCCCCGTCGTGGCCCTACCCCGTCATGGCTTCGGCCTCGTACCCGGCGCGGCCGAGCGCCTGGGCCACGTCGAGGGCCTGGGCGTCGGTGACGACCGCGACGCGGCCGGCCTCCAGGTCCACGCTCACCTGCGCCGCCGGGTCGAGGCGCTGGACCGCCTTGGTCACCGCCGCGACGCAACCCTGGCAGGTCATGCCCTCGACCTTCATCAGGAGTTCCATCCGCTCGCCGGACCCATCCGTCATCGCCTCGCTCCTTACCCGGCGGCGCACAAGGGCCGCGCAAGCCATCTCGGGTACTGCGGCATTCCGGACAAGGGTACCGCGAAAACCGTGGGCAGCCCGTGGCCACGTCTTGCGGGTATTCGGCGCCTCGGCGACAACCGGGGCAGGCCGGAATTCGCGGAACCTGGCCTGTCCTCGACGCGTAAAAGGAATCGCGATGGCCCTCATTTCCGGCCGGCGCGCCGGCGGGTCGTCGGTGAGCCGGATAGCCCTCAGCCTCTCCCTCCTCCTGGCGGGCGGCCTCTGCGTCGCCGTCTCGTTCCTGCCCACGCCTCTCCTCGGGCCCGTGGCCGGAGCCGCGCTGGCGGCAGCCGTCATCGGCGGAGTGGCCACCGTGCTCACCCTGCGCCGCGCCAGCCGCCTCGCCCGTCAGGTCGAGAGGCTGTCGGGCGAGATCGACCTGCTCTCCCGCCGCCTGCTGACGGTGGAGCAACGGGAGGCCCCGGCGGTGCCGGCCGCCAAGCTGGAGAACGGCCTGTCGGAGCTCACAGCCGAGATCGGCCTGCTCGGCGGCATCGTGCGCGAGCTTGCCATGGCGGTGGCGGCCCAGGACGAGGACCTGACCCGGCTGAAGGCCGGGCCGATCGCCGCGGACCAGCCGGTTGCGCCCGTGCCAGTTCCCCCTGTGCCAGTTCCCCCCGTGCAAGTGCCGCCCGTGCAAGTGCCGCCCGTGCAAGTGCCGCCCGTGCAGGTTCAGGCGACGCCGGTGCAGGCTGCGGCTTTTCCGCACCCGGCGGCTCCCGGGCTAGCGACGGCCCCCAATTTTGCGGCCGCGCCCTTGCAGCCTGCGCCCACGCGCGCGGAGCCGCCGCAGGACTATGCCGCGGCCTTGTCCGCCGCGCTCGCGCCCGTGCAGCCGCCGGCGGCCGTTCATCCCGCGGCCCCGTCCTGGATGGTCGAGCCCGCGGCGGCGCGGGCCGCGTCGGCCGTCCCCTCGCCGGCCCCCGCCGCGCCTCCGGCCGACCCGATCCTGCCGCGGGAGGCCGCCCCCGCGCCGCGCCGGCCCTTCGTGCCCGAGCCCGCCGCCGAGATCCGCCCGGACGCCGAGATCCTCGCCGCCCTCGCCCAGGGGCTCGAAGTCCACCTTCAGCCGGTCGTCAGCCTGCCGCAGCGCAAGGTGGCGTTCTACGAGGCCCTGGCCCGCCTGCGCGTCGGCGACGCCCTGCTGTCGCCGGCGGAGTTCGTCCGGGTGCTGGAGCGGCACGGGCGCACCACCGAGCTCGACCGGCTGATGCTCGCCCGCGTGACGGCGATCGGTCAGCACCTCGCCTCCCGCGGCAGCGAGACGCCGGTTGCCTATGCCCTGTCGCCCGGATCGCTGTTCGAGCCCGGCTTCCTGCGGGCGGTGGCCCGCCTGATCGACCTGCACCCGGAGCTGGCCGGCCGGCTGATCCTGGCGCTGCCGCAGCGCAGCTGGCGCAGCCTCGACGCCGAGCAGGCCAGCGCGCTCAATGCCCTGCGCGAGCGGATCGGGCTCGCGGTCGACCGGGTGGCCGATCCGGGCCTCGACACCCCCGCCCTCGCGGCCCGTGGGGTGAGCTACGCCAAGGTCGGCCTCGACACCCTGCTCGGCGAGCACGGCGCCGCGCTCGCCGTCTCCCTGGCGCAGGCCGGGATCCGGCTGGTTGCGGAGGGCGTCGAGCGCGAGGCCGACGTGCCGGACCTGATCGACCTCGACCTGCCGCTCGCGCAAGGCGCGGTGTTCTCGCCGCCCCGCGTGGTCCGTCCCGAGGTGCTCTCGCCGCCCGCGCCGGAGCCCGTGCCCGAGCCGAATCCGCCGGCGGACGACCCGCCGCCGGTGCGCCGCGCCTTCCGGGACGTGCTGCGAAGAGCCGTGTGACGGATGACGAAGCGGTAGCGGGCCGGCGCCCGACCGCCTAGCATGGGGGGACTTTCGCAGCAGAAAGGCCCCCGATGCCGGACCTCATCGCCCGCCGGATCGCGCAAGGAGCGGGCCGCGAGCCCGCCGACCTGGTGATTCGCGGCGCCCGCCTCCTCGACCTCGTCACCGGCGAGCTGGTGACGACCGACATCGCGGTCTGCGGCGACACGGTGGTGGGGACCTACGGCGCCTATCAGGGCGCCCGGGTGATCGAGGCCGAGGGGCGCATCGCCGTCCCGGGCTTCATCGACACCCACCTGCACGTCGAATCCTCGCTCATCACCCCGCACGAATTCGACCGCTGCGTGCTGCCGCACGGCGTCACCACGGCGATCTGGGATCCTCACGAGATCGCCAACGTGCTTGGCACCGCCGCCTTCGACTACGCGCTCGCGGCGGCCGGCGAGACGGTGATGGACATCCGGGTCCAGCTCTCCTCCTGCGTGCCGGCGACCGGGCTCGAGAGCGCCGGCGCCCGGATCGAGGCCGCCGACCTGTCGCGTTATCGCGACCATCCCCGGTCGCTGGGGCTCGCCGAGTTCATGAACTTCCCCGGGGTGGTCGGGGCCGATCCGGGCTGCCTCGCCAAGCTCTCGGCCTTCGCCGGGCGCCACATCGACGGCCACGCGCCGCTCCTGTCGGGCGCCGCCCTCAACGCCTATGCGGCGGCGGGCATCCGGACCGACCACGAGGCGACGAGCGCCGAGGAAGCCCTGGAGAAGATCCGCAAGGGCATGATCGTGCTGATCCGCGAGGGCTCGGTCTCGAAGGACCTGCACGCGCTCGCTCCGATCCTCACCGAGCGGACGGCACCGTTCCTCACCTTCTGCACCGACGACCGCAATCCCCTCGACATCGCGGAGGAAGGCCATCTCGACTACCTGATCCGCACGGCGATCACCCTCGGCGTTCCGCCCCTGGCCGCCTACCGCGCCGCCTCGCTCAGCGCCGCCGCCGCCTTCGGGCTCACCGATCGCGGGATGATCGCGCCGGGCAAGCGGGCCGACATCGTGCTCCTCGACGACCTCGACTCCTGCGCGGTCTCCTCGGTCTTCTCCGCCGGCCGCCTCGTCGAGGAGGCCTTGTTCGCCACGCGGACGGTCACCCCGCCGCCGGGCCGCGGCAGCGTGCGGGCCGAGCCGGTGACGGCCTCCGACCTCGCCGTGCCGGTTCCCGCCGGCGAGACCTCGGTGATCGGCGTGGTACCGGGCCGGATCATCACCGAACACCGCCGGCTGACGCTCTCGGGCGTGCCGGATGTCGCCCAGGACGTGGCGATGGTGGCCGTCGTGGCGCGCCACGGCACGCGCAGCATCGGCCGCGGCCTGGTCCAGGGCTTCGGGCTCGGGCGCGGTGCCATCGCCTCCTCGGTCGGGCATGACAGCCACAATCTCTGCGTCGTCGGCGCCGACCCGGAGGCGATGGCGCGGGCGGTCGACCGGCTGATCACCCTGCAGGGCGGGTTCGTGGTGGCGGACGAGACCGGCATCCTGGCCGAGCTGGCGCTGCCGATCGCCGGCCTGATGAGCGATCTGCCCTTCGAGGCGGTGCGCGACGCGCTGCCACCCTTGCGCGAGGCCGCCCGCCGGCTCGGCTGCACGCTCCCCGAGCCGTTCCTGCAGGTCGCCTTCCTGCCGCTGCCGGTGATCCCGCACCTGAAGATCACCGATCGCGGCCTCGTCGACGTCGATCGCATGATGATCCTGTGACGTCTCCTTATCCTGTGACATCTCTTCCTGTAAACGATTTCACGATCGGTCGCCCGACACGTTGCGTTCGGGGCGAACCGCCTTTAAGCCCGATGCGACTCTCTGCTGCGATGCAGCAAGGCCGAGGCGGGCAAAGGTGGCAGGAATGGCCGAGATGATCCGCGCAGCGCATCCGGGCGAGGTCGCGATCCTGGACGGGATCGCCGAGATCGCATCCGGCTTCGACCTGATCCTGTGCGACGTCTGGGGCGTGCTGCATGACGGCGTCCGCGCCCACCGGGCGGCGGGCGAGGCGCTGACGCGCTTTCGCGCCCTGCCGGGTCCACGGCCGCGCCGGGTGGTGCTGCTCTCGAACGCACCGCGGCCCGGCAGCGCCGTGCAGGGGCTGCTCGACGGGTTCGGCGTGCCCCGCACCGCCTACGACGCCATCGTCACCTCGGGCGACCTGACCCGCCGGCTGATGGCGGAGCGGGCGGACGCGCCGATGCATCATGTCGGGCCCGACCGCGACCTGCCGCTCTTCGACGGCCTCGACCTCGCCCGCGGCGGGCCGGACGAGGCCGCCCACGTGGTCGTCACCGGGCTCCTCGACGACGAGACCGAGACGGCGGCGGATTACCGCGCCGTGCTGGAGCCCTGGGCGGCGCGCGGCGTGACCCTGATCTGCGCCAATCCCGATCTCGTGGTCGAGCGCGGCGACCGGCTGATTCCCTGTGCGGGTGCCGTGGCGGCGCTCTACGAGGAGATGGGCGGCGCGGTGGTCTATGCCGGCAAGCCGTACGTCCCGGTCTACGAGGCGGCGCTCGCGACGGCGGAGGCGCTCGATCACGGCGCCCCCCTCCCCCGCGACCGGGTGTTCGCCATCGGCGACGCGATCCGCACCGACGTCGCCGGCGCACGGGCCTTCGGCGTCGCGTCCCTGCTGGTCGCGCGGGGCATCCACGCCGAGGAGCTGGGCATCGCCGCGGGCGCGCCGCTCGGCGACATCGCCCACTGGCTCGACGCGCAGGCCGTCCATCCGGACGCGGTGATCGACCTGCTGCGCTGGTAGCCACGACGAGAAACCGGGGCGCGGCGAGCCGCACCCCGGTCCGAGGTCGTCGGAACGATCCCCGCTCAGGAGAACAGGGCGTCGATCGCGTCCTGCGGGGTTGCCGGCCCCTTGAGCTGGGGTCCGTTGAGCAGCAGAGCCTCGGCGCGGGCCTTGCGGCGGGCCTCCTCCGGGTCGTGCTCGGCCTCGCCGTCGCGCACGTTCACCACGGTCGAGAATTGCGACAGGCGCTTCTCGAGCTGGCCCAAGGCCTCCACCACCTTGGAGATGCGCTGGCCGGTAATGTCCTGGAAGGTGCAGGCCTCGAAGATGTCGCCGATATGCGCCTCGACCTGGTCGCGATACTCGTCGAGGGTCTTGGCCTTGATGGCCAGCATCGCCTCGGCCGATTCCATGATGCGGTTGGTGGCGCTCGCGGTGGCGGCGACGACGCTGCCGAGCTCGTCATGCGCCATCGGGATGCGGTCGCGGGTGAGCTCCTGCGCACGCAGAGCCGCGATGCCCCGCTTGAGCTTGGTGATGTAGTCGGCGATCTCGAGCAGCTCGGTGACCGGGATCGCCTGGCCCGCCGGTTCGGTTCTGGTCGCGCGAGCCATGGGCGCCTCTTGGCCGCCCAGCAGCCGGTTGAGGGCGGATCGCGGCCCCGCCGTCATCTGCCTGAGCACGTGATCGCTCCCCGCGAATGGGTTGTTCTTGGATCGAATGTCCCGAATCGGATCATCTCAAGGCAGGTCGTCCGAGGCGCAGCGATCCTGGGCGCAGCTCTTGCCGCAGGATTCACCAAGCTCGGTGGGCGGTCCGGCGCGGGAGGCGCGGCTGGCCTTTCGGGTCCGGCCGCACGATCCCGCGCCCGAGAGACGCGCCGCGTCACCGAGCCGGCGCGATCACGCGCCGCAGACCGCCTCGATCTTGGTCTTCAGCGTCTGGGCGTTGAAGGGCTTCACGATGTAGTTGTTCACGCCGGCTTTCTTCGCCGCGATGACGTTCTCGGTCTTCGACTCGGCGGTGACCATGATGAACGGCGTGGTGCGCAGGGCGTCGTCGGCCCGGACGTGGCGCAGCAGCTCGTACCCGGTCATCGGCTCCATGTTCCAGTCGGAGATGACGAGGCCGTACTTCTTCGTCTTCAGCTTCGCCAGGGCGCCGGTGCCGTCGGAGGCATCGTCGACGTCCTCGAAGCCGAGTTGCTTCAGCAGGTTGCGGATGATGCGGACCATCGTCTGGTAGTCGTCCACGACGAGGATCGGCATGCCGAGGTCAAGGGCCATGGTTACGGCTCCGTTCGCGGGCGCGACGCATCCCCGTGCGCGACGAACCCCGCTTGGATCATCAGGGGAAGCACCGGGTGGCGCTTCTGGTCTCAGCTTGTAAGTCCGCCCCTCTTGAGAAGGGGTTAACCCGCCCGGCAGCGATTGCCCATGTCTCGGCCGCCTGGTCTTGCGCCCTATCTTGGCCGCCTCCTTGCGGCTTGACCCACGGGGCGGATTTCGACAGGGTCCGGCCGCCTTCACAGAGCCCCCTGCATCGTCAGCCAAGGACCCGGAATGCCGCGCGACGAGACTGCCCCGCGCCCCGTCGCGTCGCCCTTCCCGGTCCATCGCGACGGCGAGCCGGTGCCCGCGGGCTTGGACGGTGCGGTGGCGGCGCTCGGCAATTTCGACGGCATCCACCAGGGCCACCGCGCGCTGATCGCGGCGGTGCGGGAGCTGGCGGCGGATCTCGGCCGGCCGAGCGCGGTCCTCACCTTCGAACCGCATCCGCGGGCCTTCTTCTCTCCCGACACGGCGATGTTCCGCCTCACCGGCGAGACGGGGAAGCTGGCCGTGCTGCGGCGCCTGGGAATCGACGGCGCCTTCGTGCGCCGCTTCGACGCGGCGCTGGCCGGCACGAGCGCGGCGGCCTTCGTGGCCGACACCCTGAAGGGCGAGCTTGGCCTGTCGGGCGTGGTCATCGGGCACGATTTCCATTTCGGCCGCGGCCGCGAGGGCACGCCGGCGATGCTGGAGGCGCTCTGCGCCGAGAACGGCCTCGCCTGCCGGATCGTGCCGGCGGTGGCGGCGGGCGGCGGCGAGGCGCCGGTCTCGTCGAGCGCGATCCGGGCCGCCCTGGAGGCGGGCGACGTCGCCACCGCCAACCACCTCCTCGGCTATCGCTGGTTCGTCGAGGGCGAGGTGCGCCACGGCGACAAGCGCGGCCGCACCCTCGGCTTCCCCACCGCCAACGTGGCGCTCGATGCCTGCGCGCTCGCCCACGGCATCTACGCGGTCCGCGCCCGCCTGGGCGATGGCAGCGTGCGCGACGGCGTCGCGAGCTACGGCCGCCGCCCGACCTTCGACGACGGCGCCCCGCTCCTCGAGACCACCCTGTTTGATTTTTCCGGCGACCTCTACGGCCAGCGCATCGCGGTGGAGTTCGTCGGCTTCATCCGCGGCGAGGCTCGGTTCGACAGTGCCGAGGCGCTGGTCGCCCGCATGCACGAGGATGCGGCCGAGGCACGACGGATGCTGGCCGAGGACCGCACGCCCTCGATGCTGGCGTGACTTGGTCGGGTGACTTGGCTCGGGTGACTTGGCTCGGGCGACTTGGCTCGGGTGACCCAGTGAGGTGACGTGCCGGTTATCTGACCGCCTATTCCGGGATGAACTCGCGGATCGGCGCCTCGGTGTCGGCGTCACGTCCCCGCTGGCGCTTGGTGCGCCGCATCGTTCCCCTGTCCTCGTCGGGAATCAGCAACGGGTCGGTCGGCGTCACCGTGCCGGTCACGTCGACATCCTCCGGAATCGGTCGCGGCGGCACCCTCCGCTCCAGGGCGGCGGTCGGGAGGATCGACAGGGCGGCGAGCGCGAAGGCGGAGAGCAGCCTCCGCATGGCCGAGACTTTCATGGCGAAGCTCCGGCTTCACTGAGCCTGTCCGTCAACCGCGCGACGCCGCGCCCCGTTCCGGCCCCTTCCATCGGACCTTCATGACTCCTCTGGCCGATCTCGGCGTCGCGATCGCGCTGTTCGCCTCGACCAACATCGACGACGTCTTCGTGCTGATCGGCTTCTTCTCCGATCCGCGCTACCGCCCGCGCCAGATCGTCGTCGGCCAATGCCTCGGCATCGCCGCCCTGGTCCTGGCCTCGCTCGCCGGCGCGCTCCTGTCCCTGGTCGTGCCCCCGGCCTGGCTCGGCCTCCTCGGCCTCGTGCCGGTCGCCCTGGGCTCCCGCCGCCTCCTCGCCCTGCGGGCCGACGCGGAGGATGAGGTCGGGACCGGGACGGCTTCTTTCGGCAACGCGCTGGCGGTGGCCGGCGTGACGATCGCCAATGGCGGCGACAATCTCGGCATCTACACCCCGGTCTTCGCCACCTCGTCGGCTCCCCGGCTCCTCCTGTTCGTCGCCGCCTTCGCCGTCATGACGGCGCTCTGGCTCGGCCTCGCCCATTGGCTCGTGCACCACCCGGCTCTGGGAGCCCCGATCCGCCGGATCGGCCGGGTGGCGACGCCGGTCGTGTTGATCGGGATCGGGGCGATGGTGCTGGTCAAGGCCGGGACGCTGTCGTGGGTCACGGGGTGGGCGTCCCCCGGTTGACTGACGCAACGATACCATGCCGTTCGCCGTGGGCCGAACCGCACTGGCCGGTCCGTCGAACACCCCGCTTCCCCCGCCCGCCCGCCGCTGCTAGAAGCGCCGGATGACCGAATCGCACCCGCGCCGCGTCGCCATCCGGCGAATTACGAGCCCGGCTTCCGCCTGAGGGCCGCTCGCGGCCGCGCGGAAGGCCGGGTTGCTGCCGTTTCCGCCGCGATTCCCTCGAGGCCCCGGTCGGTTCGTACCGGCCTGGTGCCCGTCAGACGAGCCTTGAATCCCCTATGACCGAGCAAAAGCCTGCCGCCGGGCGCGACTATTCCGAGACCCTGTTCCTGCCGGTCACCGAGTTCCCGATGCGGGCCGGCCTGCCGCAGCGCGAGCCGGAGATCCTGGAGCGCTGGGCCCGCACCAACCTCTATGCCCGCATCCGCGAGGCGGCGGCCGGGCGGCCGAAATTCGTGCTCCACGACGGCCCGCCCTACGCCAACGGCCACATCCATATCGGCACGGCGCTCAACAAGATCCTGAAGGACATCGTCGTCCGCACCCAAGGGGCGCTGGGCCACGACGCCAACTACGTCCCGGGCTGGGACTGCCACGGCCTGCCGATCGAGTGGAAGATCGAGGAGCAGTACCGCGCCGCCGGCCGCAACAAGGACGAGGTGCCGGTGGTCGAGTTCCGGCGCGAGTGCCGGACCTTCGCCGAGCATTGGCTGTCGGTGCAGCGTGAGGAATTCAAGCGGCTCGGCGTCACCGGCGACTGGGACCATCCCTACCTGACCATGGCCTATCCGGCCGAGGCCGCGATCGCCCGCGAGCTGATGACCTTCGCCACCACCGGCCAGCTCTATCGCGGCTCCAAGCCGGTGATGTGGTCGGTGGTCGAGAAGACTGCGCTCGCCGAGGCCGAGGTCGAGTACGAGGACCACGTCAGCGACACCATCTGGGCCGCCTTCCCGGTCGTCGAGACCAAGACGGCCCCGGACTTGCAAGACGCCCGGATCGTCATCTGGACCACCACTCCCTGGACGATCCCGGCCAACCGGGCCGTCGCCTACTCCAAAAAAGTTTCCTACGGACTGTATCGTGTCGTTGCTGCTCCTCAAGAGAACTGGTCTCAACCTGGTGTTCGTTACGTTGTTGCTGACAAACTGGCGGGCGACGTGTTCAAGGCAGCGCGCGTCGAGAGCTACGAGCGACTGAGCGACGTCACCCCCGAGGCGCTGGCCGGCCTGACCCTGGCGCATCCCCTGGCGGGCTGGAATCCCGGCTACGGCCATGCCGTGCCGATGCTGGAGGGCGAGCACGTCACCGACGAGGCCGGCACCGGCTTCGTCCACACGGCGCCGAGCCACGGCCGCGAGGATTTCGAGGTCTGGATGGCGAACGGCCGCCAGCTTCGCGAGCGCGGCATCGAGACGGCGATCCCCTACACGGTCGACGCCGACGGCGTGCTGACCGAGGCCGCCCCCGGCCTGACCGGCAAGCGCGTCCTCGACGAGAAGGGTCAGAAGGGCGACGCCAACAAGGCGGTGATCGCCGCTTTGACCGAGGCCGGAACGCTCGTCGGCCGCGGCACGCTCAAGCACAGCTATCCGCATTCCTGGCGCTCGAAGAAGCCGGTCATCTTCCGCAACACGCCGCAATGGTTCATCGCCCTCGACAAGCCGGTGGCGACGCTCAACGGCGCCACCCTGCGCGACGTGGCCCTGCGCGAGATCGCCGTCACCCAGTGGGTGCCGCCGCAGGGGCAGAACCGCATCACCGGCATGATCGCGAACCGCCCGGACTGGGTGGTGTCGCGCCAGCGCGCCTGGGGCGTGCCGATCACGGTGTTCGTGAACCGCGAGACCGGCGAGATTCTTCGCGACGAGACGGTCAATGCCCGCATCCACGCCGCCTTCGCGGCGGAGGGGGCGGATGCGTGGTTCACCGATGCCGACGGCGCCCGGTTCCTCGCGCCGGAGCACGACCCGGCTTCCTACGAGAAGGTGACCGACGTCCTCGACGTGTGGTTCGATTCAGGGTCCACGCACGCCTTCACTCTGGATGATCCCGAGCAGTTCCCGGGCCTCGCCGGCATCCGCCGCCGCCGCGACGGCGGGCAGGATACGGTGATGTATCTCGAGGGCTCGGACCAGCATCGCGGCTGGTTCCACTCCTCGCTGCTCGAATCCTGCGGCACCCGCGACCGCGCGCCCTACGACGTGGTGCTGACCCACGGCTTCGTCCTCGACCCCAAGGGCGAGAAGATGTCGAAGTCGAAGGGCAACGTCGTCGCGCCCCAGGACGTCATCAAGGGCTCGGGCGCCGACATCCTGCGCCTGTGGGTGGCGGCCTCGGACTATACCGACGACCTGCGCATCGGCCCGGAGATCATCAAGACCTTCTCCGAGACCTACCGCAAGCTGCGCAACTCGCTGCGCTGGATGCTAGGCACGCTGGCCCATCACCGGCCCGAGGACCGGGTGGCGCCTGAGGCGATGCCGGAGCTGGAGCGCTTCATCCTGCACCGCCTCGCCGAGCTCGATGCCGAGATCCGCGACGCCTTCCGCACCTTCGACACCAAGCGGGTGGTGGCTCTGCTCAACGGCTTCATGACCGGCGACCTGTCGTCGTTCTACTTCGACGTGCGCAAGGACGCGCTCTACTGCGATCCGATCTCGTCGGAGACCCGGCGGGCCGCGCTCACGGTGGTCGACGAGGTCTTCAAGCGCGTCACGGTCTGGCTCGCCCCGGTCCTCGCCTTCACGGCCGAGGAGGCCTGGCTCGCGCGCTACCCCTCCGAGGCCGGCTCGGTGCACACCGAGACCCTGCCGGAGACCCCCGCCGCGTGGCGCGACGAGGCCCTGGCCAAGAACTGGGCCAAGATCCGCCGGGTGCGCCGGGTGGTGACGGGCGCCCTCGAGATCGAGCGCGCCGCCAAGCGCATCGGCGCGAGCCTGGAGGCCGCGCCAAAAGTCTTTGTCGCCGATCCGGACCTGCTGGCGAGCCTGGACGGCATCGACTTCGCGGAGGTCTGCATCACCTCCGACATCGCGGTCGAGGCCGGCGAGGGTCCGGCCGAGGCGTTCCGGCTCGACGAGGTCAAGGGCGTCGCGGTGGTGCCGGCACTCGCGCAAGGGCGCAAATGCGCCCGCTCGTGGAAGGTGCTGCCAAGCGTCGGCAGCGATCCGGATTACCCGGACGTGACGCCCCGCGACGCGCAGGCCCTGCGCGAGTGGGACGCGCTCCACGCCGAGGCGGCCGAGTAGGGACGGGGGATGCGTCCCCTCCCCTTCGGCCTCCTGGTCGCGCTCGTCACCCTGGTCCTGGACCAGGGGACGAAGCTCGGCCTCCTGTTCCTCGCCGATCTGCCCCTGCGCGAGCCGGTGGTGCTCGCGCCCTTCGCGCAGCTGATCGTGGTGTGGAATCGCGGCGTCTCCTACGGGCTGTTCCAGCAGGATTCGGCGCTCGGGCGCTGGGTGCTGGTGGGCGTGTCGCTGGTGGCCTGCGTCGCACTGTCGGTGTGGATGGCGCGGGCCGGCAGCCGCTGGCTCGCCGGGTCGCTCGGGCTGATCGTCGGCGGGGCGATCGGCAACGCCATCGACCGGGCCGCCTACGGGGCGGTGTTCGACTTCGTCCACCTGCATGCCGGCGCCTGGTCCTGGTACGTGTTCAACGTGGCGGATGCCGGCATCGTCTTCGGCGTGGTCGGGCTCCTCTATGACGGGCTGGTGCTGGAGCGCCGCCGCGCCCCGGCAACGCAGGAGCCGACCTAAAATCGCTTGTGTGTCGCGGGTGCCACGCCGCTCCCCGGCGTTGCGCCTGCTCACGGCCACGCCATACCTTCGCCCGAAACCGCCACCACCCAGGATCGCAACCAGGGGGCGGAACAGGCAAGGGGCCAGCATGCTCGACAAGCGCACGATATTCGCCGCGGTGACGGTCGCGGGCCTCGCCGTGTCGGCGAGCGCGCACGCCCAGGAGGGCGTCGCGATGAAGAACGCCCTGTCGTCGATCGGCCTCATCGAGCCCGAGCGGCCCACCATCACCTACCGGGAGCGCGCGCCGCTGGTGCTGCCGCCGAAGATGGACAAGGCCGCCCTGCCGCCGCCGGTCGACCGCCGCGCCGTGCGCGAGGCCAACCCGCAATGGCCGACCGATCCCGAGACCGCCGCCCGCGACCGCCGCGCCGCCGAGGACCGCAAGCCGATCACCCGCGGCTATGGCGGCCGGATGAGCGACAACAACGCGACGCTGCCGATCCAGGAGATGCGGGCCGGCCGGCGCGAGGGCGCGGGGCTGGAGACCGAGCCGACCTACAAGCCGGGCGACAACGTCAAGGAGTCGTTCTGGCTCAACCCGATGCAGCTCTTCGCCGGCAAGAAGGACGAGGATCCAAACCTGCCCGACGTCGAGCCCTCCCGCGATTCGCTGACCGCGCCGCCGACCGGCTACCGCAAGGCGCCGAACGGCAAGGTCGCCCGCACCGAGCGCGGCCCGATGGGCATGAAGTCCGACCGCGAAGAGGCCGATCCCGGCGCCTATCTGCGCTCCCGCCAGTAACATTTCCGAGATCGTCGTGAGTTTCACGCCCCGGGCCGCACCAGCGGCCCGGGGTTTTGCTTGGTCAAGACCCGCTCCGGATGCAGGGCTTCGGGCCGGATTGTCCCAAGGGCTACCCTGGCGGAAGGGAGGCCAAGCTTCCGATGAATTCACGGCCACGCTTCAATTGGGCCAGATTCCATCCGATCTGCGCTGGCTGCATTTCTCCGCAGTTCTCGGGTCCCCCCTGCCACAAAATGCACTAGAACAGGGTCTCTAACGGCCAGCGACCCCGGTGGCCGGCCACCGGCCGGCTCGGACGCCCCGCTGGCCCGTGACTCGCATGAGCCGCAAGCCTCTCTTAAGCGAGCCGGTTCACGATCCAACACGGGTGGCCCATCCGGCCGCCCGGCTAAGGTAGATCAGGATGTCCCCATTCAGGATGCGCCCCGCCCCCGGCCTCGTCTGCCCCGTCGGCGCGACCCTGCGCACCGACGCGGCGCCCTTCGGCCGAGCGGAGGCGGGCGGTCCCGAAGTGGCGTCCTTCGTGCTCGACAACGGCCTCGACGTGGTGGTGGTGCCCGACCACCGGGCCCCGGTGGTCACCCACATGGTGTGGTACCGCAACGGCTCGGCGGATGATCCGCTCGGCCAGTCCGGCATCGCCCACTTCCTCGAGCACCTGATGTTCAAGGGTACCGAGACCCATCCGGTCGGCGCCTTCTCGAAGGCGGTGTCGAGCTTGGGCGGCCAGGAGAACGCCTTCACGTCGTTCGACTATACGGCGTACTTCCAGCGCGTCGCCCGCGAGAACCTCAAGACCATGATGAGCTTCGAGGCGGACCGGATGACCGGCCTGATCCTCGACGACGCGGTGGTGGCGCCCGAGCGCGACGTGGTGCTGGAGGAGCGCCGCATGCGGGTCGAGACCGACCCGGCGGCGCAGCTCTCCGAGGCGATGGCGGCCTCGCTGTTCGTGCACCACCCCTACGGCATTCCGATCATCGGCTGGATGCACGAGATCGAGGAGCTGAACCGCACCCACGCCCTCGACTATTACCGCCGCTTCTACACCCCGGAGAACGCCATCCTGGTCGTCGCCGGCGACGTCACCGCCGACGAGGTCCGGCGGCTGGCCGACGACACCTACGGGGTGGTGGCGCCCCGGGGAGCCCGGCCGCAGCGGGCGCGGCCGCGGGAGCCGGAGCCGCGGGCGGCGCGCCGCCTCAGCGTCGCCGACCCGAAGGTCGAGCAGCCGACCCTGCAGCGGCTCTACCTCACCCCGTCCTGCATGACCGCCCGCGACGGCGAGAGCCACGCCCTGGAGCTCCTGGCCGAGGTGCTGGGCGGCGGGCCGACCTCCTACCTCTACCGCAGCCTGGTGCTGGAGCAGGGCGTCGCGGTGAATGCGGGCGCCTGGTACATGGGCTCTGCGATCGACGACACCCGCTTCTCGGTCTACGCCGTGCCGGCGGAGGGCGTGAGCCTGGAGGGTCTGGAGGAGGCCCTCGACCGGGCGCTCGCCCGCGCCCCGTCCGAGGCCCTGTCGGCCACCGCGATCGAGCGGGCGAAGACCCGGCTCGTCGCCGAGACGGTCTATTCCTCCGACAGCCAGTCGTCGCTCGCCCGCATCTTCGGCTCGGCGCTCGCCATCGGCGAGAGCATCGAGGAGGTGCGCCGCTGGCCCGCCGAGATCGAGGCGGTGCAGGCCGCCCGCCTGGCGGCGGCGGCCGAGCGCTACCTGGTGCCGGCCCGCTCGGTCACCGGTTACCTGATCAAGGGCCCTGCGGCCGCGGCCGCCGCCTGACGCCCTCCACCAGGACCCGCCCGGGGGCCTTTTGCCACCGGGCGGATTTTCCGTTTCTAAGACACAACAAGAGGTCCTCATGACCCCGGCCGACGCCGTCTCCCGCACTGCCGCCGCCCCGGACTCCTCGTCCCCGACCCAGGCGCGTCCCATCCTCTCGGCCCGCGGAATCGAGGCCTGGCACGTCGAATCGCCGGTCGTCCCGCTGGTCGCCCTGGCCTTCACCTTCGAGGGCGGCGCCGCGCAGGATCCCGAGGGCAAGGCCGGCACCACCCAGATGCTGGCCCGCCTCCTCGACGAGGGCGCCGGGCCGCACGATTCCGACGCTTTCCAGGAGCGGCTCGCCGCCCGCGCCATCGAGCTGAGCTTCCATGCCGGGCCGGACGCCATCGGCGGCTCGCTCAAGATGCTGGTCAAGCATACCGACGAGGCGATCGAGCTCCTGGCGCTCGCCCTCGCCCAGCCCCGCTTCGACCAGCCGGCGATCGAGCGGGTGCGGGCGCAGATGCTGGCCGGCCTGCGATACCAGCAGAACGATCCCGGCGTGATGGCCTCGCGCCGCTTCTTCGCCGAGGCCTATCCGGGCCACCCCTACGGCCGGCCCTCCTCCGGCACGATCGAGAGCGTGTCGTCGATCACCCGCGACGACCTCGTGGCGATGCATCGGCGCCTCCTCGCCCGCGGCCGGGTCAAGGTGGCGGCGGTCGGTGCCATCGGCGAGGAGGCCCTGTTGCGCGCCCTCGACGCCGCCTTCGGCGCCCTGCCGGAGGGTAGCGACCTCACGGCCGTGCCCGCGACCACGATCACGGGCCTGGGCCGGCGCATCGTCGTCGATCTCGACGTGCCGCAATCGGTGCTGCGGTTCGGCACCGACGGCGTGCCGTGGCGCGATCCCGACTTCATCCCGGCCTACGTGCTCAACCACATCCTGGGCGGCGGCGCCTTCACCTCGCGGCTCTTCCAGGAGGTGCGCGAGAAGCGCGGCCTTGCCTATTCCGTCGGCACCTCGCTGGTGAGCCACCGCGCCGCCTCGATGACCTGGGGCTACACCGCCACCAAGAACGAGCGCGTCGCCGAGTGCCTGACGGTGATCGCCGACGAGATCGCTCGCCTGACCAGCGACGGCCCCTCCGACGACGAGCTGCAGAAGGCCAAGGACTACCTCACCGGCTCCTACGCGCTCAACTTCGACACCTCGACCAAGATCGCCCACCAGCTCGTGCAGATCGCCTTCGAGGGCCTCGGCATCGACTACATCGCGCGCCGCAACGGGCTGATCGGCGCGGTCACGCAGGGCGATATCCGCCGCGCGGCGGCCCGGACCCTGGGGGACGGGAAGCTGCTGGTGGTGGCGGCCGGGCGGCCGACGGCGATGTGAGGGGGTGGGGGCGATCCCGCGATCGCCCCGATCGTCCGATCCACGGGCTCGCAGGAGCGAGCAGAGCGGCGGAACCCCGGGATCGATAGAAGACAGGCTGCGCGCCGGCTCCGATGTCGACGCGCCGGCTTCGACGATCTGACTCCCCGAAGGCGAGCCTTCGGCCGGCGATGAAGCCCATGAAAAAGGCCCGGAAGATCCGGGCCTGGTCTCCACGTTTCGAGACAGATCGGTGGCCCCGTCGATCACGGGCAGGCCCATGATCGACGGGATGCCTCACATCGGCATCCCGGGCCGCCGGATCAATGCACGCTCAGCGCCTGCAGGTCATGCGCCCAGGCATTGGCGAAGGCGGCGTCGCGGCTGTCGGTGAGCAGGATCGGAGCGCCGCTCGCCGAGAGCAGGGCGAACACGTCGAGGCCGGGGGTGAGGTCCGGGGCCTGCGGGAAGAGGCGCTTGACCTCCTCCGAGCGCATGGCGCGGACATAGGCCACGTGGCCCTCGCCGAGGGCCGCGAGCGCGGTGGGATCGAGGTTCAGGGTGGTGTCGGACATGATGCGCCCTCCTCTCAAAGGCAGCAGGACGGTGGTCGGCAAAAGGTCCCGAAGCGGCCCGCCGACCGGGGTGAACACGATATGGGGATGCTCAGTCGGCGTCGCGCGACCCGATGTCGATCCGTCGCACGATGCGCTCGGGCTCGGGCCGGGCGAGGTCGATCGAGAGCAGCCCGTTCGACAGGTCGGCGCCCAGCACCTCCATGCCGTCGGCGAGCAGGAACGCGCGCTGGAACTGCCGCGCGGCGATGCCCCGGTGCAGGAAGGTTCGGCTCTTGTCGTCGGCCTGCCGGCCGCGGACGATGAGCTGGCTCTCCTCAAGGGTCACGTCGAGCTGGTCGCGGGTGAAGCCGGCCACCGCCAGGGTGATACGCAGCCGCTCCGGCTCCCGCTCCGTGCGGGGCAGGCGCTCGATGTTGTAGGGCGGGTACCCGTCGTTGGCGGCCTTGGCGACGCGGTCGAGCGCCTGCTCGATCTCGTCGAAGCCCAGCAGGAATGGGTGCCCGAACGGCGATGGACGCGTCATGGTGTCGGCGAAGCCCTGTTGCGGAGGCACTTCGGTCAGGATCCCGGGCCCGCATCCGCAGCGCCCGTCGGGACCGACCGCAACTCCGCCGGCCCGGTCTAGGATATGAGGGGCGCCAAGGTTTTCATCAAGGGCAGGCTCTCCCATCGCGGGCAGGGCTCCCGTCGCGGGCAACGATTGCCGTCCAGGAGAGACAAGGCGTCCCGGAAAGCGGTCTCAGCGCTGCATCGCCCCGGTGAGCCGTTCCCTGATCCGCTCGCGCAACGCGCTCGGCAGCTCCAGGTCGACGAGGCGCCAGGTCCAGCCGCGCAGGCGCAGGCGCAGGCGGAAGCGGCTCTCGAGCGGCCGGTCGGGCGGGTAGCTCACCACCATGCCGCGAAAGCCCCGCGGCTCGGCCGAGCGGAACAGGGCGAAGAGCTGGCTGAATGTCGAGGCATGCAGGCCGAGGCCGTCCTTGGCCTTCGGGGTCACGGCCCTCGGGGTCGCGCCGGATGCGGAGGTCGTCTCGCCGGGCGCGTCCTCGCGGGCCGTGTCGCGTGCGCTTTCCCGGGCACCATCGCGGGCGAGGCCGGCGCGCACGGGCCAGCCGTCGTCGAGGAGGTCGATCAGGGTCTCGGGCGTGACCAGGGACTCGACCAGCGGCTCGGCCAGCGCCCCGCTCGCCTCGGTCAGGATGGTGCGCTCCCGGGGCGACAGGTCGCGGCGGGCCGAGATCCCGTCGACCGCCGCGGCGAGGGCCTGCTTGGTCAGGGACAGACGCAGAGTGCGGAAGTTCACCCTTTGCGCCACGGAGGCGGCGTCATGCGCCTGCACCGCCTGCGACAGGCGGTAGAGCGCGATGTAGGGCGAGACACCGTAGGCGATCCACAGGAGCAGGACCGCCAGGCCCGCGAGCCACCAGCGCGTCATGCCCGATCGCCGGCAGGAGGGTGCGCGAGGCCGGTCACGCGGGGCGCGCGAGGTGGGCGAAGGCGGCGATCACCTGCTCGTAGACCGGGCGCTTGAACGGAATGACCAACTCGGCGAGGTTGGCCAGCGGCTCCCAGCGCCAGCCGTCGAACTCCGCCTTGTGGGCGCCGCCGCCCGGCCGCAGGATGTCGATCTCGCGCTCGTCACCCTCGAACGCGAAGGCGAACCATTTCTGGGTCTGGCCGCGGTAGCGCCCCTTCCAGGGCTTGCCCGCCGCAAAGGTCGGCAGGTCGTAGGAGTACCAGCCCGGCGCCTCGGCCAGCAGGCGCACCGACGCGGGGGCGACGTTCGTCTCCTCGTAGAGCTCGCGCAGGGCGGCGTCGCGCGGTGCCTCGCCCTCGTCGATGCCGCCCTGCGGCATCTGCCAGGCATGGGCGCCGAGATCGGCCGATTCGTGCCGCCGATGGCCGGCGAAGACCAGCCCGTCGCGGTTGAACAGGGCGATGCCGACGCAGGGCCGGTAGGGAAGGCTGGCCAGGGCGGCCTCGGAGCGGTGAAGCGGTGCCATGAGGCGACCTTAGAGCAATTTCCCCGTCTGTGGACCGACCATCCGGCAAAATTGCGGGGTGAGAGGGGGTAGGGCCGCGATTCAGGGTCCGGAACGCATGGCTCGGCTCGCCGGGACCAGCAGGATGCCGCGGGATTCGAGGTCCCGCGCCCAGCGGGCGATGCGGTCGATGGAGAGCGGCAGGGCGGTGGCGGAGCCCAGCGCGAAGCCCGCCTTGCGCGCCGCCTCCTCCAGGCGAGCGAGCTCGCGGTCGATCGCGTCCGGGCGCGGCACCGCGTCGACGACGATCTCGGCCCGGGCCGCCGGCACCTTGGCCTTGCGGGCGAGGTCGCGGGCGAGCGAGCGCGGCGAGCTGCCGTCGTCGAGGAAGCCGAGGCCGCGGGCGCCGATCTCGCGCAGGACCGGCTCCAGGGAAGCAGCCTCGGCCGTGAGGCGCGCGCCCATGAAGTTCGTCACCCCGACCGCGCCGGGCACCCGGGCAAGCACGAAGGCGAGGCGGTCGAGGTTCTCGGCCGGCTTGGCCCCCGCCAGCAGGGTCTGGGGGCCGGGGTCGTTGTCGGGATAGTCGAACGGCTCCATCGGCACCTGGACCATCACCTCGTGCCCGGCCTCGCGGGCGCGGGCGGCGCTGCGGGTGACGTCGGCGCCGTAGGGCGCGAAGGCCAGGGTGACCGCCGGCGGCAGGCGCTGCACCGCGTCCTGGGTCGCCGCCTGGCCGATGCCGAGGCCCGAGACCACGAGGGCGATGCGGCCGGCGACCGCCCCGCCCCGCTCCAGCCCCGAGGCCTCGGGGCGGGCATAGACGTCGAGGGACCGGGCACCGTCCGGGCCGATCTTCGGCAATGTGCCGTAGCGGCCGCGCTCGGCGAGACGCGGGTCGGGGGCGGGGTTCAGCTGGATCGGGGCGTTGCCCGGCACCCGGATCACCACCGAATCCGGCGCGGTCGCGCCGTCCGGCCGGCTCACTGCGACGCCCGAGGCCCGCTCGACCTCGCCGGCGCTGCGGCTCGCGGGGTCGGGACGCGACGGAACGGCCGGCTCCGGCGCCGGCGCGCTCGGTGCCCGGATCGTGATGGCGGCGATCGCATAGGGCTCGCCGGCGAGCGGGTCGTCGCTGAGGACGAGGAAGGCGGCGAGCGCGAGGGCGCCTGCGCCGAGGGCGGCGCCGGCGAGCAGCCGCGGCTGCAGGGCGGCGCGCCAGCGCTGGACGCGGGCGGTCGCCTCGCCCCTCAGCCCGAGGGGACGGGTCAGGATGGTGTCGGACGCGAGCGGCACTGGCGTGAGGTCCCGCGACCGTGTCGCTGCTAGATAAGCGGAAGGCCCGCAGCGCCGGTCGTTCGACCGGTATTGCGGGCCTTCGTGGTAAATGCGGCGTTAAGGCGGGCGCGTCCCGCGCCCGGGAGACACCGTTAGGAGACGCGGCCGATCAGTTCGGGTTCGGGACGGTGGTCTTCGCGGTGTTGGCGGCGCCCTTCTGCACGCCGTGCAGGAAGTCGATCGCGGCGATCAGCTGCTTGTCCTTGGCCGGGTCCGGCGGGACATAGGCCGACGACCCGCCGCGCTCCTCGGTGTCCTTCTGCTTCAGGTGGCCCTTCAGGCCGGCCTCGCCCTTGGTCTCGTCCTTGCCCTTCAGCTCGTCGGGCACGTCCTGCAGCACCTCCTGGTCCGGCTCGATGCCCTTGGCCTGGATCGAGCGGCCGGACGGGGTGTAGTAGCGCGCGGTGGTAAGCCGCAGGGCGCCGTTGCCGCCGAGCGGGATGATCGACTGCACCGACCCCTTGCCGAAGGAGCGGGTGCCGAGCACCGTCGCCCGCTTGTGGTCCTGAAGCGCGCCGGCGACGATCTCGGAGGCCGAGGCCGATCCGCCATTGACCAGCACCACGACCGGCTTGCCCTTGGTCAGGTCGCCGGACTTGGCCGAGAAGCGCTGGGTCTCGTCCGGGTTGCGGCCGCGGGTCGAGACGATCTCGCCGCGGTCGAGGAAGGCGTCGGAGACCATCACCGCCTGGTCGAGCAGGCCGCCCGGATTGTTGCGCAGGTCGATGATGAAGCCCTTGAGCTTGTCGCCCGGCAGGTCGGTCGCGATCTTGTCCACGGCGGCCTTCAGGCCGTCATAGGTCTGCTCGTTGAACTGGGTCAGGCGGATATAGCCGATGTCGCCGCCCTCGGTGCGCGAGCGCACGGGCTTGATCCGGATCAGGTCGCGGTTGAGCGTGACCTCGATCGGGTCCTTGGCCTCCTTGCGGGTGATCTTGAGCTTCACCGGCGAGTTGACCGGGCCGCGCATCTTGTCGACGGCCTGGTTGAGGGTCAGGCCCTGGACCTGGTCGTTGTCGATCTGGGTGATGATGTCGTTGGCGAGCAGGCCGGCGCGGGCGGCCGGCGTGTCGTCGATCGGGGTGACGACCTTGATCAGGCCGTCCTCCATCGTCACCTCGATGCCGAGGCCGCCGAACTCGCCCCGGGTCTGCACCTGCATGTCACGGAAGCTCTTGGCGTCCATGTAGCTCGAATGCGGGTCGAGGGAGGTCAGCATGCCGTTGACGGCCGCCTCGATCAGCTTCCCCTCGTCGGGCTTCTCGACGTAGTCGGTGCGGATCTTCTCGAACACGTCGCCGAACAGGCTGAGCTGGCGATAGGTCTCGGCCGAGGCAGCGACGGCGCTCGTGCTCGAGAGCAGGTGGGTCTGGGTCGCCACCGTAGCCGTCCCGGCGCCCAACATGGCTCCGAACAGGACGAGGGAAACTTTGCGCATTATCCGCGAACCTTCTCGCTTGACCCTTTGGCCCACCAAGGATCCGGGTCGATGGAGCCACCGTCTTTTTTGAACTCGACGTACAGGACGGGATCGTTCCGCCCACCGGCTCCTGCCGAAGGTGCGGCGCCCGTGTCTCCCATCACGGCGACCGGCTCCCCCGCGAGCACGAACTGACCCACCTCGACGTTGATCTGGTCCATGCCCGCCAGGAGCAGATAGTAGCCGTCGCCTGCGTTGATGATCAAGAGACGACCGTAGGAGCGGAACGCCCCCGCATAGGCCACCCAGCCGTCGGCCGGAGAGGAGACGACGCCCCGCGGGCGCGTCATGAGCGATATGCCGCGGCTCGTTCCCCCGGCCCCGTCCGGGCTGCCGAAGGTCCGCACCACCTCGCCGCTCACCGGGCGCGGCACCAGGCCGCGCACCTGGGGGAAGGGCACCTTGGGGGCGAGCCGCGCCGGATCGCGCAGGGCCGCCGCCGCGAAGCGCTCGCGGGTCTCGCGGCTCTCGGCCTCGGCCGCCTCCTTGGCGGCGCCGGCGGCGCGGCGGGCATTCGCCAGGTCGCCGTCCAGGCGGTCGACCAGATCCTTGAGGGAGCGGGCCTGGCCGGCAAGTCCCGTCGCGCGCTCGCGCTCGGCCGTCAGGCCGCTCTCGGCCTCGCCGAGGCGGGCCTGGCGGGCGGCGATGAGGGCGGTGAGGCGCTGGCGCTCGGCGGCCCAGCCCTTGATGTCGCCGCGCAGGGTCTCCTGGTCGGCGGCGATGAGGCCGCGCAGGCGCACCAGCTCGGCGAGGTCGCCGGCCAGGGTCTCGGCCTCGCCCTGCAATTCGGGCACCACGGCGCCGAGCAGCATCGAGGTGCGGATCGCTGCGAGCACGTCCTCGGGCCGCACCAGCACCGCCGGCGGCGGGCGCCGTCCCATGCGCTGGAGCGCCGCCAGCACCTCCGCGATGACGCCGCGGCGGGCCTCCAGCGAGCGGCGCAGCGCCGTCTCGCTGCCCGCCATGGTCTGGAGCCGCGCCTCCAGCTCGGAGATGCGGTCCTCCGCCTCCTGCGCCTTGCGGGCGGCGTCGATCAGGGCCTGGTTGAGGCGGGCACCGTCGCCCTTGATCTCGGCCACCTCGCGCTCGAGCTTGGCCCGGGTCTCGGTGCTGGCCTGGAGCGCGGCGTCGATCGCCCGCAGGCTCTCGGCCCGCCGGTCCTTCTCGGCTTGGGCCTTCGCCACGGGATCTTGTGCCTTCGCCACGGGATCTTGAGCCTTCGCCACGGGATCCGCATCTGGCGCCGGCTGGGCGCAGGCGAGGGTCGCGGCCGTCAGGAGCGCGGCGATGGCGGGGGGGAGCGCTCGGGTCACGGGGCGCCGCGGTGATAGGGATGGCCGGAGAGGATCGTCATGGCCCGGTAGAGCTGCTCGAGGGCCAGGACCCGGACGAGCCCATGCGGCAGGGTGGCGGCCCCGAAGGCGAAGATGAGGTCCGCTCTGGCCCTGACACTAGGATCCAGGCCGTCGGCGCCGCCAATCACGATGGCGAGACCGGGCCGCCCGCCGTCGCGCCACGCGCCGAGCTGGTCGGCGAAAGCGAGGCTCGTCACCGCCCTGCCGCCCTCGTCGAGGACGAGCACGGCGGCGCCCGGCGGGATCGCCGCCAGGATCGCGCCCGCCTCCTCGGCGCAGCGGTCCGGCGCGCGCCGGGCCCGGCTCTCCGGGATCTCGGTCAGCTGCACGGCGGCGAAGCCGAGGCTGCGGCCCAGCGCGTCGGCGCGGCCGCGATACTCCTCGGCGAGGTCGCGCTCCGGGCCGCGCTTGAGGCGGCCCACCGCGACGAGGGCGAGCCGCATGGCGGCGTGTCCGTCCGTCTGCGCTGCGTGCGGTCAGCCGGCGAGGCGGTCGGCCGGCCGGTCGGCGCCCCAAATCTTCTCGAGATTGTAGAAGTGCCGCACCTCGGGCCGGAAGATGTGGACCAGGAGGTCGCCGGCATCGATCAGCACCCAGTCGCAGGCCGGCAGGCCCTCGACCCGGGGATTGCCGAAGCCGCGGCTCTTCAGCTCCTGGATCACCTTGTCGGCGATGGAGCCGACATGGCGCTGCGAGCGGCCGGAGGTGATGATCATGGCGTCGGCGATGGAGGTCTTGCCGGCGAGATCGATCTCGACCGTCTCCTCGGCCTTCATGTCCTCGAGGCAGGCGAGGGCAACCGACCTCATGTCCGCGGCCTCGGGCGCGTCGATCCGGGATTGCTGCCGGGATTCCTGCGCATCGGGCTGCACGGGAAGCTCGTTGTCATGAGCTTCGTGAGAGATTGCGTCGTTCAGTGCCGGCCCCTGTCGATGAAGGCACCCGGTGGCGCCACGAGACGATGTTGCCCGCGGCATACGCGGTGCCGATGCCATTAGACGGTGACAGTGGCGAACCGATGGCGAATTTTCAAGCTGGGGCCGCGCAAATCCCTTGCAAGCTCCCTGGCAATCGCCCGCGATCAGGACGTGGACCGGACCGTGGCGGCGCGCAGAGCCGTCGAGGACAGGCTGTTGCGCGGCCCGTGGAGGAAGACCCAGGCCGGCGGCGCCCGGTCGGCCAGGGTCGGGGCGGCGGCCTCGTCGAGGCGCGAGCCCGCGAGCGCCCGGGCGGCGGGGGACGCCATGGCCCGCAGGGTGTAGCCCGGCCGGTCGATCACCGCGATGGGCATCCGGGCGGCGATCGTGCGCCAGCCGCGCCAGCGATGGAAGCTCGCCAGGCTGTCGGCGCCCATGATCCAGACGAAGTGGACCTCCGGGTGCCGCGCGGTGAGCCAGGTCAGGGTCTCGACGGTGTAGCGAACCCCCAGGCCCGCCTCGAAGTCGGTGACGGCGATCCGCGGGTCGCGCGCCACCGCCCGGGCGCCCGCGGCGCGGGAGGCGGCGTCGGGCAGGTGGCTGCGGTCCTTGAGCGGGTTGCCGGGGCTCACCAGCCACCACATCCGGTCGAGGGCGAGGCGCCGCAGGGCCAGCCGGCTGACATGCCGGTGGCCGGCATGGGCCGGGTTGAACGAGCCGCCATAGAGGCCGACCCGCAGGCCCGGCGCGAGGGGCGGCAGGCGCACGATCACGCGCGCGGTTCCGGAGCGTGGCGCCTCCCGCCTTCAGGTCGTCACGGGCGGATCTGCCCGGTGCCGCGGACCCGGTACTTGAAGGTGGTGAGCTGCTCGACGCCGACCGGGCCGCGGGCATGCATCCGCCCGGTGGCGATGCCGATCTCGGCGCCGAAGCCGAACTCGGCGCCATCGGCGAACTGGGTCGAGGCGTTGTGGACGACGATCGCCGAATCGACCTCCGCCAGGAAGCGCTCCGCCGCCGCCTGGTCCTCGGTTAGGATCGAGTCGGTGTGGTGCGAGCCGTAAGATTCGATGTGGTCGATGGCGGCCTCGAGCCCGTCCACCACCCGGACGGAGATGATCGCGTCGAGATACTCGGTGCGCCAATCCTCCTCGGTCGCCGGCGTCACCCGGGGATCGACCGCCTGCACGCCTTCGTCGCCGCGCACGGCACAGCCGGCCTCCAGGAGGTCGGTCACCAGGGGGCTGAGATAGGTGCCGGCGCAGGCGCGGTCGACCAGCAGGGTCTCGGCGGCGCCGCAGATGCCGGTGCGGCGCAGCTTGCTGTTGCGCACGATGGTGCGGGCCATGGCGAGGTCGGCGGCCGCGTGCACGAAGACGTGGCAGATCCCCTCCAGATGGGCGAAGACCGGCACCCGCGCCTCGTCCTGCACCCGGGCCACCAGGCCCTTGCCGCCGCGGGGCACGATCACGTCGATGGCGCCGTCGAGGCCGGTGAGCATGGCGCCGACCGCCGCCCGGTCGCGGGTCGGCACGAGCTGGATCGCATCCGCCGGCAGGCCGCTGCGGGTCAGCCCCTCGCCCATCGCGGTCGCGATCGCTGTGGCGCTGCGATGGCTCTCCGAGCCTGCGCGCAGGATCGCGGCGTTGCCGGCCTTCAGACAGAGCGCGCCGGCATCCGCCGTGACGTTGGGGCGGCTCTCGAAGATCACGCCGACGACGCCGAGCGGCGTCGCCACCCGCTCGATCGTCAGGCCGTTCGGCCGCTCGAAGGTCGCGAGGGTGCGGCCGACCGGATCGGGCAGGCCGGCGACGCTCTCCAGGCCTTGCGCGATCGCCTCGATCCGGGCGGGGTTCAGCGCCAGGCGGTCGAGGGTGGCGGCGGGCAGGCCCTTGGCCCGCGCCTCCGCCATGTCGGCGGCATTGGCCTCGAGGATCGCCGCGCCCGCGTCGCGCAAGGAGCGTGCGGCCTCCCGCAGGGCCTCGTCCTTGGCCGGGCCTGGGACCAGAGCCATCCGGCGGGCGGCGGCGCGGGCCTGCCTGCCGATCTCGCGCATCAGCGCGTCGACATCCTCGGGACGGGGCTTCAGGCTCAGCACGGACACGGATCGTCATCCTGGCCGCCATCACGGCGGCGTTTCGGCCGCCCTTGCCGGGCGGCGCGTCGGTCGGGCCCTTCTCATGCCACGCCCGCGAGCGCGGCGACAAGCGGAGCGTCAATTCGCCAGTCCGACCGAGCCGCTCCTCGGTCCCAGTCCCTTGGGCACCGGCACGTCGGTCGCGCTGTAGCGGGTGTTGATCACGAGGCGCGGGCTGTTCGACAGGAAGATCTGGTTGGCGACGATCGCGGTGTACTCGGACTGATCGGCCACCACCTGATTGGTCTGCACGGAGAAGGTACCTCGCGGCAGGTAGATCGTGCCGACGAGGCGCCGCGCACTGTTGCTGAGAACCTCGAACGATCGGCCGACCGGCGCGGCGCGATCCTCGAAGAACAGCAGGCCAGCCATGTCCCCGTCGCGTGGCGCCGTCAGCTCGACGACGGAGTTCGGTTGGAGAAGCAATGGCTGCATGGTCCGCACTTTGGGCCACGCGATATTGCCCGTGAAATAGAAGCCGACGCCATCTCCCTTCATGTAGCCGCGCGTTCTGACATTTATCGCCTGTTTGCAGATATTGATTAGCGCTACCGCCGTCACGAAACCCAACGTAAGCGACGGTGGCCTGCAGATCGTCTCCACCTCGGTCCGTTGCCCAGGCGGGCCGACGACAAGCGGACCATCCTTCATCACGTAGATACCCGGTCGCAACGTCACCTCGGCACCTCCCCCGATCGAAAGGCCACCGCAATACGTTCCCGGCGAGAGCGTGTAGGTGCCATCCGTGAGCGCCAGGTCATTGGCGATGCAGCTTCCGACCGGTGGTGCCGGCCGGCCGGCGAGCGGGTCCTTGAGGGTCGGGCAACCGGTGACCGGGAGCGGCCTGAAGTTCGCATGTCCTCCCTGGTAGCCGCCGACCGCGCAGGTTCTCGTCGCCGTGACGACGCTCCGATCGCTTCCCGAGAGTCCCACGGCACTGGGTGACAGGGAGTACACGACGCAGTCGTCGGCTTCGATCCTGGCACTGTTCCTCAATTGGATCGCCTGGATCCCTCCCGACGCCAGACCCAAGACGCAGAGCTTGGACGAGTTGACAGCCTCGGCAGTGGCCGAGACGGCGATGTCGGTGAGATGCGGCGTCACCAGACGGCTCATGATCGCCCGCTTGTGCTGGGTCAGTGTCACCCTGACCCCGGTCGGCGGCACCTCGCCATGCATCCACCTGGCCGGCACGAAGGGTCCGCCCGGGCGCTCACGGATCACCGCCACGGTCGCCACGGCGACCCGCCCGTCGCCGCGCTCCACCTTCACGGCGCTGTCGACGTAGGATTGCGCCAGGGACTGCATGCGGTGCGGGCTCGCGCCGGACACCTGGAGATCGGACGCGACCGCGAGGGCCGCGGCATCGGCCACCTGCTGCAGCATCGTCCGTTGCAGCACCCAGGACGCGTAGTCGATGCCGAGACCGACCATGCCGAGCAGGAGGGGAGCGACGAGGGCGAAAATGAGCACCACGCTCGCCGCACGATCCGCCGCGAACCGGTTGCAGTGAGCGAATCCGTACCGAATCATCTTGCCAAGCAGCCCAACTTCCACACTCGGCGCAGTTTGCCTGGAACGAGTTAAAGTCACCTTACGTCATATGACGCAATGTAAAGGGGTATTTACTTTTTTAGTTTCCTGATCGTTGCGTTAGCTTTGGCGGCCGGCTGCAGCACAAGGTTGCATCATACCGCCGCGCCTTCGAACGGATCCGTTCCAAGGCGCTGGCTCAGCCCGAACGGGCGTCGGCGCTGATGCGCCGGACGCCTTGGCATCGACGTGTCGATGCCAAGGCGCGAGGGTATAATAGGAATGATATCCTTATGCCGATGCCGCCACGGCGGATGCCGTTGCAGGGGTCATAGGGCATGAACAGAAACGCCGCCGGACGGCCGGCGGCGCTCGCTTCGCGAACCGATCCGTTCCTGCGGGTCAGCTGTCCATCTTGAGGGCGGCGATGAAGGCTTCCTGCGGGATCTCGACCTTGCCGAACTGGCGCATGCGCTTCTTGCCCTCCTTCTGCTTGTCGAGGAGCTTGCGCTTGCGGGAGATGTCGCCGCCGTAGCACTTGGCGGTGACGTCCTTCGACAGGGCCCGGATGGTCTCGCGGGCGATGATCTTGCCGCCGATCGCCGCCTGGACCGGGATCTGGAACAGGTGGCGCGGGATCAGGTCCTTCAGCTTCTCGCACATCGCCCGGCCGCGGCTCTCGGCGCGGGTGCGGTGCACCAGCATCGACAGCGCGTCGACCGGCTCCGCATTCACCAGGATCGACATCTTCACGAGGTCGCCCTCGCGATAATCCGAGATGTGATAGTCGAACGACGCGTAGCCCTTCGAGATCGACTTCAGCCGGTCGTAGAAGTCGAACACCACCTCGTTGAGCGGCAGGTCGTAGACGACCATGGCGCGCTTGCCGACATAGTTGAGGTCGATCTGGGTACCGCGCCGGTCCTGGCACAGCTTGAGCACGCCGCCGAGATACTCGTCCGGCGTCATGATCGTGGCGCGGATCCACGGCTCCTCGATCGTATCGATCTTCATCACGTCGGGCATGTCGGCCGGGTTGTGCAGCTCACGCTGCTCCCCGTCCTGCATGTTGAGGTGGTAGACCACGCTCGGCGCGGTCGAGATCAGGTCGAGGTTGAACTCGCGCTCCAGCCGCTCCTGGATGATCTCGAGGTGCAGGAGGCCGAGGAAGCCGCAGCGGAAGCCGAAGCCGAGCGCCGCGGAGGTCTCCATCTCGTAGGAGAACGAGGCGTCGTTGAGCCGCAGCTTGCCCATCGCGCCGCGCAGGTTCTCGAAGTCGGCGGCATCGACCGGGAACAGGCCGCAGAACACCACCGGCTGCACCGGCTTGAAGCCCGGCATCGCCTCCTTGGTCTGGCGCTTGTCCTCGGTGATGGTGTCGCCGACGCGGGTGTCCGCCACCTCCTTGATCGAGCCGGTGAAGAAGCCGACCTCGCCGGGACCGAGCTCGGAGACGTCCTGCATCTTGGGCCGGAACACGCCGAGGCGCTCGACGCCGTAGGCCGCGTCCGCCCCCATCATGCGGATCGTCATGCCCTTCTTGAGCACGCCGTCGACGATGCGCACCAGCACCACGACGCCCAGATAGACGTCGTACCAGGAATCGACCAGCAGCGCCTTCAACGGCGCGGTCCGGTCGCCCTTCGGCGGCGGCAGGCGGGTGACGATCGCCTCCAGCACCGCCTCGATGTTGAGGCCGGTCTTGGCCGAGATCGGCACCGCATCCTTGGCGTCGATGCCGATCACCTCCTCGATCTGCTCCTTGACCCGGTCGGGCTCGGCCGCCGGCAGGTCGATCTTGTTGAGGACCGGGACGATCTCGTGGTTGGCGTCGAGCGCCTGGTAGACGTTGGCCAGCGTCTGCGCCTCGACGCCCTGCGAGGCGTCGACGACCAGCAGCGAGCCCTCGCAGGCGGCGAGCGACCGCGACACCTCGTAGGCGAAGTCGACGTGGCCGGGAGTGTCCATCAGGTTGAGGATGTAATCGCGCCCGTCCTGCGCCTTGTACTCGAGGCGCACGGTCTGCGCCTTGATGGTGATGCCGCGTTCCTTCTCGATGTCCATCGAGTCGAGCATCTGCTCGCTCATGTCGCGCGCCGCGACAGCGCCGGTGATCTGGATCAGCCGGTCGGCGAGCGTCGACTTGCCGTGGTCGATATGGGCGACGATCGAGAAATTGCGGATGTTGTCGATGGGGGACGCGGTCATCGTGTGGCTGTCTCCGGCGCGCAGGCGCAGCAGGGGACGCGGCGCACGGGGGTTTTCGGAAATCCTCGAAGGCGCGAGATAGCAGCGGGTCAGGCCGGCAACAAGGCGGCTGCCGGCCGCGGCGGCGTCGAGACGAGTGCGCAGCCCCCGTCACGCCCCCAGCCGGTCCGCCACATCCTCCGCCAGCGACAGGCTCGACGTCAGCCCCGGGCTCTCGATGCCGAAGAGATGCACCAGCCCCGGCAGCCCGTGCTCGGCCGGGCCGTCGATGAGGAAGTCGGCGGCCCCCTCCCCCGGGCCGGACAGTTTCGGGCGGATGCCGGCATAATCGGGCACCAGGGCCCCGTCGGGGAGCGCGGGCCAGTAGCGGCGGATGGCGGCATAGAACAGGGCGCCGCGGCCGGGATCGACCTCGTAATCGGGCGCGTCGATCCACTCGACATCGGGGCCGAAGCGCATCCGGCCGGCGAGGTCGAGGGTGAGGTGGATGCCCAGCCCCCCCTCGACCGGGGCCGGGTAGATCAGCCGCGAGAAGGCCGGCCGGCCGGTGCAGCCGAAGTAATTGCCCTTGGCGAGCACCAGGCGCGGCACCCGGTCCGGCGGATAGCCCTCGGTCGCCCGGGCGAGCCCCTGCGCCCCGAAGCTCGCGGCATTCACCACGGCGTCGACCGTGATCTCCTCGTCGTCGCCGAACCGGGCGACCCAGCCCTCGGGCGCGCGGGTCAGGCGGGAGATCGGGGTGTTGAAGGCGAGCGCCCCGCCCGCCCCCTCGATGTCACCCTGGAGCGCCAGCATCAGGGCGTGGCTGTCGACGATGCCGGTCTCGGTCGAGAGGAGGGCCGCGTTGCAGGTCAGGTTCGGCTCGAGCCGCCGGGCTTGCGTGCCGTCGAGGAGCGACAGGCCCTCGACGCCGTTCTCGACCCCTTGCGCATGGATCGCCGCGATCTTGGCGCCCTCGGGCTCGGTCGCCGCGACGATCAGCTTACCGATCTTCGCGTGGGGCACCCCGTGGCTCTGGCAGAAGGCGTAGAGCCGGCGCCGGCCCTCGACGCAGTGGCGCGCTCTCGCCGAACCGGTCGGATAGTACATCCCGGCATGGATCACCTCGGAATTGCGCGAGGACACGCCGGTCCCGATCCCGCCCTCCGCTTCCGCCACGATCACCTCGTGGCCGCGCAGGGCCAGTTCCCGACCGATCGCGAGGCCGACCACGCCGGCACCGACGACGAGCACCATCATCGGCCGCTCCTCCCTTCAGGTTTCTTCGTTTGGGCTTGTACAACGAAAAAGGGCCCCTCTCCGGGGAGAGGGGCCCTCTGGCGACCGCTCGCGCGCGTTACGCCGCGATCGACATGGTCGGCTCGGCGGCCCGCACGTCGGCATCGACATGGGCCTCGAAGCGCTTGAAGTTGCTCTGGAACATCTCGACCAGGCTCTTGGCCGTCTCGGCGAAGGCCGCCTTGTCCTGCCAGGTCTTGACCGGGTACAGGATGTGCGGCTCGACGCCCGGCACCGAGGTCGGGACCGCGAAGCCGAAATACGGGTCGCGGCGGAAATCCGCCTTGGCGAGCGAGCCGTCGAGGGCCGCGGTCAGCAGCCGGCGGGTGACCCGGATCGGCATGCGCCGCCCGGTGCCGACGCCGCCGCCGGTCCAGCCGGTATTGACCAGCCAGCAATCGACGTGGTGACGGGCGATCAGGTCGCGCAGCAGGTTGCCGTAGACCGAGGGATGACGCGGCATGAACGGCGCGCCGAAGCAGGTCGAGAAGGTCGCCTCCGGGCCCTTCAGCCCCTTCTCGGTGCCGGCCACCTTGGCGGTGTAGCCCGAGAGGAAGTGGTACATCGCCTCGGCGCCGGTCAGCTTGGCGATCGGGGGCAGCACCCCGAAGGCGTCGCAGGTGAGCATGACGATGTTCTTCGGGTGCCCGGCCTGGCCGGTGGCGCTCGAGTTGCTGATGAAGGGCAGCGGGTAGGCGCAGCGGGTGTTCTCGGTGCGCGAGGCGTCGTCGAAGTCCGGCAGGCGGGTGACCGGATCGATGACGACGTTCTCCATCACGGTGCCGAAGCGCTCGGTGGTGGAGTAGATCTCGGGCTCGGCCTCCCGCGACAGGCGGATGGTCTTGGCGTAGCAGCCGCCCTCGAAGTTGAAGATGCCCTTCGGGCTCCAGCCGTGCTCGTCGTCGCCGAGCAGCACGCGGTTCGGGTCGGAGGACAGGGTGGTCTTGCCGGTGCCCGACAGGCCGAAGAACAGCGCCGAGTCACCCTCGTGGCCCACATTGGCCGAGCAGTGCATCGGCATCACGCCCGCTCTGGGGAGCACATAGTTCAAGTATGTGAAGACCGACTTCTTCATCTCGCCGGCATACGAGGTGCCGCCGATCAGCACGATCTTGCGCGAGAAATCGACCGCGATGACGGTCTCGCTGCGGCAGCCGTGCCGGGCCGGATCGGCGCGGAAGCTCGGCAGGTCGATGATGGTCAGCTCCGGCTCGAAGCCGGCGAGGGTCTCGCGCTCCGGGCGGATCAGCAGGTTGCGGATGAACAGCGAGTGCCAGGCATATTCGGTGAAGACGCGGGTCCGCACCCGGTGGCCGGCCTCGGCGCCGCCGACGAGATCCTGGGCGAACAGCTCCTTGCCCTCGGCATGGGCGAGGAAATCCTCCAGCAGGGTCTCGAACTGGGGCCGGGTGATGCCGCCGTTGTTCTCCCACCAGACCTCGTTCTCGGTCTCCGCGTCGCGGACCACGAACTTGTCCTTGGGCGAGCGGCCGGTATGGATGCCGGTCTCGGCGACCAGGGCGCCGCCGGCGGCCAGCTGCGCCTCGCCGCGCTGCAGCGCGTGCTCGTAGAGGCTCGGAGCCTCAAGGTTCCAGTTGACGCGTTTGAGGTTGCGGAAGCCGATCCTGTCGGCGCCGAACGCCTCGTTGAATACGCCGATGTCGTTCACGCCTGTTCCTCCTGGCGCCGACCGCGGGGAGCCCGGCCGTCTGCCGGTCCGGATCGGGCCGATTGACTTACGCTCGCGTCCGGTGCGGCGACCATGCCAGTCCTAGCAGGTCGCGCGCCCCCGCGCCGAGGCCGATCAAGGCGACCTCGATGGGCTGCTTTAGTAGGTGGCGAAACTTCACGGTTCAATCGAATTCGCGTGGCGTCGCCGTGACACGCTCGACTTTGTGTCATGAGCTGGGGACAGCGCGAGCCTGCGCCGCCATCGCCACCAGAGCTGGACGCAAGGCGGCAGGACTGGCCAGCCGTTCCGGGAACGCGACGCGGGCGGTGCGGTCGCCGGCCATCAGGTCGAGCCCCTCCGGATCGAACCCGGTCAGCCGCCACGGCCCGGGCTCCTCGCCGGCGAGCCGCGTGGCGTAGAGCGCGACGGCGTCGGCATGATCCTCGTTCATGTGGGCGACCGCGCCGGGCTCCGACTCGGGGAGCGCCTCGAGCCCGGACAGGTCCGTGAGGAGTTCGGCCGGCTTCAGCGTCGCCGCCTTCGCGAAGCCGCCATTGAGGTGGCCGGCCCGGACCGCGAGCCGGAAGAAGGCGAAGTCCGGGAAATCGGCGTAGAGCGCGGCCTTCGGGTGGCGGGCGAGGAAGCGGGCCCTGACCCGCGCCTCATCGCTGCGCTCGGCGGTCCCCGTCACGGTCAGGCGCGGATGGGCGAGCGGGTCGCCCTTGCCGCCGGAGCTGAGCAGGAGCGAGCAGCGCGGATCCGCCTCCAGGTTGAGGGTATGGGCCGAGAGGCGCGAGAGCAGCAGGAGCGGCGCCCCGTCGAGATCCGTCGCCACGGTGACGAGCGATGCGAAGGGCGCGCCACCCTCCCGCTCCAGGGTCGCGAGAGCGCCCGAGCGCACTTTCCGCAGCAAGGACTTGGCGAGGCCGACGGCGTCGAACGGCGCCTCGGCGGCCGGCAGCGGCGCGGCCTGCTTCCTGTCTCCCTCCGCCATGCCCTTTTCCCTTCGCCCCGCGCGCGTCGTCAGCTAGCTTACCTTGGCGCCGTCCCGCAGGCCCGTCCAGGCCGTGCGACGCCGTGGCTCGCGAGCCCGGACCTGGCCCTCTCTGTGGCGGTCTCGCCACGGGTGCTCGCTTTTTTGGCGGGATGGCCTTAAGGGAGTCCGAATCGTGGCGTCGCGGCCACTGTCCAGCCTTTATTGGGACCGGGGCCGCGCCACGCGAGATCTGGCCCGGAACCGGGTCCAGTCGGGTGGCGTTCAGCAGGGCCGGTGCGTCCTGCGGGCGACGCCCGCGCCCCAGGGAATGCCCATGCCGACCATCGCCCTCGTCGATGACGACCGCAACATCCTGACCTCCGTGTCGATCGCCCTGGAGACCGAGGGGTACCGGATCCAGACCTATACCGACGGCGCCTCCGCCCTCGACGGGCTGAAGCACTCGCCCCCCGACCTCGCGATCTTCGACATCAAGATGCCGCGCATGGACGGGATGGAGCTGCTGCGCCGCCTGCGCCAGAAATCCGACCTGCCGGTGATCTTCCTGACCTCGAAGGACGAGGAGATCGACGAGCTGTTCGGCCTCAAGATGGGCGCCGACGACTTCATCCGGAAGCCGTTCTCGCAGCGCCTGCTGGTCGAGCGGGTCAAGGCGGTCCTGCGCCGCTTCGCCGCCAAGGAGGCGGGGCCCGGCGCCTCGGCCCGCGAGGCGGAGGCGGCGGCCGCCCGCTCGCTGGAGCGCGGCCAGCTGATGATGGACCCGGAGCGCCACACCTGCACCTGGAAGGGCGAGCCGGTGACGCTGACCGTGACGGAGTTCCTGATCCTGCAGGCGCTCGCCCAGCGCCCCGGCGTCGTCAAGAGCCGCAACGCCCTCATGGATGCGGCCTACGACGACCAGGTCTACGTCGACGACCGCACCATCGACAGCCACATCAAGCGCCTGCGCAAGAAGTTCAAGGTGACCGATAACAGCTTCGACATGATCGAGACGCTGTACGGCGTCGGTTACCGCTTCAAGGAAATGTAAGACACTTGACCGTCAGCGACTTCGATTTCAGAGACCTGGCTTCCAGAGATTGGCCCGCGTGAGCGACGGATCGGCTCTCGGCGCCGTGCGCCGCCTGCTTGCCACCAGGGGATTGGCCAAAGGCCGCCTCCTCGGCGGTCCGGCCCTGAAGCCGTCGAGCGAGATCGACCCGGATGCGGAGGCCGCGCGCGAGCCGTTCGGCCTGCGGACGGTCCGGCGCTGGATCGCGCAGCGCTTCGCCTCGAGCCTGACCCGGCGCATCGTGGTCCTGAACCTCGCCGGGCTGATCGCGCTGCTTCTCGGCTTCCTCTACCTGAACCAGTTCCGCCAGGGACTGATCGAGGCAAGGGTGCAGAGCCTGCTCACGCAGGGCGACATTATCGCCGGCGCCATCGCGGCCTCGGCGACCGTCGACACCGACGCGATCACCATCGACCCCGACCGCCTGCTCCAGCTGCAGGCCGGCGAGGGCGGCGCCTTCAGCGACGAGACGCCGTCGGGGCTCGAATTCTCCCTCAACCCGGAGCGGGTGGCTCCGCTCCTGCGCCGCCTGATCACGCCCACCGGCACCCGCGCCCGGGTCTACGACCGCGACGGCACGATGCTGATCGATTCGCGCGGCCTCTACATCCGGGGCGACCTCAGCCGCGACCCGCCCCCGACGCGCAAGGAGCGCCCGAGCCTGATCGAGCAGGCCTGGAACGCCGTGCGCACCCATGTGCCGGGTCTCGGCCGCCCCTCCGCGGCGGACGAGCCGGGCCCGGCCGACGGGCGCACCCTGCCGGAAGTGCAGCGCGCGCTGGCCGGCGCCCGCGGCACGCTGGTGCGCCGCAACGGCCCGGGCGAGACCATCGTGTCGGTGGCGGTGCCGATCCAGCGCGGCCGCACCGTCCGGGGCGCCCTGCTGCTCTCGACCCAGGAAGGCGACATCGACAAGATCATCGCGGCGGAACGCTTCTCGCTGCTGCAGGTGTTCATCATCGCGGCCCTCGTGATGGTGGTGCTGTCGATGCTGGTCGCCGGCCAGATCGTCGGCCCGGTCGGGCGGCTGGCGGAGGCCGCCGAGCGGGTGCGCACCGGCATCAAGTCGCGCCAGGAGATCCCGGACTTCACCCGGCGCACCGACGAGATCGGCCACCTCTCGGGGGCGCTGCGCGACATGACCCAGGCGCTCTACCGCCGTCTCGACGCGATCGAGAATTTTGCCGCCGACGTCTCGCACGAGCTGAAGAACCCGCTCACCTCGCTGCGCAGCGCCGTCGAGACCCTGCCGCTGGCCAAGACCGACGAATCGCGCGGCCGGCTGATGCAGGTGATCCAGCACGACGTGAAGCGCCTCGACCGGCTGATCAGCGACATCGCCGACGCCTCGCGCCTCGACGCCGAGCTGGCCCGGGCCGAGGCCGGCCGCGTCGACCTCAAGAAGCTCATCACCACGGTGGTGTCGGTGGCCAATGAGCGCCGGCGCCGGGGCGATGCCGCCATCGACCTCACGGTCGAGCCGTCCCCCGCGGGCCTCGAGGACCCGTTCGCGATCCTCGGCCACGACAGCCGGCTCGGCCAGGTCGTCAACAACCTGCTCGACAATGCCCGCTCGTTCTCGCCGAAGGGCGCCAGCGTGCGGGTGACGCTGCGGCGCCGGCGCAACGCCGTCGAGCTCACGGTGGAGGATGACGGGCCCGGCATCCCGCCCCACGCCCTGGAGCGGATCTTCGAGCGCTTCTACACCGACCGGCCTGAGCAGGGCTTCGGGCAGAATTCGGGCCTCGGCCTCTCGATCTCGCGCCAGATCGTGCAGGCCCATCGCGGCACGATCCGGGCCGAGAACCGCCTCGGGCCGTTGGCTGAGGATGGCGAGCCGGCGGTGCTGGGCGCCCGCTTCATCGTCCGCATCCCGGCCCAGAGCCGCTGAGGCGTGGGTAACAGGGCCATGGCCGCCGTTCATGCCAGCTGCGTGGTGCTGGGGGAGGACGGAATCCTGATCCGCGGTCCGGCGGGGAGCGGCAAATCGACCCTGGTGCGTGACCTCCTGGGGCTCGGCGCTATCTCGGGCATCTTCGCGGCCCTCGTGGGCGACGACCGCGTGACCCTGACGCAGCGGCACGGACGCCTCGTCGCGACCCCGCACCCGGCCCTGGCCGGGCTCCTGGAGATCCGCGGCCTCGGCCTGCAACCCGTTGACGCCACGGTGCCTTCGGCGGTCCTGCGCCTCGTCGTCGACCTCGAGGGGAGCGTCCCGCGGATGCCCGACGAGGGGGCGGAGACGATCCATCTCCGGGAGGTGGCATTGCCCAGGATGGTCCTGTCGCCAGACCCGGGCCGGGCCGCAACGGTGCTGTGGCGTTGGCGCCGCCTCCGTGTCATGATGATGACTGAATGATGCGGATTTCGCCGTATTGCTCTTGCGCTCGCCTTTGCGCTGCACAAAATGGCGGCTCGGCTCCAACGGGGCGTCGGAACTCGTGTCGATGATTGGAATGGTGCTCGTCACCCACGGCCTGCTCGCGACGGAATTCAAGGCCGCGCTGGAGCACGTCGTCGGGCCGCAGGAGCAGCTCGAGACGATCACCATCGGCCCCGAGGACGACATGGAGGTCCGTCGCAAGGACATCATGTCGGCGGTGTGCCGGGTGAATTCCGGCGACGGCGTCGTCGTGCTGACCGACATGTTCGGGGGCACGCCCTCGAACCTCGCGCTCTCCTGCATGAATGGCGGCTCGGTCGAGGTGGTCGCCGGCATCAACCTGCCGATGCTGATCAAGCTCGCCAGCGTGCGCGACGAGGAATCCCTGGGCGAGGCGGTGCTCCACGCCCAGGAGGCGGGGCGCAAATACATCAACGTCGCGTCGCGGGTGCTCGCCGGCAAATAGGCCGGCCGGGCGGCTCCGCGCCCTCGATTCCCGCACCATCCGCTCTAGCTTTCTGCGGACGCCCGGTTACCGTAACCGGCCGCTGACCCATGATGCGCGCGAGAGCCGGACGACCGCAGGCACGGTCCGAACCGGCTCCGAGCAGGTGCCCCGATCGATGACGCCCTTTTCCGACACAGACGACCAGGACGGCGAGCTGCCGCCGATCCCTGAGGGCGCCAGCGCCCGCGACCTGCCGATCATCAACCGCCGCGGCCTGCACGCCCGGGCTTCCGCCAAGTTCGTCCAGACAGTGGAAAGATTCGGCTCGGAGGTGACGGTGAGCCGGGGCGGCGAGACGGTGGGCGGGCGCTCGATCATGGGCCTGCTGACCCTCGGGGCCGCGCAGGGAACCAGCATCCGGGTCACGGCGCTGGGGCCCGACCAGGATTCCTGCATGGAGGCGATCACCGCCCTCCTCGCCAACCGCTTCGGCGAGGACGAATAGCCCTTCGGATTCCGGCGGGGACCGTCAGGCCCGCAGGCGCAGCAGGCGGCGCAATCCCGTCCGCCCCGGCTTCGGCCGGGGGATGCCGGCTGCCTCCATGGTGACCACCGCCTCGATGCGGGCGGGCACCGGCGCAGGCACCGGGCCCTGTGCCAGGCAGAGGCCGGCCTGGCGCCAGATCGTGTCGTGCCGCCCGGTCGCGAGGTGCACGGCCGCCGCCACCACCTCCCCGTCCCGCCGCACCAGATCGACGCAGGCCTGCCGCCGGTGGGCGAAGCGCCGGGTCACCACGCGGAAGGCCGTCGCCGCTGCCGGGTCGGCCAGCAGGCTGCCGGGGCCGCGCCGCGCGTCCAGCACCAGGACTTGCTCGACCGCATCGCGCAGGCGCACCGGGTCGCGCACCCGCTCCAGCGAAGTCCGGCCGGCCGGCAGGGTCAGGGGAGCCGGATCGGGCGCCGGCAGCTCCGCCTGATCCGTCACCGCGAGGCGGCGCCCTGTGCTGCCCGCGGCCTCGCCGAGGGCGACCGCGAGGCCGGAATCCGGCCGCAGGTCCGGCCAGTGCAGGTCGACGAGCCGGAGCGGCGACCGGCGCAGGTGGTCGAGGGCTGCGCGCAGGACCGAAGCGGTGTGGTCGGCATCCACCGCTGCCTCGGCGGTGCCGGCGAGCGGCAGGCGCCACAGCCGGGCGCGGCCGGCCAGGCCCTGCCGCGCCGGAAGCCGCAGCGGCAGCACGCCGCGGAGGATCGGGGCGCGCAGGCCCTCCTGCCACACCAGCAGCAGGGCCAGGGTCTGCCCGTCGGCGAGGTGCTGCGCCACCGTCAGGGTGAAATCGGGATCGGCGTAGACGCTCGGCTCGAGGGCACGGCCCATCAGGCTGCGCCAGGCTTCCACCTCGGGCTCGCGCAGCGAGGAGGGATGGCGCAGCTCCGCCCGCAGGCTCACCGCGTCGGCCCGCCCGCCCTCGATCAGCGTGAAGGACATGCTCGTCGCAGCCTCGTTCCGGGTCACCCGTCCCGGAATGGGACAGGGGCGCGGCCCCAGCGGCCGTGCCGGGGGAGGCCCTTCAAGCGCCGTGCCGGCCCAGCGCGGGACCGGCACTGCCGATCAGCCGCCCGGGATCGCCAGCGGGTTGCCGGTCAGCGCCGCAGCGTCCGGCGCATCGATCGCCGGCCGGCCCAGGAAAGCGTCCCACAGCCGCCGCACGAAGGCGGGATCGAGGTCGCGCACGATCAGCACCAGCCGCGAGCGGGTGTCGCCGTCGGGCCAGGCCGGCAGGGTGGCGGGCGTGTGCACGACGTGCTGCACCCCGTGCACCACGACCGGACGGCCGGGATCGTCGGCAAGCGCCACCAGCCCCTTCAGCCGCAGGAGCTTGGGGCCGTGGGCCGAGCGCAGCAGGTCGAGGAACATCTCGAAGGCCGCACGCGGCACCGGCTCGTCGCTCACCAGGTGGAAGGCCCGGATCGCCGCGTCGTGCCGGTTGACGTCGTGGTGGTGATGGCCGTGGTGCTGGTCGTGACCGTGAGGGTGGTGATGCTCGTGGTGCCGGCTCTCCGCCCCGAGCCAGGCCCGCACGTCGGCCACCTTGCCGTCGAGGTCGAACAGGCCGCCGAGGATCTCGTCCGCCGGCGCCTCCGGCGCCAGGATCGCGGCGCCCGGATTGATCCGGCCCAGGCGCGCGCGCAGGGTCTCGGCCCGATCGCCCGCGAGGTCGGTCTTGGTTACGACCAGCCGGTCCGCCACGGCGGCCTGGCGCAGGGCCTCCGGATGCGCGTCGAGGGTACCGTCGCCGTTCACCGCATCGACCACCGTGACCACGCCCTGGAGCGCGTACCGCATCGCCACGTAGGGATGGTAGAGCAGCGCGTGCAGGATCGGCGCCGGGTCGGCGAGGCCGGTGGTCTCGATCACCACCCGGCGAAACGGCTGGATCCGCCCGTTGTCGCGCTTGCGCAGCAGGTCCTCGAGGGTCGCGATCAGGTCGCCCCGCACGGTGCAGCACAGGCAGCCGGCCCCGAGCAGGATCATCCCCTCGTCCACCGTCTCGATCAGCAGGTGATCGAGCCCGACCTCGCCGAACTCGTTGACGATCACCACCGTGTCGGCGAGTTCCGGCGCGCGCAGCAGCCGGTTGAGCAAGGTGGTCTTTCCGGCGCCGAGGAAGCCGGTGAGGATCGTGAGCGGGATCGGGGTCGGGCGGCCGGGGGCGTCGGTCATGGGGCGGTCTCGGTGGACGGAGGTCCGGAGATGGGGAGCCCGATGGACATGCGGGATGGGTGGGGTGGATGTCGAGGGTGGGACGGCGGCAGAGTCCAGCCCGACCGCCGGCAGACAGGCCGGCTCGTGCTCATCCTCTGCCGGGGCGGCCCCGGCTCTGCGGCGGCGGGTTCCGGAGCGGCGCGCTACCCCACCGGCTCCCCGTCCCGCAGCGCCCGCCGCAGGACCTTGCCGACATTGGTCTTCGGCAGGCTGTCGCGGAACACGAAGCGGCGGGGCACCTTGTAGGCGGTCAGGCCCTCCCGGGCATGGGCCCGCAGGGCCTCCGCGGTGAGGTCGGGGTCGCGCCGGACCACGTGGGCGACGACGCTCTCGCCGGTTTCCGCCGAGGGCTCGCCGACCACCGCCACTTCGAGCACGCCCGGATGGGCGGCGAGCACGTCCTCGACCTCGTTCGGGTAGACGTTGAAGCCCGAGACCAGGATCATGTCCTTCATCCGGTCGACGATGCGGACCTGGCCGTCGGGCTCGATCAAGGCGATGTCGCCGGTGCGGAAGAAGCCGTCCGGGGTCATCGCCCGGGCCGTCTCGTCGGGCCGGCCCCAGTAGCCGGCCATCACCTGCGGCCCGCGCACGCAGAGCTCGCCGGGCTGGCCGGCGGGCAGGGTGGTGCCCTCGGCGTCGCGGATGCACACCTCGGTCGAGGGCGCCGGGTAGCCGATCGTGCCCGACCAGTCGTGCAGGTCCGGCGGGTTGATCGAGACCACCGGCGAGGTCTCGGACAGGCCGTAGCCCTCGATCACCGGCTTGCCGGTCACGGCCTTCCAGCGCCGGGCCACGGGCGCCTGCATCGCCATGCCGCCGGCGATGGCGTATTCGAGCCGCGACCAGTCGACCTTGGCAATGTCCGGGTGGTTGAGCAGGGCGTTGAACAGGGTGTTGACGCCGGACAGGTTGGTGAAGCGGCTCTTGCGCAAGAGGCTCACGAAGCCGCCGATATCGCGCGGGTTCGGCACCAGGAGGCAGCAGGCGCCGAGCCGCATCATGAAGAAGAAGCAGCAGGTCAGCGCGAAGATGTGGTAGAGCGGCAGGGCCGTCACCATCACCCGGCCCGGCCCCTCGTCGTCGCGCATGCGGAACCAGACCCGGCTCTGCTCGACATTGGCCGCGACGTTGCGATGCGTGAGCATCGCCCCCTTCGAGACGCCGGTGGTGCCGCCGGTATATTGCAGGAAGGCGAGATCGTCCGGACCGACCGCGACCGGCCGGAACGTGGCGCGGCGCCCGGCGGCGAGCGCCGCCTTGAAGTCAGTCCGGCGCTCGGGCGGCAAGGCGAAGTCCGGCACCGCCTTCTTGAGGTGGCGCGCCGCGAGCGTGATGAGGGAGCCCTTCAGCCCGAGCCCGTCGCCGGCGCCGGCCACCACCACCCGCTCGAGGCCGGGCAGTTCCGGCAACGCCTCGGCGACCGTATGGCAAAAATTCTCCAGCACGACCAGAACCCGGGCGCCGGCATCGCGCAGCTGGTGGGTCAGCTCGCGCGGGGTGTAGAGCGGGTTGACGTTGACGACCGTGGCGCCCGCGAGCAGCACGCCGACGAGGGCGATGGGAAAGGCCGGCACGTTCGGCATCATCAGGGCGACCCGGTCGCCCTTGCCGATTCCCTGTGACTGCAGGAAGGCCGCCATCGCCTCGCCTTCGCGCCGCAGGGCGGCATAGGTCAGGGAGGCGCCGAAACAGGTGATCGCCGGGCGGTCGGCGAAACGCTGCGTGGCGGTCTCGATCAGCTCGACGAGGGTGCCGAGACGCTCGGTCTCGATCTCCGCCGGAACGCCGGCCGGATAGGCGGCGAGCCAGGGCCGCGGCGGGGTGTTCGGTTCCATCGCGCTCGGCCCCTTGCCCATGAACTCCACCCTCCCCGGCGCCGGATGCCTCACGAATGCCCTCGGGGCTCCAGCTTGCCTTCGGGTTAGCGTCTCCCCGGAGTGGATTCAACCGACGCGCGGGGCCGGACGAGGCCGAGGAGTGCGTGCGGCAGGAACGCCATGAGCACGATTCCCATGGCCAACCCCGCCTGCGCACCGGAAAGGGCTGAGCGCGGGAAGCCGGACAAGCCGAGATCCCGGGCCGATGCCAGCACGCCCAGCGCCCAGGCCAAAGCCAGGAAACGCAGGAGCCCGCGGACGAGAGCCCGGCCCCAGCTGCCCCGACGCGGCAGGCCCCGCGCGACCAGGGCGGCGAGACCCAAGGCAGCGCCGAGCAGCGAGGCCGCCGCCACGGCGCCGAGCCCCTGCGCCAGCGCCAGCGGCTGGCCGGACAGGAAGGCGACGCCGCCGACCGAGAAGCCGGCCCGCAGCACGAGCCCGCCATAGGTCGGGTGCAGCGACAGGACGATGACGAGGGCGGCCCCCAGGAGCGCGCCGAGCCAGCCGCGCCATTTCGGCGCCACGAGCGGCAGGAGCGCCACCCGCACGACGCCATAGGCGATGGCTGCGAAGAACAGCGGGTAGCGGTCGGCGAAGAAGCCGTAGGTCCACTGGCCGAACCCGGCCGCGTCGAGGCTGGCTTGCGTCACCCCCGCCGCGGCGGCGAGCGCCACCACGGCGAGCGCCGCCCCGAGGGGCAGGAGGGCGGCGAAGCGCCCCGGCCGGGAGGCGACCCCCGCCGGGGCGGCGCCCGGAAGGGCGCCGGCGAGCGGGCTCACGCCTCGTAATGGTCGCGCACGAGCCGGTCGAGGAGGCGCACGCCCCAGCCCGAACCCCAGGAGCGGTTGAGCTCGGTCGCCGGCGAGCCCATCCCGACGCCGGCGATGTCGAGGTGGATCCACGGCACGTCGTTGACGTAGCGCTTGAGGAACTGCGCCGCCGTGGCCGAGCCGCCGTGGCGGCCGCCGGTATTCTTCATGTCGGCGAATTTCGACTCGATCAGCTTGTCGAAGCCGGGCGCCAGCGGCATCCGCCAGACCTTCTCGCCGGTGGCCTCGCCGGCGGCCGAGAGGCGCTGGGCGAGTTCGTCGTTGTTCGAGAACATGCCGGCGAATTCCTGGCCGAGCGCCACCAGGATCGCGCCGGTCAGGGTCGCGAGGTCGATCATGAAGCGGGGCTTGTAGGTCTGCTGCACGTGCCAGAGCACGTCGGCGAGCACCAGGCGGCCTTCCGCGTCGGTGTTGATGATCTCGATCGTCTGGCCCGACATCGAGGTCACGATGTCGCCGGGGCGCTGGGCCTTGCCGTCGGGCATGTTCTCGACGAGGCCGATAGCGCCGAGCGCGTTCACCTTGGCCTTGCGGCTCGCGAGCGCATGCATCAGGCCGACGACGCAGGCGGCGCCCGCCATGTCGCCCTTCATGTCCTCCATGCCGCCGCTCCCCTTGATGGAGACGCCGCCGGAATCGAAGGTCACGCCCTTGCCGATGAAGGCCACCGGCGCCTCGGAGGCGTCCTCGCCGCCGTTCCAGCGCATGATGACGACCCGGGCCTCCTTGGCCGAGCCCTGCGCGACGGCGAGCAGCGCCCGCATGCCGAGCTTCTTCATGTCCTTCTCGTCGAGGACCTCGATCTCGACGCCGAGCTTCTCGAGCGCCGAAGCGCGGCGGGCGAATTCTTCCGGGTCGAGGACGTTCGGCGGCTCGTTGACGAGTTCGCGGGCGAGGATCACGCCCTCGGCCAGGCCCTCGGCCCCGCGAAGGGCCTTCTTCAGGCCGGCATTCTCCGGCACCAGCAGGGTCAGGCGCCCTCCCCCGCCATTCTCCTCGCCCTCGGGCGACTTCTTGCTCTTGTAGCGGTCGAACCTGTAGGCGCGAAGCCGCGCGCCGAGCGAGAAGGCCGCGACCTCGTCCGAGCTCGGGGCCGTGCCGGGCCATTCGAGCACGACCGTGGCCGAGCGGCTGCCGAGCTTGCCGGAGGTGTAGCCGCCGAGGGCCGCCCAGTCGCGGGCGGAAGCCTCCTCCGCGCCGGTGCCGATCACCACCAGCCGCTCGACCGCGAGGCCGGAGGGAGCGGTCAGCACCAGGGCGCTCTGGGCCTTGCCCTTGAACCGCTCGACGCTCGCCCCGCGCGCCACCAGCTCGGCCGCGCCGGGCCCGGCGATCTCGGCCGCCCGGGGCGACAGGGCGAGGTCCTCGCCGACGAACAGCACGAGGTCGCCGCCGGGCTTGGCCTGCGCGCCGGACGCGGCGAGGGATTCGATCTCGATGCTGATGCCGTCCGCCATGGCGTTGCTTTCGTCCCGTCCTTGGATCGCGCGTCTCACGATGGGCGCCGCGTCGATCCTGTGTAGCGGCGGGATGCCGGAGAACGCAACGCGGGCCAAGTAACGCGGACCAAGTGTGGCGGGCCGGGCGCGCCCGCCCGCAAAAGGCCGCACTTGCCGTGCTTGAGAGCACCCGGTGCTTGTGCGGCCGGCGGGGGGCGCCTAACCAGCATCGACGCGGGAGGGGGCCCGACCGCAGCCGGCCGATGAGACAGATCGAGCGATACATCTTCCGCATCGCCTTCGGGGCCTTCCTGTCGTGCCTGATCGGCCTCACCGGCGTGATCTGGGTGACGCAGGCCCTGCGCGAGCTGGACCTGATCACCGCCAAGGGCCAGACCCTGCTGATCTTCTTCCTGATCACCGGCCTGTCGCTGCCCACCCTGATCACCGTGATCGCGCCGGTCGCCCTGTTCATCGCGGTGGTCTACGCGCTGAACAAGCTCAACGGCGATTCCGAACTGATCGTGATGAGCGCGGCGGGCATGTCGCCGCGCCACCTGATGCGGCCGTTCCTGACGCTCGCCCTCCTCGTCAGTGCGGCGATCGGTTTCCTGACCATCCAGGTGATGCCGTCGAGCTTCCAGGAGCTGCGCGACGTGCTCACCCGCGTGCGCGGCGACTTCATCGCCAACGTGGTCAAGGAGGGGCAGTTCACCACGCTGGACAGCGGCATCACCTTCCACTTCCGCGAGCGGGCGCCGAACGGGGCGCTGCTCGGCATCTTCATGCAGGACCGGCGCGAGGCCGGCCGCACGGTGGTCTACCTCGCCGAGCGCGGCCAGGCGGTCGATCTCGACGGGCAGACCTACCTCGTGCTCGAGAAGGGCAGCATCCACCGCCAGCAGCCCGGCAGCCGCGACACCTCGATCATCACCTTCCAGCGCTACGCCGTCGACCTCGCGGCGTTCACGCCGCCCGATGCCGACACGATCTACAAGCCGCGCGAGCGCTCGACCGTGCAGCTGATGTTCCCGAACCCGGACGAGACCTACTACAAGCTGACCAAGGGCCGCTTCCGGGCCGAATTGCACGACCGGCTGTCCTCCTGGCTCTACCCGCTGGCGCTCGGGCTGATCGCCTTCGCGGCGCTCGGCGACCCGCGCACCACCCGCCAGGGACGGGGCCTCGCCGTCGCGGGGGCCATCGCCGCCGTGGTGGGGTTGCGCATCGCGGGCTTCGCCGCGGCGAGCGCGGCGGTGCGCAGCCAGGGAGCCGTGACGGCGGTCTACGCCGTGCCGCTCGTCGCGATCGCGCTGTCGCTCCTCGTCGCCACCCAGGGCAACCGGGTGCGGGCCTTCAACGCGGGCGTGGCCGCGCGGCTGCGCCGCTTCTCGGGGGCGGTCCCGGTCCTGCGGGCACGGGCGGGCTGACGACGATGCTGATCGGCGTCACCCTCGGCCGCTACCTGGCGGCGCGCTTCCTGCGCATGATCCTGGGGGTCTTCCTCACGGTCTTCGCCCTCGTCTACACCCTCGACTTCGTCGAGCTGATGCGGCGCGCCGGCGATGCCGAGGGCGCCTCGGCCGCCGTGATGGCGCGGCTCGCGCTGTTCCGCACCCCGGCGGTGGCCGAGCAGGTGCTGCCCTTCGCGATCCTGTTCGGCGCCATGGCGGCGCTGCTCCAGCTCAGCCGCAAGCTCGAACTGGTAGTGGCGCGGGCCGCCGGCATCTCGGCCTGGCAGTTCCTGCAGCCCGGCGCCCTGGTGGCGCTCGGCATCGGCGCCTTCACGGTCGGGGTCTACAACCCGGTCTCGGCCGAGCTGAAGCAGCGCTCGACCGAGATCGAGGCCAAGATCTTCGCCAAATCCGCGAAGGCCGCCTCCGGCAAGGACCTGTGGATCCGCCAGCGCAGCCTCGACGGCCAGGCGATCATCCGGGCCGAGACCGCGATCGAGGGCACCACGACGCTCGCCGGCGTGGCGGTCTTCACCTTCGACGAAGCGGGCGCCTTCACCCAGGAGATGCAGGCGGCCCGGGCCACCCTGCATGACGGCTACTGGGAATTGCAGGACGTGCGGGTGCAGGGGATGGATCAGGAGCCGCAGAGCTACGACACCTACCTGATCGCCTCGACGCTCGACCCCTCGCAGGTGCGCCAGCGCTTCACCCCGCCGGAATCCGTGCCTTTCTGGCAACTCCGCCAGACGATCGCCCGGACCGAGCGGGCGGGACTCGACGCCACGCGTTACCGTCTGCAGTACGACGTGCTGATGGCCCGTCCGGTGCTGTTCCTGGCGATGGTGCTGGTGGCGGCATCGGTTTCATTAAGGTTCTTCCGCTTTGGTGGCATCGGCAAGATGGTGCTCGGCGGCGTCGCGGCGGGCTTCGTGCTCTACGTGGCACGCCAGGTGATGGAGGGCCTCGGCGCCTCTGGATTGGTCGCGGCGCCGGTGGCGGCGTGGTTCCCCGCCGTGGTAGGGAGTCTTCTCGGAACGCTCGCGCTTCTGCATCTGGAGGACGGCTGATGCCCAACCTCCGGAGACGCGGCGCGGGCATAGCGGGTGCGGGGATGGGTCGAGTCGTGCGTAAGGCTGCGGGCGCCGCGGTCACGGGATCCCTGACGGTTCTGCTGGCTGCCGCCGTGACGGTGGGCGCGGGCGGGCCTGCGCACGCGCAGGGCACGCTCAACGACCGCCTGGCGGCGCGCTCCGCCAAGAACCAGGGCAAGCCCGGCAGCGGCGATGAGCGCCTGCTCGTCGAGGCCAAGGAGCTCGTCTACGACAACGACCGCAACACGGTCTCGGCCGTCGGCAATGCCGAATTGCATTACGGCCCGCGCACCCTGCTGGCCGACCGCGTGCGCTACGACCGCAACACCGGACGGGTCTTCGCGGAGGGCAATGTCCGCCTCACCGACGAGACCGGCGCGGTGGTCACCGGCGACCGGATGGAGCTGACCGACGACTTCAAGTCCGGCTTCATCGACTCGCTGCGCATCCAGCAGACCATCGAGCAGCGCGGCCGCCCGGCCCGGGTGCGGTTCTCCGCCCCGCGGGCGGAGCGCATCGAGGGCGAGACCACGACCTTCGAGTACGGCACCTATACCGCCTGCGAGCCGTGCAAGGACCATCCCGAGCGGCCGCCCCTGTGGCAGGTCAAGGCGGCGCGGATCATCCACAACAACGAGGAGCGCCGGATCTACTACGAGGACTCGTACCTCGAAGTGGCCGGGATCCCGATCGCCTACCTGCCTTATTTCTACTCGCCCGACCCGACGGTGCGCCGCGATACCGGCTTCCTGGCGCCGCACTTCGTGTCCTCGAACGTGCTCGGCTACGGCATCGGCACGCCGTTCTTCTGGAACATCGCGCCCGATTACGACCTCACCGTCGAGCCGACCTTCCTGTCGAAGCAGGGGGTGCTCGGCCAGGCCGAGTGGCGCCAGCGGCTGGCCAACGGCTTCTACAACGTCCGGGTCAGCGGCATCTTCCAGTCGACGCCGAGCGCCTTCCTGCCCGGGCCCCTCGGCTCGGGCGACCGCGACTTCCGCGGCTCGATCGAATCGGCCGGCCAGTTCTACCTCGGCCAGAACTGGCGCGCCGGCTGGGACGTCGTCGGCGTCACCGACAAATGGTTCCTCGACAATTACCGCATCCGCAACCAGACGATCAGCACGGACTATTTCCGCGAGGCGGTCTCGACCGCCTACCTGATCGGCCAGGGCGACCGCTCGTGGTTCGAGGCGCGGGGCTACTACTTCAAGGGCCTGTCGACCTACGACTGGCAGAAGCAGCAGCCGATCGTCGCCCCGGTGATCGACTACGACAAGCGCCGCGACGGGCCGGACCCGATCGGCGGCGAGGTGCGGTTCCAGGCCAACTTCACGCACCTGACCCGGGACGCGACGCAGTACACCCAGATCCCGCGCACCGGGACCTACCTGCTCAGCCCGAGCGTCAACGGCATCTCGTTCCCGCTCTACAGCACCTGCTCGGTGTTCGAGCGCGGGCAGTGCCTGGTGAGCGGGCTGGCCGGCGACACCACCCGGGCGACCGCCCAGGTGTCGTGGCGGCGCACCTTCACGGACGAATTCGGCCAGCGCTGGCAGCCCTTCGCCTACCTGCGCGGCGACGCGTTCTTCGTGAACCCGAACACGACCGGCTACCAGAATCCCGAGGTCACGAACCTCTTCTCGCCGGAATCGAACTTCTCCGGCCGGGTGATGCCGGCGGTCGGCCTCGAATACCGCTATCCCTTCGTCGCCGATATGGGCCCGCTCGGAGTCCACACGGTGTCTCCAATCGTCCAGGTCATCGCGCGGCCGAGCGAGACCCATATCGGCCGCCTGCCGAACGAGGACGCCCAGAGCCTCGTCTTCGACGACACCTCGCTGTTCGAGTGGGACAAGTTCTCCGGCTACGACCGGGTCGAGGGCGGCGTGCGCGCCAATCTGGGCGCCGAGTACTCGATCACCGGCCGCAACGGCTTCTACATGAACGCGATGTTCGGCGAGTCGATCGCGCTCGCCGGCGTCAACTCGTTCCGCCGCGGTGACATCGCCAATGTGGGACGCGATTCCGGCCTCGAGACCACTCGCTCGGACTTCGTCTCGCGCTTCCAGGTCTCGCCGAACCAGAACATCAGCTTCATCACCCGGGCCCGGTTCGACAACGCCACCTTCGCGCTCAAGCGCTTCGAGAGCGGGATCACGGCGAAGTTCGCGCCGTTCCTGCCCCTCGAGACCTCGCTGATCTATGCCCGCTACGAGGCGCAGCCCGAGCTCGGCTACGATCGCCGCCGCGAGGGCCTCCAGGCCTCGGCCCTCTACAACATCACGCCGAACTGGTTCGTGACCGGCTCGGTGCTGTTCGACCTCTCGCACTACCTCCAGGTGCGCGAGTTCTACGCCACCGCGGCCCAGGCCTATTTCCTCAACCCGGTCGGCACGGCGCCGACCTACGACAAGGCGGACAAGTTCTACGTCTCCTCGTCGGGCCTCGGCTTCGGCTATCGCGACGAGTGCACCACGATCTCGCTGAACTACCTGTCCTCGCCGATCGAGACGGCGTCGGGCCTGCGCGAGCGCAACCGCACCTTCCTGCTGCGGATCGAGCTGCGCACCCTCGGCGAGGCGAATTTCCGCCAGAACCTCAGCACCACCACGACGGCGGACGGCATCGCCACGGCCCGGTGACGGGTCCCATGCGCCCCGTTCGCCGGGGCGCATGACATGACCAGGGCGCCTGCCGGCTCAGGGGCGGACGACGCGCACGAGCGCGATGACCGCGCCGAGGATGATCAGCGTCCGGAACCCGATCGTTCCAAACGTGCACTTGATGGTCTCCGAGCGCTGATGCTCCAGCTTGGTCTCCAGGCGAGACTCGGGCTCGCGTAGCTCCGATTTGAGTTCGGTCCGGAGCGTCTGCATGTCGTGCGTCAAATCCGTCCGAAGCGCCTGCATCTCATGGCGCAACCCCGTATCCAGAGTTTGCAAGCCACTCTTCGTCGCGAGATCGCCCTGAACGGCTTCCGAGACGGCAACGGCGAACCCTTCCGCTTGCTCCGGCGACAGCTGCGCTTTGTCGCGCAAGGTCCGGGCGAACGTCAGCGTGTCGAAGGCGACGCTTGCCATGGGGCGGATTGATCCGAGAGCTGGACTGTCGAAGGGTGTCCGAAGCCAACCGCCGCCGCAACGGAAGGTTCGCTTCAAGGAGCACGCGGCGCTTGCCCGGCGGGAGCCGGGATGCGATGGCGCGAGGAGAGGCGCCACCACGCAACGGGACCCGCGATGACCACAGCCCTCGCGCTGACACAGGGCGATCCGGCCGGGATCGGCCCGGAGATCACCCTGCGGGCCTGGCTCGCCCGGGAAGAGCACGGCCTGGCACCGTTCTTCGTCATCGGCGACCCGGATTTCCTGAAAAACATCGCCGCCCGGCTCGGCCTCGCGGTGCCGCTCGCCGACGCGACGCCCGAGAATGCGGCGGACGCCTTCGCCCACGCCCTGCCGGTGATGCGCCTGCCGGACGGGCTCACGGTCGCGGCCGAGCCCGGCCGACCCGATCCGGCGAGCGCGGCCGGAACCCTCGCCTCGATCGAGGAGGCGGTGCGGCTGGTGCAGGCCGGCCGGGCGCCGGCCCTCGTCACCAACCCGATCGCCAAGCACGTCCTCTACGAGGCGGGCTTCCGCCATCCCGGCCACACCGAATACCTGGCCGCCCTCGCCGCCGAGCCCGGCGAAGCCCCGCCGACGCCCGTGATGCTGCTGTGGTCGGCAGAATTGGCGGTGGTGCCGGTGACGATCCACGTGGCGCTCCGCCGGGTGCCCGACCTCCTCACCGCCGACCTCGTGGTCGAGACTGCCCGCATCGTCGACCGGGACATGCGGGCCCGCTTCGGCCTGCGCGCCCCGCGCCTGGTGCTCGCCGGGCTCAACCCGCATGCGGGCGAGGCCGGCACGATGGGCACCGAGGATCGCGACGTGCTGGCGCCCGCCATCGAGGCCTTGCGGGCGGAGGGGATCGCCATCACGGGCCCGCACCCGGCCGATACCCTGTTCCACGCCCGCGCCCGGGCCACCTACGACGTGGCGCTCGCCCCGACCCACGACCAGGCCCTGATCCCGATCAAGACGATCGCCTTCGACGAGGGCGTGAACGTGACCCTCGGGCTGCCCTTCCTGCGCACCTCGCCCGACCACGGCACCGCCTTCGACATCGCCGGCAAGGGCCTCGCCAAGCCCGACAGCCTGATCGCCGCCCTGAAGCTCGCCGGCCGGCTGACCCGAACCCAAGAAGGAGCGTCGGCGTGAGCGCCCCGGACGGTCTGCCGCCGCTGCGGGAGGTGGTGCAGGCGCACGACCTGATGCCCCGCCGCTCGCTCGGCCAGAATTTCTTGTTCGACCTGAACCTCACCGGCCGGATCGCCCGGTCGTCGGGGCCGCTCGAGGGCGTGACGGTGGTCGAGGTCGGCCCCGGTCCCGGCGGCCTGACCCGGGCGCTCCTGATGCACGGCGCGGCCAAGGTGATCGCGGTCGAGCGCGATCCCCGCGCCCTGCCGGCGCTCGCCGAGATCGCCGCGCATTACCCCGGCCGCCTGGAGGTGGTGGAGGCCGACGCCCTGGACTTCGACCCGCGGCCGCTGATCGGCGAAGGGCCGGCCCGCATCGTCGCGAACCTCCCCTACAATGTCGGCACGCCGCTCCTCACCGGCTGGCTCACGCCGGAGGCCTGGCCGCCCTGGTGGGACTCGCTGACCCTGATGTTCCAGCGCGAGGTCGCCGAGCGCATCGTCGCCGACGAGGGCGACCGGGCGAATTACGGCCGGCTCGGGGTGCTGTGCGGCTGGCGCACGCAGGCCCAGATCCTGTTCGACGTGCCGCCCTCCGCCTTCGTGCCGCCGCCGAAGGTGACATCGAGCGTGGTGCGGCTGGTGCCGCGGCCCGAGCCCCTGCCCTGCCGGGTCCGGGCCCTCGAAGCCGTGACCGGCGCCGCCTTCGGCCAGCGCCGCAAGATGCTGCGCCAGAGCCTCAAGGCCGCGACCCCGGACCCTGCCCGCCTGCTCGCCGCCGCCGGCGTTCCGGAGACGGCACGGGCCGAGGAGGTGCCGGTCGAGGGGTTCGTGGCGATGGCGCGGGTGCTCTGAATGCGACGAAGCCCCCGATTCCGGACGGAATCGGGGGCTTCGCAAGGGCCGCAGGGAGCGTGGCTCCCGGCGGCAGAACCGTTAGCGGGTCTGCTGGATGGCCGAGACCACCCATGGGCCGCCGCGCTCGCGCAGGAAGGTCCAGACCTCCGTCGCCTCGGGCGGGTTGGTCTCGACGACCCGGCCGCTGGCGCGCTCGATCAGCGCGTCGCGCAGGGTGTAGCGCATCGCCACGGTGGCGTAGTCGACCGGACCCTCGCGCCAGGACTCGGCGAGGTCGCCCTGCTGCAGCTTCACGTCGGCGATCTTGTTGACCAGGCCGCGGGCGGTGTTGGCCCGCAGCTCCTCGGTGAAGTAGCTGGCCATCTCCGGCGTCGTCAGGCGGCGCAGGGTACCGATGTCCTCGGCGCCGTAGGCCAGCTGGACCTGGCCGAGCGTGCGCTCGAACGCCTCGAAATCCTGCGGGCCGATGCCGACCTCGTCGCGCTGGGCCGGGCGGGCCTGCGCGGCCGCGCCGCCGCCGAGGCCGGCCAAGCCACCCAGCGGATTGCCACCGAGAGGATTGCCACCGAGAGGACCGCCCGGACGGGGACCGGCCGCCGGGCCGCTACGGTTATAGGCGCCCGCCATGGCCGGCTCGGCCTGACGGCGGCGGAAGAAGCGCAGGACCAGCATCACCACGCCGACCAGCAGGCCGATCTGCAGCAGCAGGCCGAGGAACGAGGCGATGCCGCCGAGGCCGCCGAAGAAGCCGCCGCCGACCAGCGCGCCGAGCAGGCCCGCGCCGAGCAGGCCGGCGAAGAAGCCGCCGCCGAAGCGCCGCTGCGGCGCGGCCGGGGCGCCCATCTGCGGGCCTGCTTGCGTCATCGAGCGCTGCATCGGCGCCGGGGCGCCGGGGGCGGTCGCGGTGGGGGGCGGGGCCGAGAAGGTCTTGGAGCCACGGGACCCCATCGAGGAGCCGCCGCCGGGACGCGCCTCGCCGGCCGTCGCCGCCACGGCCATCAGGGCCGCCAGGCCGAAAGCCAGGGCCGTCCGGCGGCCACGGGAGAAGGTGGTCATCATCGGTTCGTATCGCCTCGTGCCGTCACCAGTGAGGGGCGTCCCGCCCCTTGCCATGCATATGGGGGTGCGGGTGGCGCAGTAGAAGGGAGGCATCGCGCCGGATGCCTTCCTGTTTGTAACTACACCCGATGAAGAGTCGCCGATCGGCGCCAGATCTGCCAAGCGATAAATTTTTGAGATGTCCGGGATTAGCCCGTGGCGGCACTTCGTTGCGGCCGCGGCCGCAGGATCTCGGCGGCCGGGAAGGTGAGGCGCACGGTCGTGCCCTCGCCGGGGCTGCTGCGCAGGGCGACGGCGCCGTTCTGGCGCTTGACCAGGGCGTTGAGGATGGCGAGGCCGGTGCCGCGGCCGGGCTCCCGGGTGGTGAAGAACGGCTCCAGCGCCCGGGCCAGCACCTCCGGCGCCATGCCGTCGCCGGTATCCGCCAGCGTCAACGCGACGTGCCGGCCCGCCGCCCCGTCGGCCGCCACCCCCTCGCCGCCGTGATTGCGGGTCTCGACCGTGACGCGCCCGCCCGCCGGCATCGCCTCGGCGGCGTTGCGCAGCAGGATCTGCAGGATCAGCTCGGTCTGGACCGGATCGAGGCAGGCGATCCACAGATCCTCGGCGAGGTCGAGGTCGAGGGCAACCCCCTCCCCGAGCAGGCCCTGGGCGTGCTCGCGATAGCCGCGCAGGAGCCCGTTGAGGTCGACCGGCCGCGGCTCCGGCTTGTGCCGGCGCGAGAAGGCCAGGAGGTGGCGGGTCAGCGAGGAGGCGCGCTCGGCGGCGTCGGTCGAGCGGCTGAGCGCCCGCTGCACGAAGGCGTCCGGATGCTCGCCGAGGCGCCGGCGCAGGCCGTCGACGTAGCCGACCAGGATCTGCAGCAGGTTGTTGAACTCGTGCGCGACGCCGTTGGTGAGCTGGCCGAGCGCCTCGCGGCGCTGCGCGAGGGCGAGCGCCGCCTCGACGTCGCGCCGGCGCGAGGTCTCGACGACCTGGATCAGGCCGGACGGCTCCGCTCCCGGGACCGGCGAGAGGTGGAGGAGCGCCCAGAGCGTCGCCCCGTCGCGCCGGCGCAGCAGCACCTCGGCGCTGGCCGGGCCGCCGGCTGACAGGAGCGCGCGCAAGGACGCCTCGGCCTCGGGCTCGGCGCCCAACGCCGCGACGCCGGCGGGCGCCTCGCCGAGGAGGGCGAGGGCGGCCGGGTTGACGAAGAGTATCTCGCCCGCCGGGCCGGGCGCGACCAGCAGAGACGGCAGGGGAGCGGCCGCGAGCGCGGCGCGCAGGGTCCCGCCCTCCCCCGGCGCCTCAGCGGCCGGCACTGGCGCGGGGACATCCGGCACGGGCGGACCTCCGTGATGCGCGGGCCGGGGCCGCCCGCCTTGGGCATTGTCTGGCGAACCGGTCACTGATCCGTCGGAACACGCAGTAGAATCAAAAACCTGGAGCAGCGGTCTTGCGCCACTCTAGAGCAAGTCCGGGCAGCGTGGAAACCGCGATGCCCGGTGCTGTCCGGCTTAAGCCCGCCCATCGTCGTCAACCAGGACCGTCGGCCCGAAGATCGTCTCGAAGCGCGCCCGCAGCACCGCGTCGACCTCCGGCATCGTCACCGGCCGGCCGAGATCGACCAGGCTGGTGACGCCGTGCTCGCGCACGCCGCAGGGGACGATGCCGGAGAAATGCGACAGGTCCGGCTCGACGTTCAGGCTGATGCCGTGGAAGGTCGCCCAGCGCCGCACCCGGATGCCGATCGCCGCGATCTTGTCCTCGACGCCCGGCCCCTTCTCCGGCCGGCGCACCCAGACGCCGACCCGGTCCTCCCGGCGTTCGCCCCGCACCGTGAACGCCTCGAGAGTGTCGATCAGCCAGGCCTCCAGGGCGGCCACGTAGGCGCGCAGGTCCGGCCGTCGCCGGTTGAGGTCGAGCATCACGTAGGCCACCCGCTGGCCGGGGCCGTGATAGGTGTATTGCCCGCCCCGGCCCGTACGGTGGACCGGGAAGCGCTCCGGCGCCACCAGGTCGGCCTCCTTGGCAGAGGTGCCGGCGGTGTAGAGCGGCGGGTGCTCGACGAGCCAGACGCGCTCCAGGGCGCGGCCCTCGACGATCGCGGCGGCCCGCGCCTCCATCGCGCGTTCCGCCTCGCGGTAATCGAGGAGCGCGTCGCGCACCACCCACTCGACGGGGGGGCTGCCGGGCGCGGGCAGGAGGCTGCCCGGGACGGTTGCGAGCCGGTCGTTTACCAAGACTTCACCATAAGATCGGATTGTTCGGTCATCGCTTCGTCGTCAGGTGGGTGCGTCCGTTGGCAGTCCTCGACATTCTCAAGGTGGACCTCGCGGTCGTGCTCGGGCGGACCCGGATGCCGATCCATATGCTGCTGCGCATGGGCCGCGGCGCGGTGATCGAGCTCGATTCCACCGATTCCGATATGGTCGAGATCCTCGCCAACAACCACCCGATCGCCCGCGGGCAGATCGTGGTCACCGGCAACCGCATCTCCGTGGAGGTCACGGAGCTGATCCGCAAGGCCGAGGTGGTGCGCGAGCCGGGCGTCCGCATCGGCGACGGCAGCGCCGGCCTTCTGAACGCCCTGTCGGACGCCCTCTAGGCGAGAATGTTCGCCGGATCCGCATCGGGGCGCTTGCGTCCCCGGGAGGGGACTGGTATTCGCAGCCTCGCTTCGGACGGGTCTCACCCCCGCCCCGCCGGTTCCGGCGAGAGCAAGCATCCGCGGCCGTGGCGGAATTGGTAGACGCGCTAGCTTGAGGTGCTAGTTGGGCAACCAGTGGAGGTTCGAGTCCTCTCGGCCGCACCATTCATCCTGCAGGGTCTTGCACCGCGGCGGGATGGGATGGAGACCGCATTCGGCGTGAGAGTCTCGATCCTCGTCGAGGCTAGTTCCGAGTGAGGTTGCCGAGACGTCGGGCCGTGTGGCGGTCATGGCGTTGAGTTTTATCAGTTTGTTTCAATTCGGCTGGACCCCATTTCGATATCCAGCCTGCTCCGCGGCCGTGGCGGAATTGGTAGACGCGCTAGCTTGAGGTGCTAGTTGGGCAACCAGTGGAGGTTCGAGTCCTCTCGGCCGCACCATCCTGCCTGTGAGCAGGATGTCGGAATCCTTGTCGAAGGACCCGTCTCTTCGGGCGCTGGCCGCGCCGAGAGACGAGGACATTGATCTCCCACGGATCAGACTGCGATTTCCCAGCCCCCACCCTAGAGCGCTGTGCGATCGTCCTGCAACGGCCAAGTTGTTTTGGGCGTTGGTTGGGTGGAGGAGCCAGCGATGACCTCACCCTTGTCCCTCGATCTGCGTGAGCGTGTGGTGTCCGCTGTCCTGGCGGGCGCGTCTTGCCGCCAGGCTGGCGAGCGGTTCGGTGTCAGCGCCGCCAGCGTCAGCCGCTGGCACGCCCGCCATCTCCGGGACGGCCACGTCCGGCCCAAGCCGATGGGCGGAGACCAGCGCTCGCAGATCATCGAGGCCCACGCCCCGCGGATCCTGAGGCTGTGCGAGGAGCGCGGCAACATCGTGCTGTCGGAACTGCGCGACGCCTTGGCCGAGCAGGGCGTCGCCACCAGCACCAGCAGCCTGTCGCGCTTCCTGGCCCGCCATCGCATCACCCGTAAAAAGGGGCTCTTCACGCCGCCGAGCAGGACCGACCGGACGTAGCGGAGGCGCGCCAGGCGTGGTTCGAGGGCCAACTCGACCTCGATCCGGACCGTCTGGTGTTCATCGACGAGACCGCCGCTTCGACCCGGATGGCGCGTCGCTATGGCTGGGCTCCACGCGGCCAGCGCTGTCGCCTGCCAGTGCCGTGCGGGCACTACAAGACCACCACCGTCACGGCGGCACTGCGTACGAGCGGCCTGACGGCGACAGCCATCTTCGATGGAGCCACCAACGGCCGGCGCTTCCTAGACTACGTCACCGACACGCTGGTCCCAGTGCTCCGGCCAGGCGACACGGTGATCCTCGACAACCTTCAGGCCCACAAGGTGACGGGCGTGCGCGAGGCCATCGCGGCGGCTGGCGCGCGGGTGGTGTACCTCCCGCCCTACAGCCCGGAGTTCAACCCGATCGAGCAGGCCTTCGCCAAACTCAAAACCTTGCTGCGCACCGCAGCCGCGCGCACGGTCGAAGACCTGCATGCTGCGATCCGCCAAGCCTTTGCTGCCTTCACCCCAAAGGAGTGTCGCAACTACCTCAATGCAGCTGGATACTAGACAGACCGCTACGTTTCAGCCTGATCGGGCAATGCTATAGCGCCGACTCTCGCGTCCGGGCGGCATTCCGCATGCGTCAGCGCAGGCTCACCCCTGCCTCGCGGTCCCGGGATTAACTTCCTCGAAGGACCAGCCCCAGCAACGGGCGATCCCGATCCTCGGCAGGCACCACCGTCTCTCCGGACATGGCTGGCCACCTTTGCGCATCATCGGCACAGGCACGACAGGCTGCCCTGAACCGGAGCGGCCCGGACAGCCGATGCGGCTGACCGAGCGATCCGTCGCCCCGCCCTCTGTGGCCGAGGCGCAGCCAAGTCATGCCGCGCCGGTCTCAGTTGAGGAAGCGCGGCACCACGAAGCGGATGCCCAGCAAGCCGATCATCGCGAGCGTTCCACTGACTATGAGAACGTAGAGAAGCGAGGCATCTGCGCCGTAGCCGGGATAGAAGGACGATCGACAGATCTTCACGATGTGCATGAGCGGATTCCATTGCACGTACTCGTAAATGACCGCCGGCATTGACTCCGTCACGAAGATCGCGCCGCTCGTGAAATACATGAGGAGCGTCGGGACGATGACGCCGATCTGCCACGGCGGAAACAGTTGCGAGATGAAGACGTTGGTGAACCCCATCGACATGGCAAAGCAAAGTGCGATCAATATGCTTTCACAAAACGCAAAGGGATCCCTTGGTAACACTTGAGCGCCACAACATGCCGCAATGAAAAAGACCAAAGCTATGCTGAGACTGCTGGTGCAAATCTCGACAATGGCGCGAGACATAACGACATCGAAGAATTTTACCTGAGGAAAGTAAATCAGCTGCCGATTTTGCAGCGGCCCTTCCATCATCTTTCGGGACATGTAGTTGAGAATGATGTAGGGCGAGAGGCCGGATACGGCGAACAACACGACGCTGTCGCCGATCGGGGTGGGCAGGTGCCGGATTACGTAGAAGCCGGTGATGACCAGGATGTGCGCGCAGGGCCAGCCGACGGCGATGCCGTAGCCCCACATCGTGCCGCCGAACCGGGTACGAATGTCGCGCAGCATGAGTGCGCCGAGCACGTCCAGCTGGATCTCGAGCGCCGACTTCGCCTGGTACGCCATCCACCGCTCCCGCCCGGCCGACGGCCCCGCACAGGCGCCCTCGACCCGATTCATCAGTCGCGGAGCGCCCTAGCCCCACAATGCGGCAACCGGGTGACCGGTCAGGCCTCGTCCAAGCCAGGCAGAGCCCGGGCCTCGCCGTGATAGGTGCGGTTCGGCCGCATGTCGACGGCCGAGGCCATGCGGTTCGACATGTTGAAGAAGCTCGCCACCGCCGCGATGTCCCACAGGTCGCGCTCGGAGAAGCCGGCGTCGCGCAGGGCCTCGCGGTCCTCCTCCTCGATGGTCCAGGGCGCCTCGGTCAGGGCCACCGCGAAGTCGAGCATGGCGCGGTGGCGGCGCGAGAGATCGGCGGCGCGGTAGTTCATCGCCATCATCTCGCCCAGCACCGGGTCCCCCGACAGGCCGCGCACCGCAGCCCCGTGCGCGGTGAGGCAGTAGTAGCAGCGGTTCACGCTCGACACCGCCACCGCGATCATCTCGCGCTCGAGTTTCGACAGGCCGGAGGGCGCCAGCATCAGGTCGTTGTAAAGAGTGGCGAAGGCCTCGAGCTTGGCGCTGTCGTGGGCGTAGGCGAGGAGCACGTTCGGCACGAAACCGATCTTCTCGCGGCACTTGTCGAAGTAGGCCTGCATCTCCGGCGACAGGTCGGGCGAGGGCGGAAGATCGAGGGCCATCACGGTGCCCTCGGTCTCCTGCGGCGCCGGCCGCTCGCCCACCTCCGGCCTGGTCCCCGTCCGCGTCTTGGCGCCCGCCATCCCGTGCCCTCCCCGTCATCGTGCCTCAGCTATAGGCAGTTTGCGTCCGACACGCGAGGCCGGGCTTGCGGGGGCCAAGTCACTGTGCCACCGCTCGGCCATCAACCTCGGCAGAGGACGAGCAGACGTGGAACCCTCGACCGCGACCGCGACCCCCGAAGCGAAGGCCAGCCGCACCGACCTGATCGCCGCCGCCGCGGCGCTGGCGGAGGACCGAGGGGGACCCGGCGGCTTCGTCCGCGACCTCTTCGGCCGCGTCGCGCCGGAGGACCTGACCGCCTATCCGCCCGAGGCCCTGGCTGACCTGGCGCTCGCCGCCCGGGCGCATCTCGCCGCGGCGCGGCCCGGCCGGACGATCAGCGCGGTACGCCTCTCCGACGTCGAGGTGGAGCTGGGCGGGCGCCGGCGCGACCTCACGGTGCTGGAGGCGGTCAACGCCAACCGGCCGTTCCTGCTCGATTCGACCCTGGCCGAGTTGGTCGCCCGCGGCTACCAGCCCCGCCTCGTCGCCCACCCGATCCTCGGCGTCGAGCGCGACGCGGACGGCGCCCTGGTGCGGGTCGTCGGCGAGACCACGGCGCAGGAGACCGGCGGCGAGGCCGGAGGAGATGCGGGGGAACTCGCCCGCGAGAGCTTCATCCACGTCCATCTCGACCGCATCGACGACGAGGCGGCCCGCGCCGCCCTCGCCGCGAGCCTGGCCCGGATCTACGCCGACGTCGCCGTCACGGCGGCCGATCACACCGCGATGGTCGAGCGCCTGGCCGAGGCGGCGGCGGCCTACGCGGACGCCTCCTCGCCCCTGGCGCCGGAGGAGCGGGCGGAGGCCCGCGCCTTCCTCGACTGGCTGCGCGACGGGCATTTCGTGCTGCTCGGCCTGCGGGAATACCGCGACGAGGGCGGGGCCGACCATGCCGGCGTCAAGGGGAGCGGGCTCGGCCTCCTGCGCGATCCCGCCGTCGAGGTCCTGCGCCGCGGCGACGCCATGGTGGCGGTGACGCCGGAGATCCGCGCCTTCCTGGAGGGGCCGGAGGCGCTGCTGGTCACCAAGGCCAGCCTGCGCTCGCGGGTGCGCCGGCGGGCGCATCTCGACATGGTGGCGATCAAGCTGTTCACCGGCGAGGGGCATCTCTCGGGCGAGCTGCGCCTCGTCGGCCTGTTCACCGGCAGCGCCTATGCGAGCCGGGCCGAGGAGGTGCCGTATCTGCGCCGCAAGGTTGCGGCGGTGCTCGCTAAGGCCGGCCTCGACCCGACGAGCCATGCCGGGCGCTCCCTCGTCCACGTGCTCGAGACCTATCCGCGCGACGACCTGTTCCAGATCGACACCCGCCTGCTCCTGCGCTTCGCCCTCGCCATCGTGTCGCTCGCCGACCGGCCGCGGGTGCGGGTGCTGGCGCGGCCGGACAAGTTCGGCCGCTTCGTCTCGCTGATCGCCTACCTGCCGAAGGACCGCACCGACGCCCGGCTCCAGGCCCGGATCGGCGCCTACCTCGCCGATGCGCTGGGCGGCCGGGTCTCGACCATCGCGCCGGATTATCCGGAAGGGCCCCTCGCCCGCCTCCACGTCATCGTGGCGACGCCGGGGGCGCCGCCGGAGGAGATCGATGCGGGGCAGCTCGAGGCCGGCATCGTCGAACTCTCCCGCACCTGGGCCGATTCCCTGCGCGAGGCCTTGGGAGCGGCCCGCGGCGGCGACGCCCGCGGCCTCGCCGCGGTCTATGCCGACGCCTTCCCGGCGGGCTACCGCGAGATGTATGCGGGCGCCCAGGCGCTGCCCGACATCGCGATCCTGGAACGGATCTCGGAAGCGCAGCCCCGGGCGGTCGACCTCTTCCGCCGGCCCGGCGATCCCGACACCCGGATCGGCCTGAAGGTTTTTTCCCGGGGTACCGCCCTGCCGCTCTCCGAGCGGGTGCCGGTCCTGGAGAATCTCGGCTTCCGGGTCATCGACGAGCGCTCCTACCGCCTCAAGCCCGTGGGGACCGGCGCCCGGGTCTGGCTGCACGACATGGTGCTGGAGCGCGCCGGCGGCGGCGCGATCGACGTCGCATCGGTCGAGGGCCCGGTCGAGGCGGCTCTGCTCGCCCTCGCCCGCGACCTCGCCGAATCCGACGCCTATAACCGCCTGGTGCTGGAAGCCGGGCTCGGCTGGCGCGACGTCGCCCTGGTGCGGGCGCTCGGGCGCTACCTGCGCCAGCTGCGCATCCGCTACGGCCAGGACTACCTGGCGGCGACGCTGGCGCGCCACCCGGCTCTGGCCCGGCGCCTGGTCGCCCTGTTCTACGCCCGCTTCGATCCCCGCCGCGACGGCGACCGGCAAGACGGCGACCGGGCAGCGGCGCAAGACGCCGTGCGGGCCGAGATCGAGGCCGACCTGGCCCAGGTCACCAGCCTCGACGAGGACCGGATCCTGCGCCGCTTCGTCAACCTGGTGGAGGCGGCGCAGCGCACGAACTTCTTCCAGCTCGGCCGCAACGGCCTTCCCCCCGAGACCATCGCGTTCAAGTTCCGCTGCGCGAAGGTCGACGGGATGCCGCTGCCCCGGCCCCTGTTCGAGATCTTCGTCTACTCGCCGCGGGTCGAGGGCGTGCACCTGCGCTTCGGCTACATTGCCCGCGGCGGCCTGCGCTGGTCGGACCGGCCGGAGGATTTCCGCACCGAGGTGCTGGGCCTCGTCAAGGCGCAGCAGGTCAAGAACGCCGTGATCGTGCCGGTCGGCGCCAAGGGCGGCTTCTTCCCCAAGCGCCTGCCGCCTCCTTCCGACCGCCAGGCCTGGATGCAGGAGGGCACCGAGAGCTACCGGATCTTCATCCGCACGCTCCTCTCGCTCACCGACAACATCGTCGACGGCCAGATCCTGCCGCCCCCCGCCACCGTGCGGCACGACGACGACGACGCCTACCTGGTGGTCGCCGCCGACAAGGGCACCGCCACCTTCTCGGACATCGCCAACGCGCTCTCGCTCGAGGCGCATCACTGGCTCGGCGACGCCTTCGCGTCCGGCGGCAGCCAGGGCTACGACCACAAGCAGATGGGCATCACCGCCCGCGGCGCCTGGGAGGCGGTCAAGCGCCACTTCCGCGAGGTCGATATCGACATCCAGGCCGAGCCGGTGACGGTGGCGGGCGTCGGCGACATGTCGGGCGACGTGTTCGGCAACGGCATGCTGCTGTCGCGCTGCCTGAAGCTGGTGGCCGCCTTCGACCACCGCGACATCTTCCTCGACCCCGATCCCGACCCGGCCACCGCCTTCGCGGAGCGCCGTCGCCTGTTCGATCTGCCGCGCTCGTCCTGGGCCGATTACGACCGGTCGAAGATCTCGGCCGGCGGCGGGGTTTTCTCGCGGCAGGCCAAGACCGTGCCGCTGTCGCCGCAGATCCGGGCCCGCCTCGGCCTCGACCGGGCGGAGGCGACGCCGGCCGAGGTGATGCAGGCGATCCTGCGCGCTCCGGTCGACCTCCTGTGGTTCGGCGGCATCGGCACCTATGTGCGCGCCACCTCCGAGAGCGACGACGAGGCCGGCGACCGGGCGAACGACGCGATCCGCATCACCGGCGCGGAGCTGCGCGCCCGGGTCGTCGGCGAGGGGGCGAATCTCGGCCTCACCCAGCGCGGCCGGATCGAGGCCGCCCGCCGCGGAATTCGCCTCAACACCGACGCCATCGACAACTCGGCCGGCGTCAACACCTCGGACGTCGAGGTCAACATCAAGATCGCGCTGGCGACGCCGGAGCGCGACGGCCGCCTGAGCCCGGAGAGCCGCAACGCGCTCCTCTCCGGCATGACCGAGGCGGTGGCCGACCTCGTGTTGCGCAACAACCAGCTCCAGACCCTGGCCCTGTCCCTCGCCCAGCGCTCGGCCGCGACCGAGACCGGCTTCGCCTCCCGGCTGATGCAGACGCTGGAGGCCGACGGGCGTCTCGACCGCAACGTCGAGTTCCTGCCCGCGGACGCGGCGCTGGCCGAGCGGGCGCAGGGCGGCGAGGGCCTGACCCGGCCGGAACTGGCGGTGCTGCTCGCCTACGCCAAGCTCGCGCTCAAGGACGCGCTCCTCGACAGCGCGGTGCCGGACGATCCCTTCCTCGCCCGGGAGCTGGAGCGGTCCTTCCCGCCGGTGCTGGTGGCGCGCTACCCCGATGCCGTGCAGGGCCACCGCCTGCGCCGGGAGATCATCGCCACGAGCCTCGCCAACGCCATCGTCAACCGCGGCGGGCCGACGATTGTCAGCCGGCTCTCCGACGAGACCGGCGCCGAGGCTCCGGCGATCGCGGCGGCTTACGCGGTGACCCGGGACGCGTTCGGGCTGATCGAGCTCAACAAGGCCGTGGACGGGCTCGACGGCGCGATCAGCGGCGACCAGCAGCTCGCCCTCTACGCCGAATTGCAGGACCTTCTGCGCCAGCGCATGGTCTGGTTCATCCGCAACAACGAGGCCGCGCCCGGCGGCATCGAGGCGGCGGTGCAGCGCTACCGCGACGGGATCGCGGCGGTCTCGGCCGTCCTGCCGGGCGCCCTCCCCCGGCTGCCGCCGAGGCGTTGAGCCGGCGCGTCCGCGCCCTCGTCGATCACGGCGTGCCGGAATCCCTGGCCGCCCGCCTCGCGGCCTTGAGCGAGCTCGGTGCCGCACCCGACATCGTCCAGGTCGCCGAGGCCACCGGGCGCCCGCCGGCGGCGATCGCCGCGACGCATTTCGCGATCGCCGACCTGTTCCGCCTCAACGCCCTCTCGGCCGCCGCCCGGGCGGTGCCGGTGGCCGACACCTTCGACCGGATCGCGCTGGAGCGGGCGGTCGCGGGCATTGCCTCGGCCCACCGGGCGCTGACGGCCGAGGCGGCCGGGTTCAACGCCGAGGGCGCCGCCGCGGTCGAGGCCTGGAGCCAGGCCCGCGGCGCCTCGCTCGCCCGCATCCGCACCGCGGTCGCGGCCATCGCCGCCTCGGGCCTCACGGTGTCGAAGGTCTCGGTGGCGGCGAGCCTGCTCGGCGACCTGGCCCGGCCATGACCGGGTCGGCGGGTGCGCCGGAATTCGGGGCGGAGTTCCGGGCCCGCTTCGCGGAGCTGGTCGCCTGGCGCCGCGATGTGCGGCGCTTCCGCCCCGATCCTGTGCCGGACGACGCGGTGCGGGAGTGCCTGGCCCTCGCCGGCCTCAGCCCCTCGGTCGGCAACAGCCAGCCCTGGCGCTTCGTGCGGGTCTCGGATCCGGACCGCCGCGCGGCGGTGACCGCCAGCTTCCTGCGCTGCAACGAGGCGGCGGCCACGACTTACGACGACGCCCGCGCCGCCGCCTACCGGAGCCTCAAGCTCGCGGGCCTGCGCGAGGCGCCCTTGCATCTGGCGGTGTTCTGCGACGAGGCGACCGGGGCCGGCCACGGCCTCGGCCGCGCCACCATGCCGGAGATGCTGCGCTACTCGGCCGTCACCGCCATTCACACGTTCTGGCTCGCGGCACGCAGCCACGGCCTCGGCGTCGGCTGGGTCTCGATCCTCTGCCCGGAAGAGGTCACGGCGGTGCTCGACGTGCCGACCGCCTGGCGGCTGATCGCCTATCTGTGCGTCGGCTACCCGGCGGAGGAGCACGCCGATCCGGAGCTGGTGCGCCACGGCTGGCAGGCACGGCTGGAGGCGCCGATGCTGGAGCGGTGAACAGGACGCAGGCCAGGGCTGCGCACATCGTAGTTTGATACATACTAGTAGGTACAATACAAGGATCGAGGCTGCTCCTGCAGCCGCGGAGGTTTCCGATGCCCCTGGTCCACATCTCCCTGAAGCGCGAGCGCCCCGCCTCCGAGCGGCGCGCCATCGCGGATGCCGTCCATGCCGCCCTCGTCGGCAGCATCGGCGTGCCGGCCGACGACCGCTTCCAGATCGTCTCCTGCCAGTTCGACGAGGTGATCTACGATCCGGGCTATCTCGGCATCGCCCGAAGCGACGATCTGGTGATCGTGCAGATCCACCTGTCGACCGGGCGCAGCGTCGCGCAGAAGAAGGCGCTGTTCGCCGCCATCACGGAGAATCTCAGCGCGGCCGGGGTGCGGCCGGACGACGTGTTCGTGAACCTGGTCGAGACGGCGCGGGAGAACTGGTCCTTCGGCAACGGCATCGCCCATTACGCCGATGCCCCCCCGCCCCACCTCGCGGGCGCGGCCTGACGCTCTGGCGTGGCGGGGCCGGGCGCGGCATACCGCGCCCGGCGGCAGGAGAGGCGGCGTGGCGCGGCAGGGACCATCGAAGCGCGAGGCGATCGTCGCGGCGACGAAGGCGTTGCTCTGGGAGCGCGGCTACGAGGCGACGAGCCCGCGGGACGTGCTGGCGCGCAGCGGCGCCGGCCAGGGCAGCCTCTACCACCACTTCCCCGGCAAGCGGGAGGTGGCGGCCGCGGCGCTCGCCGAGATGGCCGGGGAGGAGATCGCGGTGATCGACGCGCTGTTCGCGTCCGGCACACCGCCCCTCGACCGCGTGCGGGCCTACCTGACCCGCGAGCGGCAGGCCCTGCGCGGCTGCCGCCTCGCCCGCCTCGCCAACGAAGCCGCCATGGAGGAGCCCGCCCTGCGCGAGCCGGTCGCGGCCTATCTCGGGCGCATCCAGGCCTGCTTGCGCGCGAGCCTGGAGGAAGCGAAGGCGGCCGGCAGCCTCATTCCCGGAATCGAGCCCGCCCCGTTCGCGGCGGTGCTGATCGCGATCGTCGAGGGCGGCTACGTGCTCGCCCGGGTGCACTGGGACGAGGCCGCGATGCGCGAGGCCATCGACGGCGCCGTGCAGCTCGTCGCCGCGGCCACCCGCCCTCAGGCGTGAGCCTGCGCCGCCGCCAGGATGCCGACGCCGACCGCGATCACGCCGATGCCGAGGATCATCAGCGGGGTCACCGGCTCGCCGAACAGGATGGCGCCGCCGAGCGCCGCCCCGACCATGCCCACCCCGGCCCAGATCGCGTAGACGATGCCGATCGGCAGCATGTCCATGCTGCCCGACATCAGCCACAGGGCGGTGCCGTAGCCGAGGGCGACCAGGACGGTCGGCCCCGGGCGGGTGAGCCCGCCGGCGGCCTTGAGGGCGAGCGTCGCGGTGATCTCGGCGCCGATCGCCACCGCGAGGGTCAGGAACGGGTTCATGCGCTCGCCGTCAGCGGCAGGACCGGCGTCGGCTCCGGCGCCACGAACATCTCGAGGTCGTCGGCGAATTGCTCGGCGATCTCGGGCGCGTTCTCGAGGCAGACCTTGAGGTAATCGGCGAAGGCCGGCGGGGGTGCGAAGCCTTCCGCGAGGAGCCGCGCGTTGGAGAAAGTCAGGTCGAGGGAGCAGAAGGCGTAATAGGCCCGCACCGCCCGCAGCATCGCCTGCTTCAGGGCGCCGTCGAGGCCGAAGGCCTCGGAGAAGCGCCGGCGCAGCAGCGCCCGGTCGGCGACGAGGTCGAAGCGGGTGAAGTCGTCGCGGGTGCCACCCTCGGGGTCGGCGGCCGCGAAGGCCCGCATCAGGTCGTCCCAGCGGGCCCGGGCGCCCTCGCCGGCCGAGACGTGATAGAGGTTGTGCGCGAGAAGCGGCTTGCGCAGCAGGCCGAGCAGGCTGTCGGCGACCCAGTCGACCGGGACGATGTCGACGGCGCTCGCGGGGTCGCACGGCACCAGGCGCAGCCGGTCGGCGGCACGGATCACCCACAGGATGCTCGAGCTCGGCGCCGACCCCAGCGTCGAGTGCCCGACCACGATCGAAGGGCGGGCCACCACGATCGGCAGGTCGGCGAAGCTGCCGGCGAGCGAGGTCTCGGCCGCCGCCTTCGAGACGGTATAGGCGACGAGGTGGCGCGCCTGGGGCGACGGATAGGCCGCCTCCTCGACGAGGGGCGGCGCCTCGGTGCCGCAGATCATCGCGGTGCTGACGTGCAGGAAGCGGACGAGGCGCGGCATGGTCCGGGCGCGGCGGGCCAGCGCCAGCGTGCCGTCGTGGTTGGTGCGGCTGACCCGCTCCTCGCCCCACCACGAGGTGTCGGCGGCGAGATGCAGCACGTGGGTGACGGAATCGAGCCGCGGGTCGGCGTCGAGGTCGGCGCGGGTGAAGTCGCCCGGCACGACCTCGACCGCGCGGGCGAGGCGCTGGGCCGTGAACGGGTCGGTGAAGCGCGACAGCCGGGCGGCGATCCGCTGCCGGCCCTGCTCGGCGCTGGCGCAGCGCACGAGGCAGACCCACTCGGTGCCGTCGCGCCGGCTCAAGCCCTGGTGAAGGACGGCGCCGCCCAGAAAGCCGGTTGCGCCCGTCAGTAAGATCCGTGCCACGCTGGACTCCCCCCGCATGCTGGAGAGATGCCACAGATGAGCAGGCAAAGAATTTGTTCTCGCGGCATCGATCTCTCATTCGTGCAGTATGTTGCGCGCGGGCAACCGTCTATTTCTCGTTTTGGTTAGTCCGTTCGCGCAAAAACAGATCCCGAAACATAGTAGAAACGATCGAATTAATCCGTTCGATATAGGACGGGACGAGGATTATGGTCCGCCCGCCGCGAATCGCAGCGGCACCCGGCTTCAGACATCTTCTGAAATCTATTGGAAACGATCGTGACGCGGCCGCGCGGGCTCAGCCGCGACTCAGCAGGTGGGCGAGCAGCGCCCGCAGCTGCGCCGGCTTCAGCGGCTTGTGCACCAGTTCGCAGCGCGCCGCCCGCACCCGCGCCTCGACCTCGGACGAGTGGTCGGCGGTGGTGATGACCGCCGGGATGTCGTGGCCGTGGACGGAGCGCAGCCATTCCACGGTGTCGAGGCCGCAGGCGCCGCCGTCGAGGTGGTAGTCGGCGACGACGACGTCGGGGCTCCAGGTCGTGCCGAGGAGCCGCACCAGGCTCAGATGGTCGCGCGCCGCGAAGGCGTTGGCGTCCCATCCGTGGAAGAGCCGCGCCAGGGCCTCCAGGGCCGCCTTGTCGTTCTCGATGAGGGCGATGCGGGCCCCCGTCAGGCTCGTCGGCGGCACCAGCGACGGGGCGGGGCGGGGCGGCTCGGGGGCGCAGGGGGTGAGGTGCAGGCTGAAGCGCGAGCCGTGGCCGACCCGGGATTCGAGGCTCAAATGGTGCCCGAGGGCCTGGGCCGAGCGCCGGACGATCGACAGGCCGAGGCCCAGCGCGATCTCGCCGTCGACGCTCTCGCGCCCGCCGCGGTGGAACTCCTCGAAGATCAGCTCCTGCTCGCCCTCCGGGATGCCGGCGCCGGAATCGACCACGTCGATCCGGATCTCGCCCCCGCGCTTGCGCGCCGCCACCAGCACGCCGCCGGCGGCAGTGTAGCGGATCGCGTTCGAGACCAGGTTCTGCAGGATGCGCTGGAGCAGCACGAGGTCGCTCGCCACCCAGGCCTGCCCGCCGCGCACCGAGAGGCGCAGGCCCTTGCGCGCCGCGAGCGGCCCGAAGCTCGCCTCCAGGCTCTCCAGCACGTCGGCCACGAGCACCGGCCGCACGACCGGCTGGATCAGCCCGGCATCGAGCTTCGAGATGTCCAGCAGCGTCTTGATCAGGTCCTCGATCGTCTGCAGGCCCCGCTCGACCTGGCCGACGATGCTGCGGGCCTCCGGCCCGACCCGCATGTCGGCGAGCGCCGAGAGCGACAGCCGGGCGGCGTTGAGGGGCTGGAGCAGGTCGTGGCTCGCGGCGGCGAGGAAGCGGGTCTTCGAGCGGTTGGCCCGCTCGGCCTCCTCCTTGGCTGCGGTCAGGTCCTGGTTCGAGCGTTCCAGGCTGCGCATCAGCGCCGTCAGCTCCTCGGTGCGGGAGCGGACCTGGCCCTCGAGGGTGATGGCGGTCTGGAACAGCGAGTAGGCGCTGCCGCGCTGGTCCATCGTGCGCTCGACCTGGGACATCAGGGCGGCGTTGATGCGCTCCAGCTTGGCGATGCGGCGATGCAGGGCCGCGACCTCGTCCGTCGCGGCGGTCCGGCCGGCCCTCGTGTCGTCCCCGGTCACGGGCCCGCTGGCCGGCCGATGGCGATGCCCGTGAAGGTCTGGTTCAGGTGCATCGAGCGGTACTGCTCGCCATAGGTCTCGAAGCCGACGACGTTGTAGTGCCGGTAGAGCTCGGCGATGCTGTGGCGGGCCTGATGGATCTCGGCGTCCAGGCGGCGCAGCACGCATTCGAAGCCGATCACCAGGTCGACGCCGCCGAGGCGCGCATCGAGCCGGGCCAGCTCCTCGCGGGTCGCCTCGACCAGGTCCTTCTGGCGGGCCAGCGTCAGCACCACGCCGCTCTCGATGGCACAGTGGAAGCTCAGCGACTGGTCCGGGTTGAGGTGGCGGATCGAGCGGCAGAAATAATCGCCGCCGACCCGCACGACGAGCGGATGCGCCGCGAAGCTCGTGGGCGTGAGCGAGTCGGGATCGAGGCCGAGCGCGCTGGCGTACTCGACCGCCGCCGGCTCGGCGTTGAGTTCGCGCACCGTGCGCTGCTCGTGATCGGTCTCGGTGACCACGAACTTGACGCCGGTCGGCTCGAAATTGTCGTTCTTGAAGATCTCGACCGGGAAATCCGACTCGATCAGGAGCAGGATCGCCGCGCGGCGGTGCACCTGCCCGTCATGGATCAGGGCCGTCTCGGAGAAGGTCAGCTCGTCCCCGGCCGAGCCGCCGACGAGGGGCACCCCGTCGAGCCCGTAGCCGATGGCGGCGATCACCGTCTCCTCGGCATTGGCGAGGCCGTCGATGAGCGAGATGGCGAAACGCTGCCCGCCGCGGGAGATCCGCTCGTGCGCGCAGCGAAGCGAGCGGATCGAGGCGGCGGCCCGCTCGGCGTCGAGATGGTCGACCGCCTCCAGCACCGTCGAGGCGATGCGGAACCCCTCGTGCGGGAAGGCGATCGCCACGAGGCCGCGGTCGAGCCCGGCCATCGGGCTGATCTCGCCCGAGGAGGTGCAGCCGGCGACCCGCACGCCCGGGAAGGCGCGGGCCAGCGCCGCGTTCAGTGCCTCGACCCCGTAGGCCGGCGAGAAGAAGATGACGAGGTGGGCGATGCGCGCGACGTCGAGGGAGGCGGCGAGCGCCGCCACGGCGGCCTCGGCCCCGGCCGCCTCGGTCCAGGCGGTCTGGATCCCGCAGCGATGCGAGCGCGTGCGCGTGCCCTCACCCGACCCTGCACTCGCCATGGCTCGCGCCGCATTGGGCCGCGCCAAGATTTCCCGCGCCAAGCGGTCCCTCCCGTGTTGCCGGCTCCGTTGCGGCATTGCGCGCATTATGCGGCGGCGGGATGCGGCTGGCAATTGCAGCCGCTGGCACGAATTTTGGGTGAGGCACGTGAGACGAGGTGAGGTGCGCAGGCGCGACCGGTGCGGCGGCCGCGCCTGCGCTGGGGACCGGACGGGCGATCGCCCCCGCGATCGGCGGCTGCGCCGCCCCACGCGACGCCGCCGCCAGATGCCCAGCTCCGCTCCCACCCGCTCCGCGGTGAGGAGATCCTTCGGCCGCCGAGGTCGCATGACGATAGGACCGGGACCCCGCCAGCCACCATTGGACCAATGTGCAGGGAGCGGGCTGTTCCCTGCGGATCCATACCAAAGCACGGTAGCTGCTGAAGCACCCGCGTGTTAACTCTTTCTTCGACTTTCGGGTGCGGCGGCGTTGCTGTGCTCGATCTACGAGTGCGCGGGCCGTGCGGCCACGCGCCTGCGAGAGGATGATCCGCTGCGATGGTGGGATTGACCGGTCCGGCCCCTGGGGTGTCTCTTCCACGGCTGGACGGGGCGCCGACGCCCGTCGCGGAGGGGTCGGACATGCACCTGATCATCGTCGACGATCATCCGTTGTTCCGCGATGCCCTGAGCAGCGCGGTCCGCCTCGCCTTCCCGGCCGCCGAGGTCGAGGAGGCGGACGGCATCGAGAGCGCCTGCGCGGCCCTGTCCCGCGGCCGCTCGATCGACCTGACCCTGCTCGACCTCACCATGCAGGGCGTCAACGGCTTCGACGGGCTGATCGCCATCCGCACCCGCTTCCCGCGCATCCCGGTGCTGGTCGTGTCGGGCCTCGACGATCCGCGCATCGTGCGCGAGGCGCTCGCCCACGGTGCCGCCGGCTTCGTGCCCAAGGCCGCCGGCAAGCCGGTGCTGATCCGCGCCATCACCGACGTGCTCAATGGGGCGGTGTTCGTGCCCGAGGGCCTCTCGGGACCCGCCGAGGCCCCGGGCCGCAAGGCCGGCAAGGCGCCGATCGCGGAGCGCATCGCCGAGCTGACCCCGCAGCAGGTCCGGGTGCTGCTGATGATCCGCCAGGGCAAGCTCAACAAGCAGATCGCCCACGAACTCGGCGTCGGCGACTCGACGGTCAAGGCCCACGTCTCGGAGATCCTGCGCAAGCTCGGGGTCATCAGCCGCACCCAGATCGTGATCGAGACCGCGAACCTGGATTACGATCATATCCTGGCGGGATTGCCGTCGAGCTGATCGGCCACACGATCGAAGAGGCAAAGTCGAGACGCCTCCACCTCGACACCGCGCGACGTCGTCCCGGGGCGATGATTGCCGAGAACCCGGGATCCATAACCGCCGACGTCATAGAATGAAGCTTATCCCGTTCCGCTTCATCCTGCATCGTCAGCGGTTATGGATCCCGGGTGCCGCTGCGCGGCGCCGGCAGGACGAGGGAGGATGTCAGAGCCTTCCGTGACGGATCCGACCGGCCGCTCATCCATTCCTACGACGAAAGTCTAATTCTCCCCCAACGTCCCTGACTCGCCGCCACATTGGCAGCCCTCGGCGTTTCCGTTACCCGAAAGTCGAAGAAGCCGCCGAAGCCTGTCCCAGCCCGGCGGCGCAGCCGGGAGGAAACCCCTATGACTGCCGTCCGGAAGCACGGACCCTGGGCCCTCGTGGGCGCGCTCGGGGCCGCCGCCCTCGCCGTGGTGGCGACGCAGCGCGGCGAGAGCATCAACGCCCTCTGGATCGTCATCGCGGCGGTCTCGGTCTACGTGATCGCCTACCGCTACTACTCGCTCTACATCGCCGACCGCATCATGCGGCTCGACCCGACCCGCCAGACCCCGGCCGTGCGCCACAATGACGGGCTCGATTACGTTCCGACCGACAAGTACGTCCTGTTCGGCCACCACTTCGCGGCGATCGCGGGCGCCGGCCCGCTGGTCGGCCCGGTGCTGGCCGCGCAGATGGGCTACCTGCCGGGCCTGCTCTGGATCCTCGCCGGCGTGGTGCTGGCCGGCGCCGTGCAGGACTTCATGGTGCTGTTCGTCTCGATGCGCCGCGACGGCCGCTCGCTCGGCGAGCTGATCCGCGCCGAGCTCGGCACGATTCCGGGCGTCGTCGCGCTGTTCGGCGCCTTCCTGATTATGGTCATCATCCTGGCGGTGCTGGCGCTGATCGTCGTCAAGGCGCTGGCCGAGAGCCCGTGGGGCACCTTCACGGTGATGGCGACGATCCCGATCGCGCTGCTGATGGGCGTCTACTCGCGCTGGATCCGTCCGGGACGCATCGGCGAGGTCTCGATCCTCGGCTTCGTGCTGCTGATGGCCGCGATCCTCTACGGCCAGTCCGTCGCCAACGATCCGACGCTCGCCGCGATGTTCACCTTCACCGGCACGCAGCTGTGCTGGATGCTGATCGGTTACGGCTTCGTCGCCTCGATCCTGCCGGTCTGGCTGCTGCTCGCCCCGCGCGACTACCTCTCGACCTTCCTCAAGATCGGCACCATCGTGGGCCTCGCGCTCGGCATCCTGGTGCTGGCGCCGCATCTCCAGATGCCGGCGGTGACGAAGTTCGTCGACGGCACCGGGCCGGTCTGGTCGGGCTCGCTGTTCCCGTTCCTGTTCATCACCATCGCCTGCGGCGCGGTCTCGGGCTTCCACAGCCTGATCTCCTCGGGCACGACGCCGAAGCTGATCGACAACGAGGTCAATGCCCGCTTCATCGGCTATGGCGGCATGCTGATGGAATCGTTCGTCGCCGTGATGGCGCTCGTCGCCGCCACCGTCATCGATCCGGGCGTGTACTTCACCATGAACTCGCCCGGCGCCGTGATCGGCACGACGCCCGAGAGCGCGTCGGCGGCGGTCACCGCCATGGGCTTCCCGATCAGCGCCGACACCATCAAGCAGACCGCGGCGGATGTCGGCGAGCATACCGTGATCTCGCGGGCCGGCGGCGCGCCGACGCTCGCGGTCGGCATGGCCCACATCATCTCGAACGTCGTCGGCGGCAAGGCGATGATGGCGTTCTGGTACCACTTCGCCATCCTGTTCGAGGCGTTGTTCATCCTCACCGCCGTCGATGCCGGGACGAGAGCCGGGCGCTTCATGCTCCAAGACCTGATCGGCGTCGCGGTGCCGGCCTTCAAGGACACCGCGTCCTGGGGCCCGAGCATCGTGGCGACGGGCTTGTGCGTCGCGGCCTGGGGCTTCTTCCTCTACCAGGGCGTGACCGACCCGCTCGGCGGCGTGAACACCCTGTGGCCGCTCTTCGGCATCTCGAACCAGATGCTGGCGGCGATCGCGCTCACGCTCTGCACCGTGGTCATCTTCAAGATGAAACGGGAGCGCTACGCCCTCGTCACCATCGTGCCGACCCTCTGGCTCGTCGCTTGCACCCTGACGGCCGGCCTCCAGAAGGTATTCTCCGCCGATCCGCGGGTGGGCTTCCTGGCCCATGCCGACCGCTACGCCACCGCGCTCGCCGAGGGCAAGGTGCTGGCGCCGGCGAAGAACGCCGACCAGATGAGCCAGATCATCTTCAACGACCGCGTCGACGCGGTGCTGGCGCTGGTCTTCGTCGGCGTCGTGGTGGCGATCATCGCCTTCGGCGTCCAGGCCTGCCTCAAGGCCTACCGCACCGACCGCTGGACCGCCGTCGAGGCGGATCCGCGGGCGATGCCGGCGGCGGCGGAGTGAGCCGATGGGTTCGGCGGACACCTTGCGGGAGCGCTGGGCGACCCTGACGCGCTGCGTCTGCGACGGGGCGCGGCTGATGGTCGGCCAGGGCAACTACGACACCTACGTCGCCCATATCCGCAAGACCCACCCCGACCAGCAGCCGATGACTCCGACGGAATTCTTCCGCGAGCGCCAGAACGCCCGGTTCGGCGTCGGCGGCCGCGGCGGCTTCCGCTGCTGCTGACCCGCGGCTGACATGCCCGCCCGCGCAGGGGCCTAGACCCTGCGCGGGCGAAACAACACGCAATGCCGGATCCGGTTCCGGCGAAGACGAATTCTGTTCACGAGTCTTTCAGGAGACACCCGTAACGCTTGCGGCGGGATGATGGCGGGGATGTCGCAAGTCGCCGCCGCCCCGACACGATCCGGTAAAGCGCGCCTTAACTAGGGCTGATCCGGCAGCATGGCCGCGGCGCGCAATCGGCACGGCTGAGCTGGCCGGCGCGATGCTACAGATGAGGTCCCTCATCCGCACCCGCCGTTAGCCCCGTGGCCACCCTGACACTCCCCGTCGCCGTCCCCTCCGCCCGCCCGGCCCTGCCGGCCCTGCTCGGCGACCAGCCGCTGCGCGGCATCGTGCTGGTGGTGGTCTCCACCATGTTCCTGTCGAGCTCCGACGCCACCGCCAAGTACCTCACCGGGCAGCTCGCCGGGATCGAGGTGGCGTGGCTGCGCTATGTCGGCTTCCTCGCCGTGATGCTGGCGGCTGCCGGGGTGCGGGCGCATCTCAAGCGTGGCGCCTCGCCGTTCCGGAGCGCGCGGCCGGGCCTGCAGGTGGTGCGCGGCATCGCCCTCGTCGGCTCCTCCCTGCTGTTCCTCGCGGGCCTGCGTACCCTGCCGGTGGCCGAGATCACGGCGATCGCCTTCGTGTCGCCGATCTTCGTCACCGCCCTGTCGATCCCGGTGCTCGGCGAGAAGGTCGGCGCCCGGCGCTGGGCCGCGGCCTTCGTCGGCCTCCTCGGCGTGCTGATCATCGTGCGGCCGGGCACCAGCGCGTTCCAGACCGCCGCCCTCCTGCCGATCGTCTCCGCCGTGTTCTGGGCCGCCGCCCTGGTGGTGACCCGCAAGATCAACGGCTACGACGCACCGCAGACCACCATGACCTGGTCGGCCATCGTCGGCTTCGTGATCCTGTCGGCCATCGTGCCCTTCGTCTGGGAGACCCCGAACCTCAACCAGGTCGCGATCGGCGCCGCGATCGGCTTCATCTCGACCGCCGGGCACTGGATCGTCACCATCGCCTACCGCCACGCCCCGGCCTCGACCCTGGTGCCGTTCTCCTACAGCCAGATCATCTGGGCCGGCCTCCTCGGCTTCCTGTTCTTCGGCACGGTGCCGGACGCCTATATGGGCCTCGGCGTCCTGGTGATCGGCGGCAGCGGCCTCTACACCGCCCACCGCGAGCGGATGCGCCACGTCCCGGCCCCGACCGGGGTGCTGCCGGCGGGCGGGGTGCGCTGACCATCACGGGCGGCCGCGGCGCGGCCGCCCCGACATGTCTCCTCTTCCCCGAATCGTCGCCCGCCTCTAAACACGCGCCTCCCCAACCGGAGAGGCCCCATGCCGACGATCGAGCAGCGCATCGCCACCGAACTCGGCGCGCAGGACTGGCAGGTCAAGGCGGCGGTGGAGCTTCTGGACGGCGGGTCGACGGTGCCGTTCATCGCCCGCTACCGCAAGGAAGTCACCGGCACCCTGGACGACGCGCAGCTGCGCACCCTGGAGGAGCGCCTGCGCTACCTGCGCGAGCTGGAGGCCCGCCGCGCCGCGATCCTGGAGAGCGTGCAGAACCAGGGTAAGCTCGACGACGCGCTGAAAGGTCAGATCCTCGCCGCCGAGACGAAGGCGCGGCTCGAGGACCTCTACCTCCCGTTCAAGCCGAAGCGCCGCACCAAGGCCCAGATCGCCCGCGAGGCAGGCTTGGGTCCCCTGGCCGAAGCGCTGCTCTCCCGCCCCGATCAGGTCCCGCTCCAGGCCGCCGCCCCGTTCGTCGACGAGGGCAAGGGCGTGGCGACGCCGGAGGCGGCCCTGGAGGGCGCCCGCTCCATCCTGGTCGAGCGCTTCGCCGAGAATGCCGAATTGGTCGGGCAGTTGCGCGAGGCGTTCTGGACCCGCGGCAAGCTCGTCTCGCGGGTGCGCGACGGCAAGGCGCAGGCGGGGGCCAAGTTCTCCGACTACTTCGACTTCTCCGAGCCCCTGACCCGCCTGCCCTCCCACCGGGTGCTGGCCCTCTTCCGAGGCGAGAAGGAGGAGGTGCTGGACCTGCGGCTCGACGAGGCTCCCGAGGGCGTCGATGCCCAGAGCCTCTACGATGGCCGCATCGCCCTGTCGGCCGGAATCCAGGATCGCGGCCGGCCCGGCGACCGCTGGCTGATGGAGGCGGTGCGCTTCGCCTGGCGCACCAAGCTCCGGCTCTCGATCGAGCTCGACCTGCGCGCGCGCCTCTGGGAGGCGGCTGAAGCCGAGGGCGTGCGGGTCTTCGCCGGCAACCTGCGCGACCTCCTGCTCGCCGCGCCCGCCGGCGCCCGGCCGACGCTCGGCCTCGATCCGGGCTACCGCACCGGCGTGAAGGTCGCGGTGGTCGACGCCACCGGCAAGGTGGTGGCGACGGACACGATCTATCCCCACGAGCCGCGGCGCGACTGGAGCGGGTCGCTGATGACGCTGGCGAAGCTCTGCCGGGCGCACGGCGTCGAGCTCGTCGCCATCGGCAACGGCACCGCCTCGCGGGAGACCGACCGGCTCGCCGCCGAGCTGATCGCCAAGCAGCCGGAGCTGACGCTCACCAAGGTGATGGTGTCGGAGGCCGGCGCCTCGGTCTACTCGGCCTCGGCCTATGCGAGCCAGGAGCTGCCGGGCCTCGACGTGTCGTTGCGCGGCGCGGTCTCGATCGCCCGGCGCCTGCAGGACCCGCTGGCGGAGCTGGTGAAGATCGAGCCGAAGGCGATCGGCGTCGGGCAGTACCAGCACGATCTGGCGGAGGGGAAGCTGTCGCGCTCCCTCGACGCGGTGGTGGAGGATTGCGTGAACGGCGTCGGGGTCGACGTCAACACCGCCTCCGGCCCGCTTCTGGCCCGGGTCTCGGGTCTCAGCGAGCGGGTGGCGCAGAACATCGTCGCGCATCGCGACACGAACGGGCCGTTCCGCAGCCGCTCAGGGTTGAAGAAGGTCGCGGGGCTCGGGCCGAAGGCGTTCGAGCTGTCGGCGGGCTTCCTGCGGATCCAGAACGGCGACGACCCGCTCGACGCGTCCGGTGTGCACCCGGAGGCCTACCCGGTGGTGCGCCGCATCCTCCAGGCGACGAAGAGCGACATCAAGGCGGTGATCGGCAACGGTACGGTGCTCAAAGGTCTGAACCCGAAATCCTTCATCGACGACACCTTCGGGCTGCCGACCGTCACCGACATCATCGCCGAGCTGGAGAAGCCGGGCCGCGACCCGCGCCCGAGCTTCAAGACCGCGACCTTCCAGGAGGGCGTCGAGACGATCGGCGACCTGAAACCCGGCATGGTGCTGGAGGGCGTGGTGACCAACGTCGCGGCCTTCGGGGCCTTCGTCGATATCGGCGTGCACCAGGACGGGCTCGTCCACATCTCGGCCCTGTCCAAGACCTTCGTGAAGGACCCGCGGGCGGTGGTGAAGCCCGGCGACGTGGTGCGGGTGAAGGTGCTGGACGTCGATGCGCCGCGCAAGCGCATCTCGCTCACCATGCGCCTCGACGACGAGGTCGGCGCCCGGCCGCCGCGCGAGCAGGGCGGCCAGAACCGCGACGCACCCCGCCGCGACGCCCCGCGCCCGCAACCCCGCCGCGAGGAACCGGCGGGCGGCGGCGCCCTGGCGGACGCCCTGCGCAAGGCGGGGCTGGATCGGGGCACGCGGCGCTGAGGCGAGTCGCGACGGGCACGCCTCCCGGAAAGGCGTGCCCGCGGCGCAACATCTACGCGCCATCCCGCCCGCGCAGCACGTCGAGCCGGTACGCCTCGGTGCGGACCTGCCGGTCGACCGCGAGGCGGTCGCGCGTCTCGCGGATGAACAGGTCGGCGGCCTCGTCGCCGGTCAGGGGATAATGCGTCTCGCCGGTCCAGTGCACCAGGACGACGTCGCCGTCTGGTCGCAGGCTGCCGCGGACGAGGCCGGCGAGGCGGGCGACGTCGCCGGCATCGAGGTAGTAGACCACCTCCGAGAGCAGGATCAGGTCGAACCGGCCCTCCGGCCACTCGCCCGGCACCCGGGCCTTGAGCAGGCGGAGTCCCGGCAGGTCGCGGCAGCGCGCGCGGGCCTGGTCCAGGGCGGCCTCGGCCACGTCGAGGGCGACCAGCGTATCGCAGCGGGGCGCGAGCGCCGCCGTCAGCACCCCGATCGAGCAGCCGATCTCGAGCGCCGCAGCGTAACGCGGGCGCGGCAGGGATGCGAGGGTGGCGGCGTACTTGTCGCGCTCGTAGGAGCTCTCGGCGAAATTCCACGGGTCGGGATCGTCGGCGTAGCGCTCGTCGAAGTAGCCGGGCGGCAGCGAGGCCGTATGGCGGGTCATCGCAATTTCCTTACCGAGCGACATCGAGGAAGATCTCGTGATCCCGCGCGAAATGCGCGAGCATGGCCGGCTCCAGGCGGAAGCCTTCGGGATCGTCGGCGATCAGGTCGGTGGTCTGCGAGCGGTGGGCCGCGATGGCCGCCGCCTTGGCGCGCCGGTGGCGGGAGATCGCGAGGCGGACGCCCCGGGGCGCCTCGCCGATCTCGGTCTCCGGCGGCAGCGTCCAGCCCCAGACCGGATAGGCGTAGAGGCTCGCGTCACCGAGGAGGTCGCGCGCACGACGGGCGAGCGCCGCGCTCGCCGCGTGGTCGCAATGCGGATCGTGTTCCCAGGTCACGAACAGGGCGCCCGCGTCGCAGGTCCGGGCCGCCGCGGCGACCGCCTCGGCCGCCGCCTCGGCCTCGGGGCCTGCGGCCGGCACGAACCGGTCGGGCAGGCGCAGGAAGGCGACGTGATCGGGGCTGAGCCCCAAGCATTCCGCCGCCGCCAGGGTCTCGGATTCGCGCAAATCGCGCAGGCGCTCGGGCGGATGGGTCTTCGAGTTCGGATGCGAGCCGATCCCGTCGCTCACCACGACGAGCCTGACCGGGATCCGCCGGGTGCAGGCCTCGGCGATGAGCCCGCCGCAGCCGAGGCTCTCGTCGTCGGGATGGGGCGCCACCACGACGATCCCGCCCGCGGGCACGAGGTCGCGCAGGGATCCCACCGGCAGCGCCTCGGCGGCCTCGAGGAAGGCGTCGGCCCGCATCAGCGCGCCTCCCACAAAGCGGCCACCGGCTCCTCGGCGGCCAGGATCGTGGCGGCCGCCGCGGTCAAAGCCCGGTCGGGGGCGGGCTGGCGCAGATAGGTCGCGAGGTCCCGCGACAGCCGCTCGAGCGGGTGCCCGCGCAAAAAACCCTGGAGGCCGACCGAGCGCTGGGCGAGGCCCAGCACCTCCAGCCCCGCCCGCTCGACCGCGATCCGGGCGAGATCGACGAAGGCGACGACCCGCTCCACCGGCAGGGCGCCTTTCGCCGAGGCGCCCTCCGCCATCACGGCGGCCGCCCGGCCGACGAAGAGCCGGGCGCCTTCGAGGGCGATCGCCCCCTCGCCGAGACGGGCGAGCTGGTGGGGATCGGCGCCCCGCCCGGTCCGGGCGAGATGGCCGCGCCAGGCCTCGAACACCGCCTCGATGCCCCCCAACTGCACCGCCGCGAAGCGCCAGGCGCCGCCGGAGAAGTGCGGCTGGCGGTGATAATCGTCCGGCCCGCCGAGGAGAGCGACCGGCGCGAGCCCCGTGAGGTCGACGGTACCGGTGGCCGAGGCGCGCATCCCTTGCGCGCGCCAGGCCGAGAGGTCGGCCCGGGTCCCCGGTTCGAGGGCGACGACCAGCATCAGCGGCCTCGCCTCGCCCGGCCGGCGCGCCGTCACCAGGGCGCGGGTGACGTGGCCGGCGCCCGACGCGAAGGTCTTGACCCCGGAAAGGCGCCCGTCCGCGCCGAGGAGGAGGCCGTCCGACGGCGGCTCGGTGTTCCACACCCCGAACAGGTGGCCGGCGCGGGCCTCGGCGAACAGGGCGTGCCGCTCCGCCGGCGCGGCGTAGCGGGCGACGAGCTGGAGCGCGTTGACGTGGCCCTCGTAGAGCCGGCCGAGCGCCAGGCTGCCGGACCCGACGAGGCGCAGAACCGCGACGAGGTCGGCCGCGCCCGGCTCCTCCCCGAGGCCCGCCCCGCCCTCCTCCGCCGGGACCGGGGCGGCGAGGAGGCCGGCCTGCGCGAGGTCGGCCACGTCCTCGGCCGGGAAGCCGTCGTCGCGATCCTGCGCGTCGGCCCGCGCGGCGGCCAGGGTCGAGACCCGGCGGGCTGCCGCGACGCTCTCCGCGGTCGGACCGGGACGCAGCCACGGATCCATCGGCCGATCACGCATTGCCGGCCTCCTCCGACGCCCGTCCGAGGGCCGGCCGGGCGCGGCCGGCCGCGAGGGGGCCGCGGAGCCGCAATCCTCGCGCCCCGCGCCGCAGCCCGGCGAGCACGAGGCGGGCGGCGCGGATCTGCCGGGGCAGCGCGCGCGGAGGGAGAGGGCGGGAGGCAAGGAGCGGGCTCGCCGCCTCGATTGCGGCGAGGATCGCCCCGATCGAGGCGAGATCGGCGATCCGGCGCGCCTCGGCGCGCGGCACGCGCAGCCAGGGCGCCCAGAATCCTGTCCGGGCCAGTCGTCCGGACCCGTGCAGGCGCCGCAGCCGGCGCCCCCAGGCGTACCGGAACAGGGCGCGGCCCAGGGTTTCGAGGCGCGGGTCGCACGGGGCCTCCGGCATCGCGCAACGCTGCCGCATCGTGTCGGCGGCGCCGCCCGGGGCACGGCCGTCGAGCCTCCCTGAAGTAACCACGACGATGTCGGGGGCGTGGCGCACCCGGGCATCCGCCCGCAGCAGGGCTGCCACGAAGGCCCGGTCCTCGCCCAGCGGCAGGGCCGGCATGCCGCCGGCGGCGCGGTAGGCGGAGAGGTGGACCGCGAGGCTCGCCCCGGAGCGGGTCGCGTGACGCGGCCAGGGATCGTGCGCGACCGGATCGATCAGGGATTCGAGGGCGACGAGCAACGCCTCATACGCACCCTCCAGCCGGCCGCGGGCGTGGAGCGCCTCCGGCAGGCGCGCGGCCTCGCCCTCGTCGAGGGCAATGGTTCCGGCGACCGCGTCGACGCCCTGCGCCAGGGCCGCGAGGTTGCGGGCGACCCAGTCCGGTGGCACGCGGCTATCGGCATCGGTGGTCAGGATCACGCCGTCCGGCGCCGATCCGTCAAGGCCGCCGACCGTCTCGTCGAGCCAGGACGCGGCCGCCTCCATCGCCTCGCGCCGGGCCCAACCGGCATGCGCCCCCGCGAAATCGCGCTCGACGACCCGAACCTGCACCCGCAAGGCCGGCACGAGCGACGCCACGACCTCCGCCGTGCCGTCGGTGCAGTTGTTGAGGAAGAGGACGATCCCGAGGGCCTCCGGCCCGATCTCCTCCTGCGTGGCCAGCGCGCGCAGGCAGGCGCCGATCCGGTCGACCTCGTTGCGGACCGGAACGGCGACGATGCAGCGCGGCGCGGGCAGGCCCCCAGTTTCCGGCCTCCGGGTTCGGGCCCGATCCTCTGAATAGGTCACACGCGGCGTCTCCGCGGGCCCGAACCGGTCGCGCCGGCCGCCCTCAGAGACAAACCTATGTCATACTCTACCCCAGTCTCCCGGGTGCGACCAAATCGACCGCTTCGGCCTGAGGGTCCGCCATCGAACGTCGCGGAGGTGTCCCGGGAGGATACCTTGCCCCGGGGCAGAGCCCCGCGGGCCGTCCGGAGGGTGTGATGGATGGCGAACCTGTCCGGCACGGCCATCCATCACCGATATTCCCCCGCGACGACGCGGCTGCGAGGGAGAATGTCGAGGCGGTCAGCGCCGTCGGGAGAGCCGCCCGGACGCGGCGCTCACGCCGCCCGCACCGTGTCGAGGAAGCGCGTCACCTCGGCCGAGAGGTGCTCGGACTGGCGCGACAGCTCCGAGGCCGAGGCCAGCACCTGGCTGGCTGCCGCCCCGGTCTCCTCCGCCGCGCCCGCCACGCCCGCGATATTGCCCGTCACCTCGCCGGTGCCGGCCGCCGCCTGCGACACGTTGCGGACGATCTCCTGCGTCGCCGCGCCCTGCTCCTCCACCGCCGCCGCGATCGAGGTCGCGACGCCCGAGATCTCCTGGATCCGCGCCGTGATCTGGCCGATCGCGCCCGCCGCCTGCCCGGTCGAGGCCTGGATCGCCGCGATCTGGCTGGTGATCTCCTCCGTCGCCTTCGCGGTCTGGCCGGCCAGTTCCTTCACCTCGGCGGCCACCACCGCAAAGCCGCGGCCGGCCGCCCCGGCGCGGGCCGCCTCGATCGTGGCGTTGAGCGCGAGCAGGTTGGTCTGCGCGGCGATCGACGAGATCAGCCCGACCACGTCGCCGATGCGGGCGGTGGCCTCGGTCAGCGCACGGACCTGATGCGCGGTCTGCCCGGCTTCCGCGACCGCCGCCTGGGCGAGCCTCGCCGAGCCGTCGACCTGGCGGCCGATCTCCTGGACCGAGGCGCCGAGTTCCTCGGCCGCCACCGCGACGGTGCCGACATTCGAGGAGGCCTCCTCGGCCGCCGCCGCGACGGCGGTGGACTGGGCCGCGGTCTGGGTCGCGGTGGCGGTCATGGTCTGGGCGGTGGCCTGGAGCTCGGTGGCGGCGGCCGAGACCTGGCCGACGATGCCGCCGACCGCCCGCTCGAAGGCGTCCGCCATCTGGCGCATGCCGGCACGGCGCTGCTCCTCGGCCGAGGCGCGGGCCAGCACGGTCTCCTCCTCGAGCGCGCGGGCGCGGATCAGCCCGTCCTTGAACACCTGCACGGCGGCCGCCATGGCGCCGATCTCGTCGCGCCGGGCCGCGCCCGGAATCGCGATCGCGATATCCCCCGCCGCCAGCCGGCCCATCGCGGCGGTCATGCGGGCGATCGGGCGGGCGATGCCGAGGAGACTGAAGATCACCGCGCCGATCGCCGCCGCGAAGGCCAGGGCCGTCATGAGTCCCGCCGCCAGGATGCCGCGATCGGCGCTCGCGCTGCTCTGCTCCGCGCTCGTCAGGGCGGCGCCGGCATTCATCGCCACGATCGCCTTCAGGGCGCCGGTCGCCTCGGCATTGGTGCCGGTCATCTCGGGGCTGGTCAGCGTCGCCAGGGCCGTGGCCTGGTCGCCGGCCGCCATCGCGCCCGTCACCATCTTCTGGCCCTCGAGGTAGTCGCTCCAGCGGGCGACGAAGCGCCCGAACGTCGCCCGCTCCTCCGGCCCGGAGATCAGGGGCTCGTACCGCGCCTGGAGGTCGATCAGCGCCTTGCGGCTGTCGGTCAGGGCCTGCTCGTTGCGGTCGTAGGTGGCATCGTCGGTCGAGGTGACGACGAAGCGGTAGAGATTGATCCGATAGGCCTGGGTTTCGGCGTAGATCTGATTGATCAGGTTCGACGCCGGGATCCGGGTCCGGGCCATGTCGACGATGTCGTCCCGCAGCGTCATGAGCCGCGAGATCCCGTTGCCACCCTGCGCCACGCTGAAGAGCATCAGCGTCATCGTCGTCCCGATCAGGACGTGCTTGATCGACAACTTCATCCTGCGACTGCCCGGCATCGATGGTCTCGCCTCGGGATTCGAGGCGTCTCGATGCATACGATTCGCTTCGTTAGTCCTTGATGAAGAAAAAAGTCATTGCCGCACGAAGCGCCAGATCATTGCGACGATCGGCACCGGCGCCGATCGACTGGGCAGGCGCTGCCCAGCACTTGGGCGGCCCTATTCCGCCGCCGCCTGCCCGGCCTGGTGCGGCCGCGGCCGGGCCTTGCGCCGTAAGCCGATCTCCTGCTCGCGCAGCTTCGGAAGCTCGCGGTGGGCCTGGTCGCGGCCCGGCAGGTAGGGCTTCGGCCAGCCTTGCGTGCGGGCGTCGTACCAGGCGGCGGCCTGGCGGCAGAAATTCGGGTTCCACAGATGCGGCCGCCCCAGCGCCACGATGTCGGCCCGGCGGGTGTGCAGGATGGTGTTGACCTGGCCGGCCTCCGTGATGGCGCCGACCGCCATCACCGCCATGGGAGCGCGATTGCGGGCGCGGTTGCGGATCGCGTCGGCGAACTGGACCTGGAACATCCGGCCGTAGACCGGGCGCTGGTCGGCGACGGTCTGGCCGGCCGAGACGTCGACGAGGTCGCACCCCGCCTCCTGCAAGGCTTCCGCGACCGCCAGGATGTCGGCCTCGTTCATGCCGCCTTCCGCCCAGTCGGTGGCCGAGATGCGCACCGACATCGGCCGCTCCGCCGGCCAGGCGGCGCGCATGGCGGAAAAGACCTCGAGGGGGAAGCGCAGGCGGTTCTCGATCGCGCCGCCGTACTCGTCGGTGCGGGTGTTGGTGAGCGGCGAGAGGAACGAGGCCATCAGGTAGCCGTGGGCGCAGTGCAGCTCCAGCATGTCGAAGCCCGCCCGCGCCGCCCGCTCGGTGGCCTGCACGAACGCGTCGCGCACCCGGTCCATCCCGGCCCGGTCGAGCGCCCCGGGCACCTGGCTCACCCCGTCGAGATAGGGGATGGGTGAGGCCGAGACGATCGGCCAGTTTCCTTGAGGCAGCGGCCGGTCCATCCGCTCCCAGCCGACCTGGGTCGACCCTTTGCGCCCGGCGTGTCCCAGCTGCATCACGATCTTCGTGTCGGTATGGGCGTGGACGAAATCGACGATGCGGGCCCACTGCGCCTCGTGCGCGTCGGTCCAGAGCCCCGGACAGCCCGGGGTGATGCGGGCGTCGGCCGACGGGCAGGTCATCTCGGTGAAGAGGAGGCCCGGGCCGCCCAGCGCGTGCGAGGTGTAGTGCACGAAGTGCCAGTCGGTGAGATTGCCGCCCTCATCGGCCGAGTACTGCGCCATCGGCGCCATCGCGACGCGGTTCGGGATCCGCATCTCGCGCAACCGCAAGCCCGTGAACATCGGTGTCGGCCGGCTCTCGCGACAATCCTCGCCGGTCTCGGCGTAGAGGCGGGCATAGAACGCGTCGTCCACCGCCTTCACGTAATCCGGATCGCGCACCACCAGGTTGTCGTAGGTGATGGACTTCGCCCGGCACATCACCACCATCGAGAACTGCTCCGCATCCATGTCCCAGGAGCGGTTCATGTGCTCGAACCAGGCGAGCGAGACGTCGGCATTGTGCTGCACCACCTGGCAGGGGGTGCGGCGCGCGCGGTCATAGGCCGCGAAGGCCGCCTGCACGCCCTCCTCCGCCTTGTCCACCAGCGCGTCCGAGAGCGCGATGGCGCATTCCATCGCGAGCTTGGTGCCCGAGCCGATCGAGAAATGCGCCGAGGCCTTGGCGTCCCCCAGGAGCACGATGTTGTCGTGCGACCAGGTATGGCAGAAGATCCGCGGGAAGCGGCGCCAGGTCGAGCGGTTGAGGAGCAGGCCGTGGCCCTGCAATTCCTCGGCGTACATGTCTTCCAGGATCCGGCGCGAGCCCTCCTCGTCGGTCTCGGTGAAGCCGTGGCCCTGCCAGCAGGCCTCGTCCATCTCGAACACCCAGGTCGAGCGGCCGGGCTCGTACTGGTAGGTATGGGCGCAGACGATGCCGTGCGGCGTCTCGCGGAAGAAATAGTTGAACTCGTCCATCGGCCGGGTCGAGCCCATCCAGCAGAACCGGTTGGACTTGATCTCGACCTCGGGCCGGAAGGCCTCGCGAAACTGCTCGCGGATGCGCGAGTTGATGCCGTCGCAGGCGACGATCACGTCGGAATCGGGGAAGCGCTCCGAGAGTTGATCCGGCGGGATGCTCTCGCCGAAATGGAGGTCCACCCCCTCCTCGCGGCAGCGCTCCTGGAGGATCTGGAGCAGGCGCATCCGGCTCACCCCGGCAAAGCCGTTGCCGCCGCATCGCATCACCCGGCCCTCCTTGTGGATCGCGACGTCGTCCCAGTACGAGAAGGCGTCGCGGATGCGGGCGAAGGAGCGGGGATCGCGCGACAGGAACTCGTGCAGGGTCTCGTCCGAGAACACGACGCCGAAGCCGAACGTGTCGTCGGCCCGGTTCTGCTCGTAGACCTCGACCTGCCACTCGGGCCGGCGCTTCTTGGTCAGGAGCGCGCAATAGAGCCCGCCGGGTCCGCCGCCGATCACCGTGACGCGCATCGGGCCTGTCATGGGGGCTCCTCCTGTGGCGGCGGGCTCGCCGATGGAGAAACTTTATACTTCAAATATCGCGACGCAAGGGGGCACGCGACGGATCGCCCGGCGCATGGTCGGCCGGCCGCGACAGGATCGTGAGCGCCCGTCCGAATGCTGCGGCGCAGCGATCAAAAGAGCTGATTTTTCAGCACTCTGCTCGCTGCATTGCACAGTGATGCGGCAGGGCGGAAAAATCATCAAAGGCGGTTGCCAGACGATATTTCATGCGTAAAGTATTCCTCACGGGATGGGCCGGGATCCGACGAAAGAGCGCCGCTCTCGCATCGCGCGCCGACTCGACTCCGGCCGCTTCGCACCGGACAAGTGCCATCGATGCTCTCGACAGATAAGGGACACACGGGATGAATCCGATCCGGAACGCCGCCAGCTGCCTCGTGACCGCCCTGAATGGCGCCACGATTCTTGGTGCCACGATTCTTGGCGCCGCGCTGGTGGCCGGCCCCGCCACCGCGCAAGGAGGCGAGAAGGTCAGGGTCGGGCTGATGTTCACGCTCTCGGGCCCCTCGGCCGTCCTCGGCGAGCAGGGCCGCGACGGGTTCCTGCTCGCCCTCGACACCCTGGGCAAGAAGCTCGGCGGGCTCGACGTCGACGTCGTGACGGTCGACGACGAGCTGAAGCCCGACGTCGCCACCAACAAGGCGCGGGAACTGGTCAAGCGCGACCGGGTCGACTTCGTGGTCGGCCCGACCTTCTCCAACGTGCTGCGCGCGGTGGTGCGTCCGGTGACCGAGGGCGGCGCCTTCCTGATCTCGCCCAATGCCGGCACCTCGAACTATGCCGGGGCGGAGTGCAACCCGAACCTGTTCGTCTCGTCCTACCAGAACGATCAGGTCCACGAGGTCCTGGGCAAGTACGCCCAGAACAAGGGTTACAAGCGCCTCGTCCTGCTGGCGCCGAACTACCAGGCAGGCAAGGACTCGCTGGCCGGCTTCAAGCATTCCTACAAGGGCGAGGTGGTGAACGAGATGTTCACGCCGCTCGGCCAGCTCGATTTCTCGGCCGAGCTGGCGCAGATCTCGGCCGCCCAGCCCGACGCGGTGTTCGCCTTCATGCCCGGCGGCATGGGCGTCAACCTGGTGCGCCAGTACCGCCAGGCGGGCCTCAGCACCATCCCGTTCCTCTCCGCCTTCACGGTCGACGAGAGCACCCTGCCGGCCCAGAAGGACGCGGCGGTCGGCTACTTCGGCGGCGCCAACTGGGCACCGGACCTCGACAACCCGCAATCGAAGGCCTTCGTCGCAGCCTACGAGAAGAAATACGGCAGCGTGCCGGGCACCTACGCCATGCAGGCCTACGATGCCGCCCTGATGATCGACGCCGCGGTCAAGCGCGCCAAGGGCGACATGAAGGACAAGGACGGCTTGCGCGCCGGCCTCAAGGCCGCCGAGTTCCAGTCCCTGCGCGGCACCTTCAAGATCGGCAACAACCACTACCCGATCCAGGACTTCTACCTCGTCAAGGCGGCCAAGCGCCCGGACGGCAAGTACGAGACCCAGATCGCCGAAAAGATCTTTTCGAATTATCAGGACAACTACGCCGCCGAGTGCAAGATGAAGTAACAGACGGACGGAAGGTGCCGGGCCGATGCTCAACCTGTTCCTGATCCAGGCGCTGAACGGCGTCCAGCTCGGCATCCTGCTGTTCCTGGTGGCGGCGGGGCTGACGCTGATCTTCGGGGTGATGGACCTCATCAACCTCGCCCACGGCGCGCTCTACATGATCGGCGCCTACCTCGCGGCGACGCTCACAACCGCCACCGGCAGCTTCGGCCTCGGCCTGCTGCTCGCCCTGCCGGCGACGCTCGTCTTCGGTCTCGCCCTCGAATTCCTGGTCGTGCGCCACCTCTACGGGCGCGACCACCTCGACCAGGTGCTCGCCACCTTCGGGCTGATCCTGATCCTCAACGAGGGCGTGCGGATCGTCTGGGGCGCCGCCCCGATGAGCGTGCCGGTGCCCGACGCCCTGTCGGGCTCGGTCCACCTCGTCGGCACCCTGCATTACCCGCTCTACCGGGTCGCGATCATCGCGGCCGGCCTCGCCACGGCCTTGGGGCTCCACCTCCTCGTCAACCACACCCGGCTCGGCATGCGCCTGCGCGCCGGGGCCAGCAACGGTCCGATGGTGGCGGCGCTCGGCGTCGACATCCGCCGGCTGTTCCTGGTGGTGTTCGGGCTCGGCGCGATGCTGGCGGGCTTCGCCGGCGCGATGGTGGCGCCGATCCTGTCGGTCGATCCCGGCATGGGCGATTCGGTGCTGATCCTGACCTTCGTGGTCATCGTCATCGGCGGCGTCGGCTCGGTGCGGGGCGCCTTCGTGGCTGGCCTCCTCGTCGGCCTCGCCGACCAGCTCGGACGCACCTTCGGGCCGATCCTGCTGCGCAGCGTGATGGATGCCTCCTCCGCCTCGCAGACCGGGCGGACGCTCGCCCCGATGCTGATCTACATCCTGATGGCGGCCGTGCTGTTCTTCCGGCCCTCAGGCCTGTTTCCGGCGCGGGGGGCCCGATGAACACCCTGGTTGCCCGCGTGACGACCGAGCCGCCCCGGCGCCGCGCCGCGCTGCCGGGCGCCGCCCTCGCCGGACTGGCGCTGGCGGTCCTCGCCGCCCTGCCGGTCGCGGCGGAAGCCGCCGGCCTGCCCTTCCTGGTCGTCACCGCGACCCGGATGATGATCTTCGGGCTCGCCGCCCTCTCCCTCGACCTCGTGCTCGGCTACGGCGCGATGGTGTCGTTCGGCCACGCCGCCTTCATCGGCCTGGGCGCCTACGCGGTCGGAATCCTGGACGCCCACGGCATCCGCGACCTCGCGATCCAGGCGCCGGTGGCAGCGCTCGTCTGCGCCCTCTTCGCCCTCGTCACCGGGGCGATCTCTCTGCGCACCCGCGGCGTCTACTTCATCATGATCACGCTGGCCTTCGGGCAGATGGCCTATTTCTTCATGGTCTCGCTCGCTGCTTACGGCGGCGACGACGGCTTGCCGCTATCGGGCCGCTCGACCCTGTTCGGGATGCGGCTGATCGAGGGCGATCCGGCGCTGTTCTACTGCGTGCTGGCGGTGCTGGCGGTCGTGCTCCTCTCGTTGCGCCGCGTCGTCGCCTCGCGCTTCGGCCGGGTGCTGCGCGGCAGCCGCGACAACGCGGTGCGGATGCAGGCGATCGGCTTCTCCCCCCTACCCTACCGGCTCACCGCCTACGTGCTCGCCGGCGCCATCGCAGGCCTCGCCGGGGTGCTGCTCGCCAACCAGGCCGAGTTCGTCTCGCCGGCCTATATGAGCTGGCAGCGCTCGGGCGAGCTGATCGTCATGGTGGTGCTCGGCGGGATGGGCACGCTGATCGGCCCGGTGGCCGGCGCCGCGGCGCTCATCGCCCTCGAAGAGGTGCTGGCGCATTACTCCGACCATTGGCGGCTCGGCCTCGGGCTGATGCTGGTCGCGGTGGTGATCCTCTCCCGCGGCGGCCTCGCGGGGCTGGCGGCGAAGCTCGGGAGGCGCGCGTGACCCCGCTGCTCTCCGTTCGAAATCTCCGAAAGTCCTACGGCGCCCTGAGGGTCACCGACGACGTCAGCCTCGACGTGGCCTCGGGCGAGCTGCACGCCATCATCGGCCCGAACGGCGCCGGCAAGACCACGCTGATCCACCAGCTCTCGGGCAGCCTCCCGAGCGATTCCGGCAGCGTGCACCTCGCCGGCGAGGACGTGACGCATTGGCCGATGGTCGCCCGGGTCCGCCGCGGCCTCGCCCGCTCGTTCCAGATCACCTCGATCCTCGACGGGTTCTCGGTGCTGGAGAACGTCGCGCTCGCGGTTCAGGCCCGGTCAGGCTCGAGCTTCCGGTTCTTCCGCCCGGCGGCGAAAGAAAAGACGCTCAACGGCGAGGCGATGGACGCGCTCGGTCGCGTCGGCCTCGCCGACCGGGCCGGGCGGCGGGCCGGCAGCCTGTCGCATGGCGAGAAGCGCCAGCTCGAACTGGCGGTGGCGCTCGCCACCGGCGCCCGCCTGCTCCTCCTCGACGAGCCGCTGGCCGGCACCGGCCCGGAGGAATCGGCGATCCTGGTCGGGCTGATGCATGAGCTGAAGGCGACCCACACGATCGTGCTGATCGAGCACGACATGGAGGCGGTGTTCGCGCTCGCCGACCGGATGAGCGTGCTGGTCTACGGTCGCGTCATCGCGAGCGGCCTGCCTTCGGTCGTCCGGTCCGATCCGGCGGTGCGCGCCGCCTATCTCGGCGAGGAGGAGGCGGCCTGATGCTCGCGATCGAGGGCCTGGAGAGCGCCTACGGCGATTCCCGCATCCTGTTCGGGATCGACCTCTCCGTCGCCAAGGGCGAGGTGGTGACCCTGCTGGGCCGCAACGGCATGGGCAAGACCACCACGGTGAAGTCGATCTTCGGCCTGCTGAAACCCCGGGCCGGCCGCATCCTGATCGACGGCGAGGACATGGCCGGGCGCCCGTCCCACCTCGTCGCCCGCCGCGGCCTCGGCCTGGTGCCGGAGGGCCGGCAGGTCTTCCCGACCCTCTCGGTCGAGGAGAACCTGGTCGCCACCCATCGGGGCGGGCGGGGCGCGAAGTGGAATCTGGATTCGGTCTACCGCCTGTTTCCGCGGCTGAAGGAGCGGCGCCGCAATGGCGGCGACCAGCTCTCGGGCGGCGAGCAGCAGATGCTGGCGATCGGACGAGCTCTGATGACCAACCCGCGCCTCGTCGTCCTCGACGAGGCGACGGAAGGGCTGGCGCCGCTGATCCGCGAGGAGATCTGGACCTGCCTGCGGGCGATCAAGGACGAGGGCGAGGCGATCCTGGTGATCGACAAGAACGTCGACGCGCTGGCCCGCTTCGCCGACCGTCACGTGGTGATCGAGAAGGGCCGCGTGGTCTGGACCGGCACCAGCGCCGCGCTCCGGCAGGCGCCGGAGGTGAAGGACCGGTTCCTTCATGTGTGAAACATCTGTCTGTCTCGAAGGAGCAACCGCATGACACCCATGACCGCAGGCATTACCCGCGCCGGTGAGGGCATCGAGGGCGTCCGCTGGAACATCCTCGGCCAGACCTACATCCCCAAGCAGCTCTCCGAGAGCTCGCTGTCCTGGCACGCCACCTTCCCGCCGGGCACCTTCGTGCCGCCGCACATCCACCCGACGCAGGACGAGTTCCTGTACATCCTGCAAGGGCGCCTCACCGCCGTGCTCGACGGGCAGGAGAGCGTGGCCGAGCCCGGCGACACGATCCGGCTGCCGCGGGGCCAGCCGCACGGGCTGTTCAACCGCTCGGATTCCGACGTGAAGTGCTTCTTCTGGGTCTCGCCGGCGCGCCGCCTCTACGACCTGTTCTGGGCCCTGCACAATCTCGGGCCGCAGGCGAACCCCGCCGACGTGGTGGCGATCTCGGCCAAGCACGAGGTCGACTTCCTCCCGCCCCCGGATGCGGAGTGAACGGATGCGCGTCATCATCGTCGGCGCCGGGATCGGCGGGCTCGCCACCGCCCTGATGCTTCACCGGCGCGGCATCCGCGCCACGATCGTCGAGCAGGCCGCAGAGGTGCGCGAGGTCGGCGTCGGCATCAACACCCTGCCGCACGCGATCCGCGAGCTTGCCGAGCTCGACCTGCTGCCGGCCCTCGACCGGGTGGCGATCCGCACGAAGGAACTCGCCTACTTCAACCGCCAGGGCCAGGAGGTGTGGCGCGAGCCGCGCGGGATCGATGCCGGCCACCCGGTGCCGCAATTCTCGATCCATCGCGGGCGGCTGCAAGCCGTGCTCTACGACGCGGTGCGCGAGCGGCTGGGGTCTGAGGCGGTGCAGACCGGCCTGTCGCTCGCCGGCTTCCTGCAGGACGAGGGCGGGGTCACGGCCCACTTCACCGATTCCCTTCGGGGCGATGCCGGCCGCACGATCCGGGGCGACGTGCTGATCGCCTGCGACGGCATCCACTCGGTGGTGCGGAAAAAGTTCTTCCCCGACGAAGGTCCGCCGCGCTGGGACGGGGTGCTGATGTGGCGCGGCGCCACCGAATGGGCGCCCTGGGGCGACGGCCGCACGATGGCGATCGGCGGCGGGATGGGGGCGAAGTGCGTCCTCTACCCGATCGCCGAGGCCGAGGGCGGGCGCCAGCTGATGAACTGGGTGGTGTTCGTGAAGATGGCGGACGGCACGATCTCACCGCCCCCGAAGGAGAGCTGGTCGCGCCCTGCCCACCGCTCGCAGGTGCTGCCCTACGCAAGGCGCTTCGCCCTGCCGGATTTCGACCTCGCGGCCCTGGTCGAGGCGACCCCGCAGATCTTCGAATACCCGATGTGCGACCGCGATCCGCTGCCGCGCTGGACCCACGGCCGGGTGACGCTGCTCGGCGACGCCGCCCACCCGATGTATCCGGTCGGCTCGAACGGCGCCTCGCAGGCGATCCTCGACGCCCGGGCGCTCGGCGACGCGCTGGCGCGGGCCGAGCATCCGATGCAGGCGCTCCATTCTTATGAGGCCGAGCGCCGGCCGAAGACCGCCGAGATCGTGCTCCTGAACCGCAAGGGCGGGCCGGAGCGGGTGATCGACGAGGTCGAGAAGCGGGCGCCGGCGGGGTTCGCCCGGATCGAGGACGTGCTGAGCCATGCCGAGCGCCAGGCGATCGTGAATGGGTACGCCGGCAAGGCCGGGTTCGCGGTGGCGGGGAATGTGAGCCCGCTCCGGGTGGCAGTCTAGCTCGGTCCTCGCCCCAGGCGATCTCGGGCACGCCCGAGATCGCCTGGGGAGGGACAGCGCCTCAGCAAGAACGACCCGCGCCCAAATCCTTTAAGGTTGAAATATCCATGCCCCACACCCCTCCCCTTCCCCGCCACGTCGTCGTCACCGGCGCGACCCGCGGCATCGGTCGGACGATCGCGGCGGCGTTCGTGGCGGCGGGGGAGCGGGTGACGGTGCTCGGGCGTATGCCGGAGAGCGCCGAGCGGGCCCGCCAGGAGATCGGCGCGGCCCACGCCGTCGCGGCCGACGTCACCGACGGGACGGCCCTTGAGGCGGCGCTCGGCCAAGCCGCCGCGCAGGCCGGCCCGGTCGCGGTGCTGGTCAACAATGCCGGCGGGGCCGAGACCGCGCCGCTCGCCCGCAGCGACGTCGAGACCTTGCGCCGGATGATGGCGCTCAACGTCGAGCCGGTGCTGGTCGCGGCCCGCGCCGTCGTCCCGGCCATGAAGGCGGCGGGCGGCGGCCGGATCGTCACGGTCGCCTCCACCGCCGGCCTCAAGGGCTACGGCTACGTGAGCGCCTATTGCGCGGCCAAGCACGCCGTCGTCGGGCTCACCCGGGCGCTGGCGCTGGAGCTCGCCGCCACCGGCATCACCGTCAACGCGGTCTGCCCCGGATTCACCGACACCGACCTCGTGGGCAACGCCATTGGCGGGCTGGAGGCCAGGACCGGCCGCACCCGCGACGATCTCCTCACCGAGTTCACCCGCCACAACCCGATGGGCCGCCTGATCCGTCCCGAGGAGGTGGCCGACGCCGTGCTGTGGCTCGCAGGGACAGGGGCCGGCGCCGTCACCGGCCAGGCCGTCGCGGTGGCGGGAGGCGAGCTGTGAACGCATCCGTCGAGCGTCCTGCCGGGGGGCTTGCCGAGATCCCTGCCGAGATCCCTGCCGAGATCCCCGCCCACCGCAGCGAATTGCGGCTGTGGCTGCGCCTGCTCACCACCGCCAACACCATCGAGGCGGAGATCCGCCGGCGCCTGCGCGACCGCTTCAACACCACGCTTCCGCGCTTCGACCTGATGGCGCAGCTCGAACGTGCGCCCGACGGCATCCAGCTCGGGGAATTGTCGCGCCGGATGATGGTCTCGAACGGCAACGTCACCGGCCTCGTCGAGCGGTTGGCGCAGGAGGAGCTGATCGACCGCCAGGTCTCGGAATCCGACCGCCGGGCGGTGCAGGTGCGCCTGACCCGCCAAGGCCGCGCGGTCTTCACCGAGATGGCCCGCGCCCATGCCGACTGGATCGCCGAACTCGTCGGCGCCCTCGATCCGGCCGAGCAGGAGGCGCTCTCGGCGCAGCTCTCCGCCCTCAAGGCCTCGGTGCGGCCGGGCGGCGCTCCAGCAAAACCCAAGCAGAAACGTCAGGGAGGTACCATGAGGCGCCAGAACGCCATCGCGGCCCCGCTCGCCGGGTTCACGCCACAGCATTTCGGCTTCGCGATCGAAGACGGCATCGCGACCGTGACCTTGAACCGGCCGGAGAAGAAGAACCCGCTCACCTTCGAGAGCTACGCCGAGCTGCGCGACACCTTCCGGGCCCTGCGCTTCGAGGAGAGCGTGACCGCGGTGGTCATCACCGGCGCCGGCGGCAATTTCTCGAGCGGCGGCGACGTGTTCGAGATCATCGAGCCGCTGACCACCATGGGGGCCGCCGACCTCCACGCCTTCACGACGATGACCGGCGACCTCGTCAAGGAGATGCGGGCCTGCCCGCAGCCGGTCGTGGCCGCCGTCGAGGGCGTCTGCGCGGGAGCGGGCGCGATCATCGCCATGGCCTCCGACCTGCGGGTGGCTGCGGCTGGCGCCAAGGTGGCGTTCCTGTTCAACCGGGTGGGGCTCGCCGGCTGCGACATGGGCGCCTGCGCGATCCTGCCCCGGATCATCGGCCAGGGCCGGGCCTCCGAACTCCTCTATACCGGCCGCTTCATGAGCGCCGAGGAGGGCGAGCGCTGGGGCTTCTTCAACCGCCTGGTGCCGGCGGGAGAATCCTTGAAGGCGGGCCGCGAGACCGCCCGCGCCCTGGTGCAGGGGCCGGCCTACGCCAACGGCCTGACCAAGCGGATGCTGCACATGGAATGGGCGATGGGGGTGGATGCCGCCATCGACGCCGAGGCGATGGCCCAGGCGCTCTGCATGAAGACCCAGGATTTCCGCCGCGCCTTCGAGGCCTTTGCGGCGAAGACGAAGCCGGTCTTCGAGGGAAACTGAGCGATGCCGGACCGGACGTTCCTCGACTGGCCGTTCTTCGAGCCCCGCCACCGCGACCTCGCGGCGGAAGCCGACGATTGGGCCGCCCGCACCGTTCCCGGCCTCGTCGACCACCACGACGTCGACGGCTCGTGCCGGCGCCTCGTCGCGGCCCTCGGCGAGGCGGGTTTCCTGCGCTTCGCCGCCCCCGAGGACGGGGTGTTCGACGTGCGCGCGCTGTGCCTGCTGCGCGAGACCTTCGCCCGCCACGACGGGCTCGCCGATTTCGCCTTCGCCATGCAGGGCCTCGGCACCGGGGCGCTGACGCTGTCCGGCACGGCGGCGCATCGCGAGGCGGTGCTGCCCGGGGTGCGGGCCGGGCGCCGCATCGCCGCCTTCGCGCTGACCGAGCCGGAGGCGGGCTCGGACGTGGCCCAGATCGCGCTGTCGGCGATGCCGACCGATGATGGAAGGGTGCGGCTCGACGGCGAGAAGACCTGGATCTCGAATGGCGGCATCGCCGACCATTACGTCGTCTTCGCCCGCAGCGGCGAGGCGCCGGGTGCGCGGGGCCTCTCGGCCTATTGGGTGCCGGCGGACACGCCCGGCCTGACGATCGCCGAGCGCCTCGACACCATCGCGCCCCATCCGCTCGCGCGCCTGCGCTTCGAGGATTGCCGGGTGCCGGAGGAGAACCGCATCGGCGAGGCCGGGGCCGGGTTCAAGGTCGCGATGGCGACGCTCGACGTCTTCCGCTCGACCGTCGGCGCCGCGGCTTTGGGCTTTGCCCGCCGCGCCCTCGACGCCTCCCTGGAGCGGGCGCAATCCCGCAAGTTGTTCGGGGCGCCGCTTTCCGCGATGCAGCTGACCCAGACCAGCCTCGCCGAGATGGCGACGGCGATCGATTCCGCGGCGCTCCATGTCTACCGCGCCGCCTGGACCCGGGATTCCGGCGCGCCCCGCATCACCCGCGAGGCCGCGATGGCCAAGATGGTGGCGACGGAAGCCGCGCAAGAGGTGATCGACCGGGCGGTGCAGCTCCACGGCGGCGAGGGCGTCCGCTCCGGCTCGGTGCCGGAGACGCTCTACCGCGAGATCCGCGCGCTGCGGATCTACGAGGGCGCCACCGAGGTCCAGAAGCTCGTCATCGCCCGCCAGATTCTCGCCTGAGGGCGGAGTCTCGCCAGAGGAGAGGAGTGTCCGATGGAGGCTGCCGTGCCGGAGACCCGTATGCCGCAGACCGTCACGTTCGCGCATCAGGAGGCTGCCCTCGGGACCGAATCCGGCCCCGGTGCCAGCCCCTGGACGCGGCGTCCCGACACGTTCGTGCGGGACAACCTGCCGCCGCCGGACCGGATGCCGGACTTCATCAATCTCGACCGGCTCGGCTATCCCGAGCACCTGAACGCCACCGTCGAGTTGGTCGACCGCCACGTCGCGGAGGGGCGCGGCGAGCGGGTGGCCCTCGTCGGCGAGACCGTCACCTGGACCTATGCCGAGCTGAAGCGGCAGATCGACCGGATGGCGAACGTCCTCACCGACCGGCTCGGGCTGGTGCCGGGTGGCCGGGTGCTGCTGCGCTCGGCCAACAACCCGACCAAGGTCGCGCTCTACCTCGCGATCATCAAGGCGGGCGGCATCGTGGTGGCGACGATGCCGCTGCTGCGGGCGAAGGAACTGACCCAGATCCTCGACAAGGCCCGGATCCCGCTGGCGCTCTGCGACGCCGGGCTCATCGACGAGATGGCGAAGGCGGCGGACGGACGGGCCGCGCCGGTGCGGGTCGTGACCTGGCGCGGCGCCGCCGGGGGCGAACTCGGAGATCTCCTCAGCACCGCCTCCGACAGCTTCGAGGCGGCCCCGACCCGGGCCGACGATCCCTGCCTCCTCGGCTTCACCTCCGGCACGACCGGCCTGCCGAAGGCGACGATCCACTACCAGCGCGACCTCCTGGTGATCTGCGACTGTTACGCCCGCGAGGTGCTGCGGGCGACCCAAGACGACGTGTTCATCGGCTCGCCGCCCCTCGCCTTCACCTTCGGCCTCGGCGGCCTGGTGCTGTTTCCGTTCCGGGTCGGCGCCCGGGCGGTCTTGCTCGAGAAGGCCGGGCCGGCGGACCTTGCCGCCGCGATCGCCCGCCACCGCGCCACGATCCTGTTCACGGCACCGACCGCGTACCGGGCGATGCTGGGGCTGATCGGCCAGCACGACCTGTCGTCCTTGCGAAAATGCGTCTCGGCCGGCGAGACCCTGCCGGCGCCGACCTTCCATGCCTGGCAGAAGGCCACGGGCCTGACGCTGATGGACGGCATCGGCGCGACCGAGATGCTGCACATCTTCATCGCCTCGCCCGAGGACGAGATCCGGCCCGGCGCCACCGGCAAGCCGGTGCCGGGCTACGAGGCAAGGGTGATCGACGCCGAGGGCCGACCCTGCCCGCCCGGGGTGCCGGGGCGGCTCGCGGTGCGCGGGCCGATCGGCTGCCGCTACCTCGCCGACGAGCGCCAGACGGTTTACGTGCAGGACGGCTGGAACGTCACCGGCGACACCTACCTCCAGGACGAGGACGGCTATTTCTGGTTCCAGGCCCGCAACGACGACATGATCGTCTCGGCCGGCTACAACATCGCCGGGCCGGAGGTGGAGGCGAGCCTGCTCGCCCACACGGCGGTGGCCGAATGCGGCGTCGTCGCGGCGCCCTGCCCCGAGCGCGGCCGCATCGTCGCCGCCTACGTGGTGCTGAATCCCGGCTTCGCCGGCGACGCGGCGCTGACGAAGGCGCTGCAGGAGCACGTCAAGCAGGACCTCGCGCCCTACAAGTATCCGCGGGCGGTGCATTACGTGCCGGCCCTGCCCAAGACCGAATCCGGCAAGCTGCAACGCTTCGCCTTGCGCAAGCAGGCCGAGGCGGAGGCCGCGACCATTCAGGGAGAGACCGCATGACCGCCAGCCCGATCCCGCTCCGTCCCGAAACGGAAGCGCCTGCCCTGACCACCCTCCAGCCCCCGGGCTGGAAGAAGCCGAAGGGCTATGCCAACGGCATGGCCGGCCGCGGCACCGTGGTGATGACCGGTGGCCTGATCGGCTGGGACGCGGACGAGGTGCTGGCCGAGGGCTTCATCCCTCAGGTCGAGCAGATCCTGCGCAACATCCTCGCCGTGCTGGCCGAGGCCGGCGCCGGGCCGGAGCACGTCGCCCGCCTGACCTGGTACGTGCGCAGCGTCGACACCTACCGCGCGTCGCTGGCCGAGCTCGGCCCCGTCTACCGCCGGGTGATGGGCCGGAACTTTCCGGCCATGGCCCTCGTCGGCGTCGCCGACCTCGTCGAGCCGGGCGCGCTGGTCGAGATCGAGGCGACCGCGATCGTGCCGGACGAAGCCTGATGCAGCCGGTCTCCCTGCAACCAGTATCCTGGACCACCGGCGGTGCCCTGGGGGATCGCGACCGCGCCTACGACAATGTCGGGGCGATCCCCGACGCCAGGAGCTACCCGGCGCGCTGGAGCGAGGCCGCCGCCTCCTTCCGCGAGCGCCTGTCGGCGGAAGGACGCGCCCGCCTCGGCCTGCTTTACGGGGCCGGCCCGCGCCACGCCTACGACCTGTTCCTGCCCGACGGCACGCCGCGGGGCCTCGCGGTGTTCGTCCATGGCGGCTACTGGAAGGCCTTCGACCGCTCGGTCTGGTCGCATCTCGCCGCGGGCCCCCTCGCCCACGGCCTCGCCGTCGCGCTGCCGAGCTACACTTTGTGCCCGGAGGCGCGCATCGCCGCCATCACGGCCGAGATCGCCGCCTTCCTCGACCGTGCTGCCGCCGAGGTGGCGGGACCGGTCCGCCTCTCCGGCCACTCCGCCGGCGGCCACCTCGTCACCCGGATGCTCTGCGCCGACGTCGACCTCGCCTGTGCGGAGCGCATCGCGCGGGTCGTGTCGATCAGCGGCGTCCACGACCTGCGCCCGCTCCTCGGCACGGGGATGAACGAGGTGCTGCATCTCGATCCCGCCGAGGCCCGGGCCGAGAGCCCTGCCTTGCGCGAACCGCGCCCGGGCGCCCGGCTGGTCGCCGTCGCAGGGAGCGACGAACTGCCGGAGTTCCGGCGCCAGAACCTGCTGCTGCCGACGGTCTGGCATGGGCTCGGGGCGGAGACGCAGGCGTTCGAGATCGCGGACCGGCATCATTTCAGCGTCATCGAGGACCTGACCGATCCCGGCAGCGCGCTGACGCGGGCGCTGGCCGGCGGCTGACCGCAGGCTTTGCCGATCTCCCGCCGCGATGGCACAAGCCCCGCATCAGGGCAGGTCCTGCATCAGGGCAAGTCCTGCAGCAGGGAATGCCGATCGGCCGCGCGAGGGATGACGACATGACAGTGTCGAGCGACGAGGAACTGGAAAGCCTGCGCCGGATCGGTCGCATCGTCGCCGAGACCCTGGAGACGATGGGCCGGGCGATCGAGCCCGGCATGACCACGGCCGAACTCGACCGGATCGGGCGCGATTGCCTGGAGCGGGCGGGCGCCCGGTCGGCGCCCGAGACGGTCTACGGCTTTCCCGGCGCGACCTGCATCAGCGTCAACGAGGAGGTCGCCCACGGCATCCCGGGCGAGCGCCGGATTTCTCCGGGCGACCTCGTCAACATCGACGTCTCGGCCGAGAAGGACGGCTGGTTCTCCGATACCGGCGCCTCCTTCGCGGTGCCGCCGGTGACCCGGGCGGTCGAGCGCCTGTGCCGGGACGGGCGCCGGGCGATGTGGACCGGGCTGCGCCAGGTCGGAGCCGGCAAGCCGCTCGCCGGCATCGGCCGGGCGGTCGGCGCCTTCGCCAAGAAGAACGGCTACACCCTGGTGCGCAACCTCGCCAGCCACGGGGTCGGCGCCTCGCTGCACGAGGAGCCGACCGAGATCGCGACCTGGCCCGACGCCTCCGAGCGCCGGATCATGGCGGAGGGGCTGGTCTTCACCGTCGAGCCGTTCCTGTCTCTGGGCGCCGACTTCGCCGAGAACGGCGACGATCCCTGGACCCTCTACAGCCGGCCGCGGGCGCCGACGGTCCAGTACGAGCACACGGTAGTGGCGACCCGCAACGGGCCGCTCGTCCTCACCATGCCGGGGCAGTAGGCGCCGCCGTCAGCGCAGCCAGTAGCGCTCGGGCTCGAGCGGCGGCGGCACCGGCTCGCCGAGGGCATCCTGCACGACGCGATCGACGGTGCGCAGCAGCGCGTCGAGGGGCAGGTCGTTGGCGGCGGCGCCGAATGGCTCCTCCAGCTCGTCGCCGAGCGCGTCGAGGCCGAAGAACGTGTAGGCGACGAGTGCCGTGGCCACCGGTGTGCCCCAGCCGAGGGAAGCGGCCAGCCCGAAGGGCAGGAGCAGGCAGTAGAGCCAGGCGGTCCGGTAGAGGAGCAGCGTATAGGCGAAGGGCAAGGGCGTGCCCTGGATGCGCTCGCAGGCCGCCTGCACGCCCGAGAGCCCGGCGAGCTTCTGCTCCATCAGGCCGAAGGACACGTCGCTCAACGTCCCCTGACGGAGCGCCTCGCCGAGGTCGGCGGCGAGGTTCGACAAGGCCGCATCGGCCGGGCTGGCGCAGGCCGGCAGCCGCCCGCGCTCGGCCTCCGGCAGGAAATGGGCCGCCGCCACGGCCGCGTCGCGCCCGCGCAGGCGGGCATGGAGCGCATGGGCGAAGCCCGCGAGGCGGTTGAGGCAGCGCCGGCGGCGCGCCTCCTCGCCCTCGGGCAAGAGCGCCCCGAGCAGGCGGGCGAGGCTCCGCGCCTCGACGATCAGGGAGCCCCAGACCTTCCGGGCCTCCCACCAGCGGTCGTAGCAGGCGTTGTTGCGGAAGCTGAGGAAGATCGACAGGGCGAGGCCGATCAGGGTGAACGGCCCGATGCCCGCGTTGAGCGGGATCGCATGGGCCCAGCCCTGCTCCGTCGCGACGACCAGGCAGGCGACCGCCGTGAGGCCGATCACCTGCGGGGCGATCTGCGGCAGGATCGACCCGCGCAGCGCGAACAGGATCGCGAAGGCGCCGGGACGGGGACGGACGATCATGACGGGACACGCTGGCCGGGACCGGGGGCGCGGTCATCCGCCCCCGGGGAGCCGAGGTCAAGCGCTCGTCAGCCGCCCGACTTCGCATTCGCCGTCACGTCGATATCGACCCCGACCTGCAGGGCGACCATCGAGTCGTTGGCCCAGGGGCCCTGGCCGACGCCGTAATCGGTGCGCACGAGGTCGAGATGGCCGACCGCGTGGGCGGTGCCGCCCGAGACCGTGAGGCGGAACGGCAGGGTCACGTCCTTGCGCATCCCGCGGATCGTGAGCGTGCCGACCGCGTCGTAGGCGTCGCCACCCTTCGCGACGAAGCGGGTCGCCTCGAAGCGGGCCTGCTTGTCCTTGGAGGCGTTGAACCAGTCGGCCTGCGGCAGAGCCTCGTCGCGCTGCTTGTCGCCGGTCTCGGCGCTGGTCAGGTCGACGAGCACGACGGCCCTGCCGGCCTCGGGCTTCTGCGGATCGAAGCTGATCTGCGCGTCGTAGCGGGTGAAGCGGCCCTTGAAGGGCGCGCCGACCTGGATGCCCGAGAAGCCGATGCGGCTCTTCCCCGGATCGACGGTCCAGTCGGCGGCGTGCGCGGCGACGGGAGCGGCGAGCAGGCCGGCAGCGAGGGCGAGGCGGAGGAACGTCATCGCGAGGAAACCTCGGGTTTCGCAGCCGGCCGCGGCACCAGGGGCAGCATCCGCCACAGGGTGTCGTCGCGCAGCGCGAGGTGGTGGCGCAGGGCCGCGCCGATATGCAGGAGCAGGAGAGCCATCAGCAGCCAGGCGCCGGTGCTGTGCACGAGCTTCAGCACGCCCTCGATCGCCGCCTTGTTCGGCAGCTCGGGCAGGACCGGCAGATGCGGCCACGGGATCACCCCGTAGAGCACCGTCGGGATGTTGTAGGGCGAGGCCGAGACCATCGCCCAGCCGACGAGCGGCATGGCGAGAAGCAGCCCGTAGAGCGCCAGATGCGCCGCCCCCGCCGCCCGCCGCTCGGCCTTCGGCATCGTGTCGGGCAGCGGCGGCGGCCGGTGGAACAGGCGCCAGACGACCCGCACGGCCATCAGCACCAGCACGGTGAGGCCGATGGACTTGTGCCACTGGTAGAACGCGAAGCGATCCATCGGCGCGAGCGGTCCCCGCGTCATCGCGAGGCCCAACCCTAGGAGGGCCAGGATGCCGAGGGCGATCAGCCAGTGCAGCACGATCGCGACGAGGGTGTAGCGACGGGGCGTCGCGACCGTGTGCATGATTTGAGACCCTTCGGCCGCGGGGCGTTAGTCCTTGCGCTCGAAGGCGCCGTTGAGGACCAGGTGGACCTCGTCGCTGATCGCCGGCACGAAGGTCTTCACGCCGAAATCCGAGCGCTTGATCGTGCCCTTGGCCTCGAAGCCGACCGTGACCTTCTTGTTGATCGGGTTGGCGCCGGCGCCGACCAGCGTCACGTCGAGGGTCACGGGCTTGGTCACGCCGTGCAGGGTCAGGTCGCCGGTGACCTTGGCCTTGTCCTTGCCCTCGGGCGTCACCTTGGTGGAGGTGAAGGTCATCTCCGGAAACTGGGCGACGTCGAGCCACTTGTCGCTCTTCAGCGAGTCCATCATGTGCTGGCTCGGAGTGTAGAGCGACTTCACCGGGATGGTGACCTTCAGACGGCTCTCGGCGGGCTTGCTCGGCTGCAGCTCCAGGGAGCCGGAGACGTCCGAGAAGATGCCCGTATACGGCGAGAAGCCGAAATGCGTGACGGTGAACACCGCCTGGGTGTGGCTGGGATCGACCGCGTAGGTGCCCGCCTGGATCTGGGCAGGGTCACGGGTCGCCGCTCCTTGAGCGCCCGCCGGGGCGGCAAGAGCGAGGCCGGCGGCGAGGCCGAGGGCGAGAACGGACAGCTTCACGAGAACAACTCCGTGTCGGCAGGGCCGGGCGGGGCCTGTGCTCAGGCCTCCCGCACCGCACCCTGCGGTCGGCGCACGGATTAAGCCGGTTCCGTCGCGGGCGTAAGACAGCTAAACCGGGACACATGGTTGCTGGATCGGAAACCTTCCGGGGCGTTCTCTCTGACGTGCGGGCGTTCTGCGCCGTGGTCGATCACGGAACCGTGACCCAGGCGGCGGAAATTCTGGGGGAGACAAAGGGCAGCATCTCGCGCCGGATCTCGCGGCTGGAGCAGGAGCTCGGCGTCACCCTGCTCGCCCGCACGCCGCGGGCGGTCTCGCCGACGGTGGAGGGGCTGGCCTTCCACGCCAAGGCGCAGGAGAGCCTCGGCCTCCTCGACGGCGCGCTCGAAACCGCGCGGAACGCCCGCACCCTGCCGCGGGGCCACCTGCGGGTCACCACCTCGATCGATTTCGGGATCGAGGTGATGCCCGACCTCGTCGCCGGCTTCCGGGTCCTCTACCCGCAGGTCACGATCGACCTGCTCATCACCGACGCGCGGCTCGACCTCGCCGCCAACCGCATCGACCTGGCGCTCCGCCTGGGCAGCGGCGAGGGGCAGGACGGCGGCTACCGCGCGCCGGTCCTGGCGCACCTGATGATCGGCCTCTATGCGGCGCCGTCCTATCTGGCCGCCCGCGGAATCCCCGAATCCCTCGACGATCTCGGCGCCCACGACCTGATTCTGTCGCGCGAGCGCCTGGGGTCGGCCTCGGTGCGGCTCTCCGACGGGCAGGGCCGCGAGGGCCACGTCACCGCTCAGCCGGCGATCCGCGCCACCGACTACGCCACGGTGCTGCGCCTGACCCGGGCCGGCGCCGGCATCGGCCACATCCCGAGCCTGGTGGCGGCCCGCGCCCTCAAGGAGGGCGCCCTGGTGCCCGTGCTGCCCGACTGGGCGAGCCGCGGCGGCGTCCTGCGCGCCGTCAGCCTCGCCGGCCGCGAATTGCCGGCCCGGGTGCGGCTGTTTCGCGACCACGTCCGCCTCGGCCTCGCGGCGATGCGGGAGGAGGCGGGGCCGGGTTGACGGCCTCGACCCGGTCACCCCGCCATGACCGGCGCGTCCGGGCCGCTGATGAACGCCCGCATCGCCCCGAACACCCGCTCCGGGTCGTCGCCGTGGATCTGGTGGCCGCACCCGATCAACCGCTCGAACCGCAACAGGTGCGAAGGGATCGCGGCGGCGGTCTCCTCGGCGAGCGGCATCGGCACGATCGGGTCGTGCTCGCCCGCCATCAGCAGCACGGGGCAGCGCAAGCGGCCGAGATCGGCGCGGAAATCGAACCGGCCGTGCTCGTTGCGCGGGCCGTTGAAATGCAGCGACACCTCCGGGCGCATGATCACGCGCGAGAGATCGGCTGGCGGGCGGTCCCGGCGGTGCCGGTAGAAGGGCACGCAGCGTTCGAAGTAGCGCGCCCGCCCCTCGGCGGTCGGGTTCATCCAGTAGCTCTCGGCCACGGCCGCGACCTCCGGGCCGCCGACGCGCGCGAAGGCGGCGACGATGGTCGGGAAATCGGTCCGGGCCGCCGTGCTCAGAAGGATGAGCTTGCCCGGGTGGTCGGGATGGCGGGTGGCGTAAGCTTGCGCGACGACGCCCCCGAACGACAGGCCGCACACGATCGGCCGGACGATGCCGAGCGCGTCGCACAGCCCCTTCACGTCGTCCGCCCATTGGGCGAGGGTCCAGGTCGCGGGATCGTCGCCCTCGCTGCGGCCATTGCCGCGATGGTCGTAGAACACGACCTGGGCGACGTCGGCGAGTTGCGCGAAGGCCTCCTTGAAGGCGACATGGTCGAAGCCCGGCCCACCGTGCAGCATCAGCAGGGTCGGCCTCTCGTGCAGGCCATGCGGACCCGGAACGAGGCCGAAATTCGCCACGTCGACGAAGAGACGCACGCCGTTCACCAGGATATGCATTCGACCGTCTCCCCGAGGACAGCGAATCGGGACGCGGCGCCCAGGCTACCCTACGGCAGGATGGCACGCCCATATCCGTCCGCGGCCGCGCGACTGGGCATCGAGGCGATTTCCGTGCGTCGTCGGATCCGCTCGCGAGCGCGACGCCCCGAGCCCGATCCGGACAGAGTGTCACCCTCAGACCGCCAAGGCTCCTCTGCCACACGGGAGAGGGGCCCCACCTCCTTCTGCTCCCGGGCAGACCTGCCGCCCGCGGGAGGACGTCGTTTGATGTATCCTCAGGTCGAACGACCAAGCCGTCCGAGGGAGGCCCCATGATCCTGGTCTGCGGCGAAGCCCTGATCGACCTCTTCGTCGAGACCGGGCGTTCGAGCCCCGAGCGCGGCGGCCTGCCGGCGCTGGCGGTGGCGGGGGGCTCGCCGTTCAACCTGGCGGTCGGGCTTTCCCGGCTCGGGGCGGGAAGCGGCTTCCTCGGCGGCCTGTCCGCCGACGCCTTCGGGCGGATGCTGGCCGGCCGGCTGGCGGCGGAGGGCGTCGACCTCGCCTTCGCCAAGGACAGCGCCCGGCCGACGCCCCTCGCCATCGTGTCGACCGGGGCGGACGGCCAGCCCGCCTACACGTTCCACGCCGAATCCTGTGCGCATGCCGACCTCACGCCCGCCGACCTGCCGGCTGTCCTGCCCGAGGCGGTGCGGGCGATCGCCCTGGGCTCGTTCTCGCTGGTGGCCGAGCCGGTCGGCACCGCCTACGCGGCGCTCGTCGCCCGGGAGGCACGGCGGCGGGTGATCAGCCTCGATCCCAACCTGCGCCTCGGCCTGATCCCCGACCTGGCCCGCTGGCACGGGCGGTTCAGCGAGCTCGTGGCCAACGCCGACATCGTCAAGCTCTCCGACGAGGACCTGCGCGCCGCCTACGGGCCGGAGGCCGACGAGGGCGCACTCGCGCAGGGCTGGCTCACGGCGGGGGTGGCACTCGTCGTCGTCACCGCCGGGCCGGAGGGAGCCCGGGCCTACCACGCCGCCGGGCCGGTCGCCGTCCCGGGCCGCCGGGTCGCGGTGATCGACACGGTGGGCGCCGGCGACAGCTTCCACGCCGCGCTCCTGGCCCGCCTCGACCGGACCGGCCGGCTCACGCGCGACGCGCTCCTGAGCCTCGACACCGACGCCCTGCGGGATCTCCTGTCCGAGGCGGTGGCGGCAGCGAGCCTCACCTGCACCCGCCGCGGCGCCGACCTGCCGACCCGCGACGCCCTCCTGTCGGTTCTGTCGTGATGGATCTCGGTGTCGATCTCGGGACTTCCGGCCTCGAGGCCGTCCTGGTCGCCGGGGCGCAAGCCGTCATCCGCAGCGCACCGCGGCGCTCACCGTCGGCCGGCGGCATCCGGCCCTGCGGGCACCCGCGGATTGAGGCTCGCGAGGGAGGACCCGTCAGCGAAGACGCCCGATGCCGGCCATCGGCACCGGGCGCGACAGGGGTGCTGCCAGGGAACTGGGCGCGGGCGGGAACCGTCACGGTCTGGCCGCCCGCATCCCGCCTCACTCCGCCGGCGCCGCCTTGCGGGCCGCCGCGTCCTCCAGGTCCCGGCTGACCTTCAGGGTCATCGCGACGATACCGCCCGCGAGGGTGACGGCGCCGAGGACCAGGAGACCTGCGGTGAAGGTGCCCGTCAGGTCCTTGAGGTAGCCCATGACGTAGGGCCCCGCGAAGCCCGACAGGTTGCCGATCGAGTTGATCGCCGCGATGCCCGCGGCGGCCGAGCTGCCGGTCAGGAAGGCGCTCGGGATCGGCCAGAGCAGCGGCGGCGTCGCCGACACCCCGATCTGGCTCAGGCAGAGCAGCCCGAGCACCAGGACCGGGCTCGAGACCAGCCCCGCCCCCGCGACGCCGACCGCCGCGATGATCATGGCGAAGCAGACGTGCTCGCGGCGCTTCAGGGTGCGGTCGGAGCTGCGGCCCAGGAGGATCATCCCGAATGCCCCGAACACGAAGGGCAGCGCGGAGAGCAGGCCGGTCTGGAAGTTGCTGACGCCGAAGCCCTTGACGATCGTCGGCAGGAAGAACGCCACGCCGTAGCTCGCCGCGTTCAGGCAGAAATACACGAACGAGCAGGCCAGCACCCGCGGGTCGGAGAGCGCCTTGCCGATGCTCATGTGCTCGACGGCGACCTTCTGCTTGCGCTCGGTCTCCAGGCGCGTCTCGAGCCAGGTCTTCTCGTCGGCCTGTAGCCAGGTCGCCAGGCTCGGCCGGTCGGTGAGGTAGAAGATGACGACGACCGCCATCACGATCGACGGCAGGGCCTCGAGGATGAACAGCCACTGCCAGCCGTCGAGCCCGGCCCCGGTGATGTTCAGGAGGGCGCCCGAGACCGGCGCGCCGACGATCGACGAGAACGGGATCGCCAGCATGAACATCGCCACGACGCGGGCGCGGTAGACCGACGGGAACCAGAGCGTGAGATAGAAGATGATGCCCGGGAAGAAGCCCGCCTCGGCGATGCCGAGCAGGAAGCGCAGGATATAGAACACCCACTCGCTCGAAACGCCGGTCGCCCGCGAGATGGGCGCGATGAAGGCGAACAGGGCCGAGATGAGGCCCCAGCTGAACATGATGCGGGCGATCCAGAGTCGGGCGCCGAACTTGTCCAGCGCGAGATTCGACGGCACCTCAAGCAGGAAATAGGCGATGAAGAACAGTCCGGCACCGAAGCCGTAGGCCGCCTCGGACAATCCGAGGGCCGCATTCATCTGCAGCTTGGCGAAACCGACGTTGACTCGGTCGAGGTAGGCAACGAAGTAGCAAACGACCAGAAACGGCATCAGCCGCCACATGACCTTGCGGATCGTCCTGGTTTCGATCTCTTCCACGGTAAATTTCCTGCCCTGAGGGTATTTTTGCAGAGCCACTGCTCCCGGGGCTCTCTAGCAGAGACAGGGGCATCGAGGGGAGTCCAAAGCGGAATCCGATCAACGGGAAGATGGCGCGCGGCGCCGGACCGCGGGCCCTGTCGCGCTGATCCGCTGCGGGCGGGCAGGTGACGCGGGAGACCTGGAACCGCTTCGTCACCGGGCTCGGATTCGGACCAGAGGCCACCGTCACGGCGAGGCATGTACCGCAAGCGGTCGAGGGGCGGATCTCCGGTGGTCGGGGCGCAACGGTGCGGAGACGACGTTGCACCGCGTCGGGACGCCCACCGGCGGGCCACTTCCACGGCCGCGACATGCAGCACCCGATCCTCCGGGACCGCCCCGTGACGATCCCGGCTCATCCTATGCAGGCTCACACCGTCACCGAGCAGGACTGGCGCGCGGGATCGCGATGCGCGATGCCATGCGCAACCAGGAGCGCGCCATGCCGCTGACCATCTCCGTGTTCTCCGACGTGATCTGCCCGTGGTGCTACGTCGGCAAGCGCCGGCTCGAACGCGCCCTCGACCAGCTTGGCCAGCGCGAGAGCACCACGATCGAGTGGCTGCCGTTCGAGCTGAACCCCGACATGCCCGCCGGCGGCATCGAGCGCGCGCACTACCGCGCCCGCAAGTTCGGGGCGGAGCGCAGCGCGCAGCTCGACGCGCAGATGGCCGAGCTCGGGCGGCAGGAGGGCATCGGCTTCGCGTTCGAGCGGATGACGCGCACGCCGAGCACGCGGCGCGCCCACATGCTGATCGCGGCCGCGACGCGGCACGGCCGGGCCGACCAGGCCGTGGATGCCTTGTTCCGCGCTTACTTCGAGGAAGGCCGGGATGTCGGCGATCCTGACGTTCTGCGTCAGATCGGCGTCGCAGCAGGGCTTGAGCGCGAGATCGTCGACGATGCGCTCGGCAACGAACAGCTGAGACAGCTCGTCGAGGCCGTCGAGCAGCAGGCCGCCGAGATGCGGATCGCGGGTGTCCCGTTCTTCATCGTCGATCGCAAGTGGGCGGTCTCGGGAGCGCAGACGACCGAGCAGTGGCTCGCGGCCCTGAGCGCGGCATGAGATGCTGCCACAGGGCCTCGTGAAGGCATCAGAACCTGTGGCCTCTTGGATGTTTCCGGTTCCATGAGGAGTGCCTCAAGGCCGCTGTGGGAGGGTAACCATCGGCCTCCTGAACCACCTCGTTCGCAGCGACGCTCGATGGGAACGCATAGCCTCCCTCATCGGCCGGCCAGGCCAGCGCGGTCCGACCGGGCGCGACGGCCGCCTGTTCGTGGAGGGCGTCCTCTGGATCGTGCGCACCGGCGCGCCGGTGCGCGACCTGCCCGTCGTGTTTGGCGCGTGAAACAGCGCGTTTCGCCGCTTCAGCTGCTGGAGCCGGAAAGAGGTATGGTGGCGCCTCTTCGTGGCGATGTCGGAGGAGACTGACTTCAAGGATCGGTCGGCGCGTTGACACGATGACGCCCGACGAGTGCGCCAACTCCTTCGCTGATGCAGGAGCACGATTGGCGGGACCCGAGGCTCTCGCGCCGGCCGCGGCGCAGCAAGCACCATCTGCGGCTGTGGCGAGGGTCCGGGCGGAACGGTCCGACGCGACGGCAGCACGGTTTCGCTGGTCCAAGGACTTGGTCGCGTCGCGAGTCCGTTGTGTCTGGCGCCTTGCATTGTGACAAAGCCCGGTCGAGTCCGACTGCAGTGTGGCGACCGGCTGCAAGGCACCAATAGAGGCCCGCAGGAGCAATCGCCGCCGCACCCGCCCCGCGTCCGTGGCCCCGGCATTCAACGCGGGCGCAGGCTGAATCCGTCCTTGATCGAGGTCGGCAAGACAGAAGTCTCGTCCGAAAAGGTGGTCAGACGCAATGACAGATCGCTAAGACCTGCATCCGCAGCGACCGGCTGAGAGCGCACGACGTAGGCAAGGCAGCAGCCAATAGACAGAGCCGCTATCAACTGAAATCCTACGACGCGCACAGCCAATCCGGCAATGTTGGTTGCCCAGAGCGGCGCGCCAGCGATGCTCCCCCCATCGCTGTGCCTCACGCGGTGATTCATCGCGACCTCCTTCGCAGCCCGGCAGAAAACCGGCTCTGGTCAGGATACTGCTCTTCGCCGTTGACGATTCATGAAACGCTCGACGCTTGTGGGCCTGCGATGGCCACTATACTCACAATCAACAGACCAGGAAAACGATTCGGCAGTTTCTACGGAGGAAGGCGTCGATGCCGATCAGGCCGGGGGCATCTCCTGTGGCGTCGTCAACCCGGTAATTTCCAGACGGTCACACGCTGGATGTCGAACCGCGCCGGAAATCGCGTCGAGGCATCCGGATAGCCGCCCCATGACCCGCCGACCGCGACGTTGAGCAACAGGTACATCGGTACCTGCTTCATATCGGCGGGCGTCGCCACGCGATGGACCTCCTGGCGATCGACGTACCAGACGATCTCGTCGGCCGACCACGCGACGCCGTAGCGGTGCCAGCCGGACGAGACGTCGAACGGGAGCGTGACCTTCTGCGACAGCTGCTTGCCGGGCAACGCCGAGGAATGCACGGAACAGTAGATCTCGTTCGAGGCTCCGAGCCCCTCGAGAATATCGAGCTCGCCGTTTTGCGGCCACTGTCCGGAGATCGGCATCAGCCACCACGCCGGCCAGATGCCCTTGCCGGTCGGAAGCCTGGCCGAAATCTCGAAGTAGCCGAACAGTTGCGAGAAGCTGAAGCGCGTCGTGAGGACGCCCCCGACATACGAAGCGCCGAACAGCTTCGGCTTCAGATCCGCGGGCGCCGGCATGCCCTTAATCGTCACGTGGGAGCCGGGCGTCAGCTCGAAGGGGTCCAGCCCCAGCGGCGTGCTGCCCAGCTTGCCATTCTCGACACCGGGAAAGTCCTTGTCGACGTACTGGCTCGCATCCGATCCCTTGCGGTTGAAGACGGATGTCGCGGAGCCGTGCCCAAGGACCGTGCGCCATCGATGCGGCACGGACGGCCTGACCTGATCGGTTCCGGCATCGAGCTTCTGCCACGTCTCCTCAAAGGTCGGCTTCCCGAAGCCGGCAGGATCGATGCTGCGCGGCAACGGCGTGCCGGACGCCGTCGTCCCGCTCATCAATGTGACGAAGCCGATGAATGCGGCGCGGAACGGCAGCGCAACCGCACGGCCCCAACCACCAACCTCATGGTATTGCCCGATCGCATTCAACCCATCACGAGGGGAGTTTACCATGATCCGCCGCACCCTTTCATGAGAGAATTTGCAAGCTACTGCTTGTCCGCCGTAGTTCTGAAGCGGAGCAGATGTTTGCTACTTACTGCCCGAGACGGTTCCTCGCGCTACCCGCGCCGCCCTCGATGGCGGATCCTGCGGACCGAAGGCCGGGCCTCGCGGGTCCGGAACAGTCGTGCTTCGGCCTGTGAAGCAGGTGAGGCGCCAATCCCGCCTCCCGACCGTGGGACTTGCGCGTTATACCGCCGCGCCTTCGAACGGACCCGTTCGAAGGCGCTGGCTAAGCCCGAACGGGCGTCGGCGCTGATGCGCCGGACGCCTTGGCATCGACGTGTCGATGCCAAGGCGCAAGGGTATTATTGGACCAGGGGCCTCTCACTCGTCGCAGACGATGGAGCCAAGGCAAGACGCCGCCTCGACCGCGATCAGGCCGCGCCGTTGTGCCGCTTCATGGGCAATCACATCCGATATGCGTGACGAACGACCGTCGGCGCAGAGGGCACCGCCCTCGGCTCATGCCCGGCTGAGCAGGCGCGTGCGCAGCTTCGATGTGCACGCCGCCGTCGTCATGACCACCACCAGGAGATTCGCCATCAATCTTAAGATCGGGCCCGGCTCCTCGTCGGCCGTTTCACGATCGTACCAAAGCGGATCGAAATCAGAACACATTTGAGCACCTGTCGCATTATGGGAATCATTAACATTGTATTAAATATCGAATCAAGACGAAACTGTATCAAGACGAGGCTAGACCCGGGACAACGCGATCGGATACCGCACCGCGCGTGGCGAGGCGCGGGGTCGTCCTGCGGGGCGTCTCTGCGAAGTGTTCAAAGGGGCGGGGTGGGCGTCGATGCCGGCAGCATGGGACGCTTCGACAGCTGGACGCGCGGCCGGACCAGATCGCTCCGCGGCTGCCTGCGCAGAAGCCCTGCACCGGCCGGCCTGCGGAGGATGAAAGCGAGGGACTCAACGGCTTGCCGTAAGTCCGGCCCACCCGCCCGCCGCCAGCTCGAGCAGCAACGGGTCGACCCGGCCCTCCCGGAGCGCAAGGATCAGCCGCGTCCGCCTGACCTCGCCATGGTCGCCCTCGCTATGACCATGCTCCGGCTCACGTGCGTTTGCAAAGGCGCACTCGCCGGGAGCCGGCTCACTTTGGGACGCATTGCGGGAACGGGTGCTGGATCGTCGCCGCGACGCATGGCGCGTGGAGCGATCCCGCGCCGCGGGCGCTCACGCAGCCCGGGAGGCCGCGACGGTCTTTGCAGGAACACCGTCGGCACGGGTTCCCTGCTCGGAAGTCTCTCGCATCAGGCACAGACCTGCCACGAGCCCGGCAAGGCTGCCACCGAGCATCGCCGCCACGCCGGCCGCGACCGGACCGGACGCGCAGAGCGCGGCAGCGCCCGCGATGGATCCGAAACCCAGAGCGGCAAAGACGATGATGAGCACGAGACACTCTCTCCAATGCAGGGCATCAGGCAAGCGCGGTTGGCTCCGGTACTATGCAGCTCCAATTGCTCAATAAGATGTTAACGATCGGTGCGACGACCGGCCGTCCGGGTCCGTGCGGATGACGCTGCCGAGCGTGCGCGGCCCTCCCCGCACGCGTCACGCCGGGCCAGGCGGCAGGCCGGTCAGCGCAGCGCTCCCCCAAACCCGGGGCTTGGGCTGGCATGCGCGGGGCTGATCTAACGTCCGCCGGCCGCGGCGGATACGACTCGGGCGTCGACACCGCCGCTTGCGGCTCGACCCTTGACACGTGCGGGGGGACAAAGCGGAGCCTCGCGCGGCGACCGTATCGTCCGGTCGCGCACGAAGATCCCTGCCCGCCGGCTTCGGTGAGAGACCCTTGTCCGAAACGTTAGACGTGCCGTCCGACGCCCGCGCCGCGTCCCGCTGCGGCAGGGCGGCGCCGGGCCAGGCATGTGCGGAGAGCCCCCGCCAGACCCCGACGGGGCCTGGACCGCTCCAACCGTCGCGAGGCGGCGGCGTCCCCCCTCCCCTCTAATAGGCTGCGCGGGTCGTCGCGATGGCCGTCGCGTTGCCGGTCAAGCCCGAGAGCATGCCGGTGAACCGTTGCAGGCCGACACTCGGCGCCTCTGCGACGTAGATGATATCGCCGTTGCGGATCGTAAAGTCGTTGGCGATGAAGAAGCCGTCGCCGCGCCCTAGATTGCTGGAATAGATCGTCGGCACTTCGAGGCCGGTATAGCCCGAGACGTCGACCCCCAGTTGCTCTAGGACCTGCCGTGATTCCATCCGGTAGAGGAAGACGGCGCCGGGATCGGCCCTGTTCGGCTCCAGGCCCCCGGCCTTGGCGGCTGCCTCGGCCAAGGTCATCGACTCGTTGTCGAAGGAGAACCGGCGATTGTTTGTGCCGCCGATCGAGCCCGGGGTCGGGGTGGATCCGAGAGCGATGTAGTAGCGCGGCTCCTTCGAGACGAAGACCGTATCGCCCGGGGCGAGGTACGGATTCTGGTCGGGGCGCTTGACGATGGCGCTGAGGAGAGCCTGAGTGGTCTGATCGCCCCGCTTGAGGGTGACGATTGTTTCGTAGGGTGCGCTGCGCGGTCCGCCGGCCCGTGCGATCGCCTCGAGCATCCGCAGGCCGCCCGGATCGATCATCAGGCGCGTCGGCGCGCTGACGTCGCCCAGGACGCTGACGCTGCCGGACCGGCGATCGGCGAGGGAGACGACGACCTGCGGCTCGACGGCGCGTTGTGACAGACGTTGCGCGATGTCCTTGGCAATCTGCTGCGGCGTGCGGCCTGCCGCCCGCACGGCGCCGGCGAACGGAACCGTGATGAACCCGCTCGCTTCGACCTGTTGCGGCGGGATCGGGACAAAGTTGCCGCCCCGGGTCGCCGCACCCTCCGGCGGGATGAACAGGCCGCCCGACGTGGCTTCGAAAATCGTGATGGTCACGATATCGCCGACGCCCACGGAGCCCTGACCGCTGGCCGCACCGCTGCGGATCCGGCCGAAGAGCGGGCCGAGGCCACGGGTCCGGGAGTTTGCCGCCTGCACCACGGCAGGATTTAGATCGAGCATGACGAAAGCGACCGCTTGGCCGGGCTGGGTCAGGATCGCTGTTGCGCCGCTGCGGATCTCGTTACCGTTCGGACCGTCGCGCGACACGACGTTGCAGGCAGCGAGCGTTGCGGCAATTGCCGCCGCGAACGGAACTCGCCGGACTGGCAAAACTGGTTTGACGCGTTTCGACGGCACGAATTACTTCTCCGATTCGACCGCTGCTGCGGAGCGTTCGCTCTCCGACACTCTTGCGATCGCGTGCGACCGGCCAGGACTACGGTGCGGCGCGCCGCAACTCGTACAGCAGACCCTCTTCTCTGTCCTCAGGATTATGGCAATATTTGTTGATCGACAGTCCGTGTGGCTCACTTACCCAAGACCGATTGCCACCTCCGGTCCTGTCGGGAGCCGTTGCACCGCCGAGGCCACGGGCGACGCCTTTCGTCAGCACCAGCCGCATCCGGGACGGTCCAGCCGTTCGAAGTCCGCGGCGTAGACGTTGCTGACCTGTTCTCCCCGAACGTTCAGTGCCGCCGCTCCATCACGATGCGGCTGCCTGGCCGCCGCCGGCACTCGGCCTTCGTGACGGACTGGACAGGCCGCGTGCCGGATGGCTCGACAGCAGGCCACGGTGTACGGAACCGTCACCCAGCCCGCACAACGCACCATGCCCGCCGGCACCTTCGCGCCGACGGGCATGGTGATCACGACCTGCGTGATTACAAGAACAGGAAGTTGTCCTTGGTCAGGCTTGCCGCAGCGACGCTCTTGAGAAGGATGGAGTCGACGTCTGTCACGTGGATGAGCGTATCAACGCCGACCGAGGTGATCGATAGGTGAGCCTTGTCAACGGCCATCGACTTGTCGATCTGGATGACGTCGTGGCCCATGCCGCTGCCACTATGGAACCCGAGGATCTGATCCACACCGAAATCCTTGTGGAAGACGAACGTGTCGCCGCCGAGGCCCTTGAACGTGTCCGCCGCATGGGTGGTCGAGACCAAGGTCTGGTGGGCTTGGCTCGCCGTGATCTGGTGCGACCCATCCTGCATGGTGAGATCGATGAACTTCACTTTCCCGGAAGCGTCGAGGGCATCGTGCTGCGCGATGTTGGCCTTCCCGCTGATGTTGTAAACGAACGTGTCACTCGACTGGTCGGCATGGCGGACATTCATGCGCGTCAGTGTGCCATTGGTATAGGTCTTGAGTGCAGCGATATCGTCCGAGCCGGCCGCATAATACGTATACTCGGAAGAAATGACTCCACCATCGTATTTCAGCTGAATCGTGTCCTTGGTCGTCGTGACCATCGTCCGCACCGCCAGATCGCCGGCTGCGGTGTAGGTTTCGGTCACCTTTTCCCCTGTCGCGGTGTTGAAGTTGAACTTGTAATCCGTCGTGCCATCCGCGTGGGTGCGGACGGACGAGATCAAGGTATTCGTCGAGTCGTACGCGTCATGCTCGCTGACGTAGGTGGTTCCAGTGATGCCGGTCAGGTAGACATCCTTGGTCTTGTCGGCATGGATCTGGGTCTCGCTGGTGACCACACCGTCCTTGTAGACGTAGGCGGCGCTGGAGCCGTCGGGCTTGGTGATCGTCTTGGAGGCGAGAACGCTGCCGGTCATGGTCGAGGCGGTGGTGTCGACGAGCGAGCCGCCGGCGGTGTAGCTCGCGACGGTCGTGGTCCCTCCGGAGACCTTCGTGACGGCGAACGAGAAGCCGCCCTGGATGGCTGCGAGGGCGTCGCCGTTGCTGGCCAGGAGCGACCGCATCGCCGAGGCCGAGTCGACCTGCAGGACATGGGTGTCGGTGAGATAGATCCCGCTCAGGCCGGTGCTCGCCTGCAGCACCGGCAGCTTCGCGACGATGTCGGCGGCCGTGCCGACCGCGACCGTCAGGCTGTTGCCCACGACCGTGTCGCCGATCTGCGCGGTGAGGACGTGGATCCCCGCGTCGAGCTTGCTCACGGGAACCGAGAAGGTGCCCGTGACGGCATCGGCCGTGACCGTCGCCACCAAGGTCTTGCCGTCGTAGAGGCCGATTTTCGCCCCGAGGGTTTTAGGTTAGCATAGAGAGCAGGTCGCTGATCCTGCAGTTTCCGGCGAAACGGGCGAAGAGGGCGAGGCTGACGTCCACCATGCGCTTGGCTTTCGAGACCACGATTGAGCGGCGTCGAAAGCGGGCGAGCCAATGCCGCTGCCGGGCGTTGTCCCGCTCGATGCTGTGGGTCTCGTCCTTGCCCGTATAGTGCTGCCCGATCGGCAACAGCGCGGTGTAGGCAGCGTAGGCGTCCGTGCAGTAGAGCCGGGTGCGCCAGCGCTGCAGCCGTTGGATCAGGCGCTCGCAGGTGGCCTTGTCACGACCGCCGCATTCCCAGTCCACCAACTGCCCTGAAGCACGATCCCAAGCTTTCCAGATCCAGAGCGGCTCGGACTTTTTTTCACATAGTGCCACATCTCATCAAGCTCGATCACCACCGCCCGGCCTTCCGGCTCGGGCTTGTGCGCGTAGGCGGCGGCGAACTGCTCCAGCCAAGCCTGGATCGTCGGTGTCGAGACACCGAGCAGCTTGGCGGTGCGGTTCATCGACAAGCCGCTGACATACAGCAGGACCGCGGTGGCCTTCATGGCCAGCGGCTTGCCGCGGGCGGGCGTGTCGGTGAAGTTCAGGCCACAGGCCTTGCACCGATACCGCTGCTTGGAGCGCATCAGCCCATTTTTGACGTGCTCCTCACTGCCACAACGCTTGCACTGCAGACCCATGACCCACCTCCCGCCGAATGCGCTCGGCGAGGAAGATAGGTCATCTATGCAGCCCTAAAACCCTCGGAGCGTCGGCACCGACCGGCTCGGAATCACCCGATCGTAGACCTCGAGCATGAAGAACGAGCCCGTCAGATAGAGCACGTTCACCAAGCCGCTGAGAGCGGCGACACCGATGAAGGCGGTTCGGCAACGGCTCAGGGCCGCTCCGATGTCATTCGTATCCGATACCTGCACTGTGTCGCCCTCGTGTCCACGCCCGCACATCAGGCGACCGCAAGTGCGGTGCCGCCGCTGGCTACGCGCGGATCGTCATGTTTTGTTCGTTGACCGGCTAATTATTCACACCGTGACGAGCCCACCGGCAATCGGCCTGAGAAGGAATCGACCTGGTTTGAGATGCTATGATCCGAAGCTTTCGTAAACTTTCTTCTACAACTTGAAGCCGTTCACGGGCAACGAGGGTGAGGTGATCTCTACGGTCCAGCGTCGCGGCCGGATACCGGAACGACGCCGTGACCGGATGCGGAGCAGTCAATCACGCGGGGGTATGTCGGGCCAGCAGCACGTCCGCGGCCGTCTTGAGGAAACCCGCCGACCAGCTGATATGCATGGCCGCGGCAGCGACTCCCATCGCTAGAACGGCGGGATCCCTGGTCCGTAGCGTAGCAGCGAACGACCACAAGCAGTAGACCGCCCCATAGGCCAGCGGCAATACGATCGACGGCGGGTATAGTAAGGCTCCGACGATGCAGACCAGCGACGTCAGCGTAATGAAAAGCGGCGCAACCTGACGCAGCTTCGGAATGGATCGGTGCATGAGCATGTTACGAGCCCGACCACGCCCGTAGTTGAAGTATTGGCGAGAAAGGCTGCCTATTTTTGCCCGCGGGTAATAAGTGATCACTGCTTCGGCGCACAGCCAAACCCGGCCTCCGGCGGCACGGGCGCGTAGATCGAATTCCGCATCTTCGTTATGGGTGAACGTCTCGTCATAGCCGCCGAGCGCCAGAAAGAACTCCCGCCGAAACGCTGCATGATGACCATGATCGACGAAGCGGGAGGTCGCGTTCCGTCGATGCGCCGCGCCGCCATTGCCGAGTAAGCTATTCTGTGCGGCCGCGACCGCACGCTGGAACGGTCGGCGGCCGACGGTGCGCATCGGAACGACGACCGTTTCGGCCTTGCCCTGCACAAGGATCGAGACACAGTTCCGCACGAAGTCGCGGCCGTAATCGGCATGAGCGTCAGCCCTGACCAGAATATCACCGGGAAGATTCGATCGCGCAGCCAGATTGATTGCCTTCGATTGGATACGTCCCGGATTATCGATGTAATAAATTCTGTCGCTTTGTCGTGACAGACTATGCGCAATCTCGCGAGTGCGATCGGTGCTGCCGCCATCAATGACGACGATTTTGGTATCGCCCTCAAAATCTTGGTCTAGCAACGATTGGATGCACTTTCTTAAATGATATTCCTCATTAAGCACAGGGACGGCAATCAATACGCCGCGCGTTCCGTCGCTCATCGGATAGTCCTCTGAATGCATAAGAATCGATTTACGCATTCGGGCTGCGGTCGTCAAGGTTTTTACCGATTTTTAACTCGAATAGACCACAGCTTAGCTGATAAATATTTTCAGTTCGGCTTTCGAAGACGCCGTTGCTAGTGGTTTTTCAAGTCGAACTGGATTTAGGCGGACGACCGGTGGTCAGGTCCAGCCCATCCGACCCGGCCACGACGTCCCCTCCGTATCAGAATCCCGGTTCCCGTAGTGCCGCATGCAGTGGCCGTACGATTATGAGGGCGGCTCGGTGATGCTCGCAGCGGCGGCAATCTAACGATTCTCTCGCGCCTTCGGGCGCCGGCCATGTGCGAGGCGTGATCGTGGATGGGCGACCCTAGCGCGGAGATGATCCCGAATCTGCAGCGCAGGCTCGAGTGGCGCCGTGGACACAGGACCAGGTTCCCTCACCTCACCGCCCGCCGGAACGTGTCGAGCCGCTCCAACATCCGTTCCTGCTGACGCAAGATGACCGCCGGATCCGTCGGAGTTTCCAACCGGGAGGTGAGCTGCGCGAGGGCGTCGGCTGTCCGCTCCGACGACATGGAGAGGATGCCCGAGCTGGTAATATAGGCGCGGGCCAGTGCACTCTTCTTCGCAACTGACTTACCCCGCTGCCACAGCGTCGGTGCACGCGGCTGATCGATCGTTCGAGCGCGTAGAAACGCGAGGGCATGCTCGAGATCGACGGCGAAACGCTGCCCGAAAGCGGCCGGCGGACGCCCCCGATCGAAAACAGGTGCGGCACTGGGCGGTGGCACGGCCATGAGGTCGAGCGCGCGCCCGCACGACAAAGCCCAGTCGAGCCACTTCGCAGGCAATATGTTGGCGGTCGTGGCAAAGCCAGCCCAGGGCACACCGTAGATATCCGCCAGGATCGCCCCGTGCATCGACTCTGTCAGGACGGCTTTCGCGCTGGCGATCCGGGTGATCACGGAGACCGGGTTCTCCCTCGGATCGACAAGGTCGAAGCCCGTAAGACGCGCCACCTCGTCCCAGCCTGGATAATCTAACGTTTCCCAGTGCGGGATGATGACGATGCGATCGCCCACGAGCCGCTCGCGTGGCAGCGCTGGGGACAACGGCGCGAGCACCGCACCGTCGGCCAGGGCTGCATCGGGATCGAGGCCGAGCAGGCGAGCGGTCAACGGTCCCCGCACGCACCAGTAAACGACCTTGCACCCGTCCCAGTTGGAGAGCCGGTCGTTCCCGGCCCCGCTCGAGAAGACGTGAAGCCGATTGGCCCGGACCTCGGGACGCCCGATGATCGTACCGATGCCAACGAACGCCTCGTCGGGCCGCTCGTCGAGGATGCCGTCGAGACGAGACGGCCACACGATCGCATTGAGATCGTCGCCGAAATTCGGCACGTCGGTGACGTAGTACGCAAGCCGCACGAGACCTCGCAGCCGGGCAGGAGAAAGGGAGGTGTCCACGAAGCGTCAGGTCGGGCGGCGCGGCGTCGTGAACCGGAACGACAGCTGCCTTCGACAACCGTTCGGCCATGTTTCGTTCGCGAACGGCGCGATCACGCGCCCGTGTCGCCGCCGATCGCATATCGCGACGAGTAGCTATCCCGCCAGGGCAGATAACGCGAGATGCGGCTCGCTCTCATCTCGTGCTGGCGCCGACTCACCCTGTTCAGAACAGCACCGATCGCGCGCTTGGCATCGAACTTGTCTTGCGCCAGGCAGTCACGGATGACGTTCCGATCGGCGTAGTCGTATCGCACGACCAGGAGATAAGCATCGATCATGTTGTCGGCAGCTCGCGTATCGATAAAGTCGGCCATCGGCGGAAGATCGACGATGATGACGTCGTACTGTTTCCGGAAGACCGCCATCAATTGCTGGTTGACGCCGCCGGTAAGAAGCTCCGCGGTATGCTCCACGTGACCAGTGACGACGGTCGGAAGGATGTGCAAGTGGCCTCCCCCTGCCTCCAGCGCCTGCAGCCCTGACGTGGTCGCTTTGGAGAGCGCCTCGATCAATCCGACCTCCGCCTCAGGAACCAGGCTGCGGGACAGGAGGGGATGGCGCAGGTCCCAGTCGAGCAGCAACGCGCGCCGGCCACTTCGGGCCAGGTAGTGCGCAAGATTCGACGCAAGAGTGGTTTTGCCCTCGCCGGAGATCGCCGACACGATGCCGATGACCGAACAGGCCCCGTCCTTGAGGACACGTCGGTCAAGCGTGAACTTGATCCGGTGCATCTCGTCGGCCGTGGCCGCATGGGGCCTGGCCACGCTGTCCCGCATTACGGCGCGCGCGGGCTTGACGTTCGTCACGCCGACGAGGTCGGCAAGCCGCTGCCATCGCGTGCGGCGCTGACCCACGGTCGGGATCACGGCGATGCAAGGCAGTCCCGTCACCTGCTCCACGGCGGTCACGCTCCGGACGCCGCGGCGGATCAGTTCGCCGATGAAAGACAGGACCATTCCGACCGCGAGGCTCGCCACAATAGCCGCGAGCAGAATCAAGGTCGATTTCGGGGCCGACTTGCGCAAGGGCGGCTGTGCTGCGGCGACCACGCGCGCTTCGGAGATCGGGAAGGATTGATCCTGAACGGCCTGCGTGTATTTCTGGAGAAAGTTCTCGTAGAGCGCACGGTAGGTCTGAGACGAGCTTTCCAGCGAGCGCAGCTCGACGCGCGCTTGGTTGTTGGTGCCCGCTTCCGCAATGAGACGGTCGAGTTGACGCTTGAGCGCCGTCTCTCCGGCGCGCGCCACCTCGTAGTCGCTCTTGTAGATCTCGGCGATGCGGGTGAGTTCGCCCCGCAGCGAGCGTTCGATCTCGGCCATTTCGGCACGTGCGTTGACCGCCGCGATGTGGCTGCTGCCGTATTTCGACGCGATGTCGGCCTCGCGCTTCGCGGTATCGAGGTATTGCTGCCGCAGGCGGACGATGACGGGGTTCTGGGCGACCTCCGCGACGGCGCCATCGCGGACGTCGCTCTTCAGGATGTCGTTGATGCGATCGTAGCGCGCCTTCGCTTCAGCGGTTTTGGACTGGGCCACGATGAGGTTGGCGTTGAGGTCACCGACCTGTCGCTCGCTCATCAGTCCCTTGTCGGTGTCGATGATGTTCCGATCCGCCTTGAACTTTTGGACTGCCCGGTCGGCGGCCGTCGCCTGCTCGCGAAGCTCTTGAAGCCGAGTCTGGAGCCAGATGCCGCCGCGGCGCGTGGTCTCGTATTTCGCTTCGAGCTGTCCGGCGATGAACGCGTCGGCGAGCGCGTCGGCGAGACGTGCGGAGCGATCCGGCGACGTGCTGCGAACCGTGATCTCGATCAGGTTGGTGATCCCGACACGGCGCACGGTCGTCATCTTCATCAACCGCTCGGCCAGCGCGAGTCGCACTTGTCGCGCGTCCTTCGGCGCATCAGGACTGACCAGGAGCGCGATGAGGTTTCCCGGGCTCAATATCGAGCCTTCTTGGGCCAGCTCGGCCTCCACCGTCGCGGCACCGAGCGCATTCACGGCCGCGAGGGCGGTCGCGTCCGAGCGAAGGATTTCGACTTGGCTCTCAACGAGAGAGTTCAGGACCTGGGAGTCGGTCGGCGAGGATTGCTGCCGGAAGAGCTCGGACTGACGGAGATCGATCAAAACCTGCGTAGTGGCATCGAATTTAGGCGTCACCAGCACCAAGTAAAGTATGGCGAGTGCGACGCAGACCATCATCGAAACGATAATCGTGCGCCTTGCGCGACCGATGAACTCAATGACCGAGGGAACCCATGCAAAAGGCTCTTCGGCAGGGCCATGCTCCGCGCCCACGAAGGTGAGCGGGTTCTCTTTGATTTGGAGCATCGTCTTATCCGGCAGGGCCAACCGCCCTATGTCATCGGTGACAGTGTCGGACAGATACGTGAGAGACCATCGATCCGCAATGCCGCATCCTGACAATCACTGCTCCTATGGTTTCCGGCAAGCGACATCTTCGAAAGAGAAAAAATAGATGCGCGGATGTTGTTTGCGGCGGACGGTCGCCAGCGAGGACATCAGGTCAGGCTCCGGCGTGGCATGGCATGCCGCGCGCGTTTCGATCGCCCGATCCCTGCGACAGCCTGATCGCGCAGGCCGGTCCCGAGATCGAGTCGACTCAGCGACGATGGCGGCGCGACCTGTCTGGAGAAGCGTTAGATGACCCGGCGCTTTCCCACGGCGCTCGGGCCGGTCGTCGGCGGATGCGTTGCCATCGCCGCACTCTCCTCGCCCGCCCTCGCTTTGTCCTTGCGGCAGGCTCTCGAGGGCCGGTGGCTCGGGACCGGAACCACGTGGACGATCGACCAGGACGCGATGCAGGTGAACCGTAATCCAGCCCATCCGTTCGAGTGGGAGAGCCTGTGGATCGTCGCGACCGACGGACGGATGGTTGTCTTCGATATCGGCCACGATCGATTCATCGGCCTTCTCGGCGCCGGAACGCTGACGATCACCCAAGCGGGAAAGCCCGGATACCTGACCCTCGCTCGCGATCGGCTTTGAGACGGCGACCTCGCGTTGGCCGATCGCGGATGACGGCGGCATGGTCCGCTCCGCCGATCTAAAGGAATGTCCGCAGGTCCCGCGGGCGCGCGCGGTTGGTCACAGCTGGAACAGGGGCGGGATGACTTGAAGGATGGGGTTCTCCCTCCGAAAGCCGGCGGTGCGACGAGACTCTTCCGAGCCCCCAATTGCGATCCGATGGCCAGCAATCTTTAGCGCCTGTTCGCCGGCTTGCGCGTCGTGATCGCTCTTAACGTTAAATCAAGCGAAGATAATCGTCGATATCAATACATATTCAATGTCGAACTAAGATCTAATTCGAGCTAGTATGCAATATTAAACTTGCATCGCCGTGAGATATAATATTATTATACGGCTTGCATTGCCCTGAATCGCACGCCGAACGTCTAAAATCCCGTTCAAATTCCTCCAACAGCGTTCTTATCCCTTTCGTCATGCCAGGACCTCGTAGCGGAGCCCCGGCATGGCGAGAAGCGCGTCAACTCTGTGGGCGTCTATCAAGCAGGGTCTCCTCCGATATTGGCTGGCTCGGGTCCACTCCGCTCGAACGGCGTCGGTGAGTCAGCAGCATCCGCCATCGGGAGCGGCGGTGACAATCGAGCCCATGCTCGGCGACCCCGTGCACAACTCGGCCTTCCGCATGCGCCTATGCGACAGGACTGTGGTGACGATGGATGAATCGGCACAGCAAGTCGATGCGGACCATCAGCATCTCCTTCGCTGTGATGATTTTCCGGACAGGAGAGGTGGTCACACTGGATCAGTTTGCGCTACACGGGCGTCCGCGAAGATTCGTGAAGTCCGAGTGGAGCTCAGGTGTGACCGACCAGTCCGATCGACGCCCGCTCGTGTCGGTCATCATGGCCAACTACAATGGTGGGCCCTACTTGGCCGAGGCGATACGGGCGGTGCAGGCACAGACCCTGTCCGACCTGGAAATCATTCTCGCCGACGACGCATCCGCTGACGACAGTATCGCGATCGCGGAGAACCTGGCGCGCGGGGACCGCCGCCTGCGGATGCTGCGCTCGCAGGTCAATCGCGGGCCGGCGGCGGCCCGGAATCAAGCCTTGACGGTCGCCCGCGGCGACTGGATCGCGGTGGTCGACTCGGACGACCTCATCCATCCGCGCCGCCTCGAGACCCTCGTCGCCCACGCGGAGCGGGACGGCGCCGACATCGTTGCCGACGACCTGATTCTGTTCGACGACGATGCCCGAGAGCCGGCCCGGCCGCTCTTCCGGGGCGGCTGGGCGAGGGCGCCCCATTGGATCGACGCGGCGACCTATATTCGGTCGAACGTCATCTTCGGTCACTTGCCGGCGCTCGGTTACTGCAAGCCCGTCCTGCGCCGCTCCGCTCTCGGCGAGGCCCGCTACGACGAGCGGCTGATCATCGGCGAGGATAGCGATCTAATCGCGCGTTTGCTGGTCGGTGGGGCGCGGATGCGCATCTATCCCGACCTCACCTACTTCTATCGCCGCCATTCCGCATCCGTGTCGCACCGGATCACCGAAGCGCAGTGCGTCGCCATCGAGGAGGCCGAGGAACGCTTCCGGGCGCTGATCCCGCCTGGCAACGACCAGGTCCATCTGGCGTCACGGCTGCGGGCGGCGTCGGCGCGCCGGACGCTGTACTATGAGCGGCTCGTGGCAGCGCTCAAGGCGCGGTCGCCGGGCGCGGCGATCCGTACGCTGTCTGCCTCGCCGTCGTCGGCCCTGCTGTTGGGGGGCATCGTGCGGCGGCGGCTCGCGTCGCTGGTGCCACGCCGGCGGCGGCCGGCCGCGATCGAACCGGGGCGGCCCCTGCTGGTGCTGTCGCGCCAGCGGCTGGAGGGGGCGACGAACGGGAGTTCGGCCTATCTCCTCAGCATCGTCGCCTATCTCAAGCAGCAGGGCTTCACCCCACACTTCCGGTCACCGTCGTCGACGACGTTCGGGCGCACGCCGTTCATCCGTCTCGGAGCGGCCGCCGAAGCCTTCGCGTCGTTCGAGGTCAGGGGAGGAACGCGGATCGGCAACGTCATCATCACCACGGATCCGCGCGTCCTCCTGCGCATGGTGCTGGGCGCCCTCGATCTCGTTCTATTCAAACTGCGTGTGACGCGGCGCCTCCTCTCCGCCCGGGCACCCTACGCGGTTGCCGCTCCCCTGACCCGGGCCGACCGGCTCTTCGTCGCCGCGCAGGGCGCCGGCCTCTCGGATCACGTGCTGTTCGACTACGCCTATCTTACCGAGACGCGACCCTACCTCCTGGGGAGGGAAGGCCGGACCCTGGTCCTGATGCACGATCTCGTGTCGACGCGGCAGCAGCGTTTCGCGCGCATCGGTCAGGACGACTCGATCAGCCATCTCGCCTTCGACGAGGAGGCGGGACGGTTAAGCGTGGCGGACGCGGTGATCGCGATCCAGGCTCAGGAAGCCGCCGACCTCGTCGCCGGGGGACTGACCCGGCCGGTGATCGTCGCCCCTATGGCGGCAGTCGTGCGTGAACCGCATCCGGGGCGCGGCGATTCCATCCTGTTCGTTGGCAGCAGCGCCGCACCGAACCGTGACGGCCTGCAATGGTTCTGCGACGAGATCCTGCCGCTCGTGCGGCAGCGCTGCCCGACAGCGGTCCTTCAGGTCGCCGGCTCGGTCACGCGGGACCTTCAAGGCCCCCCTCCCGGCGTGTCCTTTCTCGGCGTCGTGCCGGATCTGGCCCCGCTCTATCGGGAGGCGGCGGTCGTCATCTCGCCGCTTCGCGTCGGCAGTGGGCTAAAGATCAAGCTCGTCGAGGCGCTCAGCTGGGGCAAGGCCATCGTCGCCACGTCCACGACAATCGAGGGTGTCGAGCGGGAGGTGGCGGGCTGCGTCAGGGTCCATGACGACGCCGCCGGCTTCGCGGAGGCCGTCGTCACCCTGCTTGCCGACGACGCTGCGCGCACCCGCCTCGCCACAGCCGCTCATGGCGCCGCTCGGGCGGCGTTCTCGAGCGAGGCCTGCTACGGCCCGATCGTGCGGGCGCTCGCGCCGGACGACGCGTCACCGCCTCAAGCCGTCCGGCTCGCCGCGCTCTGATAGCGCCGCGCCTTCGAACGGACTTGTTCGAAGGTGCAAGGTAAGCCCGGACGGGTGGCGGCGCTGATGCGCCGAACGCTTTCGCATCGCCGCGATAGCGCCGCGGTGCGGGAGAGTATGTCGACTGCGCGCGGTCGACCAACGGACTTTCTTTAGATCACCTATGACGAGGGCCGGTGTTGCCTGCGTCGAACGGTGCATTCCAAGCCGGCGCGGGACGCCCGCATTCGCGCCGGTGATCGCAGTCGACGAAAGACGCGGCCGGCGCCTGATTGACAGTGCCGAACTCTGGCCAGGCGATCATCGGGACGATATCATCGCGACCAGGCGTATCATTTCCTCTATCCGAAGGCCGCCTCGTCCATGTCTCCGCGTCGTCTTGGTGCCGATTGGGCGCGGCATCAACCGGAGGCGCGTCCGCGAACGACCGCGTCGGCCGGCATTCCGTTTCCGATCTCTCAGTGACTCACGGCGGATCTTTCAACTCATTCGAAATCAAGGCCTCATCTTTCATGTCCCATTATCCATCAATATCTCCTACCATGTCTGATCACTCAAGCGAATTGATATTTCCAAATATAAGGAAAATTTGCTTTTTCTTGTCGGTATTTATCATACTTTCCGTCATGATTGCGGAGGCGTACGGATCAATATTTTTGTACTTAGTATTGCTGGTGATGATCGGAATATTTGCCGCCTGGCCACGGCTCCTGCTCAAGACTGCGATATCCAGGGGCGTCTGGTACCTCTGGCTCGTGCCCGGCTTCGCAACCGCATCGTCGATCTGGTCGTCGGTCCCCCTCGATACGCTGCGAGCAGGCCTTCAACTCGGCCTGACGACATTGATGGGCCTCCTTCTGGCTTGGCTCGTGCGGCCGAAGGACTTCATTTACGCGCTTGCCACCGCCAGTACAATAATTGTCATTCTCAGTCTTTTGAAAAATAACTACGTCATCGATGGCATGACGAGCACGGTCAATTGGTCCGGACTATTCGCAAACAAGAACACGATGTGCTACACGGGCGCCTACTTGGCGCTGTGTTGCGTCGCGCTCGCTATCTCGCCGAAATCCCCGCCGGCGGCGAGAGGCATGGCAGCCCTCGGGGTTGTGCTGGCCTACATCATCTGTTTCAGGGCGCGCTCGGTCGCCACCATCCTGGCCATGACCATCGCCATGGGGTTGATCGTCTTCGCCCACTCGGCCAGCTCGGTGAGCCGGACGGCACGGGCACATTACGTCGAGATTGCGTCGATCGTCCTGCTTATCCTGGG